>DATJDU010000001.1:0-16247 GCA_035497315.1 Sphingomonadaceae bacterium
ATCGCGCGGCGCAAGTGTCGATACAGAGCGTCCGGATCGTGGTGCAGGGGATGGCCACCGGGCAGCGCAGTTATCCGAACATTGCCGGCCTTGAGCGCGGGGCACAGGCTGTTCCTTTCTTCCCGTCCATAGAAACATAGAGTGGGCGCCCAGGTCAGCTTGCGAGCGGTGGTGAGGGCGTCAGCGTCAGCATCGACGAGTTCGAGCAGCTCCGCCGGGGAGGCACGCATGATCACATTGTCGGTGGGTACGATCAGCGCGACCATGGCGATGTGCGCCCGTTCGGCCGGGTTCATCCCCGCGAGCCCGACATGCGTCATGTCCGCACCATAGGATTGTCCGATCAGCAGCACCTTGCGCGCGTGGCCGAAGCGGAGCGCTTTGCCGATCGCCATTCGCAACAATTGCGTCGCTTCTGCCGGGCTGCGGCGGTGGCGAAAATAGACCAGCGAATTGACGCCGATTACCGGAATTCCGTCCCGGGTTAGCCGCTCGGCGATTTGCCGGCTCATGCCGATGTTGAAGCCCATGTCGCCCGACAGGACTACGGCCGCAACATCTCGTTTGAGAGGGGCGGGGCCTTCGCGTGCTTCCAGCGGCACGAACAACCGCCCGCCGAAATAGCCGAGATATGCCGCGAAGCCCCCCAGCCCGGCGCAGATGATGGCCAGCGCGATCAGCAGGGAGTGGGCCTTCTTCAAGCAATGATCCCCTTCAGAACGGCATCGTCCAGCCCGGGCGGGCGACCATAGGGCATTCGAACCTCCTGCGGCGTGTTCGGCAGATTAAACTTGGGTAATCTCGCCGGGTTTCAGTGCGGCGGATGCAGAGGTAGCCTGACTTGCGCCCGCAGGCCCGGCTCATTGTCGGCCAGGACCAGTTCCCCGCCATGCAAGCGTGCGACGACCGAGGCGAGCGCGAGACCCAGCCCTGCACCACTACGGGTGCGGGCGGAATCAAGCTTGCCGAAGCGGCGCAGGGCGACCGGGCGTTCTGCCTCCGAAATGCCCGGCCCGTTGTCGGCCACGGCAAGCACAAGTTCTTCTCCGGTGGTATGGGCGGAAAGCTCGATTGCCTGGCCGCCATATTTCAGCGCATTGTCTATCAGATTGGCGAAAGCCTGGGCCAGTAGTTCGCGGTGCACCGGCAGCCTCACTGTGCCGGGAGCGTCCAGGGTGATGGCAATGCCCAGATCCTCAGCGACCGGGCCATAGACTTCTGCCATGTCGCGCACGAGATCCGTCACGTCGGTTTCGGTGAAGGTTTCGCGGCCGAGCCCGGCTTCGGCCCGGCTGATCTGCAGCGCGGTTTCCAGCATGGCGAGCAGCCGATCCCCTTCCTCCATGGCTCTGGCGATGGCCTTCCGGGTTTCCTCCCCTTCCTCCGCCGCCAGCGCCCGCTCAAGCGTGGAACGTAACCGCGTCAGGGGGGAACGCAGATCGTGTGCCAGCCCGTCGGTGGCGAATTTCAGCTCGCTCACCAGATTGCCGATCCGCTCCAGCATGTGATTGATCGCCAGCCCCAGCGCGTCGAAGGCGTCGCCGCTACCCTGCAGGGGCACGCGCTGATTGAAATCGCCTGCGCTTACTGCTTCGGTAGTATCGACAATGGTCCGGACCTTGCGGTCCAGCATGCGCGCAGCGCTCCACGCGGCGAAGGCGCCCAGTGCCAGTGCCACGGCAAGGGCGCTGGTCATCGCCTCTTCCAGGAGCTCGGTGAAGCGCCTCTCGTTTTCGATCACATGGCCGGTCAGCAGATAGGCACCTTGGGGCAGACGAGTGGATACCAGCCGCATCTCTTCTGGTTCCGAGCTGGCGATGCGGAACAGTTCGGCAGTCGTCGCGCCGCTGTGCCGGGGGAGAGAGGGAGGCCATTGGGCGATATTACCCGCCAGCGACCTGCCCTGGGCATCGGCCAACAGCAGGACCACATCGCCATTGCCGCTGGCACGCTGCCTGGCGCGGACCCGTGCCGACAGGGCCTTGAGGTCGCCGCCTTCCTCGCGCGCAAGCAGCTCGTCCCGTAGCTCCTCGGCCTTTATTTGCGCATCGGCAATGATCTGGCGGCCGGTAAGCTGATGTACAACCAGCAGCAGTGCCAGCGATCCTGCCAGTTGCAGCAGGAATACCAACGCGCCGAAGCGGAAGATCGCCGAATGGCTGAGCCGCATGGTCAGAGGTCGATACCCAGGCGGTAGCCCGATCCGCGCACCGTGTGCAGCAATGCCCGGCCGTGGCCCTCATCGATCTTTTTGCGCAGCCGGCTGATATGCACATCGATCACATTGGTGCCGGGATCGAAATGGTAATCCCACACGCCCTCCAGCAGCATGGTGCGGGTGACTACCTGCCCGGCATTGCGCAGGAGATATTCCAGCAGGCGGAACTCGCGCGGCTGCAGTTCCACCTGCTTGCCGCCGCGTCGTACCTTGCGGGCGATAAGGTCCATTTCCAGATCGTCACAGGTCAGGCATGTTTCCGGTGCGGGGCCATGGCCCTTTGAGCGCCGGATGAGCAAGCGGATGCGCGCCAGCAATTCTGCAAAGGCGAAGGGTTTGGTGAGATAATCGTCCGAACCGCCTTCCAGCCCCTCGATCCGGTTTTCGGTAGAGCCAAGCGCGGAAAGGATGATGATCGGCGTTTCGATCCCCGCCGCACGGACGGCCTTGAGCACGGCCATTCCGTCCATGCCGGGCAACATCCGGTCGAGCACGATGCAATCATGGGTTCCGTCGGTCGCCAGGAACAGGCCATCGCGGCCATTTTCTGCGCGATCCACCACAAAGCCATGCTCGCTCAGCCCGCCGGTGACGAAATCGGCAATGCCGGCGTCGTCCTCCACCACCAGGATTTTCTGACTCATTCGCCAAGCTCCGTGTGCGCGGGCGGGATATGCAGCATGAACATCCCGGAATCGCGCCCGATCTCCACATCAATCCCTTGCGGGCCGCGGTTGGCAAGTCTCTTCTTAAGCGCGGCTTTGCCGGGTGAGGCAAACCCGGCCACGCGCTCGATCCGGTCGCCTACGCGCAGGCCCCCTTCGGCCCCCGGTCCGCCCGTTCGCAGGCTGGTGACCACAAGCCGGCGCCCTTCCGGCGTTTCCAGTTCCGACAGGGTCGCGCCCAGGGTCAAGGACGGCTGCACGCGCGATGCAGCATGGGGGTGATAGTGCGGCCTGCCGATATAGGCCCGCGTCACCACAACACCTGCCAAGGCGGAGAATGCCGCAGCCGTGAGGCCAAGTTTGCCGGGCAGTCCCGTCATCATACCAGCCATCTGGCCTCCTTTCGGCGGCTGTTCTAGCAGTGGTGACATTCCTGGCGAGTTGGCGGAAAATGAAGATTATGTCATGCAAGCGGCATCCTTGGGCCGCATAGGTTACGGAAAGTTCAGGCGGCGCCCATCACCCTGCCATAAGCGGCGGGCCATTGCCGGTTGGACCATGTTCAGGGTAAATGCCATGAAGAGGATATCGCTCGCCCCCTTTTGCCGGTTTGCCGCCATTATAGCCGCGCTTGTGGGTGCAATGTCCGCACAGGCGCAGGCGCCGATGGAGGCAGAGGGCATCTGGCTCAACCCGCATCGTACAGTTGCGGTGCGTACCGGCAGCTGCGGCGAGAAATTGTGTGGCTGGATCGTCTGGGCCAGCCACACCGCGCAGAGCGATGCGCGCGAAAGCGGGGTGGGCAAGCTGATCGGCATCGAATTGCTGGAAGACTATCGGCCAGGCGCGCCGGGCAAATGGTCCGGCAGTGTCTATGTGCCCGATATGGGACATAGTTTTCCTTCCACCATCACTCGCGTCGGGCAGGAAGATCTGAAGATACGCGGCTGCCTGATTGGTGGCTTCCTTTGCAAGTCGCAGGTCTGGCACAGGATCGAGAAGACGCCGGATGAGTGAACTGACCGCTGGATTGCGGCGCCATCGGGGGCTGGTGTCGCTGGTTCTGGTGCTCCTGCTGGTCTGCCTCGGCTTCGTGGCGCTGCATGAACTGACGCGCACCATGCATCTGGCCGATGTGAAGGCTGCTTTCCACGATATCTCGAATGGCCGGATCGGTCTGGCGCTGGCGCTTACGGCAACCAGCTATCTGCTGCTCACCCTCTATGATGTGCTCGCCCTGCGGCTGATCGGGCAGCCCCTACCGTGGCGCACTGCCGCGATCGCATCCTTCACCAGCTATACCATCAGCCACAATCTGGGCCTTTCCCTTGTCACGGGGGGATCGGCGCGGATGCGGATTTATGGCGGGGCGGGCCTGCCCGCGGCGGACATTGCACGAGTGATCGCGATTGCGGGCATCACCTTCTGGGCGGGGATCGTCACGGTTACGGGGCTTGCCCTGGCATTGCATCACGGCCCGCTCGATCTGGGGCCATTGCGGCTGGAGCCGGTCGCGGCCCATGCGATCGGCTGGGCAATATTGGCGGCAGCGGCCTGTTGCCTCGTCGCCTGCGCTTTGGGGCCGCGCAATGTGTCGCTGTTCGGCTGGAGCATTCCGCTGCCCCGGCCGGCCATGGCGCTGGCACTGATCGGGGTGGCCTGCCTTGATCTGGCGGCAGCCAGCTTGGCGCTGTTCGTGCTGATACCGGGCGCTGATCCATCGCTGATCTTCCTGTTCGCCATTACTTATGCGCTGGCTATCGTCGCTACCCTGCTTACCCATGTACCTGGCGGGCTGGGCGTGTTCGAGGCGGTGCTGCTGGCCAGTCTGCCCATCGGCAAGGTCCCATTGCTCGCGGCGCTGATTGCCTATCGGGTGATCTATTACCTTCTGCCGCTGGCGTTGGGGGTGACGGTGTTCGCGCTTTACGAAGGCTGGCAGCGGCGCGTGGCGCGCACCTTCACCAGCGTGCGGGGCATTGCCAACGGGATCGCGCCGATGCTGATGAGCGCGGCCAGTTTCATGGGTGGCGGCCTCCTGCTGCTATCGGGCTCCACGCCCGGCCTGCCCGGCCGCCTGCGCGCCCTGGAGGTTGTGGTGCCGCTGCCCTTTATCGAGGCATCGCATCTTGCCGCCAGTATGGTGGGCGCGGGATTGCTGCTGCTCGCACCGGGCCTCTACCGGCGGCTGGATGGTGCTTTCGTGGCCACGCGTGCGCTGCTGGTGGCAGGGGCCGCCTTCTCGCTCGCCAAGGGCATCGACTATGAGGAGGCGACCGTGTGCCTGGTGATTGCCGGGCTGCTGCAATGGACCAGCCCCGCCTTCTATCGTCGCACGCGCTTGACCGACTGGCCGTTTTCCAACGTATGGCTTGCATGCATCACTGCCGCGATCAGCCTCGCCATCTGGGCAGGGCTGTTCGCCTACAAGCATGTCCAATACCGCACCGACCTGTGGTGGAGCTTCGATCTGCATGGCGATGCTTCGCGCTATATGCGCGCCAGCCTGGGCGTATTGCTGACGCTGGCCTGCGTGATCATGTGGCGGCTCTTCTCCCCGGCAAAGGCGCGTGGGCAGGAGGCAGGCGTGCCGCCGCGCGTGGTGGAAATCCTCCAGCGGGCCGAACGAACCGAGGCGATGCTTGCCCTCACCGGCGACAAGCGGTTCCTCCTTTCTCCCGGCGGTGAGGCGTTCCTGATGTATCAGGTTCGCGGGGCGAGCTGGATCGTGATGGGTGATCCGGTGGGCAGCAGGGCGGCATGGTCTGCGCTCTTGTGGAACATCCGCAGCATGGCCGATGTCGCGCAGGGGCGGCTGCTGCTTTACCAGATCAGCCCCGCCGCACTGGAACTGGCGATCTCGTTAGGTCTCCAGATCGTCAAATATGGCGAGGAGGCGCTGATAAGCCTGCCCGATTTCACGATCGAGGGGCCGGAGATGCGCAAGCTGCGTCAGTCTGTGCGCCGGGCCGAGCGGGAAGGGGCGAGTTTCGGCATTGTCCCGGCCGCGGATGTCCCGGCGATCATGCCGCAACTTGCCGCCATTTCCGATGCCTGGCTGGAAGAGAAAGGCCAGCGGGAAAAGGGCTTCAGCCTTGGCCAGTTCGATCCCGACTATCTCGCGCAACTCGATTGCGCCGTGGTGCGGGTGGATGGGGCCATCGTGGCCTTTGCCAATATCTGGCGTACGGCGGATGGGCAGGAACTGTCGATCGACCTTATGCGCCATGGCGCGGGATCGCCGCCGGGCGTGATGGATTATATGTTCGCCAGCCTGATGGACTGGGGCAAGACGCATGGCTTCGCGCGTTTCTCGCTCGGCATTGCGCCCCTGTCAGGTATCGAGGCGCATCGCCTCTCACCGCTGTGGGCGAAGGTCGCTTCGGTTGTCTCCGCCCATGGCGAGCGGTTCTACGGCTTCAAGGGCCTGCGCGCCTATAAGGACAAGTTCGCTCCCGTATGGGAACCACGTTACATCGCGGGTCCGCGCGGGATCGGTCTGCTGCTGGCAGTGCGCGATCTGGGGCGGCTGATCGGCAGGCCGAAAGCCGTGGAGCCAGTGGGGACAGGCGACGGGAAGGAAGACGGCCCAGCGGGAGGCCGAAGCCCGCTTCCCGGCTTGCCGGCTCCTGCTGCCTAGGCGACCTTCGAGGTGCGGGGAGGGTGGGAAAGGGGGTGGAAGTTGGGCGGCGAGCTTGCGGTGTTGCAGGCGCCGATGGTCGATGGTCTGTCGCTTGATCCTTTTACGTGCGAAGGACTACTCGCGCATTTTCGCCATGACTGGAAATGGGCCTTAACGTTGAGTGCTTGTACTCGATGGCACGCATCGCTCTCCAAAGGCAGGCATTTCTTCCCCATGCAGTTCCATGTCGGCTTAGGTATGAAATCAGTGTGACACCCGTCCTGAGCATTATCGCTGCCCGGAGCTTCTGGCTGACGAGGTGGAGGGCGGCTGTTATTCGCGATCGGGCTTCGCTACGGCGTTACCAGTCACGGAAAATCGCAGCGCTGAGCCAACATCTCGCGCGCCATATGGAATATTATCGGCCGTATCGGGCGCAGCCGTTTGACCAATGGCCGATCATGGACAAGGCCACTCTCATCGCCAACTTCGCGCAGATGAACCTGGGCGGCATCGATGCGGCGAAGGTCCGAGAGGCGATTGCGGCGGGCAAAGAGCGGATCGAAGGGTTCGTTATTGGGCAGAGCACGGGCACGAGCGGCAATCGCGGATATTATCTGATCAGCGATGCCGAGCGCTTCGTGTGGCTGGGTACTATCCTCGCGAAGACGCTGCCCGATGCGCTGTGGCGGCGGCATAGGGTTGCGCTAGCCCTGCCGGGGCTGTCATCGCTCTATCGTTCGGCGAGCAGCGGCAGTCGTATCTCGCTCGCCTTCTTCGATCTGGCGGAGTCTATCGAGCGCTGGGCAGATGCCATGGTAGCCTTTGCGCCTGATACGATTGTCGCCCCGCCAAAAGTTCTGCGCTGGCTTGCCGAACGGAACATGCTGCATGCCGCCAATATCTTCAGCGGAGCAGAGGTGCTCGATCCGATTGACCGGACGATCATCGAGACCGCAACGGGCCGTCGGATGCGCGAGATATATATGGCGACGGAGGGCTTGTTCGGTGTGAGCTGCAAGCATGGCCCGCTGCACCTCGCGGAAGATGCGGTGCATTTCGAACTGGGGCCGGCGGCGCCCGGAAGCGATCTGCAAGCACCGATTGTCACCGACTTCACCCGTCGCAGCCAGGCGCTGGTGCGCTATCGGATGAATGATCTGCTCGAACTGGCCGGTGAACCCTGCGCCTGCGGCTCCCCCTATCTGGCCGTGCGGCGGATCGAAGGACGTGCCGACGACATATTCCGGCTAGCTGGACCCGACGGCACGCTGCGGATGGTGACGCCGGATGTGATGCGCAACGCGGTGGTGGACAGCGATCCGGCCATCCGGGATTTCCGGATCGAACAGACCGGTGCGACAAATATCCGCATCGCCCTGGAACCCGGTTTGCTGGCAGCGGTGGATGATCTGGTCATTGCCCGGCTCGGTCAGTGCCTCTCCCGCTTCGGCCTGAACCCGGAGATTCAAGTGGTCAGGGGCATTGAGCCGAGTTTCGACCGGAAGCTGCGCCGCGTCCGCCGTCTCTGGTCAGAGCCTTAGCTCCCGCTGGGTTTCCTTTTCCGGGCAAGGCTCGGCATTGGCATGGCGCCAGATTGCCGGGGCCAGCACGTCGAGCGGGCCCATCACATAGGGCTCCTGCGTGCGGTTTCGCTGTTGGAGGCGCAGCATCCGCCGGTCCTGACAAAGGATCGGCCAATGAAACGCCTTGAGCGCCGCGCGCTTCAACCATGCAGGCAGCCAGCCACGCGTACTGGCGAAATGGGCGAGGGGGCGGGTCATGCCCGTATCGACAGGAACAAAGATCACCGCGATGGACAGCATGGCCCCGCGGGCGGCTTCGAACCGCACCTCGCCAATGGTCGGCGGCCAGAGCCTGCCGATGCTCCGCGCGCGCTGGCCTTCCATGACTGCCGAAAGGAGCGCCCGGTTGCGTCGTTCTTCCACATAGATCGCCTCCGCACCCCATGGGCCTTCCCGAATCTCGACGGAGACGGGGCGGCGCTTGTCGGGCGCGCGCACCAGCCAGGGATGCAGGAAATGGGGGTGCGCTGGATCGAGATGGTTTTCGAGCGCGTCGAGCAAACCTGCTTCGGATGGAGCGAGCAACCACCAGAAGCGGTCGAGCGCGGTATCCTGCATGGCATCGGGAAGCCGCGGGAAATCGGGCGGATCAGCGGCCAGGCTCGTCCAGATCAGGCCAGCCTCAATCCGTACCGGTAGCGTCCCGGCGGAGATGGCCGGGCAGTTCTGCGCACCCGGAATTTCGATGCAGCGCCCTTCGCCATCGAACCGCCAGCCATGATAGGGGCACGTGATTGCGCCATCTTGAATCTGGCCCTGAGAAAGCGGTGCGCCGCGATGCGGGCAACGGTCGCGCAGCACCGTTACGTTTTCACCTGAACGGAACAGTACAAGCGGTTGGCCCAGCAGTCTGGCTGCGAGGGGGCGCTGGGCGGGTAGTTCGGAAAGCGCGGCGACCGGGTGCCAGCCTTGCGCAATGGCGATGGGCCAGTCGCTCACCAACCTTGCCTCCGCATCATCGGAACCATGATCCGCTCCAGCAATCCGGCGAGCAGGCCAACCGCGTGGCGTCTGGCCGAGGTGAGGTGACCTGCATGGACCGCCATATATTCGATCACCCCATGTGCCCCCCGATTGCGCTTGAACGTCGCAGCCCCTGCCGAGCCATGCAGTGCCAGTCCACGCTCCAGCGCCCAGTCGCTGAACATGAAGCTGGCGATGCGGTACAATGCATCCTGCTGAGGGCGTTCCGTGTCATAGCCGACTACCGGCGGCGTCATGATCCCGTTTCGGGTGAACATGCCGGCAACCGCCATGATCCGCCCGCTCGCCTCACGCGCGACGCGATAATGGCAGAGGCCGGTCATTGCCGTCAGCATCACGAAGCGATCGGTGAACACCGGATTGAGCGCTGAATAGCGGCCGATATAGAGCTGGCGATAAAGCTCGGCGATGCGGACGGCGTCTGCTCCATCAATATGCGCCAGATCTTCCACCAAAAGACCTGACCGGGCCAGCGCCCTTCGATCATTGTCATGATTGTGTCGGGGGCGCCAGTCTCTGGCAAGATCGTCGACGACCCAGATCTGGCGTGCGGGCACCAATATCCAGCCATCGTTTTTCGCCGCGTTGAGCAATGCCGGGCATGACCATTGGTCGAGCGATCGCAGGATCAGGAAATGTTCGGGGAAGCGGCCGGCGAGCGTTTCGCGGATCGCGGGCAGGTTGGCGCCATCCCAGTCGCCATGCAGATTGGTCGAGAGCAGCCAGTTGTCGAGATGCACTGCCCGGTTGAAGTCGATGCCGCGCAGCATCCGGTCGAGCAGGGCCAACAGCGCACCCGCTAGTCGGCGCCCGTGCCGCATCCCCACGATCTCGATCTCTTCGCGTGCATAGAGAACATAGGCGCTGTGCGGACTGGCCACATAGCTGCGGCCATAGCCACCATCATCCACGGTCAGGGGCAGGCTGTGTCCGTCTTGGCGCAGCAGCATTGGTCGCGAGGCGGCATTGGCGATGAAGGCGGCGGTACCTGCGCGAGCGAATGCAGACATGTAGCGCCCGGCCTGCGAGCCATCCTCCTCCATCGCTTCGGCATCGGTGACCAGCTGGGGCGTCACGGGATCGGCTCTCCATCCCATTCGATATCTGCGGTAGTCGCGCCCGACGGAGACTGTCTCGATTGAAGTGCCTGCATTGCGAACCGCGCGGCATCCGCCAGGCATGCCAGGGTCATGCGTGGATTGCCTTCCCGGTCGATCACGTCACGCGAATTCCGCCAGTCCTTCAGTAAACCGCCAGTTCGTCCACCGGCCAAGGCGGCAGGCAGGCCCAGTAATGCCATTGCCGGGCCCATGTGGCGCAGCAGGCCGGGCTCCGGTTCAGGGCAGGGGACACCCTCCAGCAATGCGCGTGCCATGTCGGCGCTCGCATCGAACAGGTGCAGGCCGCTGACGGCGCGCGGGTTGCACTCGATCGGATGGGGCACGCCGTCCGCATCGACGATGAGGTCCAGCGAGAGATGCCCGGTCATGCCGGTGGCCGCGCCGATGCGCTCGCTGATCTCCCGCGCCCTGGGCGCGGCGACCGCCTCCACCAGAAAGGCCGCTGCCCGGCCTTGCCGCCAGCGCGGGCTATAGGCGGCGAAGGCAGTCACCTTACCTCGATGCAGGACTGCCCAGCTGCACAGTTCTTCACCGCGAATGCGTTGCTGCGCGATCCATCGACGGTTCGGGCTCGGATGCAGGCGTGAGAGCTGCGCGGGACGAGGAGAGATCAGGGTGTGCGTCGCGAAGCGGGAATATTCGGGTTTGAGAACGAGTTCGCTCAAGGGGAAGGGGAGGGCGTCTGTTTCGATTTCGGTGTCGATAATGTGGGTTTCAGGCACCGCGATCCCCAGCCTGGCAGCAAAATCCATGAAGCCCCATTTGGAGTGCAGCTTGCCCAGCAGCGCCAGATCCGGCGCGAACAGACGATCTGCATAGCCATCGCGTGCCGCCGCCTCGGAAAGCCAGAAGACCTCCTCGCAGGTCGGGATGATGATGCGCGCGCCGGTCTTCTCGATCAGCTCCCTCATGGTGGTGCGGAATGCCCGAAATGCCTGGCGCGGCGGAGGCAGCCGATGCACCGGAAAGGACGGCCACAGCGCGCGGGCGGCATGGCTGGGAGCGCTGTCGGCAAGATGCACCTCATAGCCTGCCGACCGGCAGGCTCGTGCCAGATCCTGCGCTACCGGAGCGCGGACGCCGGTAATCAGGACGGTACCGGTCAAATGCCGTTTCCGACTTCGGCAGCACGCTCGGCGCAGTGGCATGGGCTGATGCGGATTTCCGGATTACGTCGCCACAGCCGATGCAGCGCATGAAGAGTGCCGCGCACTCGGCCCGTATCTCCAAGGAAACCGGTGGTCAGCGCGGGTGGAGGCATGTTGCGGCGAATGGCATCCAGTGACCAGGCGGCGTCCGCGACCAGAAAGTGCAAGCCCCAGCGCGCATCGTGCATGGCCAGCCCCCAATGGCCGGGACAATGGCCGGGCAGTTCGACTGCCAGCAGCGATCCGTCGCCCATTAGGTCCGCTCCGCGTTCGAACGGCTGAAGGTCTGCGGGCAGGGCAACCGCGGTCGCATCCTCGAAGAAGCGCGCACGGGCGGCGAAATCGGACGGGATGAGGGCGCCCAATATGCCGCGCCTGGTCCGGGCAAAGCGGCTGCCTCGCCCGGCGTCCTCCAGACCGGCGTGGGCGCAGTGAATTGCCGCGTTCGGGAAGCGATGCGTGCCCGCGATGTGATCGGCATGAAAGTGCGACAGGATCAGGTGGCGAATGTCGGCCGGGTCGAAGCCCAACGCCGCGCATTGGCTGGCGGCATCCTGTCCTGATGACAGATCGACTGGCGTAGCCCAGCGATAGAGCCTTTCCGGAAATGGCTTCGTCGCGGCAAGGAAAGCCGGATCATAGCCAGTGTCGAACAATATCGGACCGGCATCCGGATGCACGATCAGCATGGCGACCGCCGGGAAGTCGACCGGCTGCCAGCGACCGCCCCGGATAGTCATGCGTTCCGGGTGGCGGCATTGGCCGGTCATCAGCGGAATGGTACGGACTTCACGCAAGCTGCATCTCCGCCAGCGCCCAGTCGACCGCCTCGAGAGGCGCATGCCGGGGCTTCCACGCCAAATCGTTCCGCGCGGCAGTGAGGTCAAAGGTCTGTGACCAGCCAAGCACGGTGGCGCCGTAGCGGGTCAGGACAGGCTCGGGCTGGCCGGGCAAGGCGCGCGCGCAGAATTCCGCCGCCCCTGCGCAGAAGGAAGCGGCCTTTCGCGGGACGTCGATGATCCGTACCTCTCGTTTTAGCAGGGCGAAGACATGGCGGGCGAGGGCCTCTACCGGCAGGGGGACGCCTCCGGAGATGTTGAAAGCCCGCCCAGTAACCGAGGAAGCTACGGCTTCGGCGCAAAGAAAGGCGCGGGCGGCATCGCGTGCGTCGGTTGGCTCGATCAAGGCGCTTCCCCCTCCAGGCAATGGCAACACGCCCTTGTTCGCTGCCCGCAACAGGCGCGGCAGCAATGCTGTGTCATAGGGGCTGATTATGGCGCGGGGGCGAAGCGCAACCGTGGCAAATTCGTCGGCAGAAGCTGCCAGAACCGCGCGTTCGGCGGCATATTTGGTCCGAGCATAGGCATTGGCGAAGCGCGGCGGCAACCGCGATGTTTCGGTCAATCCGATCTGATCGGCTGCCCGCGTGTAGATCGACGGGGTGGAGGCGAAGATGAAGCGGCGACATTGGGCGGTGCGTGCGGCTTCGAGCAGGCGCCTGGTGGCCAAAGCGTTCGCCGTTTCGAACGCGGCAGGCTTTCCCCATGGCGCGGACAGGGCGGCGAGATGAAACACGGTTTCAACGCCTGCGAGGAGAGGCTCCAGAGCATCCTGAACGAGGTCGGCGGGCATGAAATGGATGCCCATTGCGGAAAGCTCCGCGCCGATCGACCTGTTGCGTCCACTCGCCACCACCTGCCGTCCCTCGGCATGGAGCATGGATGCCAATATGCGACCAAGCCCTCCGGTGGCGCCTGTGACGAGAACCGCGCCGCCTACCATCGGATAACCGCGCCTCCCAGTGATATCCCGGCTGAACTCCCGATCAGGAGCGCATGCTCGCCTGCGCGCAGCAGCCCCCGCTCGCGCGCGACGTGCAGGGCAAAGGGAAGGCTGGTTGCGATCTGGTTCCCGACGTCGGCATAGATGTCCACCGTCTTGCGCCTGCCATCGGGGATCGCGCGCTTCAAATGTTCCAGCGCCGCTGCGCTTGCCTGATGGGGAATGACAACATCCAGTGTTTCAGGGCCTATGTCGGCTGCTTCCAGCAGATCTTGCAGGAATGCGGGGAACTGCCTGCTCGTCGCGCGAAAGACTGCGAGGCCATCCATGCGGAACTTCGCATGCGCAAGGAAGGACTGCATATCCTCCGCAGGCCTTAATCGGGTTCCGCCCGCTTCCAGACGGCAGGCGTCGGCCATGTCGCCATAGGTTCGGAAGGAGTGGGCAAGGCGGACATGCGGGCCATTTGCCTCCAGAGCTATGGCCGCGGCACCGTCGCTGAAAAGCACAGAGGCTTCCGGATCGGCGAAATCCAGCGCGGCAGAGGCTATGTCTGCCGAGACGATGAGCGCACGACGCCATTCGCCAAGGGCAAAGCCCGCCAGCACACGATCAAGGGCGAGCAGGAACGAGAGGCAAGTCGCGTTGACGTCGAACGCAGGAATCCCGCTTGCTCCCAGGCCTAGCCGACGCTGGACGAGGACCGAGGTTCCAGGGATGGGCTGTTCCATCACACCGCAGGCGCCGATAATCACATCCAGCGTTGCCGTATCCCATTGCGCCTGCGCCAGCGCCGCTTCGGCAGCTTTCGCGGCCATGAAGGAACTCGTTTCATGCGGCTGCGCCCAGCGGCGTTCCCTGATCCCGAACTGCGTTGCGGTGAATCCGGGCGCTTGGCTTGTCAGTACATCCAGCTCGGCCGCCGGGACGGCATGTTCAGGGGAATATATGCCGGAGCCGGCGATGGCGAAGCTACGTGCCGGATCAGATCGTTTGCCCATCAGGCCGGTTTAGCGAGTGGGGCTTACGGATCAATGCATGCAATAGGTGAGTGTGAAGACGGCGGCGGACATTCCAGGGTCCCACGGACAGGCAACCGTTCGAAGCGGTGATCTGCACAGAATCTGCACAACATCCCCATCGATCCAACATGGCATGTTCCCACTCCCTGCGCGGCGCGCGGGCAAGTGAGCTTCCATATTCGTACGGATGGAGGTTCAGGATGGAGTTTCCGCTACACCGGCTCAGGGGTGCCTTTGCGCTCAAGGCCATACTCACTGCGGCGCTTGTGGCGCTCGGAGATCTGCTGTTCTTCCAGAACGGTCTCCATGGCGGCGCCTTCGGCTTTTATGGTCTGGCGATGCTGGTGGCGCTGGTTTTGGCACGCCCCGCGGTGATCGGGCACATCCGTCCGGCAGCGGCCCTGGGCCTTGCGGCGCTTTACGCCCTGGCCATGGTCTATAACGCGAGCGCGCTCTCATGGACCTTGTTCTGGATCGCGGCGGGTGTCGCCACGCTGATGCCGCGCGCTGCCGGCTTTGACGACGGCTGGCGCTGGTTCCAGCGGCTCTTGTTCCACGGGCTGGTTTCACTGCTCGGGCCGATCCCGGATATCGGCCGCCGCGCGGCGGCGCGGGCGCGGCGCGGTTCCGCTGCGGGGGGATTGCAGCGGCTGCTACCCGTCGTGATCCTGCCCGTTGCCGGATCGCTGCTGTTCCTATGCCTGTTCGCAGTGGCCAATCCGGTCATCGAAGGGTGGCTGGCCTCTTTCAGTGCGCCGCGGATGGATGGCGGGTCGTTCTTCCGTGTTGCCCTGTGGCTGGTGCTGGTCTGGCTGGCCTGGTCGCTGATGCGGCCGCATATGGCGCGGCACCTTCTCGGGACATTCGACGGCCGGGGCGATGTTGAGATTCCCGGCGTTTCGGCTGCCTCGGTCACGCTGTCGCTGCTGGTCTTCAACCTGCTGTTTCTGATGCAGAACGCAATGGATGCGGCATGGTTGTGGGGACTCGCCCCCTTGCCGGACGGAATGACCCTTGCCGCCTATGCCCATCGCGGCGCCTATCCGCTCATTGCCACTGCGCTGCTGGCCGCGCTCTTCGTGCTGGTGGCGCTGCGGCCCGGATCGACGACTGCGGGGATCCGATCCGTCCGCGTACTGGTCGCGCTGTGGATCGCGCAGAACCTGTTTCTGGTATTCAACGCCGCCTTGCGCACAATCGACTATGTCGAAGCCTATTCGCTGACGATTCTGCGTATTTCCGCGCTTCTGTGGATGGGGCTGGTGGCGCTGGGCCTGATCCTGGTGCTGTGGCGCATGCTGGCCGGCAAAAGCGCGGCGTGGCTGATCAACACCAACCTTGCCGCTGCCGGAATGCTGCTGACAATTGTGTGCTTTGTCGATCTGGGCGCGTTGGCGGCGCAGTGGAACGTGCGCCACGCACGCGAAGTGGATGGCGACGGGGCGATGCTGGACCTGTGCTACCTCGATCGACTGGGGGGATCGGCGCTGCTCCCGCTTATCGAGCTTGAGCAGCGCGATCTGCCCGCTGAACTGCACCAGCGGGTGCGCAATACGCGGTTGATAGTGCACTATCGTCTGATGGATGACGTAAATCAGGGCGGCTGGGACTGGCTTTCGCAGCACAGTTTGTCCGAGGCGAAGCGGCAATTGGGAGGCAAGATCGGTCGGCGTCTCCCCGGGTGGGAATATAGTTGTTCCGGAGAACGTCTCGACCCCTACATCCCTCAACCGCCAGCTGCTTCAGCCCCTGACGGCGCTCCAATCATCGTCGACACCGCCGCGCCTGCGTTGACCGGAGGGGCAGATCGGTGAACAACGATCCAATGCCACGCACGGTCCTTCTGGTCGATGATGACCCCCATATTCGCCAAGTGCTCGTCTTTGCCTTGGGCAAGGCAGGCATGGAAACGATCGAGGCCACGGATGGGGAAGAAGCTCTGGCGATGGTCGCCGAACATGCGCCGGACCTGGTCGTGCTCGACATCAACATGCCGCGCATGGACGGGCTGGAGGTCTGCCGCCGTCTTCGCGCCGAGGGACAGGTGCCGATCCTGTTCCTCTCTTCCCGGGACGATGAGATCGATCGGGTGTTGGGGA
>DATJDU010000002.1:0-83544 GCA_035497315.1 Sphingomonadaceae bacterium
ATGGTGCGGTGAAAATCATCTCGCCGATGAAGGGCAGCCCGGCCGAAAAGGCGGGCCTCAAGGCGGGGGACTTCATCACCCATATCGAAGGCAAGCTGATCTTCGGCCAGACCCTGGATGAAGCGGTGGCCCAGATGCGCGGCCCCGCCGATACCAGCGTGCGACTCACCATCTTCCGTGCCGGCCGTGAAGAGCCGTTCGACGTTACCGTGACGCGCGGCGTGATCGAGCTGGAGCCGGTGACCTTCAAGCTTGAGGATGGCGGGATCGGGGTGATCTCGGTCAACGAATTCTCCAAGGATGTGGGCAAGGACGTGCGCGGCGCGATTGCCGCCCTGCGCAAGGAAGCGGGCGGGCGGATCAATGGGCTGGTGCTCGATCTGCGTTCCAACCCTGGCGGTTCGCTGGACGAGGCAGTGGCCCTGTCGGACCTGTTCCTCACCAAGGGGCAGATCGTTTCGCAGCGCGGCCGCAACAAGAACGAGAATATCTCTTTCGATGCGGAAACCGTGTTCCCCGGCGATGTGGTGCCAAAACTGCCGCTGATCGTGCTGATCGATGTCGGTTCGGCCTCGGCCTCCGAAATCGTGGCCGGTGCGCTGCAGGACCAGCACCGCGCGCTGGTCATGGGCGAAACCAGCTTCGGCAAGGGCAGCGTCCAGACGCTGATGCCGCTGACTCGCGACAGCGCGATCAAGCTCACCACCGCGCGTTATTATACGCCCTCGGGCCGTTCGGTGCAGGAAGGCGGGATCGAACCCGATATCCGCGTGCCGCAGCTGTCCGATCCGGATGCGGCCAAGCGCGCCAAATTCGCCCTGCGCGAATCAGATCTGCGCAAGCATCTGATCAATGAGGTGGATCTCGACGACAAGCAGCTGGAGCAGGACAAGGATGTCGATCCGCGCTTCAAGATGACGCCGGAAGAGCTTGAGGCCAAGGGCATCAAGGACTTCCAGCTCTATTACGCGCTCTCCACCCTGCGCCGCACCACCGGCAGCGCCATGGCGCTGCGGCCGTAAGCGCGGCTAGGGGGCAGCGATGGCGAAGGACGCATCCCTCAGGCAGGCCCACGCACTGGCGCTGGGCGTCCCGCTGGCGCTGCTGGCCGGGGCCTATATCTCCGAATATGGCTTCGGCCTTTACCCGTGCGAGATGTGCTGGTGGCAGCGTTATGCCCATTTCGCGGCCGTGGCGCTGGGCCTTGCAGCCTTTGTCCTCCCGCCCAGACGTCTGTGGGTGGCGCTGACCGCGCTTGCCGTGCTCGTATCCGGGCTGATCGGTGCCTATCACGCGGGGGTGGAATATGGCTGGTGGGAAGGTTTTACCACCTGCACCACTACCGATTTCAGCGGCGGCGGCGATCCGCTGGAGGCGATCATGGCCGCGCCGATCATTCGTTGCGATGTGGCCCAATGGGAGCTGTTCGGCATCTCGCTGGCGGGATATAATTTCTTTATCTCCACTGCCGGGGCGATTGGCGCCCTGCTGCTGCTGCGCAGGAAACCTGCCTGATGGTTGATACGAAACGCATGATCCGGGTCGATCAGGCCGGGGAATATGGCGCCACGCGCATCTATGCAGGCCAGCTTGCCGTGCTGGGCGAACGCGGCCCCCATGCGACCGAAATTCGCGCCATGGCCGCGCAGGAAGACGATCACCTCGCCCGCTTCAACGCCATGCTGGCCGAGCGGGGCGTGCGCCCCACGGCGTTGCAGCCCTTCTGGTCGGTGGCGGGTTTCGCGCTGGGCGCGGCCACGGCGCTGATCGGGCCCGAGGCTGCCATGGCCTGCACCGCTGCGGTGGAGGAGGAGATCGACCGGCACTATACCAGCCAGCTGGAAGAGCTGGCGCAGGATGGTGACGATCCTGAACTTGCCGCTGTGATCGAGGATTTCCGCGAGGACGAGCGCGACCATCGCGATGCTGCCCTTGCCGCCGGGGCAGAGCGTGCGCCAGCCTATCCGTTGCTGTCCGGCGCGATCCGGCTGGGCTGCAAGCTGGCTATCCGCCTGTCCGAAAGAATCTGAGACACGAAGGGCTGCGGACTTGCGGCCGTTATTGCTTCAGATCATGTTCAGTGCCTGCCATGCCCTATAGGGCGAATAAGAATTGCCTGCGGCTCCGGCCGTATCGGAGGACGAGATGAAACGCCTTACCCTTGCCGCCTTTGCACTTCCCGCCCTGCTGATCGCGGGGACAGGCCCGGCCTTTGCGCAGGAAGGCACCATCGAAGTGGCGGGCGAGAAGGTGAATCAGTTGATCGTCTATGGCGACGATCCCTGCCCCACCTCCACCGGCAATGAGATCACTGTCTGTGCCCGCAAATCCGAGAATGAGCGCTATCGTATTCCCGAATCGCTGCGCGAAAGCTCCTCGCCGGCCAATGAAGCCTGGGCTAACCGGGTCGAAGCCTATGAGACCGTGGGCGCCTTCGGCACCATGTCGTGCTCGCCTTCCGGCTACGGCGGGTGGACGGGCTGTACCTCGCAGCTGATCGATGCGGCCTATAAGGAAAAGCACGGCAGTTCCGATATCCGCTTCAGCCAGCTGATCGAGGAAGCACGCGCCAAGCGTCTGGAGACCGTCGATGCCGATGCCGCGGCCGAACAGGCGCGGGTCGAAGTGCTCGAAAAGGAATATGAGGCCAAGCTCAAGGCAGAGCGTGATGCGCCTTTGCCGGACGAGCAGCCCGCTGCCGAAGGCGGCCAGTAAGCCGGCAGCCCAGGTCGCGCAGAAAAGCTGGCCTTAACCATTGAAGGGCTAAGGGGCGGGCCATGCAAGGCGCGCAACGTATCCTCACTGTCTTCGGCACAAGGCCGGAAGCGATCAAGCTCTTCCCCCTCGTCCATGCGCTGGCGGCGGACAGCCGCTTCGTCTCGCGCGTCTGCGTTACGGGGCAGCATCGCGGGATGCTGGATCAGGTGCTGGAGATTTCCGGCGTCGTGCCCGATCACGATCTGGATCTGATGCAGCCCGACCAGACGCTGGACGCACTCACCGCCAATCTCCTCACCGGCATCGGCAAGGTGCTGGATGAGGAAAAGCCGGATTGGGTAGTGGTGCAGGGCGATACGGCCACTGCCATGTGCGGCGCCCTGGCGGCCTATTACCGCAAGCTTCCCGTCTGCCATGTCGAGGCGGGGCTGCGCAGTGGCAATATCCACCATCCCTGGCCGGAGGAAGTGAACCGCAAGATCATCGGCACGATAGCAGCGCTCCATTGCGCGCCGACCGGGACCTCGGCCCGGGCGCTGATCGCGGAGAATGTCGCTCCGGCGACCGTTCACGTTACCGGCAACACGGTGATCGATGCGCTATACTGGATCACGGCGCGGATCGCGGCAGAACCGGCGCTGGCAGGCGGCCTTGCCGATCTGGCAACGCGCTTTGTCGGCAGGAAGATCATCGGCGTCACCAGCCACCGGCGCGAAAATTTCGGCGAAGGGATGCGCGCCATCGCCGATGCGATCCGCCGCATCGCCGCGCGCCCGGATGTGGCGGTGATCTATCCCGTCCACCTCAACCCCAATGTCCGTTCGGTGATGCAGGCGGAACTGGCCGGGCTGGACAATGTCGCGTTGATCGAACCGCTGGATTACCCGCATTTCGCCCGGCTCATCGGTATGGCACATCTCATGCTTACCGATAGCGGCGGGGTGCAGGAAGAGGCGCCCGCGCTGGGCAAGCCGGTGCTGGTGATGCGCGAGACGACCGAACGCCCCGAAGGCGTGGAAGCGGGCACGGCAAAGCTGGTCGGCACCGATGCGGATCGGATCGTGGCGGAGACTTTCCGCCTGCTGGACGACGAGGCCGCCTATGCCGCCATGGCCCGGGCGCATAATCCCTTCGGCGACGGGAAGAGTGCCGAGCGGATTCTGGAGCTGCTCGCCAGCCACCGCTGAGCGCGGCGCATGGCATCGTTACCTCAATCTTTACCCTTCCGGGAGCAAAGCACTGGTGCGTCAAGCGAGGGAATCCGCATGCGTTCGAGTGAAGCACCTGCAGTCTGTATCGTCGGCCTTGGTTATATCGGCCTGCCCACCGCGGCAGTGATCGCGCGTTCCGGCATGAAGGTGCTGGGCGTCGATATTTCCGAAAAGGTCGTGGAGACGATCAATCGCGGGGAAATCCATATCGAGGAAGTCGATCTGGACGCGCTGGTGCAGGCCGTGGTGCGCAATGGCATGTTGCGGGCCTCCACTTCGGTGGAGCCTTCGGACGTGTTCGTCATCGCCGTGCCCACGCCCTTCGAGAAGGACGGGCACCACACGCCCGATATTTCCTATGTGCTGGCCGCCACGCGACAGGTGGCGAAGGTGCTGAAGCCCGGCGACACCGTGATTCTCGAATCGACTTCGCCCGTCGGCACGACCGAACAGATGCGCGATGTGATCGCGGCGGAACGGCCGGAGCTGAAGCTGCCCGGCCTTGCGCGCGGCGTGGCGGATATCGCCATGGCCTATTGCCCGGAACGGGTGCTGCCGGGCAAGATCCTCGAAGAGCTGATCCATAATGACCGTTCGATCGGAGGACTGACCCCCGAATGCGCGGAACGGGCCGCTGCCTTCTATCAGCGGTTCGTGCGCGGCGATTGCATCACTACCGATGCGCGCAGCGCGGAAATGACCAAGCTGGTCGAAAATGCCTATCGCGACGTCAACATCGCCTTTGCCAACGAGCTTTCGATCGTGGCCGATGCGATGGGGCTGGATGTGTGGGAAGTGATTCGGCTGGCCAACCGCCATCCGCGCGTGAACATCCTGCAGCCGGGCCCGGGTGTGGGCGGGCACTGTATCGCGGTGGACCCGTGGTTCATCGTCCATGGTGCGCGCGAGCAGACGCCGCTGATCCAGACCGCGCGGGGCGTGAATGACGGCAAGATCCGCCATGTGATCGCCCGCGCTTCCGCATTGGTGGATGCCGCGCCGGGCGAGAAGATCGCCTGCCTCGGTCTGGCCTTCAAAGCCAATATCGACGATTTCCGCGAAAGCCCGGCCCGGCTGGTTTCGGCCACTCTGGCGCGCAAATATGGCTCGCGCATCCATGTGGTGGAGCCGCACACGCCCGAATTGCCGATCGAATATACAGGCACCGGCGCAACCAAGATCGATCTGGAAACCGCACTGGCCACCTGCGGCGTGCTGATCGTGCTGGTGGATCACGATGCGTTCAAATCCGTTCCGCTGGAAAAGCGGATCGGCAAGCAGGTGTACGATACGCGCGGCATCTGGCCCGATCAGCCCGATCCCTTTGCGGCAGCGGAAGAACAGCCCGAGCGGCTGGCCGGCTAACCGCCGGGGAAGCGTTCGAACTCCGGCATTTCGTCCAGCATTGTCATCCACGGCAGCCGTTCGGCGCATTGGATATGCGCGCCCGGCGCAAGTTCGCCTGCATTGTCCAGCGTGGCGGATTGCACATCCACCAGTCCGGGCAGCATGGCTTCGTTGCGATAGAACAGGCCCGTGCCGCAATGAGGGCAGAACTGGCGGACCGCGCCATTCCTGCCCTCATAGGTCGAAAGCTCGCCCGAAAGCAGGTGGAGCTGGGTTTCCTGCACTGCCAGCCACGCCACCATCGGCGCACCGGCCGATGCGCGGCAATCCGCGCAATGGCACAGCGCGTGATGCACCGGCTCACCCTCGATCTCGTATCTGATTCTGCCGCATTGGCAGCCGCCCTGGCGCATGGTCACTCCCCTTCGATTCGCGATATGGAACATATCACGAACAAATTGACTGTCCAATGCAGCCGCGACGGGCCGCGCAGAAGGATCAGACGAGCGAGATGTCCGGTGCGTCCACCTGCTTCATGGCGATGACATTATAACCCGAATCGACATGGTGGATTTCCCCGGTGACACCCGAGGAAAGGTCCGACAGCATGTAAAGGCCGGCACCGCCAACATCTTCGATGGTGACGTTGCGCCGCAGCGGCGAATTATATTCGTTCCACTTCAGAATGTAGCGGAAATCGCCGATGCCGCTGGCGGCCAGCGTCTTGATCGGGCCGGCCGAAATGGCGTTCACCCGGATATTGTCGGGCCCCAGATCATTGGCGAGATATTTCACGCTGGTTTCCAGCGCCGCCTTGGCCACGCCCATCACATTGTAATGCGGCACGACCTTTTCTGCGCCGTAATAGGTGAGGGTGAGGATCGATCCGCCGCCTTCTTCCTTGGCGCGCATCATCTCGGCGGCGCGCTGCGCCACCGCGACGAGGCTGTAGGCGGAGATGTTCATCGTCATCAGGAAATTGTCGAGGCTGGTGTCGACGAACCTGCCGCGCAGCTCGTTCTTGTCGGAAAAGCCGATCGCGTGGACCACGAAGTCGATCGTGTCCCAGCGGCTCTTCAGCGTGTCGAATGCCCGGTCGAGCGCCTCCATGCTGGAGACGTCGCAATCGAACAGGAAGTCCGACCCCAGGCTTTCGGCCAGCGGCCGCACACGCTTTTCAAGGGCTTCGCCCTGATAGGAAAACGCCATTTCAGCGCCTTGTTCATGGAGCTTTTGCGCAATGCCCCAGGCCAGCGACTTGTCGTTTGCCAGCCCCATGATGAGGCCGCGTTTTCCTGCCATCAGACCGCTCATCGGGCCCTGTCCTTCCTTCTCGACTCACAAAGGAGCCGGCCACCGTAAAACCTTATGGGCCTTCCTCTTCCGGCGTACGCGCGAGCGCAGCGTTGAGTTCGGCTCCTGCGACCACTCCTAAGCCGACCAGCCAGAAAAAGAAAAGCGCGATCATGATCCCGGCGAGCCCGCCATAGGTGAGCGAGTAGGAAAAGAGCGATCGCAACAGTGGCGGAAAGGCCAGCGTCACCCCTCCCCACCACACTGTTACCAGCAGTGCGCCGGGCCATTTCGGATAGGATCGCCCGCGATAGGCTGGCGGCGTCAGCGTGATGAACAGAATGAAGATGGAAAAATAGATCGCCAGCGCCGGCACCACCCGCGAATAGACCAGCACGTTCAGCGCATGGGCAAGCTGCGGGGCCCAGGCATCGATCGCCTCCTCCGCCGCGCCGATCGCTACCTGCGCCACCAGGGAGAGCAGCAGCAGGATAACCGCGCCCATGATGAGGCCGGTGGAAATCAGCCGATGGCGCAGAAAACCGTATGTGTGCCGCGTACCATAGGCGCGGCGCAGAATATCGCGGATCGTCTCGATCAGGCTGCCCACCGTCCACAGGGCAAAGACCCCCCCGGCCCACAGCAGCCAGCCGCTGCGCGAGGCGATGGCATCGCGCGCGGCCGGTACGATCACATTGGCGACATTGGGGGGCAGCGCGGCCTGCAACGCCCGTACCGCCGCAAGCTGATCGTCCGTCTCGCCAAGGGCGGTGAATACCGCCGCCCCCAGGATGAAGAAGGGGAAGATCGCCAGCGCGGTGAGATAGGCAAGATTGCCGGCATGGATGAAGCCGTCGTTCCACGTGCCCAGCGCCACGCGGCGGGCAACGACATAGGGGCGCGAATGGCCTTTCTCGCCTGGCAGCAAAGGCTCATGCGCGATGCGGCGCGCTTCGGGTGAAAAGTCGGGAACCGGCAGGCCTGGATCGGCCCGCCCCTTGGGTTGCCCGTGCGATGCCATCAGGACTTGAGCCTTGCCCGCACATCGCGCGCGTCACGCCAGCCTTCCAGCCGGTGCAACAGATCCTCGTCATGCGCGGGCAGGTCCACCTGCAGCGTCACCAACTGGTCGCCGCGACCGCCGCCCTTCAGATGGAAACCCTTGCCCTTGAGCCGCAATACCTTGCCCGATCCACTGCCCGGCGCGACTGTGAGCATCACTGCGCCATCTACAGTAGGCACCTTTACCTTGGCGCCGATCAGCGCTTCATCCAGCGTAACCGGCAGATCGATGCGCACATCGCTGCCTTCGCGGCGGAAGAAGGGATGCGATTCGATGGTGATCGTCACCAGTGCATCGCCGGGGCCACCGGGGCCCTGTTCGCCCTTGCCCTTGAGGCGCATCTGCGTGCCGTCTTCCACTCCGGCGGGCAGCTTGAGGTCGATCGTCTTGCCGTCGGACAGGGTGATTCGCTGGTCCTTGCCGGAAGCGGCATCGACGAAGGGCACTTTCAGGCGATATTGCACATTCGCCCCGGGCGGAGGCGGGCGGCGGGCGCCGCCGAATCCAGACTGGCCGCCGCGCATTCCCCCGGCGCGACCGCCGAACAGCCCTTCGAAGATGTCGCCCAGATCCACGCCTTCATCGCCGAAGCCCTGGAAATCCTGCGTCGAATAGCCGCGCCCGCCGCCGCCGCCCGGGCGGAAGCCGCCAGCTCCGAAAGGCATCGCGGGGTTGCCGTCGGCATCGATCTCGCCCCGGTCGAACTGGGCACGCTTTTCCTTGTCGGACAGCAGATCGTAGGCGCGGGTCACTTCGGAAAAGCGCTCCGTCGCCTTGGGATTGTCCTTGTTTTTGTCGGGGTGGAGTTCCTTGGCGAGCTTGCGATAAGCAGATTTGATCTCCTTCTCGCTAGCGCTGCGCGCCACGCCCAATGTCGTATAAGGGTCAGCCATGGTGTATTAGCTAGGTAATGCAACGAGCAGGCGCAAGCGCTGCTCTTTCCTACAACGCATTAGCGGCTTAGTGCAGATCGGATGATGACAGATTCCAGACCTTGCTGCTCCCGCCTGAAGCGGGCGGAAGGGGCGGGAATTTTGCCCCAGTAGGGGCCTGTAACAAGTGTAACACCTGCAAGGAACGAAGCGTGAAAGCTGAACAGGACGCGATCCCCGAAACCGATCCCTTCGCGCTCTTCGATGTCTGGTATGCCGATGCGCGGGCCAGCGAGCCCAATGATTCGAATGCCATGGCGCTCGCTACGGCCACGCCCGAAGGCGTGCCTTCGGTGCGCATGGTGCTGCTGAAGGGTTGGGGCGCCGATCTGGGCGGTTTCGTATTCTACACCAATACGCAAAGCCGCAAGGGCGGGGAAATCCTCGCCAATCCGGTGGCGGCCCTGTTGTTCCACTGGAAAAGCCTGCGGCGCCAGATCCGCATCGAAGGCCCGCTCACCCAAGTGAGCGCCCGCATGGCCGACGATTATTTCCATTCGCGTCCGCGCGTCTCGCAGATCGGTTCGGCCGCGTCGGACCAATCGCGTCCGCTGGATGCGCGCACGACCTATCTGTCGAGAGTGGAGGAAATGTCCGCGCTCTATCCCGAAGGCACGGAAATCCCGCGCCCGCCGCACTGGACCGGCTTCCTGCTGAAGCCGCGCGCGATTGAATTCTGGATCGACCGGCCCAACCGGCTCCACGAACGCCGCCGTTTCGTCCATGCCGAAGATGGCGGCTGGTCAAGCAGCCTGCTTTACCCGTGACCGGCTATACCCCCGCCCATGCGAAGCTGACCCGCAGCGCGGCCTATGCCTCGATCGGCGTGGCTTTGCTGCTGGTGCTGCTGAAGGTCTGGGCCACGGTGTTGACCGGCTCGACGGCCATGCTGGGCAGTCTTGCGGACACCACACTGGACCTGATCGCCAGCATTGCGACCCTGGCCGGCGTGTGGATCGCGGCCATGCCGGCGGATGAGGATCACCGCTTCGGCCACGGCAAGGCAGAGGCTTTGGCGGCGATGTTGCAGGTGGTGCTGATCGCATTGTCGGCAGCAGGTATCCTGTTTCGTGCAATCGGGCAGTTTCTCGCCGGCGCGCGCACCGAAGCGGCGGAGGAGGGGATTGCCGTCTCGCTTGTCGCCATGGTGGCAACCTTTGCCCTGCTCGGCTGGCAACGGCACGTGATTCGGGTAACTGGCAGCATCGCGATTTCAACCGATCACCTGCATTACAAGTCGGACCTCGTGCTCAACCTTGCGGTAATCGCCGCGCTGGCGCTCGATCATTTCGCCCGGATCAAGGGGGCGGACGCGCTGTTCGGGATCGCCATCGCCCTGTGGCTCGCCTGGGGTGCGTGGCGCGCCTCGACCGAGGCAATAGATCAGATCATGGATCGTGAATGGCCCGAATGGCGACGCCAGGAATTCCTGGCCGTCGTCGCGCGCAATCCGGCGCTGCGCGGGGTGCACGATCTGCGCACCCGCACCAGCGGGGCGCATGATTTCGCCCAGTTCCATGCCTCGGTCGATCCGATGATGACCGTTGCCGAAGCCCATAGGGTGATGGACGAGATCGAGGAAGAGCTGGAGCGGGCCTTTCCCGGTGTCGAGGTGCTGATCCATCCCGACCCGGAAGGGTTGATGAATGAAGAGGGCGCGGCGGCAAAGGAATTGCTACCCGAACTGGGCGAGCGCGACGAAGGCTGAGCGGGAGCTATTTGCGGATCGGGAAGAGCGCCACCACATCGCCCAGTGCGGCAACCAGTGGATCGCGAATCGTATCGTCCGTTTTGCCCAGCCTCACCACGGTCAGACCCTGACTGGGTGAGACCATTACATATTGTCCGAGATGGCCGACCATGGAGAACAGGTCGGCGGGCCCGCGATCGGCGAACAGCACGTTGCGATCCGTGCCGGAAGGGCGGTTGAGCCAGATCTGTGCGCCATAGTCGGGCGAGCGAGGGCTGGGCGTGATCATGAAGGATATCCAGCTCTTGGGTACCAGCTGCGCGCCTTTCACCGCACCTTCATGGCGCAGGAATTCCCCGAAACGCGCCCAGTCGCGCGCAGTGCCGTGGATCAGGCTGCCGCCGATCAGTGTACCCGCCCGGTCATATTCCGGTACCATCGAATACATGCCCAGCGGCACGAAGATGCGGGCCTTGAGATACTCGTCCACCGCCTTGCGCCGCATTTCGGGATCGGCACTGTCGGTCAGTACCCTAGCGGCGATATCGGCTAGGATAACCGTGGTGTTGGTGGAATATTCGAATCTCGATCCGGGTTTCGCCTCCAGGGGCTGGGCCTCTGCCCAGGCTGCCATGTCATCGCGGCCCTGGAGGAACAGCATCTTCACTGTGTCGGCCTCCTGGGCGGGTTCGGTCGATTCGGTGTGGCGCAATCCGCTGCGCATCTGCAGCAGCTGGCGCAGGGTGATTTCCCCGCGCGGATCGCCCGTGCGCCGCCAGTTGGGGATTGGCGGGGTCTCGTCCAGTTGCAGCTTGCCGTCGGCCACCAGCATCCCGATCATCACGCCGGTAATGGTCTTGGCCATCGACCAGCTGATGAAGCGCGTTTCCTCGCCATAGCCCGGGGCATAACGCTCGGCCACGGTCTGGCCATTGTGCATTACAAGCACGGCGCGCGTTTCGCCCATGCCCTGGCCGATAAACAGACGATCGATCCGCCGGGCGAGGTCCTCGCGCGGGGCGCCCGGATCCGCGACTACGGCGTCCAGCGCACCTTCGCTCAGCGGAGGAGGTGCGCCAGCCTCGTCAGTCCCGCCGCCACATGCTGCCAGTGCCAGCAGCGGGGCTGGCAGCAGGGCGAGCGAGGCGATAGAGAGGAGCGGCCGCTTCATGGCGTGTGCTTCTCTCGGTCAGTTGGGGATCAATGGCAACCGCAAAACCCGCCCGCAAGACTATGGCCAGGAACCCCGCCGCAGGGCGCCGGCTCCGCTGGCCGCGCATCGTGCTTGGTCTGGGGCTGATAGCGGCGTTGGTGGCCTGGTTCTATCGCGATAGCGTGATGGCCCAGGCAACGGCAGGAACTGCCTATGGTGCGCGGGTGGCCTGTTCTTGCCGCTTTATCGGCGGGCGCGAGCTGAGCGATTGCGAGAAGGATTTCGAACCTGGCATGGGCCTGGTCTCGCTGAGCGAGGACGAAGCGGCGAAGAGTGTTACCGCCAGCGTGCCGCTACTCGCCAGCCAGACCGCCACCTATCGCGAAGGTTATGGCTGCGTGCTGGAGAAGTGGGACCGGTGATGCGGCCTCAGGCCGGTTCGGTCCCGTCGATCCAGCCGCCGCCCACTACCCTGTCCCCGGCATAGATCACTGCCGCCTGACCAGGGGCCACACCATATTCCGGCTGGGCGAAGCGCAGGACCGCGCTTTTTCCGTCTCCTAGCTGGCCTTCCAGCACCACCGGCACTGGCTTTGCCAGCGAACGGACCTTTGCCGTCAGTGGGGTATCCGGAAGGGGGCCGATGCGATTGGTCTCCACGATCCGCGCGGCAGCGGTGGCCAGCAGGCGCTTCGGCCCCACCAATACGCGGGCGTTTTCGGCATCAAGCGATATGACATAGAGCGGTTCGGGCTGGCCGCCGATCTCCAGCCCCCGGCGCTGGCCCACGGTGAAGTGGATCACGCCGGCATGGGTGCCCAGTTCCTCGCCCGTCTCTGCATGGACGATCGCGCCCGGCCGCGCGCCTTGCGGGCGCAGCGAACGCACGATCCTGGCATAGTCCCCATCGGGCACGAAGCAGATGTCCTGGCTGTCGGGCTTGTCGGCCACCAGTAGCCCGGCCTGCGCGGCGATGGCGCGCACATCCTGCTTGGGCAGCCCGCCCAGCGGGAAGCGGAGGAAGGCGAGTTGTTCTTCCGTAGTGCCGTAAAGGAAATAGGACTGGTCGCGCGCCGGGTCGAGCGCGCGGTGCAGTTCCGGCCCGGCCGGGCCCTCGACGCGGCGTACATAGTGGCCGGTCGCCAGGCAATCGGCGCCCAGTTCCTTTGCCATGCGCAGAAGATCGGTGAACTTGGGGCCCATATTGCAACGGATGCAGGGCACCGGTGTGCGGCCAACAAGATAATCGTCGGCGAACCGCTCCACCACATCTTCGCGGAAGGAGCTTTCATGGTCGAATACATAGTGGGCGATGCCCAGCCGGTCGGCTACCTGGCGCGCGTCGCGTATATCGTCGCCCGCGCAGCATGCGCCCTTGCGGCCCGTGGCTGCGCCGTAATCGTAAAGCTGCAGGGTGATGCCGACGACTTCCGCTCCGCTGCTTGCGGCAAGCGCGGCCACAACCGACGAATCCACCCCGCCCGACATGGCCACCACGATGCGGCACTCGGCTGCCGGACGCAGCAAGTCGAACAGGTCGGCTGGGTCGAAACCCAGATCAATTGCCGCGCTTACAGACATGGTGCGGCACATACACGCGCGCGCGCCGCAGGCAAAGCGTGGCAATTGAACGTCCGGTTGATCAACCCTAACGGGCAGTAAACTCCGGCTTTACCCGATCTTGACGAGACGGTGCGTAAGAGGGGGCATGTACGAAACGAACATTGTCCGTTCCGGTGGAGAATCGCCTGTGCCTGATGGGGCACGCGGTGGCGGGGAACTACGCCGGCTGAGTTGGCGCGAACTCGCTGCCCGCCTCGCCTCGGCCCAGGATTTTCGCCGCCTTGCGACCGGCCGAAATCATTTCGCTGGTGGCAGCTTCAATTATGCCCTGGCCTGTCATCTGGCGGCGCTGGATGATGGCAAACCAGACATTAACCCTATTGCTTTAGCCAATGGCAAAATCGCTGATGGCAAGGATTATGCCGTTACGAGCGAAAAGACGCGCGGCGATCGAGGAAGGTGATGATCGAGAACCAGAAAATCCGTCCTGCGCAGGTGATCGGTCCGCTTGGCGAACCGCTGGCGCTATCCGACCTGCCGCCACCCGATACAAAGCGTTGGGTGGTGCGCCGCAAGGCGGAGGTCGTTGCTGCCGTGAATGGCGGCCTCCTGACGATTGACGAAGTGCTAGACCGTTATGGCCTGACGCTGGAGGAATTCGCTTCCTGGCAGCGCGCAGTCGACCGTTCGGGGATGCAGGGCCTGCGTGTCACTCGTATCCAGCACTATCGCGACCTTTATGAACGTCAGCTCAAATATTGAATTCTTGCAGCGCGTGAATGATTGGGAAAGGGCCGGATTTTCCGGCCCTTTTTCGTTCGTCCGCCCGCCACGCGCGCCGGGCCGATGTTCTGGCCTGCCTATCGAGCCGGGATTGCTGTAGCTTCTCATTCAGAGCCTCCGGGAAAAGGCGGCAAAAAATAAAGGCAGGAGAAGTTTTATGGGCCTAATCGTTGCACTCATCGTTGGTGGTGTTGCTGGCTGGCTGGCGAGTATGTTGATGAATCGCGACGCCTCGATGGGCGTTATCTGGAACATCGTTGTCGGTTGCGTTGGATCGGTCGTGGGCAATGCCGTCGCCGGGCCACTGCTGGGAGTACAAGGGACGGTGAAGTCCTTTTCGCTTACGGGTTTGCTGATCGCCGTGCTTGGTGCGGTGATCCTGCTGGCCATCGTCAATCTCGTGCAACGTGGGCGCGTTCGCTAATCGCGTCACTTTTGCCCTTTCGCATCCGGGGTCAGGAACGCCTTGCCGCCAAGGCAGTTTTGACCCTGGGTGCGTGAAATGCCCTTCGTCGGGCATGAATGGCAGTCGGCAGAGGGCCGATTGTCACCGCATCCGTACAGGTCTATTGGCCAATAGGTAATGCTGTCTGGCTTGCGCCGGGTGGGTTAGGGCTATAATACACCTTGCCGGCTCGCGGAAGTTCCGTGGGGGAATTTGGGGGCAGGGATTTCAGGCACTTGGCGGATAAGATGAACTACGAAACCACTGTCGATGCCAGCAGCGCGCCCCTTGCGGGCGACGATCATCTTGCGGGGGCAGGACAGGAAGAAGCTGCGCGTCGCAGGAAGTTGATCATCCTCGCGGTGGTCGCGGTTCTCGCGGTGATTATTGCTGCCGTTCTGCTGACCAGGGGCGGCGCAAGCGATGCGTCCGCCGGGCAGCAGAATGCACAGGCACCGGCAGTTTCGGTGATCGCTCCAGGCAGGGCGAGCATTCATGGTACGATCCAGGCCACTGGTTCGCTGGCCGCTCGCCGTGAAATGCCGGTGGGCGTGGTGGGCGAGGGCGGGCGTGTCGTCTCCGTGCCGGTCGAGGCCGGGCAGTGGGTGCGTGCAGGCCAGATTCTGGCTGTGATCGACCGTTCGGTGCAGACCCAGCAGACAGCGAGCAGCGCGGCGAATATCGAAGTCGCCAGGGCCGATGCCCGCCTGGCGCAGTCCAATCTCGATCGTGCGCTGCAATTGGTGGATCGCGGTTTCATCTCCAAAGCCGATGTCGATCGCCTTACTGCCACGCGCGATGCGGCTGTGGCGCGAGTGCGAGTGGCCGAGGCCCAATATGGCGAACGCAATGCGCGCAACGCCCAGCTTAACATCGTCGCTCCGGCGGCCGGTCTGCTGTTGAAGCGCAATGTCGAGCCAGGCCAGGTCGTCAGCACCGGTTCGGGCACCTTGTTCAGTATCGCCAAGGATGGCGAGTTCGAACTGCTTGCCTTGGTTGGAGAGACCGAACTGGCGAAGATCACCACTGGAGTGACTGCGCAAGTGGTTCCGGTGGGCACAGACAGGGTGTTCAATGGCCAAGTGTGGCAGGTCGCGCCCGTAATTAACGAGCAGAACCGCCAGGGCACTGCTCGCATCGCGCTCAGCTATGCACCCGAACTGCGCCCGGGTGGCTTTGCCACCGCCACGATCAACAGCGGTTCGGTGGTGGCGCCCATGCTGCCCGAATCGGCAATCCTGAACGATAGCCAGGGCAGTTATGTCTATATCGTCGGCAAGGGTAACAAGGTTGAGCGTCGGTCGGTCAAGGCCGGCCTTGTGACCGAAAACGGACTTGCCATCATCGAAGGGCTCGACGGTTCCGAAAAAGTCGTGCTGCGCGCTGGCGGTTTCCTCGCTCCGGGCGATGAAGTCAGGCCGCGCGTCGTGAAGAAATAGGACGGCTCCGCTCGTGAACCTGCGTAATCTTTCCGCCTGGTCGATCCGGAATCCGATCGTTCCGATTGTCATGTTCATCGGCCTGCTGCTGGCGGGCGTGGTGGCGTTCAACCGAATGGACGTGAACGGCAGCCCGGACATCGACTTCCCGGGCGTCAACGTCTTCATTTCCCAACCGGGTGCCGCGCCGACCGAGATCGAAACCCAGATCACCCAGAAGGTGGAGGCCGCGGTCCGTTCGATCAACGGCGTGGACGAGATCCAGTCCACCGCTTCCGAAGGCAGCAGTTCCACTTTCGTCCAGTTCGTGATCGGCACCGATGCGAATGACGCGGTGAACGAGGTCAAGAACGCGGTTGACCAGATCCGCGGCGACCTGCCTGACGGCATTCTGGAACCGCGCGTCTCAAAAATCGAAGTCGGAGGTAATGGCCCGATCGGCTATTACGCGGTCAGTGCCGACGACATGACGATGGAGCAGCTCAGCTGGTTCGTCGATGATACGGTTTCGCGCAAACTGCTGTCTATCGAAGGCATGGCCGCAGTCAGCCGTGCAGGTGGTGTCGATCGCGAAATTCGCGTGGTGCTCGATCCGGCTCGGATGCAGTCGCTGGGCGTCACCGCCAGCCAGATCAACCAGGTGCTGCGCCAGGTGAATACCGACGCGGCCGGCGGCAAGGCCGAAATCGCCGGTTCGCGCCAGTCCGTGCGTGTGCTGGGCAATGCAGCAGATGCCTACAGGCTGGGTGAAACGCGGATCAATTCGAACGGTCGCGTGATTCGCCTGCGCGATGTAGCCACTGTGTATGACGGCTATTCGGAGCAGACTTCCGTCGCCAAGATCAAGGGCCAGCAGGTCGTCACCTTCAGCCTGGAGCGTGCCAAGGGCGCCTCGGACGTCACCGTCTATGACGAGGCGCAGAAGGCGATCAAGGAACTGCAGGAAGAAAACCGCGGCATCCATGTGACCGAGCTTTACACCTCGGTCGAATATACGAAGGATCAATATTCCACTTCGATGGAAGCCATGATCGAGGGCGCCGTTCTCGCTATCGTGGTGGTGTTCCTGTTCCTGAGGGACTGGCGTGCCACGATCATCAGCGCCATCGCCATCCCGCTGTCGGCCATCCCCACCTTCTGGTTCATGAGCCTGCTGGGCTTTACGCTCAACGAATTGTCGCTGCTCGCGCTCAGCCTTGTAGCGGGTGTGCTGGTGGACGACGCGATCGTCGAGATCGAGAATATCGTGCGCCATATGCGCATGGGCAAGAGCGCCTATCAGGCGGCTATCGACGCCGCTGACGAGATCGGCCTTGCGGTGATGGCCACTACATTCTCTATCGTGGCGGTCTTCCTGCCGGTAGGCCTGATGCCGGGTATTTCCGGCCAGTTCTTCAAGAATTTCGGCCTCACCGTAGTCGCCGCAGTGCTGATGAGCCTTGCTGTGGCACGTATGATAACGCCCATGATCGCGGCCTATTTCCTTAAGGCGAAGGGCCATCAGGAGCATGGCGGCGGCTGGTTGATGGACCTTTATATGCGGGTCCTGGGCTGGTCGCTGGATACGCGTGTGGCTCAAGCTATGCGGGCGCGGCTGGCAGAGGCCCCTTCCAGTTTCGTCAGCGGGCTTGTCGAAACGGTTTTCGTTATCGCTGTCATCGCTGCCCTTGGTGGCGGGGGCTACGGCGCCGCCAAGCTCGTCGGGATGTTGGAACTTCCCAAGGCGCTGGACATTCCGGCCATTCTTGTGGGCGCGCTTGTCGCGGCCTGGCTTGCCGCTGCGATATTGAGCATCGTTATCGGCCAGGCACTGGGGCATACGATCGCGGCCTATCACGAATTCTTCCGCGGGCGGGTCCGTGCACGTCTGCATGACCATCGCTTGTGGTGTTTCGGGATCGGCCTTGGCGCGCTGGGCTGCACGCTGGCGATGTTCTACCTCCTCCCGAATCAGTTCCAGCCGCTGACGGATTCCGATTCCAGCCGCGCCAATATCGAGATGGTGCCGGGCACGACTATCGAGCAGACCGAGGAAGTGGCTGACCATGTCGCCGCGCTGCTCAGCGCTCAGCCCGAAGTGCGGCTGGTGATGGAGCGAGTGAATGAAGGCAGCGCGACCCTGTTCATCATGCTCAAGCCCGATCGCGAGAATACCAGCATCGAGTTCGAGCGCCGGCTGAACAAGGAATTCCAGAACGTCCCGGATGCGCGCGTGACTTTCTCGTCGCAATCGGGCGGTGGTGGCACGGGGCGTGACATTTCGGTGATGCTCGCCGGGTCCGATCCCAAGCTGTTGCAAGATACCGCACAGGCCCTTGTTGAACAGATGAAGGGTGTGAAGGGGGTGATCGCGCCTCGCGTGGCGGCGGATCTCCAGCGACCCGAACTGGTAATCGTTCCCCGGCTCGATCTTGCTGCCCAGCTTGGTGTGACAACGTCGGCACTCAGCCAGACGATCCGCATCGCCACGATGGGCGAGATCGATCAGAATGCCGCGAAGTTCTCCTTGTCTGACCGCCAGGTGCCGATTCGCGTGATCCTGCCCAAGGATTCGCGCCGTGACATTGCCACGATCGAAAACTTGCCCGTTACCACCGCCAGTGGTGCCTCTGTGCCGCTCAAGCGAGTGGCTGAGATCACTTTCGGTGCCGGGCCGACCCAGATTCAGCGCTACAATCAGTCGCGGCGTGTCTTCGTGGGTGCGGATCTCGCCGAAGGCGCGCTCAAGGGCCCGGTGATGCAGCAGATCAACAATCTGTCGGTGATGAAGGAGCTTCCCGCCGGTGTGTCGAACAACGCGGTAGGCGACGATAAGTGGCAGGCAGAACTGATCTACAACTTCATCATCGCCGTTGTGAGCGGCATCCTGTTGGTGTTTGGTGTGCTGGTGCTGCTCTATCGCCGCTTCGTCTCGCCGCTGGTCAACATGACCTCGTTGCTGCTGGCGCCTTTGGGCGGCCTTCTTGCCCTGGCCCTGCTTGGACAGCCGATTTCCATCTCGGTCTATATCGGTCTCCTGATGCTGTTGGGCATTGTGGCCAAGAACTCGATTCTGCTGATCGACTTTGCGATCGAGGAAATGGAGCGCGGGGAGCCAAAGCAACAGGCGATTCTGGAAGCCGGGCACAAGCGCGCTCAGCCCATCGTCATGACCACCATGGCGATGACGGCGGGCATGATTCCCACCGCGCTTTCGCTTTCGGGCGACGCGGCGTGGCGAGCGCCGATGGGCACCACCGTGATCGGCGGGTTGATCCTTTCGACTCTGCTGACTCTGCTGATCGTTCCTGCGGGCTTCAGCCTGGCGGATGGTTTCGAAAAGCGAGTCGGCCCATGGCTGCGGCGCAATTTGCTGACCTACCGCCCAGGCGATGATCGCCACCGCGGACAGGGGCATGACGGGCGCGGGCCGGAGGCCTTCCCCGCAGAGTGATGGGGCTGGCTCCATGAGCGGGCCTGAAAGCGGGTCTGCATCCGGCACCGGCCACCGTCCGGGCCTTAAGCTTGCCATGCGCGCGGCCCTTCCTGTCGACCGTGCCCGCACCATGCGCCTGTTCGCGACCGCGCTGTTGGTCGCGATGGCCGGTCTTTATATGGTCGCGCGGAACTATATCGGCGTGCATCCGGCATGGGGATATGCGCTGGCCTTTGCCGAGGCGGCGATGGTGGGCGGCCTGGCCGACTGGTTTGCGGTAACCGCGCTGTTCCGCCGCCCGCTGGGCCTGCCTATTCCGCACACGGCGATCATTCCAGAGAACAAGGACCGCATCGCCGATACGATGGCGGCATTCCTTCAGGCCAATTTCCTTACTCCGGCGGTCGTGGCACGGCGGATGCGGGCGATGAACCTGGCACTGGCAGCGGGCAATTTCCTGGCCGAACCGACCGGAGGTGCACCCTCACGCATCCGAGCCGGCGCGGCGGAGATGTTCGCCGAAGTGCTCGAATCGCTCGATCCGGAGCGGCTTGGCGGACAGGTGAAAGCAGGCATCAAAGGCCAGCTCGACCGGCTGGAGGTCGCCCCCCTGCTCGGCCAGATGCTGGAGGCCGCGATCGCCGATAAGCGTCATTTGCCGGTGCTGGAAAGCCTCCTGCGCTGGGCAGGCATGACGCTGGAAGCGAACGAGGAACTGGTAAGGGGCATGATCCATGATCGTGCGAATGCGTTGCTCCGGCTCACGGGCCTTGACGAGAAGCTCGCCAATTCAGTGCTGGATGGGCTCTACAAGCTGATCGCTGAATGTATCGTCGACCCAGATCATCCCCTGCGGCGCAAGGTGGAAGAAGGGCTGGAGCAGCTAGCCAGCGACCTTTCCCGAGATCCGGCCATGCGTGAGCGGGTGGAGCGGATCAAGCGCGACTTGCTCGATAATCCTGCGCTGGGCCTTTGGTGGGAAGGCGTGTGGGAACGCATCCGCCGATCGCTGATCGCAACGGCGCGCGATCCCGATGCTGCGCTGTCAGGCCAGTTGGGCGGGGCGCTGTTCGAACTGGGCAGTGCCCTCCGTAACGATGAGGCACTGCAATTGCAGGTGAACCGCTTTGCCCGCCGTATCATGGTAGGCATCGCTACTCGCTATGGCTCGCAGATCGTGCGGCTGGTGTCGGAAACTGTACGTCGCTGGGATGCGCGCACTGTGACTGACAGGATCGAGAGCGCAGTGGGCCGGGATCTTCAGTTCATCCGCGTCAACGGCACGCTGGTGGGCGGGCTGGTGGGCGTGACGATCCATTTTGTCGACAGCCTGTAGAGGGCAGCGAAGCCCCCCTGCCGCCCCCTACAGGCTGCGCGGCGGGGCTCACGTCCCGCCGAATGGTGGCATCAGAAAGAAAGGTGCCACAGTCCAATAGCTTGCCATAGGCTGCCCGGCCGCGTCCAGCGCGGGAAAAAAAGCCGCCTTGTTCATGATCGCCTTGCAGACGGCGTCATTGGTCTTCTGCTCAAGTGATGCCCAGTGGACATTGCAGGCGGTAGGTCTGCCATCGGCGCTGACCATCACTCGGAACTGGTTGGCCGCACCGCCCAATTTTCCGAAATCCTTGAAGCCAATGGTTCCGGACGGCAGCCATTTATTGGCTTCGCTGGCGGGCTGGACGGGACGGGTCATGGTCCTGTGCTTTTCGGCGTCCAGACCCCATACGGTCAGCAGATCGTCGGCGCATTGCTGCAATACGCCGACCGGTGCCTTGAGGCCGCCGGTCTCGATGCGGACGGGTTCGATTACGCCGCTGGTGATGTCGATTGCGTTCACGCCCTTGGCATAGTCCTGTTCCGCCGTGCGGTCATAGGGTGGGATTGCCAGCGGCTGGCTAGGTTGGGGCGGTGGCGGAGCCGTGCCGAATGCCTTGGGCGACGCCATGAAAATCTCGCCCAGACTGAGATATTGCTGGCCGTCGGTCGTCTCCGAACGCCAGAATGGCCCCTTGCGTTCTCCCCCGGACGGGGACAGCGTGTAACCGAACTGGTCGGACCCACGAAACATCCTGATTCCATTACCCACCAGGATCAGACGGACCGCATTGCCGGGCTGGATTCGCTCCAGTGCAACCGAAAGCGTATCCTTCCCGTCGCTGAAACTGCGGGCCAGGCGGCAGTAATCCTCACCGAAATCGGCCTGCCAGGCACTAACAGGCTTGTACACGTGAGGTGCGCCATCATCGGCGGCGTGCGCGGTTCCGCAAAGTACGCCAAATATGCTCGCCGAAGCGAGAATCATCCTCATGGCATTATCTCCCAATCCCTCTTTTTTCCGGACATTATCAACGGAACGAGGAGATAATCAACAAGGGATCGTTAATCCTGGGTGGCCTGGTTCATAATTTGCCCGTCAGTTCGGGTACGGCTGTAAAAAGATCGGCGACGAGGCCGTAATCGGCGACCGAGAAGATCGGTGCGTCCTCGTCCTTGTTGATGGCGATGATGGTCTTGGAATCCTTCATCCCCGCCAAATGCTGGATCGCACCCGAAATGCCGATGGCGATATAGAGTTCCGGTGCCACGATCTTGCCGGTCTGGCCGACCTGATAATCGTTCGGCACATAGCCGGCATCCACGGCCGCGCGGCTGGCGCCGATGGCGGCATTGAGCTTGTCGGCCAGTGGAGTGAGCACCGCCTGGAAGGTTTCCCCGTCCTTCAGCGCCCGCCCGCCCGAGACGATCACCTTGGCGCTGGTTAGTTCCGGCCGGTCGGATTTGGCGGTTTCCGCTCCGGCAAAACTCGAAAGCCCGGCATCGCCCTGCCCGGCGACGTCCTCGATCGCGGCCGAACCGCCCGTGATGGCTGCACGCGCGAAGGCCGTGCCGCGCACGGTGATCACCAGCTTCGCATCGGTGCTTTCGACCGTGGCGATGGCATTGCCGGCATAGATCGGCCGGGTGAAGGTCTTGGGGCCTTCGACCGAGAGGATATCGGACACCTGCATCACATCCAGCAGTGCGGCCACGCGCGGGGCGATGTTCTTGCCGGTGGTGGTGGCAGGCGCCACAAAAGCGTCGAACCCGGCCATCAGCCCGGCCACCAGCGGCGCGACATTCTCGGCCAGTGCGTGCTCGTAAGCCGCATCGTCGGCCTTCAGCACTTTCGACACGCCGGCGACCTGCGCGGCGGCATCGGCCACGGAGGCGCAGCCCTTGCCCGCGACCAGCACGGTGACGTCGCCCAGCTTGCCCGCGGCGGTTACGGCGGCGAGAGTAGCGTCCTTGAGCGACGCATTGTCATGTTCTGCCCAGACCAGAGTGTTCATCAGGCGACTCCCAATTCCTTGATCTTCGCGACCAGCTCGTCGACCGAGCTAACCTTGATGCCCGCCTTGCGCACGGGCGGTTCGCTGACCTTCAGCGTCTTGAGACGCGGCGCGGTGTCGACGCCGAAATCGGCGGGCGTCTTCGTGGCCATCGGCTTGGATTTGGCCTTCATGATGTTGGGCAGCGAGGCATAACGCGGCTCGTTGAGGCGTAAATCGGTGGTGACGATGGCCGGGAGCGACAGGCTCACCGTCTCCAGCCCGCCATCCACTTCGCGCGTGACGCTGACCTTGTCGCCCGAAACCTCCACCTTGCTGGCGAAGGTGCCCTGCGGACGGCCCATCAGCGCGGCCAGCATCTGGCCGGTCTGATTGGAATCATCGTCGATTGCCTGCTTGCCCATCACCACCAGGCCGGGCTGTTCCTCTTCCGCGATGGCCTTGAGGATCTTGGCGACGGCCAGCGGCTCCACCTCGTCATCGGTCTGTACCAGGATCGCGCGGTCGGCCCCCATGGCGAGCGCCGTGCGCAGCGTCTCCTGCGCCTTGGCGGGGCCGATGGAGACCACCACCACTTCGGTAGCCGCGCCCTTTTCCTTCAGCCGGATCGCCTCTTCGATGGCGATCTCGTCAAAGGGGTTCATGCTCATCTTCACATTGGCGAGATCGACACCGGTGCCATCCGCCTTCACGCGGGGCTTCACATTATAGTCGATCACCCGCTTCACGGGGACGAGGATCTTCATGGGGAGCGCATCCTTCCCTTTAGGTTCCCAAAACCGCGCCTAACCAGCCGGTTGAACGCTGCTGCCATCAGCCATTGCGCCGCCCACGCCCAAGGTCAAGGGGGCAGGACGGGCAGCTTGAAACGTAGCGGGCCCGGACGCTTCCGCCCGGGCCCGCGAGATCATGCCATGTCGCCTGCGCGCCGTAGCGTCACGCAGCCTGCTTCACCTCGGCAACGATCTTCTTGGCGGCATCGCCCAGATCGTTGGCCGAAACGATCGGCAGGCCGGAATTATTCAGGATGTCCTTGCCCTGCTGCACATTGGTGCCTTCAAGGCGCACGACCAGCGGCACGGAGAGGTCCACTTCCTTGGCCGCCGCCACAATGCCTTCTGCAATCGTGTCGCAGCGCATGATGCCGCCGAAGATATTGACCAGAATGCCCTTCACCGCAGGGTCGGACAGGATGATCTTGAAGGCTGCCGTCACCTTCTCCTTATTGGCGCCGCCGCCTACGTCGAGGAAGTTGGCCGGGAAGGCGCCATTCAGCTTGATGATGTCCATCGTCGCCATGGCAAGGCCGGCGCCGTTCACCATGCAGCCGATGTCCCCGTCGAGCTTGATATAGGCCAGATCGTACTTGGAGGCTTCGACCTCCATCGGATCTTCTTCGGTCTCGTCGCGCATGGCTTCCACATCGGGGTGGCGATAGAGCGCGTTGGAATCGAAGCTCATCTTGGTGTCGAGCACCAGCAGCTTGCCATCCTGCGTTTCCACCAGCGGGTTGATTTCCAGCATCGCGCAGTCGAGCGCCATGAAGGCATCATACAATTGCTTGGCGAGCTTTTGCGCCTGCTTGTTGAGATCGCCCTTCAACTTCAGCGCGAAGGCCACCGCGCGGCCATGGTGGGGCATGAAGCCCTGCGCCGGATCGATGGTGATGGTGGTGATCTTCTCGGGCGTGTCATGCGCCACGGTTTCGATATCCATGCCGCCTTCGGTGGAGACGATCAGCGCCACGCGCCCCGTCTTGCGATCGACCAGCATGGAAAGATAATATTCCGAAGCGATGTCCACACCATCGGTGATGTAGAGGCGGTTCACCTGCTTGCCGGCATCGCCTGTCTGCACTGTCACCAGCGTGTTGCCCAGCATCTCGCGGGCATTGGCTTCCACTTCCTCGATGCTCTTGGCCAGACGCACGCCGCCCTTGGCATCGGCGGGCAATTCCTTGAACTTGCCCTTGCCGCGTCCACCCGCATGAATCTGTGCCTTCACGACATAAAGTGGCCCGGGCAGCTTCTTCGCACCTGCAACAGCTTCTTCCACGGTCAGCGCGGGATAGCCGGCAGGAATGCCGATACCGAATTTCGCGAGCAGCTCCTTGGCCTGATATTCGTGAATGTTCATGTGGGGGACTCGGCTCTTTCATGGATGTGAAGGGAGTGCTTTCGCATAAGCACAATCGCCATGGCTTGAAAAGTGCCGCGCGGCCCTGCAACTGAGAAGTGCAAATGATCGACCGGCAACGCCTCGAACAGATCGTCCGCGAAGCCGGGCAAATTGCCCTGCGCCAGTGGCCTGGGGCGGGGCATAAGGTGCGAAGTTGGGAGAAGGTTCCAGGCGCCCCTGTTTCCGATGCCGATATGGAAGTGGATGATTTCCTGCGCCGCGAATTGCTGGCTCTGCTGCCGTCGGCGGGCTGGTTGTCGGAAGAGACAGCCGACCATCCCGAACGGCTGGGCAGGGGCCTGTGCTGGCTGGTCGACCCCATCGACGGTACGCGCGATTTCCTGCGCGGACGCAGCGGATGGTCGGTCTCGGTCGCCCTGGTCAGTGCCGGGCGGCCCTTGATCGGAATGCTGGTTGCGCCTGCGCGGGGCGCTCAGCCGGATGGAGAAGAATGGTTCGGCCTTGCCGGGCAGGGCGCGTGGCTCAATGGCAGGCGGCTGGCGGCGAGTAGCCGGACCACGTTTCCCGGTTCGCGGGTTCCAGCCGATTCGCTGCCGAAGGAAGATCGCGATCTGGTGATGGTGGACAAGCCCAACTCCATCGCCCTGCGCATCGCCATGGTAGCCGACAATCAGGCCGATCTGCTGGCGACCCTGCGCTGGGGCTATGAATGGGATATCGCCGCCGCAACTTTGATCGCGCGCGAGGCCGGGGCCTCGGTTTCCGACGCCTTCGGCCAGCCGCTGGCTTATAACAAGCGCGATCCGCGCGCCTTCGGGCTGCTGGTCTGCGCGCCTGCGATCCATCGTGCGGCAGTGGACCGGCTGGCGGAACGGGCGGCGGTGCTTTCCCGCCCGCAGGAATGAAAAGGCCGGCGCACTGCCTTGTGGCAGCGGCCGGCCTTCTTCTTTGCCGTTGGATGGGAAGCGTCAGTTGCCCTGGCGGGCGGCGTTCACATCGTCCTGGCTGATCGGGGTGATCTTCAGTTCCACGCGGCGGTTCTGTGCGCGGCCGTATTCGGTGCCATTATCGGCCACCGGATAACGCTCACCATAGCCGATAGTGGCCACGCGGGCGCGCGATACGCCGCGCATCACCAGATAATCGGCCACTGCATTGGCCCGGCGCTGCGACAGGTCGAGATTATACTGGTCGCTGCCGGTCGAATCGGTGTGGCCCATCACGTCGATCAGGCTGTCGGGATAGGTCGCCAGGCTGGTGGAGATGGAATCGAGCGTGCGCTGGAATTCCGGCTTGATCGTGGTGCTATCGACATCGAAGGTCACACCATTGGGCAGATTGACCAGAATCGCCTTGCCATCGGGCGTTTCGGTAACATCCACGCCGCTGCCGGCGGTTTGCTCCTTCAGCTCCTTGATCTGCTTGTCCATCGTATAGCCGACTGCCGCACCGGCCACGCCGCCAATGCCGGCGCCCACGATGCGGCCTGTCTTGCCGCCGATCAGGCCGCCGAGCAAATAGCCGCCCAGTGCCCCGCCCACGCCGCCGATCGCGGTGCGCGAGACTTTCTTTTCGCCGGTATTCGGGTCGGTCACACAAGCCGTGGTGGAAAGCAGCGCGACGGCTGCGAAGCTCGATATGAAAAGGCGCGATTTCCTCATGTGGAAGGTCCTTTCTGTTCTTTCGCGGGCTATAAAATGAGGAAAGCCCGCGTCAATTCCTGCTGCCAGTCCGGTCTTTACTCGCTGCTGAACGGATTGATACAGCCCGTTTGGCGGCTTGCCCGATTTGCGGGGCGGCCAGAATCTGCTAGCGGCATGGCGTGGCACCTTTTCCCTGGTACGATGTGGCGATTATCGCCGGGCTGATCCTGATCAACGGGGTCTTTTCTATGTCCGAACTGGCCATTGTTTCGGCCCGGCCCGCGCGGCTGCGCATGGCGGCGGAGCGGGGCAGTGCATCTGCCCGCACGGCGCTGCAACTGGCATCGGACCCGGGCAAGTTCCTCTCCACCGTACAGATCGGCATCACTCTGGTGGGCATCATCGCCGGCGCCTATTCCGGCGCCAGCCTGGGCGGCCCACTGGGAGAGCGTTTCGAGGCCTGGGGCGTGCCCGAGCGTTATGCGCCGGAGGCCGGCTTTGCCTTTGTGATCGCGCTCACCACCTATTTCAGCCTGGTGGTGGGCGAATTGGTGCCCAAGCAATTCGCCTTGCGCGCGGCAGAGCCGATCGCGCTGCTGATGGCGCGGCCCATGGCTTTCCTGGCCAAAGCGGCGGCGCCCTTCGTGTGGCTGCTCGATACGTCATCCGTGCTTCTGATGCGGCTTCTGCGGATCAGCCATCGGGGCGAACACGGGCTGACGGCCGAAGAACTGCAGATGATCTTTGCCGAAGCGACCCGATCGGGTGCGATCGAGGAGGATGAACGGGCAATCATGTCGGGCATCATGAAGCTGGCCAACCGCCCCGTGCGCGAGCTGATGACCCCGCGTACCGAGCTTGACTGGCTCGACCTTGCGGCGGGCGAGGCTGAAATTCGCGAGACGATCGCCGATTCGCCTCATTCGCTGCTGCCCGTGGCCGATGGTTCGCCCGACAAGATTGTGGGCGTGGTGAAAGTGCGTGAGGTGCTGGCTCTGCAATTGGCGGGCAAGCCGATCGATATCGAAGATTTGCTGCGCAAGCCCGAAGTGGTGCCCGACCAGCTCGACGCGATGGATGCGCTGCGGATGCTCCAGCAATCGGGTATCGGCATGGCCATGGTGCATGACGAATATGGCCATCTGGAAGGCATTGTCACGCCGGCCGATCTGCTGATGGCGCTGGTGGGCTCTTTCGCCAGCCACCAGGATGAAGGCGATGCGCCGCAATTGGTGGAACGGGGGGACGGATCGCTGCTGATCGCAGGTTCCATGCCGGCGGATTTCATGGCCCTGCGGCTGGGGATCGACCTGCCGGAAGACCGCGAGTTCGCCACCGCCGCAGGCTTCGTCCTGGCAGTGCTCAAGAAGCTGCCGGTGGAAGGCGAAGTGTTCGAGGCCGACGGCTGGCGTTTCGAAGTCGTCGATATGGACGGCCTCAAGATCGACAAGCTGCTGGTCAGCGAACTGAAAGCGCCGGAGCCCGATACGGGCGATTGAGGCACTTGCGACGTCTGAAGGGCAAGGCCCCGGTTCGAAGAACCGCAAGCCTGAACCTGCGCCCGGAGCAAGGCTGCGGGGGATAGGCCGGGCCGCGGATGCGGCCGCCGGTGCCTGAGGCAAAACAAAAAAGGCCCGCCGAAGCGAGCCTCTTTCACATCGGGTGTAAACCGATCACCCCTGCCCGGGGATCACGGCCTGAGCTTCGCGCCCGTCGCCCTGAGGGGCGGAAACGATGGCGCGGGTGATGGTGCCCTTGTCCACCGTGTTGGTCTGCGTATCGCCCACGGCGGTGCGGATGCCGGCCTCGGCCGCGCCCGCCCGGTCGATCGCGCTGGTTTCCACGCTGGAGCGCGGAGCAGTGCCGCCGAACAGGGCATCGAGCGCCTGCTGGCTGGCAGTGCCTTCAGCCGGGCGCGGGGCGCCAGGGGCGGGAGGCGCGAGGTTGAAATCGGGCGGAACCACCAGCGGTGCCTGGCGCTGCACTGCGAATTCATCGGGCCGCTCGCGGTTGAAGATGCTGCCCCCGCCGCAGGAAGCGAGCATTGCCGAACCGGCAAGCAGGATGAGGATCGTGGTGGTCTTGCGCATCAATTCGTCTCCGGGGCCTTCTCGGCGCTCGTGTGATCGGGCTTTTCGCGCAGGAAGATCGCGCGGGCAAGGATAATCACCACGCCGATGCTGATCGCGGCGTCGGCAATGTTGAAGATCATGAAGGGGCGCCATGCGCCGAAATGCAGGTCTGCGTAATCGATCACGAAACCATAGACGGTCCGGTCGCGGATATTGCCCAGCGCCCCGCCCAGCACCATGGCCAGCGGCAGAATGTCCCACAGCCTGCGTTCGCGCAGCATCCACACCAGCACCACCAGCGCGATCAGCCCGGTCATGGCGACCAGGCCCCAGCGCATTTCAGCGGAAGTGGCCTGCAGCATTCCCAGCGAGACGCCGAAATTCTGCGTCCAGGTGAGGTTGAAGAAGGGCAGGATCTCGATCTGCCCGCCCGGCTGGCTGCGCAGGGCGATGGGGCCCAGCATCAGGCCCTTCACCCACAGGTCTATCGCCAGCACTACGGCGGCAAGGGCGAAACCATAAAGGCGGTTGCGCGTGAGCATCAGGCGGCGTCCATTTCGGCGACTACATCCTCGCAGCGATCGCACAAAGCGCCGTCTTCCGCCACTTCGGGCAGATGGCGCCAGCAGCGGCCGCATTTGTGGCGAGAGGTGGCTGTAACGATCACATCATCGCCCTTAGCGTGCGTGACTGACGCGGTGATGAACAGCTCGGCCAATTGCGCATCGTCGAACGGCAGCGGGCCCTCGGGCAAGGTCACTTCGGCCTGCAGGCTGGAGCCCAGCGTCTTGTCGCGGCGCAGCGGCTCGATGGCCTCGGTCACCTTCTGGCGCAACTCGCGCAGACCCTGCCAGTCGGCCATGGCGGCATGGGCTTCCGGCAGTTCCGGCCAGACCAGCAGATGCACGCTGTCGCTGCCGGGATAGCGGCTCTGCCACACTTCTTCCGAAGTGAAGACCAGCACCGGCGCGGCATAGCGGATCAGGGCGTGGAGCAGAGTGTCGAGCACTGTGCGATAGGCGCGGCGCTTCGGGTCCGCAGGCGCATCGCAATAGAGGCAGTCCTTGCGGATATCGAAGAAGAAGGCCGAAAGATCCTCGTTGCAGAACTCGGTCAGCGCGCGGACATAGGCGTTGAAGTCGAAGGCATCGGTCGCGCGGCGCAGCTCGGTGTCGAGATCGCGCAGCAGGGCGAGCATGTAACGCTCCAGCTCCGGCATCTGCTCCACCGGCAGGCGTTCTTCCTCGGCAAATCCCTCCAGCGCGCCCAGCAGATAGCGGAACGTGTTGCGCAGCTTGCGATACTGGTCGGCCACGCCCTTGAGGATCTCGTCCCCGATGCGGTGATCCTCGGTATAATCGACCGAGAGCGCCCACAGGCGGACGATGTCCGCGCCATATTGCTCCATCACCTTCAGCGGGCTGACGGTGTTGCCCAGCGACTTGGACATTTTCATGCCCTTCTGATCCATGGTGAAGCCGTGGGTCAGGACTGCCTTGTAAGGCGCATGTCCGCGCGTGGCGCAGCTTTCCAGCAGGGAAGACTGGAACCAGCCGCGATGCTGGTCGCTGCCTTCCAGATAGAGGTCCGCGGGCGGGCCTTCATAGCCTTCCGGGCGCAGCAATTCGGGCCAGCGGCCGCTTTCCAGCACGAAGGCGTGAGTGCTGCCCGAATCGAACCACACGTCCAGAATGTCGGTGATGCGCTCGTAATCGGCCAGATCGTAATCCGGGCCGAGCAGGGCCTGCGCGTTCTCGTCATCCCAGGCGTCCACGCCCTGTTCGCGCACGGCGGCGACGATGCGGGCATTGACGGCGGGATCGTTGAGATACTGGCCGCTCTTGCGATCGACGAACAGGGTGATCGGCACGCCCCAGGCGCGCTGGCGCGACAGCACCCAGTCCGGGCGGCCTTCCACCATCGAACGGATACGGTTCTCGCCCTTTTCGGGCACCCAGCGCGTATCGGAAATGGCCTGCAGCGCCACTTCGCGCAATGTGGCCGAAGGCGCGGAAACCAGTGCCGCCACCGCGCCGCCGACACTGTCGAGCGAGGCGACCGGGAATTCCAGCGTGGCCAGCGGCTTGTCCATCGGCACGAACCATTGCGGCGTGCAGCGGAAGATCACCTTGGCCTTGCTGCGCCAGCTATGCGGATAGGAATGCTTGTAATCCGCCGATGCGGCCAGCAGCCCGCCAGCCTCGCGCAGGTCCGAACAGATCGGCCCGTCGGGCGCGTTGAACTTGGGATTGATGACCGATCCCTGCCCGCCCAGCCACAGCCAGTCGGCGCGATAGCGGCCGTCGCCTTCCACGGCGAAGACAGGGTTGATCCCATGGGCCTTGCACAGGTCGAAATCGTCCTCGCCATGGTCGGGGGCCATGTGGACAAGGCCGGTGCCGCTCTCGGTGGTGACGAAACCGCCGGGGAGGAAGGGGCGGGGGCGGGCGTAGAATTCCAGCGCGCGTTCCCATTCCGCGTCGCTCAGAGTGCCGCCAATTTCGTCATTCCCGCGCAGGCGGGAATCCAGAGGCGACCGCAGAGCTGGATCCCCGCCTGCGCGGGGATGACGAAGGTAGTTGTAGATCGGGTGCTGGGCGACGGTTCCGGCGAGGTCGGAGCCTTTGAAGATCGCCTCGCCGATTTCCACACCCCACATTGGCATCCGATTTGCGGGGTTCAGTCGCTCTTGGAAGGCCGAAATGAGCGACTTGGCGATCAAAACGTCCATCTCAAGCCGGTCTGCCAAAGGCGGAGGCATTCCTCGTGCAGAAGTAGGGATCAGGTCGTAACGGGTAAGGTGAAGCAGCACATACTCAACCTCCGGCCCATAGGCCAAAGCCTGGTTCACCGGGATCGTCCAAGGGGTCGTCGTCCAGATCACCGCATAGGCGCCGACCAGTTCCTTGATCGGGCTCTCGGTGATCTCGAAGGCCACGTCGATCTGGGTGGAGACGATATCCTCATATTCCACCTCAGCTTCCGCCAGCGCCGTCTTTTCAACCGGGCTCCACATCACCGGCTTGGCGCCGCGATAGATCATTCCGGCTTCGGCGAATTTCAGCAGCTCGCCCACGATGGTGGCTTCGGCCTGGAAATCCATGGTCAGATAGGGATGGTCCCAATCGCCATTCACGCCCAGGCGCTTGAGCTGTTCGCGCTGCACATTCACCCAGTTCTGGGCATAGGCGCGGCATTCGGCGCGGAATTCCCTGGCGGGAACCTCGTCCTTGTTGCGCTTCTTCTTGCGGTATTCTTCCTCGACCTTCCATTCGATGGGCAGGCCGTGGCAGTCCCAGCCGGGCACATAGGGCGCGTCCTTGCCCAGCAGGCTCTGGCTGCGCACCACCATGTCTTTCAGGATATGGTTCAGCGCATGGCCGATATGCATGTCGCCATTCGCATAGGGCGGGCCATCGTGCAGGATGAACTTTTCCGCGCCCGCGCGGGCGGCGCGCAGCTGTTCATACAGCCCATCGGCCTGCCAGCGCGCAAGAATGCCCGGCTCCTTCTGGGGGAGTCCGGCCTTCATCGGGAAATCGGTCTTCGGAAGGAAAACCGTGGGTCGATAGTCGCGCTGTTCTGACATGGGTGGGCCGTTAGAGCAAAGAACCCGCCTGATAAAGACTATTGGGAGTTACGGCGCCTTTCGAGGCCCGCTTCGGCACGCAGAATCTCCTGCTCGCGGCGCCTGTCGAGCGAGGGGTGGAGTGCGGGCCCCACGGTCCACATATCGTCGATCCAGATATAGCCGTTGAAGCTGGAGGGAATCTCGCCGATCTGTTCGGGCAGCGAAAGCCCGCCGACCGGCGAATTGTCGCGCGCGGGCGGGGCGATCACGATGTGCCCGCCTTCCGCTTCCATCCGTTCGATCAGGCGGTTGGGCCAGCCCCACAGCAAGGCACTGTTTTCCAGCGTCACCAGCATGGTGCCGCCCTTGCAGCTTTCGGGCAGGATGCCGGTCCAGCCGGTCAGCTTGTAATCATGCTCGCAGGCCCGGGCGCCCGCGATGCTCCAGCTCCAGGCCTTGGGGAAATGTTCGGCAATGCGGCGGATGGCGGCGGGATCGCCATAGAAACCGTCCCGCGGATTATCCATGTCGCGCAGCGATCCGCGCAATGTGCGGGCCAGCTGGTCGGCATCCTCGCGCGTGAAGCCGATGAGGTTGAACATCAGCAGTGTGTCCGGAAAAGCGGCCAGCAGATCGTCCAGCGAAGGCATGGCGCCCACGCCCTTGCCGCGCAGGGGGAAGGTCTTGCCGCCATCGGGCGTGTAGCCATAGCCGATGTCGAGCTGCTTCAATTGCTCCATCGTATGGTCGCGCACCGCGCCTTTGCCATCGGTGCGACAATCGAGTGCGGCATCGCGGAACACGGCGAATTTGCCGTCCGCCGTGGGGACAATGTCCACTGCCAGCATCCCCGCGCCCAGCCGTCGTGCCTGGGACAGAGAGGAAAGCGTGTTCTCGATGAAATCATGCACCGGCGGCTCGATCTGTGCCGCGCCGCAATCCTTCGGACCGGGCCCGGCAGCATATTGGCCGATGCCGCGATGGGCCACTTTCCAGGGCGTGCCATTGGGCGAATCGGCTAGCCAGCTCGCATTGGTGAACGTCAGCGCCAAGAAAGCCAGCGCCGCCACCGCTGCGGCCCAGGTGAGCCACACCTTATTCCTACCGCCCATGATATTCCCCCCCTTGGACGGCCCCTTCTATCTGCCCCGGCGCCACTCGATCAATCGGTCATAAGGACCGCTGCGGATGAATTTGTCCCACCGTGTTTCCCAGAAGGTCAGATCGCCGCCCCAGGGCGGGGTCCAGTCCCTCACCGGGCGCGATCCCAGTGCGGCGGCGGTGCGTTCGCTGCCTTCGTTGCCCTTCAGGATGCAGTGGACCACGCGGGTGTGGCCCAGCGCCTCCTTGCACCAGACCAGCGCGGCGGCCGCGCCTTCCACGGCATAGCCGCGGCGTTGATGTTCGGGGAAGATCGCCCAGCCCACTTCGAAATCGGGCCAGCCCGGCGGGGAGAAGGGCCCCAGCCGGCCGATGGGCTCGCCCGTTTCGCGCAAGGTGACCACCCAATTGCCGAAACCGTCCAGCGACCAGCTGCCATTGACCAGCGCCATGGATCGCCAGGCCTCTTCGCGATTGAGGGCGCGCCCCTCGCGCGAGATGGTGCGGGCGAATTCGTCCTTCGCCAGGGCAGCCATGAACGGCTCCCTGTCCGAAGGCTGGAAGCCGCGCAGCACCAGCCGCTCGGTCTCCAGCATGGGGATTGCGGTCATTTCAGAAGCTCGCGGGCGCGGTCGCAATCGCGGTTCATCTGGGCGATCAGGGCGTCGAGCGAATCGAACTTCGCTTCCGGCCGCAGGAAGTGGCGGAACTGCACTTCCACTTCCCGGCCATAGAGATCGGCCGAGAAATCGAAGAAATGCGGTTCCAGCAGCTCGATCGGCGGCTCGAACTGCGGGCGGATGCCGATATTGGCGGCGCCTTTCAGTTGCTCGCCCGTGTCCAGCACCGTGCCGGTGACGGCATAGATGCCGAAGCGCGGGCGCAGATAGGCGCCCAGCGCCATATTGGCGGTGGGAAAGCCGATTTCGCGGCCGCGCTTGTCGCCATGCTGGACGGTTCCGCGCACCGCGAAGGGGCGGGTCAGCAGGCAGGCGGCCACTTCGCATTCCCCCGCCTTCAGCGAATCGCGGATGCGGCTGGAGGAAACCACCATGCCGCTTTCCATCACTTCGGGCACGGAGCGCGCGGCAATGCCGTGGAGCGCGCCCAGAGCCACCAGCGTCTCGCGGTCGCCGTCGCGGCCCTTGCCGAAAGTGAAATCCTCGCCCGTGACCACGCCCGCAGCGCCGATCTGCCGGCCGAGCAGCTTGCCCACGAAATCGTCGGCATGGGTAGTGGCCAGCTCGTCGTCGAAATGGAACACCAGCATCGCATCGGCCCCGGCGGCGGCGAACATTTCCTCGCGCTGGTCCAGCGAGGTGAGGCGGAAGGGCGGCACATGCGGGGCGAAATGGCGCACCGGATGGGGATCGAAGGTCGCCACGATCACCGGGCGGCCTTCGCTGCGCGCCCATGCCACCGCTTCGCCGACAACGGCCTGATGGCCCTGGTGAAACCCGTCGAAATTCCCCAGCGCCACGATCGCGCCGCGTAGGTTCTCAGGGATCGGCTGGCGGTGATCGAGGCGCATTAGGGGCGTTTCTCCAGTGTCACGAAGGCGATCGGCGGCCAGCCGTCGGCGGCGGGGCGCTCTTCACGCGCAACCTCGTGCCATTCGGGGCCGGGATAGGGCATGGAGAGATCGCCTTGCGTATCTTCATGCACCTCGGTCAGTTCGAAGCGGGTGGCATAGGGCTCGAACAAAGCGAAGATTTCCGCCCCGCCGATGACGGAGACGGTGCCGTCTCCGGCCAGTTCCAGCGCCTCTTCCACCGAATGGGCCACTTCCGCCCCCTCGGCCCGCCATGCGGGATCGCGGGTGAGGACGATATGGCGGCGGCCCTTCAGCGGCTGGGGGAAGCTCTCGAAAGTCTTGCGGCCCATGATCATCGGCGTGCCCATCGTATGGGCTACGAAACGGCGCAAATCCTCGCGAATCCGCCAGGGGACCTGCCCGTCGCGGGCAATTACGCCATTGTCCGCACGCGCGACGATGAAGACGATATCGCGCCCCATCAGCGCATCACCCTGGTCACATGGCCCATCTTGCGCCCCTCGCGCGCCTCACTCTTGCCATAGAGGTGCAGATGGTTGGCCCCGTCACGCAGAATCGGCAGCACATCCAGCGCCTCGGCGCCCACGAGATTGCGCATCGTCACCTGCGATCCGGCCAGCGACGTGTCGCCCAGCGGCAGGCCGCAGATCGCGCGGATGTGGTTTTCGAACTGGCTCGTTACCGCGCCTTCACTGGTCCAGTGGCCCGAATTATGCACCCGGGGCGCCATTTCGTTGAACACCGGGCCTTCCGCCGTGGCGAAGAATTCGCAGGAGAGGACGCCGATATAGCCCAGCTCCTCTGCCATCCGCGCGGCGAAGTGGCGCGCTTCGGCCACCTGTTCCAGCACCACCGCAGAGGCGGGCAGGGTGGAGGTGGCAAGAATGCCGCCGACATGGACATTCTCGGCGCTGTCCCAGAAGCGCACCTCGCCATCGGTGCCGCGCACCAGGATCACGGAGAATTCCGCCGCGAAGGTAACGAAGCCTTCCAGCACGCAGGCCTGCCCGCCGATGTCCTGCCACAGCCGGTCTGCGTCTTCCCCGCCCGAAAGCCGGATCTGGCCCTTGCCGTCATAGCCCAGACAATTGGTCTTGAGGATCGCAGGCGTGCCGATTTCGGCAATGGCGGCGGCCAGCTCTTCCGCCGATTCGACCAGCGCGAAAGGTGCGGTCACGCCGCCGCAATCGCGGGCGAATGTCTTTTCGCTGCTGCGCGACTGGGCGATTTCCAGCACGCGCGGGCCGGGCCGCAGAGGCGCGATCCCGTCGATCATCGCCAGCGGGCCGGCGGCGACATTCTCGAACTCATAGGTGATGACGTCGCACTGCCCCGCAAAATCGGCCAGCGCGGCAGTATCGTGCCAGTCGGCGCGGGTCAGCCGGGCGGAAACCTCGCCTGCCACGCTTTCCGCCTCGGGCGCGTAGATATGGCAGTGATAGCCGAGCCGGGCCGCGGCAACAGCCATCATGCGGCCAAGCTGGCCGCCACCGAGAATGCCGATCGTGGCGCCGGGAAGAAGCATGGGGCGGGCTCTATTCGTCAGAGGGCTTTTCGGCCACCGATGCCGTATTGGCGGCGCGCCAGGACTTGAGCCGTTCGCAAAGGGCAGGGTCCGACAAGGCGAGAATCGCGGCGGCGTGCAGCCCGGCATTGGTCGCGCCCGCCTCGCCGATGGCCAGCGTGCCCACCGGAATGCCGGCCGGCATCTGGACGATGGAAAGCAGGCTGTCCTGCCCCGAAAGCGCCTTGGACTTCACCGGCACGCCCAGCACGGGCAGGTGCGTGAGCGAAGCGACCATGCCCGGCAGATGCGCCGCGCCGCCCGCGCCCGCGATGATCACATGGAAGCCCTGCGCCTCGGCCGTGCGGGCAAAGTCGAACATCCGCTCCGGCGTGCGATGGGCCGAAACGATTCGCGCGTCATAGGCGACGCCCAGATCGTCGAGCACTTTCGCGGCGCATTGCATGGTCGGCCAGTCGGACTGGCTGCCCATGACGATTGCCACTTTCGGTGCGGTTGCTGCCCCCATCCTACCTGTCCTTCAGATAATGCCGTTCGCCCGGCTGCAGCGCTTCGTCGAAATCATAGACGATGGGCTGGCCGGTCGGGATTTCGAGCCCGGTGATGTCGTCGTCGGAAATGCCCGACAGATGTTTCACCAGCGCCCGCAGCGAATTGCCATGCGCGGCAACGATCACCGTCTTGCCGGCGGAAAGCTCGGGCAGGATGGCGCTTTCATAATAGGGCAGCACGCGGGCGATCGTGTCCTTCAGGCTTTCGGTCGCGGGCACGTCGATCCCGGCGTAACGCGGATCGGCGGCCAGATCGAAAGGCCCGCCCGCATCCATCGGCGGGGGCGGCACGTCGAAGCTGCGGCGCCAGATCTTCACCTGCTCCTCGCCATGCTTGGCGGCGGTCTCCGCCTTGTCGAGCCCGGTCAGCCCGCCATAATGGCGCTCGTTCAGGCGCCAGTCCTTGGTTTCGGGCACCCACAACCGGCCGCAATGGCGCAGCACGATGTGCAGGGTGCGGATCGCGCGGGTCTGGAGGGAGGTAAAGGCGCAGGTGGGCAGCAGGCCCTTGGTGCCCAGCAGCTCGCCCGCGGCGCGCGCTTCGGCAATGCCCTGATCGGTCAGATCCACGTCCCACCAGCCGGTAAAACGATTCTCCAGGTTCCACTGGCTCTGGCCATGGCGGACAAGGATGAGGCTGGCGCGGGGGGTGGACACGGGCAATCTGCTCCTGCGGTCGGTCGGGAGCACGTCGCCCTAGCTTTTCGAAGCCCCTTTGGGAAGGGCGGCGTTTTCGCCCGCTTCCCCGGCCGGATCGATGCCGGGATCGGTTGGCCCGCGCGCATCCATTTCCCTCGACTGGGCTTTGCGCCGGCGCAGGTTTTCCCTCAGCTTGGCGGCAAGCCGTTCTTCACGGGAGTGGGGGGCAGGAACATCCTTCATCGCGAAAGGCCTTGCCGCAGCCGGGCAGTGCTTGACAAGCCCCCCGCGCCCCGCCAATAGCGCGCCCCTGCCGGTCAGGGGCTTTGCGCCTTTGATCCGTGTCCGAAATGGTTGGCTGCTGTAGCTCAGTGGTAGAGCGCATCCTTGGTAAGGCTGAGGTCGGGAGTTCAATCCTCCCCAGCAGCACCATTTCCCTTTTCCCGTGAAAATCGCGAGGTTTCCGTCACCCCGGGCGCGCATCGCCAGCGGCCCTGGCGCTTGCCGGGATGACGAAGGGCCCCGGCTTTTGCCGAGGCCCCCGGGCCGTGACGGATGCGTCGGACTGTCCGGCCCGAATGCGGATCAGTAGAATACGCCGTAATAGCGATAGAGGCCGTTGCCGAAATTCGCGTCGAACACGGGCACGGCATCCCGGGTGTAATAGGGCGCGTCGTGCAGCTTTTCCTTGTCGATGTTCACGACATAGCCGTCCTTGCCGGTGTCATAATCCAGCGCGTCCCAGGGAATCGGGTGATAGCTTTCGCCCAGGCCCAGGAAGCCGCCGAAGCTCATCACCGCATAATTCACCTTACCGCTGCGTTTGCCGATCATCAGATGGGCAATATGGCCCAGCTTTTCGCCATCGGTGGAATAGACTGCGGTGCCGTCCACCCTGTCGGACGAAATGAGGTCGGTCGTCTCGTCTCGTTCGACGGCACGGCGCCCTTCGGTGGCGCCGCGTGCGATCGTGGTGTCGGTGGTCTGGTTCATGGTGCATCTCCTCCTTTGCTTTGGCATTGCAGGAAAGGCGCTGGCTGGCCGCGAGGCCGATTCGCGGCGCGCGCCTGATGTCGCCCGCGATGCTGCCATTCGCCTCTACAAGATCAACGAGACGCGGGAGGAACTGTTCCGGCGCTCACCGCAGCCAGGGCGCGGACTGGCGGACCGGGGCGAAAAATCCGCGTCAGGCCCGCAGATCGGCCCATTCGGGGTGCCGTTCGAATTGTGCGGCGACATAGGAACATTGCGGCGCGATGCGGAAATTCTGTTCGCGCGCGTCGGCGATCAGCGCTTTCACCAATTCGCCGGCGATCCCGCGCCCGCCAATCTCTTTGGGCACGATGGTGTGTTCGGCCGTGCGGACATCGCCATGCTGAACCCAGGTGAGGCGGCCGATGAAGTGGCTGTCCGCCGGGTGGGCGCGATATTCGCCATGGTCGCTATGATCGATGCGGGTGATGGTTACGCCTTCCATGGGGACTCCTTCTGCCTTGCGGGGAATCTTGCACAAGCATCGGCCCGGGTCCATGGCGCTGCGATGCAGTTCCTCTCCGACAATGCGGCGCGCGTGCACCCGGCGGTGTGGGCGGCAATGCAGGCTGCCGATTCGGCGGATCGCCCCTATGACGCAGATGCCCTGTCCCAGCGGCTGGACGCGGCATTCTCACGGCTTTTCGGGCAGGATGTGGCGGCGATCTGGGTCGCCACCGGCACGGCGGCCAATTGCCTTGCGCTGGCCACCATGGCGCAGCCGCATGGCGGGGTGATCTGCCACCGCGAGGCGCATATCGAGATGGACGAATGCGGCGCGCCCGGCTTCTTTCTCCATGGCGCCAAGCTGCTGCTGGCCGATGGAGAAGGGGCGAAACTGACGCCGGAGGGCATCGGCGCCGTGCTGGCGGGGATCACACGCGGGGTGCACCAGGTGCCCGCCCACGCGATCTCGATTACCCAGGCGAGCGAATATGGGCGGGCCTATCGCCCGGCAGAACTCGCCGCCATCGGCGCTCTGGCGAAACAGCATGGGCTGGGCTTTCATATGGATGGCGCGCGCTTTGCCAATGCCACGGCGTTCCTCGGCTGCACGCCTGCCGAATCGGCCGGGCCGGTCGATGCGTTGAGCTTCGGCTGCGTGAAGAACGGCGGGCTGGATGCCGAAGCGATCGTGTTCTTCGATCCCGCACAGGCCGATCTTGCCCGCTGGCGCCGCAAGCGCGCCGGGCATCTGCAATCCAAGGGGCGTTATCTTGCCGCGCAGCTGCTGGCGCTCGTCGAAGAAGGCCTCTGGCTGGAGAATGCGCGGGCGGCCAATGCGGCGGCACGCGAAGTGGCAAGCGGCGCGGCGGACAGGTTGCTCCATCCGGTGGAAGCGAATGAAGTATTCCTGCGCATGACGGGGGCCGAACGCGAGGCTTTGCGCGCGCAGGGCTTCGCCTTTTACGATTGGGACGATCAGGCCGTGCGCATGGTTGCCGCATGGGACACACAGGCGGAACACGCCGCCGCGCTCACCCGCGCGATTGCCGCCCTATGAGCGATTCGTCCGGCGCTGGCCCGGCACAAACGCTGCTGCGGCCCGCCATCCTCATCCCTTTCACGCTCACTGCGCTGATCTGGGGCGGTACCTGGTTCGCGATCAAGGACCAGCTTCATGCCGCGCCGGCCAGCTGGTCGGTCACCTGGCGATTCGTGGTGGCAGCCATCGGCATGGGTGTGCTGGTGCTGGCGCGCAGGCAGAGCTTCCGCATGAGCCGCGCCGGCCATGTTGTGGCGGCCCTGTTCGGGCTCACCCAGTTCTGCCTCAATTTCAATCTGCTCTACCGGGCGGAGGCCTATCTCACCTCGGGCATCGTCGCGGTGATGTTCGCCATGCTGATGCTGCCCAATGCGCTGCTGGCGCGGGTGTTCCTGGGAATCAGGGTGACGGGGCGCTTCATCGCGGGAACCCTGGTGGCGCTGGCGGGTATCGGCCTGCTGCTGCTCCACGAAACACGGGTCGCGGCTGCGGCTGGCGGGCTGGGTGGCGGGCCGGGCGGCGGGGTCGCTACCGGCATCGCGCTTGCCTGTGCCTCGATCCTCGCGGCCTCGATTGCCAATGTCATGCAGGCGGGAAAGGTGGCGCGGCAGCAGCCGATTCTGGCGATGTTGTTCTGGTCGTTGCTCTGGGGCGCGTTGGGCGATTTCTGTACAGCCCTGGTGCTTGTGGGGCCCCCTGTGCTCCCTTTGAGCACGCGTTACCTTGCCGGTGTGCTATATCTCGGAATCATGGGGTCTGTCGTAACATTTCCCTTGTATTTCAGTCTGATTAGGCAGCTCGGCCCGGGCCGGGCGGCCTATAATGGCGTGGTGGTGCCGATCGTCGCCATGCTGATCTCCACCCTCGTGGAAGGCTATCGCTGGTCGTGGCTTTCGGCCGCCGGGGCAGTGCTGGCGCTGATGGGAATGGTGCTGGCGCTGAGGGCACGCAGCCCCTCCCGATAGGTCGGGAAGGCGGGTTTCCAGCCCAGAACCCGCTTGGCCCTGGCATTCGCGATTCGGCGATTTTCCGCATAGAAAGCAAGGGCTTGTGCGCTAAGCTCTGCTTCCTCAAGCGTCACCAGAGGGGGTGGGGAGAGGCGCAGCAGGCGGCAGGCTTCCTCGATCACCTCGTTCTGGGAACAGGGGTAATCATCCGCCAGATTATAGGCCCCGGCCGGCGCGTTGACCGCCTTCACCACCCCGCTGGCGATATCCTCCACATGTACCCGGCTGAATACCTGTCCAGGCAAGGAAATCCGCCGCGCCTTGCCTTCACGCACCCGCTCCAGCGCACTCCTCCCCGGCCCGTAAATGCCCGGCAGGCGGAACACATGCGCACCCATTTCCAGCCAGCACGCATCGATTCGCGCCCGCGCCATGCGCCTGCCGCCGCCGGTTGGCGCAGTCTCGTCGATCCATGCCCCGCCCGTGTCGCCATAGACGCCGGTGGACGACAGATAGCCCAGCCAGCGCCCGGCCAGCGCATCGCCATATCGCTCCAGTACCGGGTCCAGCCCGCTCTGCGGGTCGGGCGGGACGGAGGAGATCACATGGCTCGCGAGGTCCAGCGCGTCATGCACGGCCTGCGTGTTGTCTAACGAAATGTTGCCCCGGCTGCCCGTGGCATCGACCTGCCAGCCCTGCATCCGCAGGTCCCTGGCGATGTAGCCTGCAGTGTATCCCAGGCCGAAGATCAGGAAATGCGCCATGCGCCCAATCTAGCCATTGGATGCGGCCTGCAAAGCACTTAAGTGCGAAGCCATGGATATTGTGACCAACCCCGAGATGGCCGACGCGGTCGAAACACCCCACGCTCCGACTGTTACCCGACGAGAAGACTATCGCCCGCCTGCATGGCTGGTGCCGGAAGTGTCGCTCGATTTCGCGCTGGGGCTGGAAAAGACGCGTATCCATGCGGAACTCAAGGTCGCGGCCAACCCCGCCGCTGCGAAGGACACCACGATCCGCCTCAATGGCGATGGGCTCGCCCCGCTGGAAGTGCTGGTCGATGGCGAGGCGCTCAACAGCTGGCGGCTGGAGCGGGGCGATCTGCTGATCGACCTGCCGGGCAATGCCCACACGCTGGAGATCGTTACGGAGATCGATCCTTCGCACAATACCCAGCTCATGGGCCTCTATGCGTCGAACGGGATGCTGTGCACCCAATGCGAGGCCGAAGGTTTTCGCCGCATCACTTTCTTCCCTGACCGCCCGGACGTGCTCAGCACCTATCGAGTGCGCATGGCGGGGGAAAAAGCGGCCTTCCCGGTGTTGCTGTCCAACGGTAATCTCGAGGCATCGGGCGAGAATGCCGACGGCACCCACTGGGCCGAATGGCACGATCCATGGCCCAAGCCGTGCTATCTTTTTGCGCTGGTGGCGGGCGATCTGGTCGCCAGGCGCGACAGCTTCACCACCATGGGCGGGCGCGAGGTCGAACTGAACATCTGGGTGCGCCCCGGCGATCTCGACCGGACGGACCATGCCATGCGTTCCCTGATCAAGAGCATGGAATGGGACGAGCAGGTCTTTGGCCGCGAATATGATCTCGACCTGTTCAACATTGTTGCTGTCAGCGATTTCAACATGGGCGCGATGGAGAACAAGGGGCTCAATGTCTTCAACACGCGCTACGTCCTGGCAGACCCCGAAACCGCGACCGATGCCGATTATGACGGCATCGAAAGCGTGATCGCCCACGAATATTTCCATAATTGGTCAGGCAATCGCGTGACCTGCCGCGACTGGTTCCAGCTCTCCCTGAAAGAGGGCTTCACTGTGCTGCGCGACCAGCTGTTCAGCCAGGACATGGGTTCGGCGGCGGTAAAGCGGATCGAGGATGTGCGCGTGCTGCGCGCCGCCCAGTTCCCCGAGGATTCCGGCCCGCTGGCCCATCCGATCCGGCCGGATTCCTATCAGGAAATCTCTAACTTCTACACTGCCACGGTCTATAACAAGGGCGCCGAAGTGATCCGAATGATGCGGACCATTGCCGGCCCCGAACGCTTTCGTAAAGGCAGCGACCTCTATTTCGAACGCCACGATGGCGAAGCCGCGACCTGTGAGGATTTCGTCAAGGCGATTGAGGACGGCGCAGGGCTGGACCTTGCGCAGTTCCGCCTGTGGTATTCGCAGGCCGGCACCCCGAAGGTGACCGTGCGGCTGGAGCATTCGGGCGACACTGCCACGCTGCATCTTGCCCAGACCGTGCCCGCCACGCCGGGCCAGACGGCGAAGCAGCCCATGGTGATCCCGCTGCGCCTTGCCCTGTTCGACCGCACAAGCGGCATTCATCGCGGGGAGGAACTGGTGGTGCTGAAGGATGCGGAGATGAGCCTCTCCTTCTCCGGCTTTGCCAAGCCGCCCGTGCTGTCGATCAATCGCGGCTTTTCCGCTCCGGTCTCGATCGAGCGGGAGATGAGCCATGAAGATCTCGTTTTCCTTGCCGCGAAGGATAACGATCCTTTCGCCCGCTACGAAGCGATGCAGGAACTGACCGTGGGCCATCTCACCGCCGCGCAGGGCGGATCGCTGGACGACGCTGCCCGTCTGGCCGGCCGAGAGGCGATCGCCGCTGCGCTGGGCGCTGTCCTGACGGACCCGGCGTTGGACGATCTGATGCGCGGGGAGCTGCTGCTGTTGCCGAGCCAGGCCTATCTGTCCGAGCAATTGCTCATCTCCGATCCGGCCGCGGTTCATGCCGAGCGGGAGGGCCTCAAGGCCTGGCTCGGCGCGCAGCTGGAGGCGGAATTCACGGCACTCTACGCTCGCGCATTGGCTGTACCCTACAGTCTTGAGGCAGAGTCACGCGGCGCGCGCAAGGTGAAGGCGCAGGCGCTGGTCTATCTTGCCGGTGCCGTGCCCGACAAGGCGGCCCAATTGGCGGCGGCCCAATATCGCGCGGCCGACAATATGACCGACCGACAGGGTGCGCTGATGGTGCTCGCCGGGCTGGACTCGCCCCAAGCCGCTGGCGCGCGCGAGGAACTGCTGGCCGATTTCCACGCCCGCTATGCCGGCAATGCGCTGGTGATCGACAAATGGTTCTCGCTGCAGGCGCAATCGCTTCATCCGCAAGCACTTGAGCATGTGAAGGCGCTGGCGCAGCATGAGGACTTCACGCTCAAGAACCCCAACCGGGTGCGTTCGCTATACATGGGTTTCGCTGTGAACCCGCATGCATTCCACGCGGCGGATGGCGAGGGCTATCGGATGATCGCGGATCTGATTCTCGCGCTCGACCCACTCAACGCGCAGACGGCGGCGCGCTTCGTGCCTCCGCTGGGCCGTTGGCGTCGGATCGAGCCGAAGCGAGCAGCAATGATGCGCGCCGAACTGGAACGGATAGCGGCCACGCCGAATCTTTCGGCCGACACTTATGAGCAGGTGATCAAGAGCCTTGGCTGACATCGATCCCGTCAAGGTAAACCATGCCGCGGTATTGGAGGGCGTTCAGCATGGCTTCCTGGGCCGCAGGGGCGGCGTTTCGAGCGGCCTGGTAGCCGGGCTCAATGTCGGCTTCGGCGCGGGTGACGATCCCGCCGCCGTAATGGAGAATCGCCGCCGGGCCGGCGATGCCGTGTTGCCGGATGCTCCATTGGTGGCCGTTCACCAAATCCATTCGGCGATCTGCGCGACGGTGAAAGAACTCTGGGACGACGATCATCGCCCCACTGCCGATGCGCTTGTCACTGGCCGCCCTGGCACGCTGATTGGAATCGTCACCGCCGATTGCGCGCCGATCCTGCTGGCTGACCGTGAGGCGGGGGTGATCGGCGCTGCGCATGCCGGCTGGCGCGGTGCCCATGGCGGGGTGGTTGAGGCGACAGTGAAGGCGATGGAAGCGCTGGGCGCCCGGGCAGAACGGATTTCGGCTGCGATTGGCCCCTGTATTGCCCAGGCTAGTTATGAAGTGGCCGAAGATTTCCGTGCCAGTTTCACACCTGAAGACGAGCGCTTCTTCACACAGGGCCGGGCAGGGCACTATCGGTTCGATCTCGAATCCTACGTCGCCTCCCGGCTTCGAGGGGCTGGTGTGGACAAGGTGGAAGGGCTTGGCCTCGACACATATACCGAAGAAGAAGACTTTTTCTCTTTCCGCCGCTCGACCCATCGTGCCGAGCCCAATTATGGGCGGCAATTCTCCCTGATTGGCCTGCCTTTTCGGGTCTAGCTGCGAGAGGGTCGCAAAACCGCCAAAATGCCTGTTGGCATAGGGACGCCTCTCGTCTATCAGCCCGCCCAAGTCGGCATTGGCAGCGGGCGTCAGACCTGTGTCCAATGCTTGCGGCGGGGGCTTCCTGAACGCGCGACTTTTATTGGTTTTCCCGGCCATGCCGGCGGAATGTCCGCCGGTCAGGCCGACAGGCAAGGCAAGGTTGATGGCAGATACGACTGGCACCGCAGACCCGGCAGAGATCGCCGGGACGGAAGGTGAAGGCATCCGGCGCCGGGACTTCATCAATATCGCGGCAGTCGGCGCCGCTGGCGTTGGTGGCATTGCGACGCTCGTTCCCCTGATCAGCCAGATGGCTCCGTCGAAGGACGTGCTGGCAGAAAGCTCGACTGAGGTCGATGTTAGCGCGATTCAGCCGGGTCAGGCGATCAAGGCGATCTTCCGCAAGCAGCCGCTGTTCATCCGTAACCTCACAGCGAAAGAAATCGCCGAGGCGAATGCGGTTGACGTGGCCAGCCTGCGCGATCCGCAGACGCTGGATGAGCGTACCAAGCCGGGCAAGGAAAACTGGCTCATCACCATGGGCGTCTGCACCCATCTGGGCTGCGTGCCGCTCGGTGCCGCCGAAGGCGAAGTGAAGGGCGAGTTCGGCGGATATTTCTGCCCTTGCCACGGCTCTTCCTACGATACGGCTGCGCGCATCCGTAAAGGTCCGGCTCCCAAGAACCTGGAAGTGCCGGAATATGAATTCACCTCCGACACTGTCGTGAAGATCGGCTGAGGCGAAAGAGAGAGATCATGAGCTTTCCCTGGGCAAACCATTACACCCCGTCCCATCCCGTAATGAAGTGGATGGACGAGAAGCTGCCTCTGCCGCGTCTCGTCTACAATGCTGTCGGCGCGGGTTATCCGGTTCCTCGCAACCTCAACTATCTGTGGAACTTCGGCATTCTCGCCGGCTTCTGTCTGATGTTGCAGATCGTCACCGGTGTGATCCTGGCGATGCATTATGCCGCCAATGCCGGCGTGGCTTTCGCCTCGACCGAACACATCATGCGCGACGTGAACTGGGGCTGGATGCTGCGCTATGCGCATGCGAACGGGGCTTCGGCCTTCTTCGTGGTGGTCTATCTCCACATCTTCCGCGGTTTCTATTTCGGCTCCTACAAGGCGCCGCGCGAAATGATCTGGCTGCTGGGCGTCGTGATCTTCCTGCTGATGATGGCGACTGCCTTCATGGGCTATGTCCTTCCCTGGGGTCAGATGAGCTTCTGGGGCGCCAAGGTGATCACCGGCCTGTTCGGGGCGATCCCCGTGGTTGGCGAGCCTATCCAGCAGTGGCTGCTGGGTGGCTTCGCGCCTGACAATGCCGCGCTGAACCGCTTCTTCTCGCTGCACTTCCTGCTGCCTTTCGTGATCGCGGGTGTCGTGATCCTGCACATTTGGGCGCTGCACATCCCCGGTTCGTCGAACCCCACGGGCGTGGAAGTGAAGAGCGAGAGCGATACCGTTCCCTTCCATCCGTATTACACGGCGAAGGACGGTTTCGGGCTGGGCGTGTTCCTGCTGATCTACTGCGCCTTCCTGTTCTTCATGCCGAACCAGCTGGGTCACCCGGACAATTACATTCCGGCCAACCCGCTCTCCACGCCGGCGCATATCGTTCCCGAATGGTACTTCTGGCCGTTTTACGCGATCCTGCGTGCCTTCACTTTCGATATCTTCTTCATTCCGGCGAAGCTGATGGGCGTGCTGGCGATGTTCGCGGCGATCCTGGTGTGGTTCTTCCTGCCCTGGCTGGACAACTCGCCGGTGCGCTCGGGCAACTATCGCCCGGTGTTCAAGAAGTTCTTCTGGATTCTCGTCATCGATATGGCGGTGCTGTTCTATTGCGGCGGCGCCCCGGCTGAAGAGCCCTTCGTGATGCTGAGCCAGATCGCCACGGCTTATTACTTCCTGCACTTCCTCGTCGTCCTTCCGCTCGTTGCGCTGATGGAAAAGCCCAAGCCGCTGCCCTTCTCGATCACAGAGGCAGTGCTCGGCTCGGATGACGCAGCGAAGCTTGCGGCGAAGAGCTAAGCGAACAGTCCCGAGGGAAAACGACACATGAACCGCCTCATCGCATCCGTCGCCGTCGGCCTGTTCTTCGTGCTGTCCGTGCTCGCTGCCTTTGTCAGCGGCGCCTACACCGCGATTACCGAGCCGGCTGCGGAAACCGTCGAACACGCGTTCCACAAGGTTCCGAAGGAACTGCACCTGGCGAGCGACGGCCCCTTCGGCCGTTTCGACAAGCAGCAGCTCCAGCGCGGCCTCCAGGTCTACAGCGAAGTCTGCTCGGCCTGCCACTCGCTCAAATATGTCGCCTTCCGCGACCTTGAGCAGCTCGGCTATAACGAAGCCGAAGTGAAGGCGATCGCCGCCAGCAAGCAGGTGCCGGGCATCGACCCGAATACCGGCGAGGCGAACAGCCGTCCGGGTCTGGCGACCGACTATTTCCCGTCGCCCTATCCGAACGATATTGCGGCGCGTGCAGCGAACAACAATGCCGTTCCCCCGGATCTCTCGCTGATCACCAAGGCGCGGCATGAAGGCCCTGCCTATGTCTATTCGCTGCTGACGGGCTTCACCAGCCAGCCTGCGGAACTGCTCAAGAAGTTCCCCGATGCGAAGACGCCGGATGGCCTGCACTACAACCCATATTTCGCGAACCTCAATCTCGCGATGGCTCCGCCGCTGACCGACGGTCAGGTGACCTTCGCCGACGGTTCGCCCAATACGGTCGACGCCATGTCGAAGGACGTTGCGGCCTTCCTCGTGTGGACGGCCGAGCCGAGCCTCGACAAACGCAAGCAGACTGGCTGGCCGGTGCTGGGCTTCCTGCTCTTCGCCACCGTGCTTTCCTATCTCGCTTACCGGAACATCTGGGCTGAGAAGAAGGCCAAGCACTGAGTTCGGTTCGATAGAAACGCATTCCTGAACGCCCCTCCATCCCCGGATGCGAGGGGCGTTTTGTTTGTGAAGCCAGCGCTGCAAGGGAGGCCGCGTGACGCCTGAAGAGCTTAAGAAGCTAATCCGTACCGTGCCGGATTTTCCGCGGCAGGGGGTCCTGTTTCGCGACATCACTACCCTCCTTGCGGATGGGAAGGGGCTTACCGCAGCGGTCGAGAATATTGCGCAGCGCGCCAATGCGGTGGGTGCGGGTGCGATTGCCGGGCTTGAGGCGCGAGGCTTCATCTTCGGCGCGGCGGTGGCCTCGCTGCTGATGTTGGGCTTTGTGCCGGTACGCAAGGCGGGCAAGCTGCCCGTGCCCACGATCGGTGTCGACTACGCGCTTGAATATGGTGAGGCGCGGCTGGAAATCGACCCCACGCTGATCCAGCCAGGCGAGCGAATCATCATCGTGGATGATCTGATCGCTACCGGTGGCACTGCCTTGGCTGCCACTCAGCTTTTGCGGCAGGCGGGTGCAATAGTTGATCGTGCGCTGTTCGTGATCGATCTGCCGGAACTGGGCGGCGGTGATCTGCTGCGCAAAAACGGCGTCACAGTGGAAGCGCTGATGGAATTCGAAGGCCACTGATCCTGACGGCCGGAGCAAGCTCCTATTGACGGAGCGCCCTCGGTAATGGCAGTGCAGCCGCCACGGGAACGGGCGGGTATAGCTTAGTGGTAAAGCCCTAGCCTTCCAAGCTAGTTATGCGGGTTCGATTCCCGCTACCCGCTCCAGCCCTTCCCGATAGCCTGAAAAGACCCGCAAGCAGATTCCGGCCGGTGGCTTCCTAGGTCTGGCGCGTCCGGCGCGGTCTTCATGACCATTCGCGAGAGCTGGCCCGATCGGGGCATGGGGCGGAGTGTGACACGGAACGGCCCCTGAAACCTTGTGACCTTTTCCCGATATTAAAACGTATTTTCAATGGGTTGGCGTGAAATCCATGTGTGGCGAATGTGACTTTCGCACAAATGCCTATTTTCTCCCCCCTCCGAATGTCTGGCACCGACCAAAAGGAACGAGCCGAAAGGGCTCTAGCGACTCAGGGCGATGTAGGAAAATGGGGATTTGGACTGGTTAAAAGCCGGCAGCTTTCGGGGTGCCCATAGGCGGAAAAAGAAAGAGACCGGACGTTTCCTTACCCGGTCACACTGACACAAATATTCATTCCCGATCCCGGCGAAGGCCGGGACCTCTGGCGATATGGGTATAGGTCGGGCGGGGATGGCGAAGGGGTTCAGGCCACCGCCTGCAATTTGCTGCCCTTGCCCTTGCCGCTTGAATTCGCGCGCATCCATTCTTCCACCACGGGTGCGATGCGGGTGCGCCATTTGCTGCCGTTGAAGATCCCGTAATGGCCGACATCGGCGGCGAGGAGATATTGCTTCTTCGCCTCGGGCAGATTGTGGGCAAGATCGAGCGCCGCCCGGGTCTGGCCAATGCCGGAAATATCGTCCCGCTCGCCCTCGATCGCCAACAGCGCGGTGTCGCGGATCGCGCCCAGATCGATCACCTTTCCGCGATGGACGAATTTGCCGCGCGGCAGCGAGTGTTCCTTGAACACATGCTCCACCGTCTGGAGATAGAATTCCTCCGTCAGGTCGCAGACCGAGAGATATTCGTCATAAAACGCCTTATGCGAAGCCGCCCCGTCGTCGTCGCCTTCGATCAGATGATTGAAATATTGGTAATGGCTCATCATGTGGCTGCCCAGATTCATCGCGATGAAGCCGGACAATTGCAGGAAGCCGGGATAGACCTTGCGCCCCCCGCCGGGATAGACGGCCGGCACAGTGGCGATCACATGGTTGCGGAACCAGCTGAGCGGCCGTTCCATCGCTACATCGTTCACGCTGGTGGGCGATGCGCGCGTGTCGATCGGGCCGCCCATCATGGTCAGGCTGGCCGGGCGGCAGGGATGACCATCCGAAGCCATGATCGCGGTGGCGGCATAGGCGGGCACCGAAGGCTGGCACACGGCCATCACATGGGTGTCGGGGCCCAGGAAGGTGAGGAATTCGATCAGATAGTCGATGTAATCGTCCAGATCGAAGCGGCCCTTGTGCATCGGCACCATCTTCGCATCGGCCCAGTCGGTTACATAGACGTCCTGATTTTCCACCATCCGCGCCACCGTGCCACGCAGCAGGCTGGCGTAATGGCCGCTCATCGGGGCGACCACCAGCAGGCGCGGGGCATCGTCGGGCAGGCCTTCCCGGCGGAAACGCTTGAGATCGCAGAAGGGCTTTTTCAGCACCACGCTCTCGCTCACCGGCCATTCCTGCCCTTCGGCGCGGGCATGGGTGATGCCCCATTCCGGCTTGCCGCGCGAGGCATAGGCATGGGCGAATACTTCCAGCGCACTGGCCATCACCGGCGAAGCGCCCGCATAGCCGAGGGGATTGGTGGGGTTGGAGAGGAATTCTGCCCAGACGGAAGCCCATGTGCTCGCGCCCGAAAGCATCGCGCGCTGGATTTCATAGGTGTGATAAAGCAAGCGACGATCCCCTTTGGGCCGACTCCGTGAAGGCCTGAATGGGCCCTTTCCCTGACATTGTGGCGCGTTTCGTCTCATTGTGCAATGCAGCACAGGCGGGCTGCGGCGAACCGAGCTGTTCCAATCTGGCCGCGCACGTCATTCCGCTTCATTCCGCCGCCGCTTTGGGCTAGGCGCGCGCCATGGCACGTGCACCCCGGAACCGGCCCGATGTAGAACCCGCAAAATCGCTAGGCCCGCTGGGTATGATCTGGCAGGCGGCGATGCGCTATCCAGCGCAGGTTGCGCTTTCGCTGATCGCATTGACGGTAACGGCTGCCGCCACTCTGGCGATTCCCGCCGGCTTCCGCCTGATTATCGATCGGGGCTTTGCCGAAGGCGGCAATCCGGCCGATATCGCGCGCTGGTTCCGCTATCTGTTCATGATCGTGGCCGTGCTGGCCATCGGCACGGGCTGCCGGTTCTATTTCGTGAGCTGGCTGGGCGAGCGGGTGATTGCCGATATCCGCAAGGCGGTGCAGGCCAATCTCCTGCGCCTGTCGCCGGGCTTCTTCGAAGAGAACAGCCCCAAGGAAATCTCCTCGCGCATGACGGCGGACACCGCCCAGATCGAACAGGTGGTGGGCACTACCGTTTCGGTTGCCTTGCGCAATCTCATCACTGTTCTGGGCGGGGTGGGATACCTCTTTTATCTCGCACCGCAGCTCACCCTGATGCTGGTGGTGGCGGTGCCGATTGTGGTGCTGCCGATCGTGTGGTTCGGCCGCCGCCTGCGCAAGATTTCGCGCGAAAGCCAGGACCGGGTGGCCGATGTCGGCGCCATGACCACCGAAGTGCTGGGCGCGATGAAGATCGTGCAGGGCTTCAATCAGGAAGGGCGCGAGGCCAGCCGCTTCGCCGCGATTGTGGAGCGGACTTTCGACACGGCCCGCCACCGCATCCTGCTGCGTTCGATCATGACGTCCATCGTTATCCTGTTCATCTTCGGATCGATCACCATGCTGATGTGGCGCGGCGCGATCCAGGTGGCGGAAGGCATATTGAGCGGCGGCACTATCGCCGCCTTCGTGCTGACCGGCGCGCTGGTGGCCGGCGCCTTCGGTTCGCTGACGGAAGTCTATGGCGATCTGCTGCGCGGCGCCGGTGCGGCGAGCCGCCTCAACGAGCTGCTGAAGGAAAAGCCTGCCATCGCCCCGCCCGCGCGCCCGCTGGAACTGCCGGTTCCGCCGCGTGGCAGCATGGCCTTTCAGGGAGTGACCTTCCGCTATCCCACCCGCCCCGAAACGGCAGCGATCATGGATTTCGACCTGACGATCGAGCCGGGCGAAACCGTGGCCATCGTCGGCCCGTCGGGGGCGGGCAAATCCACCCTGTTCCAGCTGGCAGAGCGATTCTACGATCCGCAGGCAGGCACGATCCGGCTGGACGGCGTGCCGCTGACCAGCGTGGACCCGGCCGAAATCCGTCGCCGCATGGCGCTGGTGCCGCAGGAAGGCACTTTGTTTGCCGCCAGCGCGCGCGACAATCTGCGTTATGGCGCATGGGATGCGAGCGAGGACTCTATCTGGGAAGCGGCTCGTGCGGCCAATGCGGAGGATTTCCTCAAGGCCCTGCCCCAGGGTCTCGACACCTATCTGGGCGAAGGCGGCGCGCGCCTTTCCGGCGGTCAGCGTCAGCGCGTGGCGATTGCCCGCGCATTGCTGCGCGATGCGCCGATCCTGCTGCTGGACGAAGCGACCAGCGCGCTCGATGCGGAGAGCGAACGGCTGGTGCAGCAGGCGCTCGAACGGCTGATGGAACACCGCACCACGCTCGTTATCGCCCACCGTCTCGCCACGGTGCGCGCGGCGGACCGGATCGTGGTGATGGATGGCGGGCGCATCGTGGAGCAGGGCACCCATGCGGAACTGACCGCGGCGGGTGGGCTCTATGCGCGGCTCGCCTCGCTCCAGTTCGATAATATCGCCGTCGAAGGGGCAAAATAGCGCGTGGGAAGGCTTGCCTTCCGCCGCTATTTTCGACCAAGTAACATTTGCAACCGATCAACGGCGGCGTTTCGCTGCCGGATGCCGCTATGGCATTGTCCATGTTCCTCTTGCGGAGCCTTGCTTGCCTGCGCCGGGTTCCGAACCATTGAAGGGTTTTCGATGATCCGTCCCCTGATCCGTTCCACGATCCTTGCCGGTGCCTCGGCCGTGGCGCTTGCCGTTTCCGTCCCCGCTCTTGCCGCACCTGCCCTTGCCGGCCCCGCGCTCGAGATGCTCGATCATGGAGTGGAGGCCGCGCCGTCCGCTGAAGGCGCCGCCGCGCCGGAAATGAGCTTCGGCAGCTGGGGCTTCGATCCGGCCACGCTCGACCCTGCGGTGAAGCCGGGGGACGATTTCTTCGGCTACGTCAACGGCAAGTGGGTGCGCGATAATCCGATTCCGCCGGAATATACCCGTTATGGCGCGTTCAACTATCTCGACGAAAAGTCGAAGGCCGATGTGCAGGCGCTGATCGACGAACTGGTCTCGAAGAAGCAGCAGCCCGGCTCGGGCGAGCAGCGCATCGTCGATGCCTATAAGGCCTATCTCGATACTGCCGCGATCGACGCCAAGGGCCTCGCGCCCGCATCGCCCTATCTTACGCAGATTTTCCAGGCGAAGGACCTTACCGAGCTGAACGGGCTGTTCGCCCAGCCGGGCTATCCGGGGCTGGTGGGCGCGGGCATCGCGATCGATGACAAGGACCCGGACGCCTATATCCCCTCCATGGGCTTTTCCGGCATGGGTCTGCCGGATCGCGACATGTATCTGGTGGATAGCGAGCAGAACCGCGAGGTGCAGGCCCAGTACAAGGAATTCCTGACCTTCATGCTGGGCAAGGCCGGCTATGCCGATCCGAAGGCGGCGGCGGAATCGGTCTATGCCTTCGAACATAAGGTGGCCGAAATCGAATGGGCGCGCACGGCCATGCGCAACAGCGACATCACCTATCACAAGCTGAGCCGCGCCGAGCTGGAGGCGCTGGCCCCCAACTATCCTCTGGCCACCCTGCTCGACGCTTCGGGCCTCGGCAAGGTGGAGTATTTCCTTGCACCGCAGATTCCGCCCTCCAGGGAGGAGGCCGAGAAGCTGGGGCTGACGCAGGATCAGCTGGCCGAGATCGGCGGCGGCCTGCCCGCGATGATGAAGCTGCTCACCGAAACGCCGCTGCCTACGCTCAAGGCCTTCATGGCGGCGCGCTTCCTTTCGGCCCATGCCGACGTGCTGCCCAGCGAGATCGACCAGGCCAATTTCGATTTCTACGGCAAGGTGCTGAACGGTGCGCAGGAACAGCGCCCGCGCTGGAAACGCGCGATCGAGGCGACTGAAGCCCAGCTGGGCGAAGTGCTGGGCAAGGCCTATGCCGAGCGTTACTTCCCCGCTGCCAGCAAGACCGCGATGCAGGATCTGGTGGCCAATCTGCGCAAGGCGCTGGGCCAGAGCCTGGAAGAAAACGACTGGATGAGCGCCGAAACCAAGGTGCAGGCCGAAGCGAAGCTGGCAAGCTTCTTCCCCAAGATCGGCTATCCCGACAAGTTCGAGACCTATCAGGGGCTGGAAATCAGCCCGGCGGACCCGCTGGGCAACGAGATCGCGACGATCGGCTGGCAGTGGAAGAAGGACCTCTCCCGCCTGGGCACTCCGCCCGATCGCGCCGAATGGTTCATGCTGCCGCAGACGGTGAACGCCTATTACAACCCTTCCTTCAACGAGATCGTGTTCCCGGCCGCGATCCTGCAGCAGCCCTTCTTCGGGGCGAAGGCGGACATGGCCGTGAATTACGGTGCCATCGGCGGGGTGATCGGCCACGAAATGGGCCATGGCTTCGACGATCAGGGATCGAAATACGATGCCAAGGGCCGCCTGGACGATTGGTGGACCGATGCGGACCGCAAGGCCTTCGACGCCAAGGGCGACAAGCTGGCCAGCCAGTATGACAAGTTCTGCCCGCTCGACGATGGCAAGACCTGCGTCAACGGCCGCCTGACCCTGGGCGAGAATATCGGCGATCTTTCCGGCCTCAGCCTCGCCTATCGCGCCTACAAGATGGCGCTGGGCGGCAAGGAGGACAAGGTGATCGACGGGCTGACCGGCGACCAGCGGTTCTTCCTGTCCTGGGCGCAGGCCTGGCGCAGCGCCATCCGTTCGGAACGGTTGCGCCAGCAGATGCTCACCGATCCGCACTCTCCGGCGGAATTCCGGGTGAACGGCCCGCTGCCCAATGTTGATGCCTGGTACAAGGCCTTCGACGTGAAGCCGGGCGACAAGCTCTATCTGCCGCCGGAAGAACGCGTCCATATCTGGTAAAAAGGCATCGGTTGGTCGGGCCACGCTTGACTTGGCCCGACCAACCGCCATCACCGCGAACCCATGGACCTGACGCTCACCGCTATCCTCCTCGGCATTGTCGAGGGCCTGACCGAATTCGTGCCGGTGTCCTCCACCGGGCACCTGATCCTCGCCACCGAACTGTTCGGCTATGATGCGCACCAATGGGCGATGTTCAATGTCGTGATCCAGCTGGGCGCGATCCTGGCGGTGGTGGTGCAGTACTGGCGCACCTTCTGGAGCGCGGGCATCGGGATGCTGCGGCTGGAGCGGGGCAGCCTGCTGTTCGTGCGCAATCTGCTGGCCGCCTTCCTGCCCTCGGCCGTGCTCGGCCTGGCGCTGAAGGATTATATCGATGTGCTGCTGGGCAGCCCCTCGGTGGTGGCCTGGGCGCTGATTGTGGGGGGCATCGCGATCCTGGCGATCGAGAAGAACGCCCACCCCGGCCCCGAAGAGGGTGTTGCCGCCCTGCCGCTGAAGACGGCATTCGGCGTTGGCCTGGCGCAATGCCTGGCAATGGTGCCGGGCGTCAGCCGCTCGGGCGCCACGATCATGGGCGCGCTTGCCATGGGCGTCGGCCGCAAGACGGCGGCGGAATTGTCGTTCTTCCTCGCCGTGCCGACCATGATCGGCGCTTCCACGCTGGAGATCGCGGGCGGGCATGAGGAAATGAGCGCGGGCGCCGCGACCGTGGGCTGGGGCGAGATCGCGATCGGCTTCGGGGTGAGCTTCGTGGTCGCGCTGGTCGTGATCCGGGCCTTCATAGCCTATGTCAGCCGCCATGGCTTCTCGCCCTTCGCCTGGTATCGCATCGCGCTGGGCGTAGTGGCGCTGGCCTGGCTGACTTTGCGCTGAGTGAGATCGTGGGCTGACAGGCCTGCCGTTTCAGGGCAGTCTGCGCCGATGGAAAAGCTAAAAGGCAAGGAATACGAGAAGCTGCTGGAGCCGCTCCAGCTTGGTCTGCTGTCCATGGCGGAATGGGCCAAGGGAACCGGCGCGCGGGTGCTGGTGCTGTTCGAGGGGCGCGACACTTCGGGCAAGAGTGGCGTGATCAACGCCATCCGCGCCCCGCTCAACCCCCGCCAGTGCCGCACAGTGGCGTTGGCCAAGCCGAGCGAGCGCGAGGCCGGGCAGTGGTATTTCCAGCGCTATGTGGAACAACTTCCCAGCGCAGGCGAAATCGTGCTGTTCGACCGCAGCTGGTACAATCGCGCCGGGGTGGAAAGCGTCATGGGTTATGCCAGCGACGAGCAGGTGGCCGCCTTCCTCGCGCAGGTGCCCGTGTTCGAAAAGCAGCTGGTCGACGATGGGCTGTTCCTGTTCAAATATTGGCTGACCACCGATCAGGCCGAGCAGGAAAGGCGGTTGGCGGAGCGTTTTGTCGATCCGCTCAAGCGCTGGAAGCTTTCCCCCATCGATCTTGCTGCACGCGAGCGTTACGTGGCCTATACGGTCGCGCGGGAGGCGATGCTGAAGGCCAGCCACAAGGAACATGCCCCCTGGACGCTGGTCGATTTCAACGATCAGAAACGCGGACGGCTGACCGTGATTCGCAATCTGCTGGACCGGCTGCCCGATGTTGCCGTGCCGACACCGGATTTCGAATTCGAGCCGCTGGATTACGAACCGGCGGAGGAATATTACAGCGTGGTCAGGCCGATCCCGCCCTACAGGGGATAGGCTGTATCGACATTCAGCCCATGCCGGCCTGCAAATGGCGGTTCTCCGCGCTTCCGGTGCTCACGCACCATAAGTGCGCTGCGCTCCGGGTCACGGAAAACCATCATTTTCGGCTCGACCTGAACTGAATGTCGATACAGCCTCGGCTCTGCTTCGGCTCAGCCCTGGCAGGCGGCCTCGGCCTTCATCACCTGCCGTCCATCCGCCGCGAAGGCGCCCAGTTCCAGCGCATTGCGCGGGCCCCTCAGCGCCAGCACCAGTTCTTCATCCGCAATCGCGGGGCTGGTGCCGCGAAAGGCGAAGCGGGACAGGCGGTTCTCCCCGCAGATCCGCGCGGCAAGGCGCAGTAGCAGGGTAGCGGTCAGCGGACCATGGACCACGGGGCCGCGATAATTTTCTACCTCGCGCACATAATCGGCATCGTAATGGATGCGGTGCGTGTTGAAGGTGAGCGCTGAATAGCGGAACAGCAAAGGCAGGCTGGGCACGATCCGTTCTACCGATTCCCACTCGCTCGCGTCGAACCGCGTTTCGCCCAGCGGGGGCGGAGCGGGCGGCGTGTTCGGCGGGGGCATGTCGCGATAGGCCAGCGTCTGAATCTCGCTCACGGCCAATACGCTGTCGGCCCGGGTTTCGTGGATCAGGGTGACGAAAGTCAGCTTGCCGCTTTTGCCCTGCTTCTCCTCGATCGACGCGATCCGGCTGATACGCTCGATCCGGGCACCGATCGCGATGGGGGATTCGAAGCTCAGCTCGCTGCCTGCCCACATGCGTCGGGGTGCGGAAAAGGGGCGCATGAAGCTGCCCGGGGCACCATCGGGCTGCGGGTGCCCATCGGGGCCCAGCCGCGCGGTGGGGGTTTCGGGCACGCACAGGCACCAGTGAATGCCCTGCGGCATGGCCCCTTCCTCACGCGGGGTGAGGTTGAGCGTTGCCAGCCAGCGATGCGCGAGGGGCACGCCCAACCGGTCAAGCTGCCGTTCTTCACGGCCGATCCAGTCATTCGTGCCGGACATCGGCTATTCGGTCCCGTTCGATACAGGAGATTGCGTGGCGGCCGGCGCTGCGGATGGCGTGGCCTGATCCGCCAGCGCTTCGGGCGGCAGGCGGCGCTGCTCGATCATTTCGGCCGCTTCGTCCAGCGCGCGGGCTTCGGCCACGGTGACGCCGCCGGGGCCGGGATCGGTGTCATTGGGGCCGCAGCCTGCCAGCAGCAGGACAGGGGCGATCGGCAGGAAGGCAAATGCACGCATGGGCCGATCATAGTGTATTATGGGTAAAGAGAAAGCGGGCGCGAACCCTTACGTTCACGCCCGCATTTCCTGTTACCCGTTCGCCGCAATGCGGCGGTAAAGTCCGGTGTCAGTTGCTCGGTGCGCCGGCGGTTTCGTTGGCGGCTGCTTCCACATCCGCAACGGCATCGGCGGCGGCATTGCCGGCGGCTTCCGCGGCAGTAGTGGCATCGGCCGCCGGAGCGGCATCCTCACTCGCCTGCGCATCGGCGGCGGGCAGGGCGCCGGCATCTTCGGCTCCGGTCATCGCTTCGTCGGCAGGCACTTCGACGTCGTCGGCCATCGCTTCAGTGGAGGCATCGTCGGAGCTGCCGCACCCGGCCAGCGTCAGGGCGACGGCCGATGCGAAGGCGATGTGTGCAATTTTCTTCATGGGAATCCCTCTTCCAATCACGGGAATGGCAGGAGGCGGTAATCGGCGCTCCCTGCCAGTAAGCCTAGCCATGGTGCGCCGTGATGCAAATGGCAATTCGTCCTGTTTCCGAGTCAGTCTGGCCCGGCTCCGCGCTGCTGAAACGCGGTTAGCCGCTCCTTAACCGCGCTGATGCTAGGGCGCCCGCCATGGAACGCCGCATCCGTATCTCGCTCGCCATCGGTGCCGCAGCCGCATTTGCGGCCGCATCGGGCCCGGCTCTCTTCGCCCAGGGGCGCAGCGCGCCCTATACGGTGGTGGAGACCGGCAAGACCTATGGCAGCCTGCAACAGGCGGTCGACGCCATTGGCGCGGGCAAGGGTTCGATCTCCATCGCATCCGGCCTTCACGCCGATTGTGCAGTGCAGGTGGCAGGCAGTATTTCCTATCTGGCAGCGGAGCCCGGCAAAGCGGTGCTCGACGGCGTGACCTGCGAAGGCAAGGCGGCATTGGTGCTGCGTGGGCGCGCTGCCACCATTTCCGGGCTGGTGTTCCAGAACCTGCGGGTGCCCGATGGAAATGGCGCAGGCATCCGGCTGGAGCAGGGCAGCCTCACTATCGCGCAAAGCTGGTTCCGCGACAGCCAGCAGGGCATCCTGACAGGCGATGCGCAGAACGGGCGCATCGTGATCGACAAGTCCACTTTCACTCGCCTCGGCACCTGCGAAGGGCCGGGCGGCTGCGCCCATTCGATCTATATCGGCGATTACGGCCAGCTGCGCGTGACCCGCAGCCGCTTCGAACAGGGGCGCGGCGGGCATTATGTGAAGAGCCGCGCGGCGCAGGTGCAGATTGCCTCCTGCAGTTTCGACGATACGGGCGGGCGCGCCACCAATTACATGATCGACCTGCCGGCCGGTGCCACGGGGCAGATCACCAATAATTGGATCGTCCAGGGGACCAACAAGGAAAACCGCTCCGCCCTGATCGCCATCGGGGCGGAAGATCTGCGCCACACGGCGGACGGGTTGCAGATTTCGGGCAATGATGCCCGCCTTGCCCCGGGCGCCCAGCCGACGGTGTTCGTGGCCGACTGGACAGGGCATCGCATTTCCATCGGCCAGAACAAGCTCGGGCCTGGGCTGACGCGCTACGAGCGACGTTGATTCTCTAGCTCAGCAAATGCCCCGCGCCGTCGCGCTTGGTGTCGAGATAGCGCTGGTTGTGCGGATTGGCGGGCAATTGGTGGGGCACGCGCTCGGCCACATGAACTCCGGCGGCTGACAGCGCGGCGACCTTTTCCGGATTGTTCGTCATCAGCCGCACGGTGGATATGCCCAGCAGTTCCAGCATCCGGGCGGCAGTGGCGAAATCGCGGGCCTCTTCGGGAAAGCCCAGCCGGCGGTTCGCCTCCAGCGTGTCGAAGCCCTGATCCTGCAGGCGATAGGCCTTGAGCTTGTTGACCAGCCCGATGCCGCGCCCTTCCTGCCGCAGGTATAGCAATACGCCCCAGCCGCCGCCCTGCGCCTCATGCGCCATGGCGTGGAGCGCGGCATGGAGTTGCGGCCCGCAATCGCATTTGAGGCTGCCGAGGATATCGCCGGTCAGGCATTCGGAATGGAGCCGCACGAGCGGCGGGCGATCGCCATTCTGCTGGCCGATCACCAGCGCGACATGTTCGCGCAGATCGTCGGCACTGCGAAAGGCCACGATCTGTGCATCCTCGCAGGCGGCGACGGGCAGCCGCGCACGGGTGGCGATGGAAAGCTGCCCGGCATCTGCCAGTGCGGTAATGTCGGCGGGGGCGACCGGCTGCGCTTCCCCCGCATTGTCGGGAGCCACCAGAAAGGCCGGAAGAATCCCGGCGATCCGCGCCAGTTCCAGCGCGGCGGCCGCCGCCTCTCGCCAATCGAGATGTTCGGCCAGGAACGGGCCCTTCAGCGGCGCGGAAAGGTCCAGCGAAGGGTCGGCAATCGGCAGGGCGGCGGCCAGGTCGAAAGCCTCTGCCCCGCGCATCAGCACCGGCGCATGGGGCTCTGCCGCCTCGCGCTGGTTGGCGAGTTTGAGCGTGGCCGCGCGCGCGGCGGAAATCAGCATCAGGCGCGAAGAGGCCCCCGGCGCGACGGCGGTTTCCACCGGCAGCAGCACCGGCGCGCCCTCCATCGCCAGCGGCCAGCCATGGCGCAGCGCGTCCACGGCCTGCGCTGCCCGGCGCGAAGGGGAGGCTGCCGTCAGAGCGAGAACTCCGTGATCAGCGGCACATGGTCGCTCGGCTTGTCCCAGTCGCGCGCAGCTTCCAGCACGGAATGGGCAATGGCCTGCCTCGCCAGCTCGGGCGAAGCCCACATATGGTCCAGCCGGCGGCCGCGATCGTTGGCCTTCCAATCCGGCGACCGATAGCTCCACCAGCTGTAATAGCGTTCGGGCGCCTTGATCAGTTCACGCCCGATATCCACCCAGCCATGCGCATCCTTGAAACGCTGCAGGGTTTCCACCTCGATCGGGGTGTGGCTGACCACCTTGAGCAATTGCTTGTGATTCCACACGTCGCATTCGAGCGGGGCGACATTGAAATCGCCCACGATCAGGGTCGGCCGGTCCACCGTGTCGGCCCAGCGGGTCATCCGCTCGAAGAAATCGAGCTTCTGCCCGAACTTGCGATTGATCGTGCGATCCGGCTCGTCTCCGCCAGCCGGAATATAGACATTCTCGAGAATCATGCCCTGCCCCGGGCCGAGCAGTTCCACGCCCACATGGCGGGCCTCGCCATTGTCCTGCCAGTCATGCCGGGAAAATTCGCGCAAGGGTATGCGGCTGACCGTGGCGACGCCGTGATAGCCCTTCTGCCCATGGATCGCGCGATGGGTATAGCCCAGCGCGTCGAATGCCTTGTGCGGGAAGCTTTCTTCGATCGTCTTGATTTCCTGCAGGCAGAGTACGTCGGGCGCCTCTTCCAGCAGAAAGCGTTCGACGATCGGCATGCGCAGGCGCACCGAATTGATGTTCCAGGAAGCGATCTTGACCATGGCCGGGGGAGATAGGGGGGATGGCACGGGGCGGCAAGGGCGAGGGTGCTTATGCAAGGTGGGGGAGCGGGCTGGCACGGCCCCGGCGGACCTATCGTTCGCCTTGAGCGGCACGGCTGCCGGAATGCAAAAAGAAAGAACCCTCGTCCCGGGGGCATTGGGACGAGGGTTCCATTTGAGCGTTCGTCACGCTTTACAAGGCAGCTTGCTTGGCGGAGGTCAGGGCAACAGGGGGGAAACCCTCCTCGCACCGCCTTGTGAAACCGTTTTAGAGCCCTTCAGCTTGCTCCCTCCTGAACGGGCTAAAGCGGTTCATCGCAGGCAGCTATCGGCTTGTTGTCGAGCCGTTTAGCCCGGGCGACGAGTCGTTACGCGAGGGTCGCGCCACTTGAATGTCGAGTCGGGCAGCGCGACTCCATAACGGTGATCGGACAGGCGCACGGTGGTGCGCTGGTTCTGCGAATCGAGCGCCACCCAGCTGACCAGTTCCATCCCGCCCGGCGCACCCGGCTTCTTCACGAAGATCAGGGTGATCACGCCATATTCGGGCTTCTTCGGGTCCTTCACCTCGATGCTGATGATGTCGGGGCTGGAGGTGGGCTGGACCTTGCCGAACTGCGCCACATCGCGCGTGGGGTCCAGCAATGCGCCCAGCGGCGAATTCTTGATCGGCCAGCGCTGTACCTGCGCCACATCATAGTCGATCATGGTCAGCGAACTGCCATTGCCGACGATCAGCAGGTTCACGCCCTTTTCGTATTCGAAGCGAATCTTGCCCGGCTGCTTCAGGCTGAGCACACCCTTCACCCGTTGGCCATTTCGGTCGGTCTGGGTGAAATTCGCCCGGAGCGTGGAGACTGCGCGCAGCGCGCTGACTGCCTGATCCAGCCGCGCATCACTGGCGGCGGCCGCGGGAATGGCGGGGGCGAGTGCCATTGCAGGCACGACGAACGCCAGCGCGCCGGCAATTACCGGGCGGATGGCGCTCTTCGAAAATGTGGAGATCATGTTCATGCCTCGCCTGTTAGCACGAAGCCTTGAACTGTGCGTGAATTCCGGAACCGGCCGGAATTCAGCTTACTTGATCTTGGCTTCCTTGAACTCGACATGCTTGCGCACGACGGGATCGTACTTGCGGAAGTTCATCTTCTCGGTCGTGTTGCGCGGGTTCTTCTTGGTCACATAGAAGAAACCGGTGTCGGCGGTGGAGACCAGCCGGATCTTGACGGTTGCGGGCTTCGCCATGGCTCTATCCTAAATCTCTGTGATGGCCACAGCGGGCCTAAACAACAAAGCGGCGCACGCGGCACCGCCTTACAGGGGCGGGCCAATGCGGCAGAAGCACCCAAAAGTCAAGCAGAGTGAGTCAGCTTACCAGTCGACCTTGCCGCGCCCGGCCTTCACGCTGCCGCGCTTCTTCTTGGATTGCAGGCGAGCTTCCTTGCCCACGCGGTTGAGGCGGCTCTTGGCGCGTTTCTTGGGCTCGCGCTGGGCTTCCTCGAGCATTTCGGTCAGCCGCGCCCGGGCATCGGCGCGATTCATTTCCTGCGTGCGATAATTGCGCGCGGCGATCACGATCTCGCCCTTCGCATTCATGCGGCTTCCGGCCAGTTCCTTCAGCTGGTGGAACACGGGCGGCGTAAGGCGCAGCGCATAGACATTCACGCGCAATTGTACGGCGGTGGCGACCTTGTTGACGTTCTGCCCGCCAGGGCCGGAAGCGGCAATGAAGCTTTCTTCCGCCAAGGCCATGGCGCGGGGAACAAGATCGTCCTCAGTCATCGTCGCCGGTAAAGCCGAATATGGCGAAATCGGCCGGAAGCGGCGCGCTGGCGGCGATCGGTTCCTTGCCTTCGCGCTCCAGAAGCAGGGCCGATGCGTGCAGCATGGTCCGCTTCACGCGCGAATCGCGCTTGCCGTAGACCGGATCGCACACCAGCGGGAAACCGATTCCCGAGGCGGCATGGACGCGAATCTGGTGCGTACGCCCGGTAACGGGTTTGAACTCCACCAGGGTCACGCCGTTCTGCACCGCGATTCGCCGCCAATGGGTGACGGCGGGCTTGCCCTTGCGCGCGGGGATCATACGCCAGCCATCGGCGGCGCTGCTGATCTTGGACAGGGCCAGTTCCACCGTGCCCTCTTCCTCCGCAACTTCTCCGGCCAGAATGCCCAGATAGGTCTTCTCCACTCGCCGTTCCTCGAAGGCGCGGGAGAAGCGCTTGAGCGCCTTGGGGTTGCGGGCCAGCAGCAGACAGCCCGACGTATCCATGTCCAGCCGGTGCGCGGGCGCGGGCGGGCGGTGGAAGCCCAGCTTCAGCTCGTCCAGATGATCGGTAAGCGATTCGCCCCCGGCGCGCGGCTGGTCGAGCGGCAGGCCGCCCGGCTTGTCGATCACCAGCGCTTCGGAATCCTCGAACAGGATACGGTCGGCAAGGTTCAGCCGCATGGTCATGCCAGGGCTCCCGCGATGCGCCGCATCGCTTCGGCCAGTACCTTGTCGTCAGCGGCAAAGCTGATGCGGAAGCCGTTCTTTCCGCCAAAGGCGGACGCGGCGACTACCGCCACACCATGATCGAGTAGATGCATTGCCAATCCTTCATCGTCACCGAATCGGTCCATCAAGGCGCTGGCATCGATGAAGCAGTAAAAGGCGCCATCGGGCACCGGGGTCGAAAGGCCGGGGATCGCATTGATCGCGCCGACCACCATGTCACGCCGGGCGCGGAAGCGTTCGCGCCAGTCGGTGAGGAAATCCTGCGGGCCCTCGAAAGCGGCCACCGCAGCGGCCTGGCTGATCGAGGCAGGATTGCCCGAAGTGTGGGATTGCAGCCGGCCCATGGCGGAAATCAGCCATTCCGGCCCGGTGGCGACACCGATGCGGAAGCCGGTCATCGCGTGGCTTTTCGACACGCCGGAGACGGTGCAGATGCGGTTCGCCAGATCGGGGCACAGATTGGCCAGCGTCGCATGGGGCTGGCCGGTGTAGATCAGCGGCGAATAGATATCGTCGGACAGCACCAGCACGCGCGGATGGCGGCGCAGTACTTCGCCGATGCCCCGCAGCATCCCGGCCGGATAGACCGCACCGGTGGGGTTGCCGGGGCTGTTGAGCATCAGCCATTGGGTGCGCGGCGTGATCAGCGCTTCCACATCGCCGGGGGTGAAGCGGAAATTGTTCTTGGCATGGGTGACAAGCGGAACCACCCGCCCGCCGGCGAAGCGGATCACCTGCGGATAGCTGACCCACCACGGCGAGGGCACGATCACTTCGTCGCCCGCGCTTACCGTGGCCATCAGCGCGTGGAAGATCGCCTGCTTGCCGCCCGCGCTGACGATAATGTTCTTCGGATCGGCCTCGATGCCGAGATCGCGCCTGAAATGGAGCGCGGCGGCCTGCTTCAGCCGCATGGTGCCGGTGACGGGGGTATATTTCGTCTCCCCGGCATCCAGCGCGGCCTTGGCCGCCTCGATCACATGGGCCGGGGTGGCGAAATCGGGTTCGCCGACGGACAGCGAGATGATGTCCCGCCCCTGTTCGCGCAGCTCGGTGGCGCGGTCGGTCATGGCCGTGGTGCGCGAGGGTTCGATCCGCTGGAGCGCCTGCGAAAGATGCGGCGAACTCATAGGTCGTTCTCCATCAATTGCGCTTCCATCAGCCCGCGCGTGGCATTGCCCAGCAGGAAGCCGCCTGCAAGGTCGGCCACGGTCAGTTCCGCCTCCTGCGCCTTGCCCGCCTCGATCAGATGGCGGCGCAGCACGCCTGGCAGCAGGCCCAGCCGCAAGGGCGGGGTGAGCAATATTCCATCCCGTTCCACGAAGATGCTGGTGAAGCAGCCTTCGGTCAGCAGCCCGTCGTCGCGCAGCAGCAGCGCCTCGTTGGCGCCTGATTGCCGGGCAAGGTCCAGCGCCATTTCATAAAAGGCGCGGTCGGTGGATTTGTGGCGCAGGCGCCAGTCCCCGGTGACGACCGGCAGCGGCACCAGCGCGCAGCGCATCGGCTCCGCAGGCGGCGCTGGCATCGGCCCGGTTTCCAGCGTGGTCGATCCGCCGCGTGCCAGCAGCAGGCGCAATTTGGCGGGCTCTTCCAGTTCGAAGCACAGGGCCTGGATCTGGTTGCGCGCCGCGTGGCGATCGAAGGCGAAGCCCAGTTCGGCGGCGCTGGCCTTCAGCCGTTCCAGATGGAGTTCCAGCAGGGGAATGCCCTTTTCGGGATCGAAGCCCATCGTCTCGATCAGGTCGAACCCGGCGGCGGCCTGGCGCACGAAATCGGCCTTCACCAGACATTCGCGCCATTCGGCCATGGCGGTGCTGTCGGCCACGATGGCGCCGCCCACGCCCATTACCGCCGTGCCGCGCCCGTTTTCTTCCGGCGTCAGGCGGATAGTGCGGATGGCCACGTTGAAGGCGGCATCGCCATTTTCATCGATCCGCCCGATGGCGCCGCAATAGGGCCCGCGCACGTCGCGCTCGGTCTCGTCGATCAGTTCCATCGCGCGAATCTTGGGCGCGCCGGTGATCGAACCGCAGGGGAACAGCGCCCGGATCATGTCCATCGCGCCAAGGCCCGGCTGCAACCGGGCGCAGACCGTGGTGGTCATGGTATGGACGGTGGGATAGGTTTCGACCTGGAAGGGCTGTTCCACGCGCACCGTGCCCGCCACGGCAACGCGGCTGAGATCGTTGCGCATCAGATCGACGATCATCAGGTTCTCGGCCCGGTCCTTCACCGATGCGGCCAGTTCCTCCGCCAGGGCGGCATCTTCTGCCTCGTCGCGGCCGCGCGGGCGGGTGCCCTTCATCGGCTTGCAGCGGGCGTCGCCGCCCTTCAGGCTGAAGAACAATTCCGGGCTGAACGACAGCAGCCAGTGCGACCCGTCGAATACCACCCCGCCATAGCCGGCATTGGCCGAAGGGCGAATCGCGGCATAAAGCGCCAGCGGATCGCCCCGGGTCGATCCCGAAAGCTGCATGGTGAAATTGGCCTGATAGATATCGCCCGCCTGGATCGCTTCCTGCAGCCGGTCGAACTGCTCGATATAGGCGCCGGTGGAAATCTGCGGCTGCATCGGGCCGATGGACGGCGGCGGGCCTTCCCCGGCATTCGCTTCCAGCCAGGCCGGCACATCGGCGGCCGGGATCGCTTGTGGAGGATCGCCGAACAGGGCCAGCCACACCAGCGGCCCGCCCGCGCCGGTACGCTCAGGCGCCAGCGGCATCAGCCGGGGTTCCAGCGCAAGGCCGGCCTCATAGGCTAAATAGCCGGCCAGCGTCCCGCCCTGCTCTCGGCGCGCGGCATCGGCCGCTTCGAGCACGGCGGAGACTTCCTCCGGGCGGCGGGCGACAAAGATCGCGCGCGGATTCTGGAACAATTGCGCGTCGCATGCACCATGCTCGCGCGCGTCATCGAACAGGACAAAGGGTTGCCGCGTGGCCATGCGCCCGGCTTTAGTAAGTTTCCCGCGCAAGTCGAGCGCTTGACCGCGCCCAACTGCATCAGCATCACCATGGGATAGGAATTTACGGAGCCGGATACCCATGGGCGAAATCTTCATCGGCCTTGCCGCCAATGGCGAAAGGCAGGTCCTAAACCTCAAGCGGGCCAATCGCCACGGCTTGATCGCGGGCGCTACCGGCACCGGCAAGACCGTGACCCTGCAAGGCATTGCCGAAAGCTTTTCTGCCCAGGGCGTCCCCGTATTCGTGGCCGATGTGAAGGGGGACCTTGCCGGCATCTCCATGGCCGGATCGCCAACCTTCAAGCATGCCGCCAGTCTGGAGACGCGGGCGAAGGAACTGGGCATGGATGACTATGCCTATTCCGATAATCCGGCGGTGTTCTGGGACCTGTATGGCGAACAGGGCCACCCGATCCGCACTACCATCAGCGAAATGGGCCCGCTGCTGCTGGCCCGCCTGATGGACCTCAACGAAACGCAGGAAGGCGTGCTGAACATCGTGTTCCGCTATGCCGACGAACAGGGGCTGCTGCTGCTGGACCTCGAGGATCTGCAGGCAATGCTGGCGCATACGGCAGAAAATGCGGGCGCGCTTTCGGCGAAATACGGCAATGTCACCAAGGCCAGCGTGGGCACGATCCAGCGCGCGCTGCTGACGCTGGACGGCCAGGGCGGGGCGCAATTCTTCGGCGAACCGGCGCTGGAGATAAACGATTTCCTGCAAGTGGACGATCAGGGGCGCGGCTATATCAACGTGCTGGCGGCCGACAAATTGATGCGCAGCCCCAAGCTCTACGCCACCTTTCTGCTGTGGCTGCTGGCCGAATTGTTCGAGACGCTGCCCGAAGTGGGCGACCCGGAAAAGCCGAAGCTGGTGTTCTTCTTCGACGAGGCGCACCTGCTGTTCGACGATGCGCCCAAGGCCCTGCAGGACAAGATCGAACAGGTGGTGCGCCTGATCCGATCGAAGGGCGTGGGCGTCTATTTCGTCACCCAGAACCCGATCGATGTTCCCGAAGAAGTGGCCGGCCAGCTGGGCAACCGTGTGCAGCACGCCCTGCGCGCCTTCACCCCGCGCGACCAGAGGGCGATCAGGGCGGCGGCGGAGACGTTCCGCATCAATCCCGATCTGGATGTGGCGCAGGCCATTACCGAACTGAAAGTGGGCGAGGCGCTGGTTTCCACCCTGATGGAAGATGGCGCGCCATCGGTCGTGCAGCGTACGCTGGTGAAACCGCCCCGCTCCCGCCTGGGCCCGGTGACGGAAAAGGAACGTGCGATTATCCGCTCGATCAGTCCGGTGGACGGGAAATATGACGAGCGGATCGACCGCGAGAGCGCGGAGGAAGTGCTGGCGCAGAAGGCTGCCGATGCCGCCGCCACCGCGCAGGAAGTGGCCCAGAAAGGCGAGGCGGAAGTCAGCAAGCGCGAACGCACCAGCACCAGCATCTGGGGCGCGATCTTCGGCAAGGCCACCAAGCGCGCCACCGGCGCGGTGGCCGGATCGGCCGCCAGCATCGCCGCCGCGACCATCACCGGCCGCAAATCGCGCGCCGATCCGATGAAGACGGGGGTGACGGCGGCAGCCGGATCGATCGCTACCGACCTCGCCGGGCCACTGGCGGGCCGCTTCGTGCGCAATCTCATCGGGGGGTTGATGCGGTGAGGCGGTTCATCCCCAGCACTTCATCAGGAAGGCCGCCCATGCGCACCACACTGCTTGCCGCCCTGTTGCTCGCATCCGTCGTCGCCGGGCCACCTGCTCATGCCGAGGAGAGCGCCCCGGTGGTGGATGGCCGCGCGCTGGCCGATGACCGGGTGCTGGCGATCATCGCTAACGTCAAGCCGAGCGGGCGTTCGGGCCTGAGTGCGCAGGATGTGCGGCAGATCGCCGATATCTTCAATGCCGACGGCAAGTTCGATCCGGCCGAGATCGACCTGATGGTGGAACTGACCGCCGAAGATCTGCGCGTGATCAACATCCGTCCGCTTTCGGACGGCGGAGACCGGCTGGTCTCGATCGGGACGCAATATGGCGCATCCAAGGCAGCATTGAACGAGCTTCTGGAAGCGCATGTCGCCCGACTGTCCGATATGCTGGACAAGCCCGCCAGCTGGGAAGCACTGGTGCGCTATTCGCGCCTGTCCTCGGCCACGCTGGACATGGTCCGGAACGCTCTGGTCGCCAGGGCCTCCGCCCTTGCGGCGCAAAGTACGGTTGCCAATGTCTATAAGCCGGCACGCGAAACGATCAGTGGCTGGTCCGATCTCAACAAGGCCATCGCGCCCGATCTGCAAGACCCTGGTCGCTTGCTGATTCATCATGCCTTTGCCCAGGCCGATGCCCAGAATGGCGGCCGCCTGCCCGATTTCCTCTATGACTGGACCAAGGCGAAACCGGCCCAGTGATTGGGGGCAGCGACCCCGCCGGTTCGCCCTTCATCGATCCCTGACGCCATTTACCGAAAGTTACGGTTGAAATCGCATCGCTTTTCCGTGAGGCAGGGGGCATTTCCTCTCGCTTCCCCGAAAAGGCACCTCATGCGCGCTCGTCTGCTTGCCGCTTCCTTCCTTGTTTCCGCGCTCGCCTGCGCTGCCCAGCCAGCCCTTGCGGAGGAAAAATCCGCGCAGGTGGCAGCCGTGGAGGCGCTTGGTCCGGTGCCTGCGGGGCGGCTCAGCAATGCAGTGGTGCCGTCGGCCTATCGACTGGATATCACTATCGACCCGTCGCAGGAGACCTATTCGGGCCGGGCCTCCATCGATGTCGCCATTGCCCGCCCCGCGACCTATATCGATCTGCACGGGCTGAACTTCACCATGCTGTCTTCCACGGCGACCATCGACGGCAAGACCTATGCGGGACGCTGGACCCAGCTTGACGATACCGGCGTGGGGCGGCTGGTGTTCGACGAGCAGCTTCCGGCGGGCAAGGCGGTGCTCGATTTCTCCTATACGCACGGCTTCAACGAAGGCCCTGCGGGCATTTTCCGCACGAAGGTGGGCGAGGATTGGTTCGCCTGGACGCAGTTCGAATCGATCGACGCGCGCCAGGCATTCCCGTCCTTCGACGAGCCGGGCTTCAAGTTGCCCTTTACTGTCACCCTGCGCACTCCGCACGGCCATGTGGCGGTGACGAATACGCCGGAGGTTTCCTCCAGCACCGATGGCGAGTGGGATGTGCATCATTTCGCCTCCACCAAGCCGCTGCCAACCTATCTGGTGGCCTTTATGGTCGGGCCTTTCTCGGTGGCGGAAGGGACCATTCCGGCCACGCCCGAACGGCCCGCCGAACTTGCCCAGCGGCTGATCACCACGCCGCAGAATGCGCGGCAGAGCGCCTTTGCACTGGATGCGACGTCAAGGATCATTCCGCTGCTGGAACGCTATTTCGGCATCCCCTATCCTTACGCGAAGCTCGACCAGATCACCTCGCCGATCATGCCCGGCGCCATGGAGAACGCTGGCGCGGTGCTTTATGCCGATCGCATCGTCATGCTGGATGAAAGCGCGCCCGTTTCCGACAAGCGGCTGGCAGGCATGGTGATGGCGCATGAGCTGGGCCACCAATGGTTCGGCGATCTCGTCACCCCGGCCTGGTGGGACGATCTGTGGCTCAATGAAAGCTTTGCCAATTGGGTGGGCTATTACATCGCCGATCAGTGGCGGCCCGATCTGCGCGTCTGGGAAGGCGCGCTGGGCGAAGGGTTCGAGGCGATGGACACCGACGCGCTGGTGGCGGGCCGCCCGATCCGCGAGCCGATCCTCACCAACGGCCAGATCGATGCCGCTTTCGACAGTATCACTTATGGCAAGGGCGGCCATGTGATCGCGATGATCGCCGCCTTCATGGGCGAGGACAAGTTCCGCGCCGGCGTGCGTCAGCACCTGACCAACCACGCCTTCGGCAATGCGACGGGCGACGATTTCTTCGGCGCGCTGGCAGGCGCGGCGGGCGATCCGCGGATCGTTTCGGCAATGAAGGGCTTTGTCGAGCAGCAGGGCGTGCCGCTGGTTACCGTTACAGGCACGGATGGGGCCTATACCGTCAGCCAGAGCCGCTATGTCCACTTCGCCACCAAGGGGCCGCAAGTCCAGTGGCAGGTGCCCCTGTGCATGCGGCGGGTGGCAGCGCCGGAGGCGGGCGCAGAACCGGCGGAGAGGACATGCGAATTGCTGTCCGAGAAATCCATGTCCTTCGCCCTGCCCGGCGAAGGCGCGCTGCTGCCCAATGCGGGCGGCACCGGCTATTACCGCTTCGAACTGCCCCCCGCCGAGTGGGACAGGCTGATCGCCACTGCCGATCGGCTGAAAGGCGGCGAGGCGCAGGCCGTGGCCGACAGCCTGCGCGCCAGCTTCCTGGCCGGCCGCGCCACGCCCGGGCAGCTCATCGCCCTCATCCGCAAGCTGTCGGCCAATCCGGATTCCTATGCCTTTGCCGAAGCGGGCCCGACCCTGGCCATGCTCGACATGGGCGGCTTGCTGAAGGGCAAGTCGGAAACGGCGTTCCGCAAATTGGTGAGCCGTCTCTATCGCAAGCAGCTCCGGCAGATCGGCTTCGATCCCCGGCGCGGGGCCTATGACGGGACCGACCCGGAAGAGAGCGAGCGGCGCGACCGGATGGTGTCCCGCATGGCCTTCATGGCGCATGACGCAGGGGTGCGTTCAGTGCTTCTCAAGGCCGCTGAACGCTATCTCGGTGGCGCTGAGCACACGCTTGACCCCGCATTTCTGGCCGACGCGCTCAAGATTTATGTCGAACAGGGCGATATTGCGCGGGTGAAGGACCTGGCGAACCGCGCGCTTTCCTCGCAGGATTCCACCTTCCGCCCGGCCGCTCTCGGCGCGCTGGCGCAGAAGGGCGATAGGAAAACAGCCGACTGGCTGCTGAACGGTTTTACCGACGAACGCCTGCGTCCCACAGAAAGATTGCGCCTGATTTCCGGCGTGTTGCGCCAGGAACAGACCCGCGATTTCGGCACCGAATGGTTGCGCGCGAATTACGCCAGCCTGGTGGATCAGCTTGGCGGAGTCTTCGTCACCAATTCGATCCCGGGCATGCTTTCGGGCTTCTGTTCGGCCAGGCGGGCGGGCGAGTTTACGGAGCAGTTCGGCGAACTGGTCGCAGGAACGCCGGCCCAGCTTCCATTCGAGCGGACCATGGAAGAGGTGCGCGATTGCGGGGCATTGGTCGGCGCGCGGGGGGCCGCGGTACGCACGGCGCTGACCAATTCCAGATAGGGCTTTTCAGCCGAGGGGCACGCGAATCTCGGCGGTGAGGCCTTCAAGCCTGTTGCCCTGGTCCCCGTTGCCGGGTCCATAGCGATTGGCAAGCCGCAGGCTGCCGCCATGCTGTTCGGCAATTGCGCGGGCCAGGGTGAGGCCCAGGCCTGAGCCGCCGGTCCCCCGATTGCGGGAGCTTTCGCCCCGGCGGAAGGGTTCCAGCATCGCGCCGATCTCGTGTTCGGGAATGCCCGGCCCATCGTCCTCCACGCGCAGAACGGCCATATTGCCTTCGCGCAACAGCGAGACGCGGGCCTTGCCGCCACCATAGCGCAGCGCATTAGCGACCAGATTGCGCAGCCCCCGGCGCAGCCAGGTGGCGCGGATCAAGGCGGCCATACGCTGCGTTTCGCCGAATTCCACATCCTCGCCCATATCCTCGAATTCCTCGACCACCGAAGCGGTGAGGGCGGCAAGGTCGGTGTTCTCGGGCCGGTCGGAAGGGTGGCCCACGCGGGCGAGCGAGAGGATATCGTCCAGGGTGCGGGTGATGTCCTCGATCGTGGCGGCCATGCGGGTGCGCTCGGTGGCATCCTCCACCGATTCGATGCGCACCCGCAGGGCGGCGAGCGGGGTCTTTAGATCGTGGCCGATTGCGCCCAGCATCACATTCTTCTCGTCAAGCAGGGCGACAATCCGCGCTTCCATCGCATTATGCGCTTCGATCAGGCGGCGGGTGTCGTCGGGGCCGGCAGGTTCGAGCTGACCGTCGGTCTCTCGGGTACGGGCGAAATGTTCCATCCGGCTGGTCAGTGCGGCCAGTGGGCGGGTGATCCGGCGCAGCAGCAGGGCGAGCCCGCCCACCAGCACCACATAGAGGATCAGCGTCTGCCCGATGATCCCACCCAGCGCGCGCCGTTCGGGCTCCGTATGGGGCATCCGGGCGACGATCCATTCGTTCTCACCCTTGCGCAGCAGCCCGGCAATGATCAGCTCGCCATTGGCCCAGTCGGGCGCGGGCCGCCATTTGGCAGTTTCGCGCAGCCGCCGGGTGACGAAGGGGTCCTCGGCAACCGGCCGTGTCGTGACGACGAGCTGGGCAGGTTCGATCCCTTGTTCGGCCAGGATATTGCGAACCAGATCCTCGCGTGCCTGATCGCGTGTTTCATTGGGGCGCAGGGGGCTGATAGGCGTGTATTCAACCCGCAGGCGCCGCCAGCGGCCCGGTTCGCCGGGGCCACCGGGGCCGCCCGGGCCGCCGGGCGGGCCCGTCTCCGGCTGGCGTGGTCCGCCTTCGCGATAGTCGACGCGCGGTTCGGAAACGAGCTGGAAGGCAAGGCCATTGGCCACGCCCATCTCCCGCCTCTGTTCTGACGCGCGATAGAGCAGCGCGGCGGAAAAGGCCTGCGCCGCGAGCAGCGCGGCAGCCACGGCGAGCAGCATTTGGCCCAGCAGACTGCGGGGAAACAAGCGCAGCTTCACGTGCTGCCGCCTGCCGGAAGCGTTCGCCGCACATCGGTGGCCAGCACATAGCCGCCTCCGCGCACGGTCTGGATCAGGCGGGGTTCGCGCGAATCTTCCTCGATCTTGCGGCGCAGGCGGCTGACCTGATTATCGACTGCACGGTCGAACAGATGCGCCTCGCGGCCCTGCACCATGTCGAGCAGCCGGTCGCGATCCATCACCTGGCGGGGATGATCGAGAAAGGCGACGAGCAGGCGGAATTCAGCCGAGGAAATCGGCACCACCACGCCCTGCGCATCGACCAGGCGGCGCTTGACCGGATCGAGCGTCCAGTTTTCGAATTCGTAGAATGCGTCTTCCTGCGGCGTGGGGCCGCCGCGCGCGGCGCGGCGCAACACGCTCTTGATCCGGGCGACCAGCTCGCGCGGCTCGAAGGGCTTCACGACGTAATCGTCGGCTCCGATCTCCAGGCCGACGATCCGGTCCATCGCTTCGCCCCTGGCGGTCAGCAGGATGACAGGCAATTCCTTCGTCTCGGCCAGATGGCGGCAGAGCGAAAGCCCGTCCTCGCCCGGCATCATGATGTCCAGCAGGGCAAGATCGGGGGTCTGGTTCAGCAGGATGCTGCGCGCCTCGGCCGCGCTGGCGGCTTCGATCACGGCGAAGCCCTGGCGGATGAGATATTCCGCCAGGGGCTCGCGCAGGGCCGGTTCGTCGTCCACCAGCAGAATGCGGGTGGGTGCCGTATTTTCGGCGTTCATTCATGGCCCCCTTTCATTCGTTTACTTCGTGGGCTTGGCGTTGGGCGCCTGGCGTGCGGCGCGCCGTTCCGCCTTGCGGTCCTGCTTGGCAGCCTGACGCTCGGCCTTGGAAATCGTGCCGTCGCGATTTGTGTCGGCTTCGTCGAAGCGGGCAAGGGCGGCTGCCTTGAACTCTTCTCTGGAGATCGCGCCATCCTTGTCGGTGTCGGCGGCCATGGGGTCCATCATTGCGCCTGGCCCGCCAGGGCCCATTGCGCGATGGCCCTTCATGCCCTTGCCCCGGCCTTCGCCCTTGCCGCCCATCGGGGGCGGTCCATCAGGCGCCATGCCCATACGCTTGCCGCCGGGACCACCGGGGCCTCGCATGCCCGGTCCACCAGGGCCGGGCCGGGCGGCCGAGAATTCCTGCAGGCTCAGCGAACCATTGCCGTCCTTGTCGAGCTGGGCAAAGCGTTCAGCCTCGCGCGCTTCGCGGTCCTTGGCGTCGAGCTTGCCATCCTTGTTTGTGTCGAGCTGGGCGAACATCTCGTCGAGATGCTTTGTCATTTCGGCGCGGGTGGACGGCGATTTACCGGCGCCTGGTCCGCCAGGGCCCATAGCGCCGGTTTGGGCGCCGGGTTGAGCAACGGCCGCGCCGGCGATGGCCAAGGCTGCGGCGGAAAGGGCGAGAGTGATCTTGCGCATCGTAAGGGGCTCCATAATCCGAAAAGCCGGAATGAGGGAACTGCGGGGCCTAGCGGGAGGGAGGGGACTGATCTGGCCCCGCAGTCCATGAAGTCGCTTCTAGGCCCGGCTTGTCGCGCGTTTATGCCGTGCAAAGGCAAATTTGTCGCGAAATGTCGCGCCGCGAAGGCCTTATTCATCCGCGCGCAAGAAGGCGGGGCTCTTCGCCTAACGCGGCCGGTGCTGTGTGCCTGCTCCGGCGGTGATGAACAGGCCCGTCGCCTCGTCCGCAATATCCGCGGTGTGCCATGTGCCGGGCGGATTGATCGTATATTCGCCTGGCGAAAGCCGGGTGCGGACATGGCTGCCGTCTTCCATTTCCTGGATCAGTTCCATACTGCCCGAAATGCAGACCACCACTTCGTCGCCTGCCGGATGCATTTCCCATCCGGCCCAGTCCTCGGTGAAGCGGAACAGGGAGACGAGCCGTCCCTCGGTGCCGTCATCCTCGTGGCGGGCGGAATAATCGGCATACCATTGCATCGCCCGCTCATCGCGCGGGAAATCGGGCTGCGGGATCGCGCTGGCGGCCCTGCCCAGATGGATGGGATTGGTTTCCAGCACGTGCCGCGTCATTGCATTGTTCCCTTCCGCTCACCCCCTCACAACGGGGCGCATTGTTCCTCCAGCCAGGCAAGCGCCTCACCCTCAAGTTGGGGGGAGATCACGTCCCACACCCGCGCGCAATAGAAGTCCCACCACGCGCGTTCGTGGTCGGTCACTTGCGCCAGATCGATCAGGCGGCGGTCGATCGGCACCAGGGTGAGCGTCTCGAAGCCCAGCCACTGGCCTTCGGAGCCGGGAATGTGGCGCTCTTCCACGGTCATCAGATTCTCGATGCGGATGCCATATGCGCCGGTCTTGTAATAGCCGGGCTCGTTCGAAAGGATCATGCCGGGCAGGAGTTCCTGCTCGCTTCCGCCCTGTCCGCCACGCGCCTTGGCGATCCGCTGCGGCCCTTCATGCACGGAAAGGAAGCTGCCCACGCCGTGGCCGGTGCCATGCGCGTAATCGAGCCCTGCCTTCCACAGATATTGCCGCGCCAGCGTGTCGAGCTGGCTACCGGTGGTCCCCAAGGGGAAGGTCTGGGTGGCAAGCGAGAGATTGCCGCGCAGCACGCGGCTGAAGCGGTCCTTCACTTCATGCGGCGGCTCGCCGGGGCCGATCCACACGGTGCGGGTGATATCGGTCGTGCCGTCTGGATATTGTCCGCCCGAATCGACCAGATAGACGCTGTTCGGCTCCAGCCTGCGATTGGTCTCCTCGCTCACCCGGTAATGAACGATGGCCCCGTTGGGCCCCGCGCCCGAGATGGTGTCGAAGGAAAGATCGCGCAAATCCCCGCATTCGCGGCGGAACTGGTGCAGCGCCTCTGCGGCGGAAAGTTCGGTGACATTGCCCTTGGGCCCTTCCACCGACAGCCAGTGGAGGAAGCGCGTCACTGCGGCCCCGTCACGCGCCTGGGCGGCGCGGTGGCCGTCCAGCTCGACCTGGTTCTTGATGGCCTTGGGCAACACGCAGGGATCGCCTGTTTCCACCACCACGGCGCCCGCATTGTCCAGCGCGGCGAAGATGCCCGCCACGCAATTGGTGGGATCGGCCGCCACGCGCCTGCCATGCAGTTCCTCCAGCGCAGGGACGAATTCGGCCTTGTCGCGCAGGCGCACCGCATTGCCCAGATGGGCAACCAGTTCGGGCGTGACCTTTTCAGGCGCGATGAACAGATCCGCCGTCCCATCGGCATGGGCGACGACATAGGACAAAGCCACCGGTGTGCGCTCCACATCGGTGCCGCGGATATTGAGCAGCCAGGCGACGGAATCGAGCGCTGCGATCACCGCCGCGTCCAGCCCATGGGTCTTGAGCCATTCGCCCAGCTCAGCGCGCTTTTCGGCGCTGGATTTGCCGGAATGAATATCCTGATGAACCAGCGCGGGGGCGAGTGAAGGCTCGGGCCGGTCCTGCCACACGGCGTCCACCGGATTGCTCTCCACCGCAACCAGCCTGCCGCCCTTCGCCGCCAGAGCGCGGGCCACGGCCTCGGCCCAGCCTTTGGAATGGAGCCATGCGTCATAGCCGATCGTCGCGCCATCGGGGGCATTATCGCCCAGCCATCTGGCAGGGCTGGTTTCGGGCACGCCCTGATATTCCCAATGCGCCCCGTCCACCTGATCGCGCACCTGCAAAGTATAGCGCCCATCGATGAAGATCGCGGCGCCCTTTCCATTGACGGCTTCTGCCAGCACTACGGCCGACCCCGCCGATCCGCCGAAGCCGGTCAGCCATTCCAGGCGCTGGGCATAGGCGCCGACATATTCGCTCATATGTTCGTCGGAAATCGGCACCACGAAACCGTCGAGGCCGCGTGAGGCGAGTTCCTTCCTCAGGGCGGTAAGACGGGCTTCATGTGTTTGCATCAGCATTGCTTGCGGTCCTTTCCGCACCAACATAGGGCGGGATTATGCCTGATACCACACCTGCAAAGCCCAGCGCCGCTCCCGCCACTCCGCCCATCGCGGCGAAAAAGCCCCATTCCGTCACCCATCACGGCATCATCGTGGCCGACGATTACGCATGGCTGCGCGATCCCCTCTATCCGGAAGTGACGGATAAGGAAGTGCTCGCCCATCTGGAGGCGGAGAATGCGTGGTTCGAGGCGCGGATGAAGCCGCACCAGCCCCTGATCGACGATCTGTTCACCGAGATGCGCGCCCGGATCAAGGAAGCCGATAAATCCGTGCCGCAGAAGGACGGCAACTGGCTCTACTGGATCGAGTTCGAGGAAGGCGCCCAGTATAAGAAATGGTGGCGCAGGCCCGTCGGCGCACCTGCAGATGGCAGCGCGGACGAGCTGATCCTGGACGAGATCGCATTGGCCGAGGGGCACGAATATTTTCGCCTTGGCGCGATCTCGGTCAGCCCGAGCGGCCGTTTCCTGGCATATTCGACCGACACCAACGGGTCCGAGCGTTATACGATCCGCTTCCGCAAACTGGTCGGCCTGGATGATCTGCAGGACGAGGTACCCGGTGCGGCTGGCAAGTGGGGCGACAGCGAAGTCGAAGGGACCATCGGCAACATTGTCTGGAGCGCCGGGGAAGACGCGGTGCTCTACAGCCTCAGCGACGAACATTGGCGACACCGCACGGTCAAGCTGCACCGTCTGGGCACCGACTCGCGGGAGGATGTGGTGATCTATCACGATCCCGACGAGGCTTTTTCCTGCGGGGTTGCACTGGGCGCGCAGGAGAAATGGATTATCCTGCAGTCCGGCGATCACGAAACCAGCGAAGTGAGACTGATCCCGGCAGACGATCTGCTGGCCGAGCCGCTGCTTGTCCGACCAAGAGAGAAGGGGGTCGAATACGAGGTCGATATTCGCGACGGTACGCTGTTCATCCACACCAACGACACGCATGAGAATTTCCGCCTCGCCACCGCACCGCTCAGCGATCCGGGCAACTGGAGCACGCTGATCGAAGGGTCTGACGATTTCTACCTGACCGGGGTGGACCTGTTCCGCGATTTCTACGTGATCGAAGGCCGCCTCGCCGGGCTCGATCAGGTGGAAGTGCGTTATTATGACGATCCCGCCCGGATAGAGCCGATCACTTTCCCCGAGGCGAGCTATGTCGCCGGGCTGGGCGACAACCCCGAATGGGCGATGGATAAGGTGCGCCTCTCCTATGAAAGCATGGTCAGCCCGCGCTCCGTCTATGATTACGGCGTGGCGGATCGCAGCATGGACCTGCTCAAGGTGCAGGAAATCCCCTCGGGCTACGATGCCTCGCTCTATACGACCGAGCGGCTGGAGATCCCCGCGCGCGATGGCACGACGATTCCGGTCAGCGTGGTCTATCGCAAGGATCGCGTCTCGCCCGGCCCTCTGCACCTCTATGGCTATGGCGCCTATGGCATTTCGATCGAGCCGGGCTTCTCCACCACGCGGCTAAGCCTGGTGGATCGCGGCTTTGCCTATGCCATCGCCCATATTCGCGGCGGCGACGATCTGGGCCGTGCCTGGTACAAGGCGGGCAAGCTGGAACGCCGGACCAACAGCTTCACCGATTTCGTGGATGTGGCGAAGGGCCTAGTGGAACGCGGCTATACCAAGGCGGGGCGGATCAGCATTTCCGGCGGCTCGGCTGGCGGCGAGCTTATGGGCGCGGTAGTCAATTCAGACCCGGCGCTGTGGGGCGCTGTGGTGGCGCATGTGCCCTTTGTGGACGTGCTGGCGACCATGCTGGACGCTTCCCTGCCGCTCACTCCCGGCGAATGGCCCGAATGGGGCAATCCGATTGAAGACAAGCAAGCCTTCGAACTGATCCGCTCTTATTCGCCCTACGATCAGGTGAAGGCGCAGCCCTATCCGCCGATCATGGTGACGGCGGGGCTGAACGACCCGCGCGTGACCTATTGGGAACCGGCCAAATGGGTAGCCAAGCTGCGCGAGCTGAAGACCGATTCCAACGAGCTGATCCTCAAGACCAATATGGGCGCGGGCCATGGCGGAAAGTCCGGCCGGTTCGAAAGCCTGAAGGAAACGGCGGAGGAATTCGCCTTCATCCTGTGGCAATTGGGGGTGGTGGAATAATCTTCCCCATCCGGGGATTCTGCGGGAGTCCGCGATGAGCAACAGTTTCACCCTGACCTTCACCGCCGGGCCGGAGCACATCGACTTCAACGGCCATGTGAACAACATGGTCTGGCTGCAATGGGTGCAGGATATTGCTACCGCCCATTGGGAAGCGGTTGCCCCCGTGGAGCATCAGGCGAAATATGTCTGGTTCGTAACCCGCCACGAGATCGATTATCGCGGCAATATCGTGGAGGGGGAGGAAGTGACCGCGCGCACTTTCATTCCCGATCCGCCGCAGGGCGCACGCTTCCTGCGCTGCGTGGATTTCACCAATGCGGCGGGCAAGCCGATCGTGCAGGTGCGTTCCGTCTGGGCGATGATCGACAAGGCCAGCGGCCGCCCGCAGCGCATCACGCCGGAGATTTCGGGGCCGTTCCTGGGCGATTGAACGGGCCCCGCATCCCCGCCGGTCAGTGCGCCTTGAACAGTTTGAGGTCGATGGATTCGCCCACCGCCTTCAGCCCGGCATCGCTGCCATGCAGATGGTCGCCCATGTGATAGCCCTCGCGCATGGCGCGCGGATCGGCCGGATCGGCAAAGGCGGTATCCAGCCGCACGATGCCATCGAAGGCGCCGCTGGTGAGGATCCAGTCGTTGATCTTCTGGCGCGCGGCTTCGCCCTCTTCGGTCCAGTAGCTGGCGCCCTTATAGGGGCCGATGGGCGATCCGATCACCTTGATGCCCTTCTGATGGGCGCGCTCGATGATCTGCTTATAGCCCGCGATCATCTGTTCGACCGTGATCTGCGGCTGGTCCAGCCCCGGAAGCTGCGGCCCGCCACGATTACCGAAGCGGTTGCCGATGTCGTTCACCCCTTCGAACACGATCAGATATTTCACATTGGGCAGGCTCAGCACATCCTCGTCGAAGCGGGCCAGCGCCGCCTCGCCCATGCCCGGGCTCAGGATACGGTTGCCGCTGATCGCCGCATTGGCGACGGCCCATTCCTTGCCTGCCGCCTGCAGCCGGTCGGCGAGGATATCGGGCCAGCGGCGATTGGTGCCGGGGGTAGAGCCCACGCCATCGGTGATCGAATCGCCGAAGGCCACGATAGTGCCCCTGGCATCGGGCGAATCCACTTCCACCACGCTCAGGAAGGCGCGGTATTGGGCCTTGGAGGCTGGCTCGAACGGCGTGCCGACATGATTGCCCGGAGGCGAGACGGCCAGTTCGTCCATGCCGGTCAGGTGGCAGGTGCAGGGGCCGGTCGGCTTGGGCAGATAGAATTCCACTTTCACCCGCGCCAGATCGGGCAGGTCGAGCGCGACGGCATCGCTGGCGAAAGGCGCGCCGCGCGGGATCACCGCGCCAGCCACGCCGCCGAAGGTCAGCGCGCGGGCGGTGCCGGGCACTTCCTTGCCCGCATCGTCGATCTGAACGATCCGCGCTGTGCCGATTTCCAGCGGGCCAGTGCCGTAACGGTTGGAAAAGCGCAGCCGCACGCTGGTGCCGCCTTCGCTCAGCCGCAGGATCTGGCTGAGGGTGACATTGTCATAGGATGCGGCGGCAAAGGGCCCTTCGGTGCCCAGCGGCGCATGGGGGGCGGCGGTCCAGCTCGCCACCCATTCGGCCTGCGCCGGCGCGGCGGCAGCAAGGCACAGGGCTGCGGCGGCAAGGCCCGGCCCCTTGAATCCAGTCAAACGCATCCCCCAATTCCTTCCTCTTAACGGGTCAGGCCGCCATCATGGTCTGATCGGAAAGGAATGCGCAAGGGCTGCTTTGGTGCGCGGGGTCAGTCGGTCTCGCGTCGATCGATCCGGGCGATGGCGGCGCTCAGCGATTTCACCCGTTCGGCCCCGGCAAAGCGGGGCTGCGCCTTGGCGAGCGTTTCCCAGACTTGCGGGCGCATATCGCACAGGATCACCCGCATTTCGCGCGCCTGCGCCTGGCGGACGAAGGTTTCCAGCACGCCGAGGCCCGATGAATCCATATAGGGCACCCGGTCCAGCCGCAGGATCACCGCGCGCGGCACCTGGCCGATGCGGGTCAGCGTATCGAGCATGTCGCCCGCCACGCCGAAGAACATCGGCCCGGCGATGCGGAACACTTCCACCCCCTGCGGCAGGGCAGCGCGCTGGCCGGGGTCTTCCACGCTCTGATCGTCGGCCAGAACGCCGGTGGCACTGGCCATGCGCGCCATGAACAGCAGCGAGGCGAGCGTAACGCCAACGCCGATCGCCACGGTAAGGTCCACCAGCACGGTGAGGCCGAAAGTCAGCAGCAGCAGCGTCCGCTCGCCCGCATCCATGCGCAGCAGCATGCGGAAGCGTTCGGCTTCGCTCATGCCCCAGGCCACGATCAGGAGGATCGCGGCCAGCGCGGGCATGGGCACATAGGCCACCAGCCCGCCAGCCACCAGCAGCACCACCAGCAGCGCCAGCGCGTGGATCATCCCTGCCACCGGGGTCTGCGCACCGGCACGGATATTGGTGGCGGTGCGGGCGATGGCACCGGTGGCGGGCAGTCCGCCAAACAGGGCGGAGGCGAGATTGGCCACGCCTTCGCCTACCAGTTCCTGATTGGGGCGGTGCCTGTATCCGGTCATCCCATCGGCCACCACGGCGGAAAGCAGGGCCTCGATCCCGGCCAGAAAGGCGATAGTGAAAGCCGAAGGCAGCACATCGCGCAGCATCTGCAGAGTGAAATGCGGCATTTCCGGCAGGGGCAGGCTGGTGGGCATATCGGGGAAGCGCGCGCCCACGGTCTCCACCGGCAGGCGCAGCAGCAGCACGGCCACCGATGCAAGCGCAATGGCGATGAGATAGCCCGGCAGCTTCGGATTGATCCGCTTGAGCAGCAGGATCAGCGCCAGCGATCCCGCACCCACGCCCAGCGCAGACCACGAGATCGTGCCCATGGCCCCCAGATAGGCTTCCCATTTGCCGAGGAATTCGGCCGGCACCTTGCCTGCATGGAGGCCCAGGAAATCGCCTACCTGGCTGGTGGCGATGATCACCGCGATCCCGGCGGTAAAGCCCGTCACTACCGGCATGGGCACGAAGCGCATCAATTGCCCCAGCCGCGCGTAACCCGCCACGATCAGGATGATCCCCGCCAATATGGTGGCCAGCACCAGCCCGGAATAGCCATGCTGCGCGATCACGCCCGCGATCACCACTACGAAGGCGCCGGTCGGCCCGCCCACCTGCACGCGCGATCCGCCCAATGCGGAAATCAGGAAGCCCGCGACGATGGCCGTGATCAGCCCCTTGTCGGGCGAGGCGCCGCTGGCGATGGCCAGCGCCATGGACAGGGGCAGGGCGACGATGGCCACGGTCAGCCCCGCCAGCGCATCGGCGCGCAGGCGGGCCATGGTGTATCCTTCCCGGAAGGAAGTGATCAGCTTGGGCGTAAAGGCGGGGGGCAAATTCATCATTCGTGCCCCGGCTTGCCTGTGGGAGCAGGCGCCTGCTTGTCATACAGCAGGGAGGCATCCGCGCCGCTGGAAGCGCCCGCCATGGTCTCCCGCAGGCGCACGCCCCGGCCGATCCCCGCGCTGGGCGAATGTTCGCCGATGATCTCGATCCCGGCCTTTTCCAGCCCGCCGATCACTTTCACCAGCGTATCCACCGTGCCGCGCACCTGGCCATCGGATGCTTCCATCCGTTGGATGGTTGGTAGGGACACGCCCGCCAGCTCGGCCAGCTGCTTTTGGTCGATCCCGAGGAGCGCACGGGCGGCGCGGATTTGCTGGGCGGTTATCATATGTGAATCTTGATGTTTGAAGCATCAATATAGGGGTTCAGGGAAGGTATATGCAAGGGATGAATGGCATACAGGTGCAGACAAGGACGGCGGCCAATATCCCGTCGTCCCGGTGAACGCCGGGACCGCTGGCCCCACTCGTCATCCCGGGCTTGACCCGGGATCGCTGCGAGCCAGGCCCCAAGGAGGCCAGCGGTCGCGGATCAGGTCCGGGACGACGTTGATCATCGGGTGAAATTCGCCCCTAAGTCCAGCCACTCGGGATTGACGGCTTCGATCAGTTCGATCTTCCACTCCCGCTTCCAGTTCTTGAGCTGCTTCTCGCGAGAGATCGCTTCCTCGATCGTCGGATGTTGTTCAGCCAGAACCAACAGGTCGATGCCATATTTGCGGCAAAAGGCAGAACCTTGCCCCTTGCGATGCTGCCACATGCGTTTATCTATGTCCGAAGTGACGCCAACATAGAGCACGCCATGCGCGCGATAGGCCAGGATGTAGGTCCAGCCGCC
>DATJDU010000003.1:0-6003 GCA_035497315.1 Sphingomonadaceae bacterium
CCTCCCCCTTGCACCATTGTGCACTTGAAATCTCATACTTTCCCCCGTACGGAACCCTCACCAACAACTTGTCCGTTGAGGTCTCCTCCAGACCAAGGACGGCCAAATATTTTCGTCTTTAAGGGTGAAGGTGTCGGTGGCGGAAGAGGTTCGTGGCCGGCGATTTACGGGAACACTGGTCATCGGCGATGGTAAGGCGGCGCTGCGCGATCTTTCCCAGCTCATGGACCTTGAGCTTGGCCGCAGCGGCGATGGCTATCGCCTGGAGCCCCGCGAACGCTGAGGGTGACCGGCAGCGCATCGACATCCCGTCTGCGGACCTGAGCAGTGCCATAGCGCGACTTTCTCGCGAGGCGGGTGTCTCCATCGGCACGGATGGCGTGCTGCCCCACATCCGTTCCCGCGCGGTGAAGGGCGCCCTCAGCGTGGGCGATGCGCTGAACGTGCTGCTCGCTGGCACTGGTTATCGCGCCCATCGAGTTGGCCCTACGGCGTGGCGGATCGAGCGGGTGCCGCCACGGGCCCCGGCGGCTTCGCGCCCCGAGCTGCGGCCGGGGCAGGCTGCGGAAGCCGTCGGGGAACCGATCATCGTCACGGCGGCCAAGCGCAATTCGCGCCTGCTCGACTTGCCAATGTCCGTCTCGACAGTAGATCTGGGCGAAGACGGTCCGGTCGGACAAGGTAGGGCGGGGCATACGGCGGATGTTGCCTCCGAGATTGACGGCTTGACGCTCACGGCTTCCGGCTCTGGCCGCAGCCGCCTGTTCCTCCGGGGGGTTGCCGACAGCCCTTTTAGTGGGGAGAGCCAGTCGACTGTTGCCGTCATACTCGACGATGCAAGGCTGACCTATGCCGCGCCCGATCCCGATATCGCGCTGGTCGATATGGAACGGGTCGAGGTACTCAAGGGTCCGCAAGGTGCGCTCTACGGAACGGGCGCGCTGGGCGGAATCTACCATCTGGTCACCCGGAAGGCCGAACTGGAAGATATGGCATTCTCGCTCTCCGGGGGTGCGGAGGCCCTGGTGGCGGGAGGATTGGGCTACGATGCTGCGGCGGTTGCGAACCTGCCGCTCAGGACTGGAGTGGCGGCAGTCCGGCTGGTGGGTTATTCGCGTCTGCAGCCCGGCTGGGTCGATACCGGAGATCGGACAGACAGCAATTCCAGCCAGCTTCTTGGCGCGCGGCTTGGCCTGGGGGTCGATCCCGGCGGCGGCTGGCGGTTCGATCTGACGGGTTTCGGCCAATGGCTGGAATCGCGCGATAGCCAATATGTCTATCAGCCCGCTGCCCGCTCGCGCCCGGGGCAGATCGCCGAGCCGCATGACAATGATCTGCGGCACGCCTCGCTCAGGATTGGGAGAGAAAGCGGCGGGGCGGATATTGTGCTCAGCAGTGCGATGACTTGGCATGAGGTGAACGACACTTACGACGCAACGCAGGGGGCGGAGAGTTTCGGTTTGGCTGGGCCCCGGACCCTGGCCGTGGCGAGGACATATCGCGTGTGGGATAATGAGGCGCGCATCGGGGCCATGATCGGGAACCTGCGATGGCTTGCCGGTATATCTGCCGTTGAGGCACGTCAGCACGACCTCTGGGCGCTTTCCGCTGCGCCATCGGGTGAGCTTGTGATTGACGACGATCGCCGCATTACAACTGATCTTTCTGCCTTTGGCGATGTTTCGCTCCCGCTCGGCTCGGGTTTCACTGTGGACGCGGGTGCGCGGCTGTTTCACAGCAAAGTTTCCGAAACGCGGATGTTGCCTTCCGGCCCGGCCGCGCGCGATCTTGGACGGACGGGGCTGACTCCCGCACTTGCTTTCTCCTGGCGCCCGGATAGCCAGCGGCTGGCCTTCTTGCGCTATGGTTCTGCAATCCGCGAGGGCGGGCTGGACATCGCTGCGTCCGGTGATCTCGAGCGCCTGAAGGGCGACGAGTTGGAGACCTTCGAGGCAGGGTGGCGCCAGCAGATCGGTGTGGCCGGGCAGCTTGAACTGGGCGCCTACTTCACCCGCTGGCAGGATATGCAATCCGACATGCTTCAGGCCAACGGCCTGATCGAGACTGAGAATGCGGGAAATGCAGAGATTGTCGGGCTGGAGGGCGCGCTGACCTTGCCTGTCGGGGAGGCGTGGAGAGTCTCGGCAGGTGGCACGTTTCAGGATGCGCGGCTCGTCCGCAACGATCTGGGGATCGAGCTTGATGACCGGCGTCTTCCCGTGGTTCCGGAATATGTCCTGCGCGGGACGCTAGAATATTCATTCCGGCTGGGCCGCGCAGGCGCCTCGCTCCGTATGAAGTTACGTTACATCGGGCCGGCACGCCTCAGTTTCGACCCGGTAGTGGACCGCCCAATCGGCGACTATCTTGAGAGCAGCCTCGAAGGGCGCCTCGACTTCGGCAGCGTCGATGTGTCGCTGGGGCTCGATAATCTGTTCAGGGGCAGTGCCGACGAGCTTGCATATGGCAATCCGCTACGTTTTGCGCAGTTCAGGCAATACACACCGCAGCGGCCGCCCAGTCTCACGATCGGCCTGCATGCCGCGTTCTGACAGGGAGGAAATCAGGCAAACCGCTTGCACTGTTCATTCCAGTCGATGGGCGGTGGACTACGCGCGATCTCGATCCGTTCGCAGCGACTGTGGATGCGGATTTGCGCGATGATATGTAGATGATCAAGGTCGCTGGCATCATCAACCAGCGCCTCGTCATCTGATAGCAACGGTCTATTTCTTCGGGTGCAGCTTGTCGAATTCCGCCTGTATCCGACCGAGGATTTCATCGCTCAGCGCGACCGGCTCATATTGCTGAATGGCTTTGAGGGTCTGCGCGCGGCCCATCGTCTGGAACATCTCATTGGAATAGACCGTCGGGATCAGCCGCTTGAGGATTTCGACGGCTGCAGGATCGTCGAGCAGCGTTCCGACCGGCGTGGCTTCCACGGAATATGGCCCTACAGGCGCGGGTGCTGTCTCGTTTGCCAGTGTCGGTGCCAGCGGGGCGCAGAGGATGCCGCTTGCCGCAGCGAACAGTGAAACGGTCAGGATGCGCTTGTTCATGGTCTTTCTCCCTTGGTGCCTGCCCGATGCCCGTTTCGGGGCCATTCGGGCCGGGTTATGATTGGTTGGTCGAAGCGGCCGGATGTCGGATAATCTGCTGGTCGATGGTGCCGAAGATGGCGGTTCCGTGCGCGTCTGCGGCCTCCATGCGCAAGCGGTCGCCGAAGTGCATGAAGCTGGTGGTCGGCGCTCCATCCGCGATGATCTCGATCGCGCGCCGCTCCGAAATGCAACTGGAACCCACTGTCGCATAGGCGGCATTGGCCACGGTGCCCGAGCCGATGATCGTGCCTGGGGCCAGGTCCCGGCTATACGCGGCGTGCGCGATCAGCTCGTGGAAACCGAAGGCCATTTCCCGGCCATTGGCAGAGCCGAAGCGCTTGCCGTTCCAGTCGATGAGCAGATCCAGGCATACGCGGCCATCGTGCCAGGCGTCGCCCAATTCGTCCGGCGTCAGCGCGATGGGGGCCATGGAGCAGGCAGGCTTGGCATGGATCCAGCCAAATCCGGTCTTCATTTCCGGCACAGCCAGCGCACGCAGCGACCAGTCGTTGAGCTGGAGCACCAGCTTCACATGGCCCAACGCGTCCTCCGGTCCGGTGCCCATGGGGACATGATCGGTGACGATTGCGAATTCGCCCTCAAAGTCGATCCCGTCGTCCTCGGACATGAAGGGCACAGGCTCGCGCGGGCCTAGGAACATATGCGACATGCCCTGATACATCAGCGGCTTGTCGTGCTCGATCGGATCGTGACCGAAGGCGACCTGCATCAGTTCGGCATGGGTGTGGAAAGCGGACCCGTCCAGCCATTGCCAGGCGCGGGGCAGGGGGGCGAGGAGGCTGTCGGTATCGAGCGCTTCGCCGTCACCCTGTGCGAGGCGATCCGCCAGCATGTGCAGGGGGCCTTCGGCCTCGCTCCAGCGTTCCAGCGCTTCGCGCAGACAGGCCCATTGTGGCCCGGCGGGAAGATAGCGCGATCCGTCCGGGGAGACGACGACGAGTTCCCCGTCGGGCGCGGCATTGCGGCGGGTGGCCAGCCTCATGCCAGCCCGTCCACATAGTGGCCATCGATCAGAATGAAGGCGATCCGGCAATTGCGGTCCGTCCGGTTTGCCCAGCCGTGATTGGTCCCGCGTTGCACGATAATGTCGCCCGCGCGGCAGACAGTTTCGCCCTCATCAAGGATCAGCGTAAGCTCGCCCTCCAGAACGATCCCGTAGTCCACTGACTGCGTGCGATGCATGTGGGCGTGGCGGCTTCCGGCACCGCTGTGCGATGCGGCGTCTGTCGCGCCGACCTCCGCGAAATGGGCGCGTGCCTGTTCAGGGGTGACATTGTCCAGCCGGTCCCCGTCGGGCGGAATGTCCAGCACCCTGATGCGCGTACCATTGGCTGGTGGAACAAGCTGGATGCCTTCCTCCGCAGGCTCGCCCGAGGCCCGGTCGATCGTGGCCGGCGTCTCGCGCGTGTTCCACACTTCGAAGAACAATGGGCCATGCTCACCGCCGATCCGCTGCACGCGCGGTACGGGGCCATCTTCCTGGAAGATGGCCCGGCCTTCCGCATCATGGCCGGTGACAATGCGCCTGACGGGCCGCTCGTTCATGCCGTATTCCCTCCCAGCGTTTCTGCGAACCAGTCGGCGATATAGTCCCTGGCGTAGGACATGTTGTCCGCCCCGACATGCTCCACTCCGCCTTCGCGCCGGGTGAAGATCTTGAGTTCGCGGCGCGGCGAATTGACCAATTGGTCGTAGGCCTGATGGGCGTATTCGACCGATATCTGCCGGTCGCTTTCGCCATGGGTCACAAGGAAGGGGACCGTGATCCGGTCCATATGGCCGTTCAGGTTCATGTCGGTGGACTTCTCAAGGAAGTCTTCCATGTCGCTGGCGCCGAAAGCCCAGAAGACATGCGCCCAATAATGCGGAACCGGGTTTTCGCCTTCGCGGCGCATTCGCCGGTCCTGTACTTCGCGCCAATTGTGGTTCGCGCCCCACACGGCCCCGCTGGCGAAGCGCGGTTCGTAGGCCACCGCGCGGGGGGCGAAATGGCCGCCGAGCGATATGCCCACCATGCCGATATGGGCAGCGTCGATCGCCTCGTCCCGCTCCAGCCAGTCGACCGCTTTCGATGCCCAGTGTTCCGAGGCCGGATCGACCGGGAGTCCCTGCAGGCGCAAGGCTTCACCCGTACCCGGCTGGTCCACGCAGAGCGTGGAAATTCCCCGCCGCGCGAGTGCCTCGGGCAATCGTGACCAGACCAGCAGTTCCTTGCAGCTGTCTAGCCCGTTGCAATAGACCACTGCCGGGCGAGGGCCTTCACCGGTACCGCGTACCAGCAGGGCGGGCATGGTGCCTTGCGACAAGGGGATTTCGACCCGTTCGCGGTTCAACGATCCGAGCCGCGTGGACCGTTCGAACGCTGCAAGAGCGTTGCGATAGGTTTCCTCGCGCCCGGCCGATCCCTGCTGCTGCATGCGTTCGGCCACCAGCAGATAGAGCGAGGCCCGCTCCAGCTTGTCCGATGCCGAAAATCCGCGACCGCGATCCTCGTCCTCGGTTGCCAGTTCCAGCAGCGTCTGCGCCATGGCTACCCATTGGCGCATGAAGTCCGGTGTGCCGGCGTCGCCGCGTTCTGCCGCCTCCCTGATGGGGGCGCACATGTCCACGATCTCGCCGATCTTGGCACCGCTTTCCAGCGCCATGGCGACCGACAGGTTCCAGATGTAGTTAGGGAAGTATTCGAACAGAGCCATGGTCAGATATCCGCCGGATGGAAGAGACAGGGGTCGGGCGCTGCATGGGGCATCGTTTGCGGTCCGCCTATGCCAATGCCCCACTGGTCCATTATGCGCGGCGCGGGTTCGTGGACCTTCGGCTGGTGAGCGGCGAAATCGACCTGTTCCAGTTCCGCCGTATATTCGACCGCGAAGCCGCCGGG
>DATJDU010000004.1:0-9769 GCA_035497315.1 Sphingomonadaceae bacterium
CCTTGCCCGGACCACTGCCACCGGCACCCGCAGCCGGATCGGGCAGATCGGCCAGTCGCTTGCCTCGCTCGAGACAGAGGCGCCGAAGCTCAAGGCCGAGACTACCCGCATCGTGGCCCTGTGCGCGGCCGGCGGGATCGCGGTCGCCGGGCTGGTGGTGGTGCTATATGGTCTCATGCGGGGGTCCTGGCTGGACGCTTTCCTGGCCGGAATCGCCATTGCCATGTCGCTGCTTCCCGAAGAATTCCCGGTGGTCCTGACGATCTTCCTTGCGATGGGCGCCTGGCGGATCGCGCAGGTCGGGGTGCTGACCCGCCGGACTTCGGCTATCGAGACCATGGGCTCCGCCACGGTCCTGTGTACCGACAAGACCGGAACGCTGACCCAGAACCGCATGACCGTTGCGGAAATATGGCTGCCCGGCGGCGAAGCCGGGCCCGTCGGGCAATGGCTGAACGATCCGCGAGGATATGCGCTGCTCGAAACCTCCGCCCTTGCGAGTGCGCCCGTGCCTGTCGATCCGATGGAAGTGGCCTTCCACGTCGCTGCCCGGGATGCCGGGGCCACCGCCGGGGACGGTATGGAACTGATCCAGAGCTATGGGCTGACCCCGGATTTGCTGGCCGTATCGAATATGTGGCGCGCGAATGGGGAGGAGGGCCCTCTCCTGGTCGCCGCCAAGGGCGCGCCGGAGGCGGTGGCCCGGTTATGCGGCCTGGAAGGAGCCGAGCTGGAGAGGCTTGAGGCTGCGGCGCAGGAGATGGCGTCACGCGGGGTGCGGGTGCTGGGCGTCGCCTCGGCCGAAGCGGCAGAAGGCGACGGTGCCAAGGGGCATGCCGATCACGCCTTTCGCCTGCTCGGCCTTGCGGGCCTTGCCGATCCGCTCCGCGCCGGGGTGCGCGAAGCGGTGGAGCAGTGCCAGTCCGCCGGTATCCGCGTGGTCATGATCACTGGCGATCACGCCGCCACTGCCCAGGCGATAGCAACCCAGGCGGGGATAGAGGACGGCGAGGTCATGCTGGGCCAGGATGTGGCGAAGCTTTCGGATGCCGAACTTGCCGACCGGGTCGGCAGGGTCGCGGTTTTTGCGCGCACCATGCCCGAGCAGAAGCTCAGGATAGTGACCGCGCTCAAGGATGCGGGCGAAGTGGTCGCCATGACGGGGGATGGCGTCAATGATGCGCCTGCCCTGAAGGCGGCACATATCGGAATCGCCATGGGCAAACGAGGCACGGATGTCGCGCGCGAGGCGTCGTCGATCGTGCTGGTCGAGGACGATTTCGGCGCGATCGTCGGCGCCATTCGCGTGGGAAGGCGGATTTACGACAATATCCGCAAGGCGCTCGGCTTTATCTTCGGGGCGCATGTCCCGATTGCAGGGCTTGCTATTCTGCCCTTTGTATTCGGCCTGCCTGTTATTCTCGGGCCGCTCCAGATCGCATTGCTGGAAATGGTGATCGATCCCGTCTGTGCGCTTGTCTTCGAAGCGGAGCGGGAAGAACGCCGGATCATGCAGCGCCCCCCGCGAAAGCCGGACGAGCGGCTGTTTTCGCGCTCGCTTGTCGCGCGCGGCATCATTCAGGGCGGCCTGGCATTGCTGGTTGTCGGCACCGTGACTTTCGGCGCCAGCCATTATGGATATTCGCCCAATCGGATTCGCACGCTGGCGTTCTTTTCGCTGCTGGCTGCGATTGTCGCCCTGGTCCTGGCGAACCGCTCGTTCAGCACTTCGATCAGCCACGGCCTGCTGCGGCACAATGTGGCTTTCCGTTATGTCGCGGCCTTCGTTGTCGTCGGATCGGCGGTCATCCTTACGGTTCCGGCAGTCCAGCATATATTGAAGTTCACTTCGCTCGGGCTGGCGGAGCTTGGCCTGATCGTCGCGCTGGGCTTCGGCCTGTTGATCCTGTTCGAAGGAACCAAACGCTTCCATTCCTCGCCCGGCAGGCATTGAAGCGGACAGCAGGGAGGCAGTGTCTCTTTAGCTGTTCCGTTGCGCCCTTGCCCTCGTTATGCGGAATAGATTGGAATTCCGCGGCGAGAGGTATATATACCGGGCGTTATGAAAAGTTCCACGGCATGTGCCGCCCGCGGGCGGCCTCGGGAATTCGATACCGACCAGGCTCTGGCGGCGGCACTCGCCGTGTTCTGGGCCAAGGGGTATGAAGGTGCGTCCATGGCGGACCTTACAGAGGCGATGGGCATTACCAAGCCCAGCCTCTATTCGGCCTTCGGCAATAAGGAAGCGCTCTTCACCAAGGCGCTGGACCTCTATCAGCGCGAAAAGCTCGCTTATGTGGCCGAGGGGCTGAAGGCGCCCACCGCTCGCGGCGTTGCTGAGCATTTTTTGCGCGGCGCGCTTGAGATTTACAGCGGCGGGCAGTGCCGCGGTTGCCTGACCGTGATCGGCGCGAGCGCCTGCGGGGACGAGGCGGAAAGCATTCGCGAACAGGTGGTGGCGCGCGGTGCGGCTGCCAAGCAGTCCCTGCTGGAACGGTTCGAACGGGCGAAGCAGGAAGGCGATCTGCCGGCCCATGTGGACCCCACGGGACTGGCTTCCTATCTCACGGCTATTCTGCAGGGCATGTCCGTGCAGGCAGGGGCCGGGGCGCCGAAGGCGGAGCTTGAGCAATTGGTTCAGACCTGCCTTGCCACCTGGCCCAGTACCTGATCGGGATTCGCAGCCCTCTCGACATTCCTTACCGGGCAGTATAAATATCGCTTGACGCTCGGATGCCTCATTTATATACCGACTGGTATGAAATGACGTGTTGCGATTCTCTCCTCAAGTTGGATCGCAAAGCGGCGGATCATAAAAACCAATGACAGCGAGACCCCCGGTGGGCGTCCGGCCACGACGCTCCGCCGGGGCGACGCGGGTGCCGGGCACCGCACGCATGGAATGCGGGCGGGGTCTGCAGAGGCGGGGGCCACTCAAGGCTCTTTCGCAACAATAGGGGCGAGGACGTTTGCGGCCGGAAAGCATGCTTTCCGGAATAATCCCGCATGGCCTCGCAAGCTGTGTGCGGAACCGTGTGCGTCCACCGAACAGGGTATGGAATATGAATGAGCTGACTTCGATCGAGATTCAGGATGGACGAAGCGAGCCGCTTGTCTCCTTGCCGAAGATTGGGCGTGCACGCGCGCTTGGCATTCTTGCGGTGATCCTGGCGCTGGGCGCCGCCTGGTACCTGTTTGCAGGATCGGGGGCGGAAGCGCAGCAAGCTCCGCCCGCCACCGTTGCCGTCTCGGCGCCGCTGCAACGCGAGATCACCGAATGGGACGATTATGTCGGCCGCTTCGAGGCGAGCCGTTCGGTCGAAATCCGTCCGCGCGTTTCGGGCGCCGTCACGGCCGTCCATTTCCGCGATGGCCAGATCGTCCGCAAGGGGCAGCCGCTGTTCACGATCGACGCACGCCCTTTCACGGCCGCCCTGCGTGAGGCGCAGGCCGATGTCGCCGCTGCCGCCAGCGAACAGGCTCTGGCCCGCAGCGAGCTTGAGCGGGCCACGCGCCTGATCGAGTTCGACGGTGTTTCCAAAAGCGAGATCGACCGGCTGCGCGCCCGCGAACGTGCCGCTTCCGCAGCGCTTGCCGCCGCGCAGGCGCGTGTCAATTCGCGCTCGCTCGATGTCGAATTTGCCACCGTGCGCGCCCCGATGACCGGCCGCATCTCGGATCGCCGGGTCGATCCGGGCAATCTCGTATCCTCCGGCGATGGCGGTTCGGGCACTCTGCTCACCACGCTGATGGCGGTCGATCCGATCTATTTCAGCTTCGAAGGCTCGGAAGCGCTGTTCCTCAAGGCCAAGCGCAATGGCGCGGCCGAAGGGGTGGCGGTTGCGGTGCGGTTGCAGGACGAGAAGGACTATGCCCATCAGGGGCGGCTGGACTTCACCGACAATGGCCTCGATCCGCGTTCGGGCACGATCCGCGCCCGCGCGATCTTCGACAATCCCGACCTGTTCCTCACTCCCGGCATGTTTGGCAATATGCATCTTGCCACAGGCGGCACGGTGAAGGCGCTGCTGGTGCCCGATACGGCGGTGCAGACCGATCAGGCGCGCAAGATCCTGCTGGTCGTCAAGAAAGACGGCACAGTCGCCGCCAAGCCGGTTGAACTCGGGCCGTTGATCGATGGGCTGCGGGTGATCCGCTCGGGCCTGTTGCCGACCGACCGGGTGGTTGTCGTGGGTACGCAATTTGCCGCACCCGGCAGCAAGGTCGAAACTCGCCAGGGCAAGATTGCCCCGGAAAAGCAGGCCGCTGCGCCCGCAATTTCCGCGCCGCTTCCCGGCAAGGCTTCCTTCGCAAACTGATCCGGACAGAGGGCTAAACCATGCGCCTTTCGCGCTTTTTCATCGACCGCCCGATCTTTGCCGCGGTGATAGCCGTGCTGATCACCGTGGTGGGAGCGATCTCCTATTTCTTCCTGCCGGTGTCCCAATATCCGGACATCGTGCCGCCTACGGTCACGGTTTCGGCCGTCTATCCGGGCGCCTCGGCCGAGACCGTTGCCGAGACGGTTGCGAACCCGATCGAGCAGGAAATCAACGGGGTGGAGGGGATGCTCTACCAATCATCCCAATCGACCGGCGATGGGCGGGTGGTGATCACCGTGACCTTCGAGCAGGGCACCGATCTGGACGAGGCGCAGGTGCTGGTGCAGAACCGGGTCGCCATCGCGACGCCGCGCCTGCCAGCCGACGTGCAGCGGCTGGGCGTGGTTACAAAAAAGACCTCGCCCGACTTCCTGCTGGTGGTGAATCTGATTTCGCCCGACGGTTCGCTCGACCGGGAATATCTCTCCAATTACGCCCAGACCCGGATCAAGGACCGGCTCGCCCGGCTTGACGGTGTGGGCGATGTCCAGCTGTTCGGTTCGCGCGATCTTTCCATGCGCGTCTGGATCGATCCTACCCGCGCTGCGGCCTATGGCCTTACTGCCGGTGACATCGTCAGCGCCCTGCGCGCACAGAATGTGCAGGTTGCGGCCGGTACGCTGGGCCAGCCGCCCTCGGGCAGCAGCGCGTTCCAGCTCAATGTGGAAACGCAGGGTCGCTTTACCGAGCCCGCGCAATTCGCCGATGTCGTGATCCGCACGGATGCGGAAGGCCGTCAGGTGCGCGTCTCCGATGTCGCCCGGGTCGAACTGGGGGCCGAGGATTACGGCACCTCAGCCTACCTGGGTGACAAGGATTCGGTGATCATCCCCACCTTCCAGCGCCCCGGTTCCAACGCATTGGCCGCCGCCGAAGGTATCAAGGCCGAGATGGACGAACTGGCCAAGGAATTCCCGGAAGGGATGGAATATCGCATCGTCTACAACCCCACGGAATTCATCGCCAAATCGGTGGATGCCGTGGTGCACACCTTGTTCGAGGCGATCGTGCTGGTGGTGCTGGTGATCATCGTCTTCCTCCAGAAATGGCGGGCAGCGGTTATCCCGGTGCTGGCGATCCCGGTGTCGCTGATCGGCACTTTCGCGGTGCTGGCAAGTCTGGGCTATTCGCTCAACAACCTCTCGCTCTTCGGCCTGGTCCTCGCCATCGGCATCGTTGTCGATGACGCGATCGTGGTGGTCGAAAATGTGGAGCGCAATATCGAGGAGGGGCTCTCGCCATATCAGGCAGCGCGCGCCTCGATGGACGAAGTCGCCGCCGCCCTGGTCGCCATCGTGCTGGTGCTGTGCGCCGTCTTCGTGCCGACGCTGTTCATCGGTGGCCTGTCGGGTGCGTTCTACCAGCAATTCGCCGTGACCATTTCGGCCGCGACGATCATCTCGCTGGTACTCTCGCTCACTCTCTCGCCGGCATTTGCCGCACTGCTTCTGCGCCCGTCTCGCCGCGCACCGGAACATGCGCGCTGGCAGCTTCTGGTCGAGCGCGCTGGGGATCGGTTCAACCGCGCTTTCGAGCGTTTCAGCACCTCTTATGCTCGTTTGACCACACGCTTGGTGAGCATGCCCAAGCGCATGATGGCCACTTATGCGGGCCTGATCGCCCTGACCATCGGATCGCTGTGGTGGACGCCCACCGGCTTTATCCCGGCGCAGGACCAGGGCTATTTCTTCACCATTATCCAGCTTCCCCCGGGTTCCGCCACTTCGCGCACCGACGAGGTAATGAAGAAGGTGGCTGAGCGGATGCTGCCGATCCCGGGCATCCGCAATTCGGTCATGCTCTCCGGCTTCGACGGGGCATCGGAAACCCGCAATGCCAGCTCCGCAGCGGCTTACTGGGTGCTCGACGATTTCGAGGAACGCGCCGCAAATGGCCAGACTATCGACAGTTTGATGGAGGAAGCCCGCAAGGCAACGGCGGATATCACCGAGGCCCGGCTGATGATCGTGAAGCCCCCGCTCATTCGCGGAATCGGCTCGGCCGGCGGCTATCGCCTGATGATCGAGGACCGCGACGGGCAGGGGTACAAGGCGCTGGAACAGGTTTCCAACGATCTGGTCGCCAAGGCGAACCAGACCGAGGGGCTTTCCGGAGTCTATACTTTCTTCGATACAGCGACGCCGCGCGTCTATGCCGACATCGATCGCAAGAAGGCCGAACTCCTGGGCGTGCCGCCTGAACGCGTGTTTGAAGCGCTGCAGGTCTATCTCGGCTCTGCCTTCGTCAATGATTTCAATCTATTGGGCCGGACTTATCGGGTTACTGCCCAGGCCGACGAACAGTTCCGCCAGTCAAAGGCCGATATCGCGAACCTTCAGACCCGGTCCGACAATGGTGCAATGGTGCCGCTGGGTGCCGTGGCAACTTTCGAGGACAAGGCAGGGCCCTACCGCGTCACTCGCTACAACCTCGCCCCGGCAGTGGCGGTGGATGGCGATACGGCGCCGGGTTATGCCTCGGGCCATTCGCTGGATACGCTGGAACAGCTGGCGCAATCCTCCCTGCCGCGCGGTTTTACCCATGAGTGGACCGGGATCGCCTATCAGCAGAAATTCGCCGGAAATACGGCGGGGCTGGTCTTCGCCATGGCGGTGCTGTTCGTCTTCCTGGTGCTCGCCGCGCAATATGAAAGCCTGGTGATGCCGCTGGCGATCATCCTGATCGTGCCGATGTGTCTGCTGGCCGCGATGTTGGGGATCAACATCAGGGGCATGGACAACAACGTCCTCACCCAGATCGGGTTGGTGGTGCTGATTGCCCTTGCTGCGAAGAATGCGATCCTGATCGTGGAATTCGCACGCCAGGGTGAAGAGCGCCACGGCTATACGCCGGTCGAGGCGGCGATCCATGCTGCCGAACAGCGCCTGCGCCCGATCCTGATGACCAGCTTCGCCTTCATCCTCGGCACCCTGCCGCTGGTGATCGCGAGCGGCGCGGGGGCGGAATTGCGCCAGGCGCTGGGCACAGCGGTGTTCTTCGGTATGGCCGGGGTCACGGCATTCGGCCTGCTGTTCACGCCTACTTTCTACGTGGTCTGCCGCAATCTGGGCGACTGGCTGGCGCAATTGCGCCGCCGCCCCGCCACCGATGACGGCGCCGCCGACCACGCCCTGCAACCCGCCGAATAGGAGCCGCTCCCATGATGTTCTCTCGCGCTTCCACTCGCGGTCTTTTGGCCTCCCTATCCGCGCTGGCGCTGGCCGCCTGCGCGGTCGGGCCGGACTTCGTCGCACCCGTCCGCCCCCAGGCGACGTCCGGCCCGTTTCTTTCCGCAGCCGATCCGGCCTTCAGCTCCGAACAGGCGGCTGGAGACTGGTGGCGGCTCTATGACGATCCGGTCCTCGACGGGCTGGTGAGCGATGCGCTTGCCGCCAATGCCGACATCCGCGTTGCGCTCGCCAATATCGAGAAAGCGCGGGCAGGGCTGCGCGGATCGCGCGCCGGACGGCTGCCGCAGGGCTCCATTGGTGCGGGTGCAACTTACGGCCGCGTGCCGGAGACGCAGCGCGCCGCAGGTGCGAACCGGGAGGATTGGTCGATCGATGCCGGGCTGGAAGTGGGTTACGAACTCGACCTGTTCGGCCGCGTGGGGCGTGACATAGAGGCCTCCAGGGGCGACCTCGAAGCGGCGCGAGCCGATGCCGACGCGGTGCGCGTAATGGTGGTGGCCGATACGACCCGCGCCTATGCCGACGCCGCATCGGGCGCAGCGCGGCTGGCTGTGGCGCAGAGGATCGTGGGACTGCTGGATCGTTCCCTCGAACTGACCCGCAAGCGTTATGAGGCCGGCCTCGCCACCGGGCTCGATGTAGCGCAGATCGGTGCCTTGCGCGATCAGCGTGCAGCGGAAATTCCCCAGATAGAAGCGGAAAGGCAGGCGGCCCTGTTCCGGCTCGCCACCCTGACCGGGCGGCCCCCGGCAGACCTTCCTGCCATTGCCGCTACTCGCTCGGTGAGTCTTGAGGTCGCGCATGCGATCCCGGTGGGCGATGGGGCCGCGCTGCTTGCCCGGCGACCTGATGTGCGCGCCGCCGAGAGCCGTCTGGCCGCTTCCACAGCGCGGATCGGTGTCGCCACGGCCGATCTTTATCCGCGTATCACCTTGGGTGGATCGATTGGTTCGACCGGCTCCGACATCGGCGATATCTTCGGCGGAGGGCCGCTGCGCTGGCTGCTTGGCCCGCTGCTGAGCTGGACATTCCCCAATCAGGAACCGGCCCGTGCACGGATCGCTGCGGCTGAGGCTGATACGCAGGGCCGCCTGGCGGAGTTCGACGGGGCAGTGCTGGGCGCGCTGGAGGAGACGGAAACCGCGCTTTCCTTTTATGCCCGCTCGCTCGAACGGCGCCATGCGCTGCAATCCGCGCGCGATCAGGCGCGGAGGGCGGCCGACATCACCGATGCCCAATTGCGCGAAGGTTCGGTGGATTCGCTGCGCGTGCTCGACGCCCAGCGGACTTATGCCGAAGCGGAAGCAGCGCTGGCCGATCAGGATGCGGACGTCTCACGCCGTCAGATCGACCTGTTCCGCGCGCTTGGCGGGGGTTGGGGGGAGGCCGAGAGTGTGGGCTGACCTTCCTTCCTGTCATCTGCGCCTGATCCACATCACCACGCCTGCAATGGATGAGGCCGCGGTCAGCAGGCCGAACAGGCTGACGAAGATGCGATAGGGCCAGCCGAAGACATCGCCAGTGTGGAGCAAGCGCACCGCCTTGTCCAAGGCGTCCGCCCCGGTGCTGCCGAAGGGACTGCGGAAGCCGAGCTGGCGGCCGGATACTTCATCGAACCACACCACGGTGGAGCCGCGGTCGGTCGGGCCATCAAGGCTGGTGCGGGCATAATAGCCGATTGCGTGTGCAAAGGAATTGAAGCTGATCGCTTCCGGCCCGCGAATGGTGAAGCCCTGCCGCGCGGCTTCACGCGCCATCAGCCGTGAGCCGATTTCCACGGCGGCCTGCGGGTTCAGCTTCTCGCCCTGTGCTGGGCTGGGATTCTGCGGCGGGGTATAGAGCCCCTGCGCACCAAAGAAGCGCTGCACCGGCTGGTGGACGCTGTCGAGATTGAAGGCCACGGCTGACCAGGCGAACACCAGCATCATCGGCCAGACCCACAGCCCGCTCGCGCGATGCAGATCGTAAGCGAAGATGCGCGATCCCTGCTTGCGGCGGATTTTCCAGGCCGGGCCCCAGGTGCGCAGCCGCTCCGGCAGAGTGCCCTTGCGGCCGCGCGGGAGGCTGAGGACGAGGCCGGCAAGGCAGACCGGCACCCAGATCAGCGCGGCAAGGCCCAGCACGAACCTGCCCCACGGTCCGGCGGCGAGCGTGTAATGGAACCGGACGAGGAACGGCATGACATTCACCGCACCC
>DATJDU010000005.1:0-21809 GCA_035497315.1 Sphingomonadaceae bacterium
GCTGCCCGGATCGTTCGCGCGCTCGGTTTCCAGCGCGCCATCGGCAAAGCGCATGGCGTTGAGCACGATCGCCTGCTCGTGCAGCTTGCCCGCGAAGCTGGGATTGGCGCCGAAATCGTAGCGTTCCTCATAATCGACGCCCGAACGCATCTGCAGGATCTGGCGGATCGTCACACCATCATAGCCGGTGCCCTTGAGCTGAGGGACGTATTTGGTCGCCGGATCGTCGAGCGAGGCGATCTTGCCCTGGTCCACCGCGATGCCGACCAGCAGCGAGGTGATGGTCTTCGCCATGGAAAACGAAATGAAATGCGTCGTCTCGTCCGAACGGTTGCGATAATCCTCGAACACGATCTTGCCGTCGCGGATCACCAGCATCGCATTGGTGAAGGTCCGTTCGGCGAATTGCGGGTAATCGTACTCCTTGCCCTCGAAGGAATCGGTGGGCATCGCCATCGTCTCGCCCCTGGGCAGGTCCCACACATCGCCGCCACCGCCGCGCGAAACCGGACGGCTTTCGAATACCTTGTCCGTATCGCGGAAAGTGAAGCTGTTCACATCCGGATTGAGCAATTGCCAACGCATGGCGATCACTGCCGGAGTGAGCGGGAAGCTCTTCACCTCCCGCACTTCCGGCTCGGGGAGAGTCTCCTCGGCCTGTTTGCAGCCGGATACCGCGAGCGCGCCGATTGCCAAGGCCGCACCGGCCATAATAGTTTTCAGCAATGATCCTCTCCCACTACGTCTGATTATGCCGTCACGTGATTATGCCGCCAGACCGATGTCCTCTGCCCGGGCGAAATTGCCGTGCAGGCCAAAGCGCAGGCGAATCGGCACATTGACCGTGGCGACCGGGCCCTTTTCGATCTCCAGAGCATCGAAAATCAACAGATCGCTGCGATGATCTTCCAGCCGGTTGCAGACCATCACGATCCAGCCGTCGCCCTCGGGCGCATCCTTGCTGCGCGGAATGAAGCACGGTTCCTGCAGGCTGTTGACCGGCCCGCACCACCAATGCTGCTCCGCCCCGGTTTCCAGATCCTTCAGGAACAGGCAGTTCATCAGGAAGCCGCCCGCGCTGCCGCCCTTCAGTTCGCAGGGGCGGCTCATGTCCATTTCCAGGCTCCAGCCGTAACGGTTCTTCACGCCGGTGAAGCGATCGTCGATGCGGGGGAATTCGGATGCGGTCTGCGTCAGCGGAACGATTTCATCGAACTCTTCGCCATTGCTGGCCATGTCCACCGTCCAGCGAGTGAGCTTGCTCATCGCCTCCGCACCGTTGAACGGCGCGCCATGCACATCCGGGAAGAAGGGGAACATATTGTTCTTCGCCTCGGGCACCACGAAGTGCACCTTGGTACCCTCCTGCCAGGCATTGAGCACATGGCTGGCGAAGCAATTGTCGCGCTTGAACCAGCGGATGTCTTCCTGCTTCAGATCGTCGCGCCGGGGAATAATGCCGAGATAGACCGGCATGGTCGTATCGAAGCCGAAATGCGGCTTCTTCTGCTCCAGCCGCTCCCACGAACCGATCGAAGGCACGATGTGGAGCACGAGGTAATCCTCGGTGACGCCGAAATCATGCATCATGCAATAATAGGGAACCTTGAACCACTTTTCGCGGATCAGTTCGCCTTCCGGGCTGATTTCCATGTAGGAAACATCGTCGGTGCACAGGCCGGAAGCGGCATAGCCGATGGCGACCATGTTGCCGGTGGCCGGATCGATCTTGGGATGGGCCGTGAAGGTCTGGCTTTTCATCGCGCCGTCCCAGGTCTGGAACGCATCGGTCTCCATGGTGACCGGGTCCATGATCAGCGAGGGGCTGTCTTCCTTCATCGCCCACAATTTTCCGGCGAAAATCCAGGCATTGGTGTTGGCGGTAGAACGAATCGAACCCTTGACCGAGGGGTCGTCGGTCAGCGGGTTGCGGTACATGCCATAGAGGCCGCGGCCGGCCTCATGCTCGGCTTTCCACTTGTCGGTCTTCGCCCAGCGCTGGCGCAAGTCGCACTGCCCGTCATGGATGTGGAAGCGGGTGATCATCCCGTCGCCGTTGAAGGCGATATCGTCGCCCAGCATCGGCGGAAACTGCGGATCGGGCTGGACGCGATAGAACGCGCCGTTGATTTCCTTGGGGATTTCGCCCTCGTGCGAGAGGTCGAAGATGTCAGCCTCAATACGGCTGGGCGTGTTGAATCCTGTAAAGCTCGGGGTATTCGGGAAATGGGCCATGTCTCTCATCCTCTCCTTGCGCCAGATTGTATGCTCCACTAACAATTAGGCAAGCGGGAAGCGGTGGGGATAGGGCAAGTGAACGGGTCGTCTTTGATCGACAACAACAATGATGATGCCGTTGGCGAACTCAATGATATCGTAGGGTTCCATATCCGTCTGGCCCACGGCGCGGTCTATCGCCACTTCACCGAAACCTTCCTCGATCTGGATCTCACCCAGAAGCAGGTTTCCGTCCTGTGGCTGGTGGGCGAATACCCCGGTATCTCCCAGATCGAACTGGGCCAGCGTCTGCGGATGGATCGGGCCACCACCATGACCATCGTGAACCGCCTGCAGGATCGCGGCTATCTGCGCCGCGAACGGTCGGAAACGGACGGGCGCAAGCAGGCCTTGTATCTCACGGAAGAGGGCGCCAAGGCCCTTGCCCGAGCCAAGCAGGCCATCGGTGAGCATGAAGAATGGCTGAAAAGCCGCTTCACTGCCGAAGAAGTCGAAAAACTGGTGGAAATGCTGGCCCGAATCCACGATTGAGGGCGCGCAAGAGAGAGGATCCAGAATAATGGCAGCACCGTCCGGGGGGGCAAACCCGATTTCCATTATCAATGACACGCCGATGAGCGCGCGCCAGTGGATCGTCGTGATTCTTATGGTTCTGCTCAACGCGCTTGACGGTTTCGACGTGCTGGCCAGCGCCTTCGCCGCACCGGGCATCTCGGCGGACTGGGGCATCGACCGGGCCGAACTCAGCATCGTCCTGTCCGCCGAGCTGGTCGGCATGGGCTTCGGTTCGGTCCTGCTGGGCGGCGCGGCGGACAAGTACGGCCGCAAGCTCACCATGATCGCCTGCCTCGTCGTGATGGCGATCGGCATGTGGATGGCAGGCCATGCGACCGGCATCCCGGACATGTTCGCCTATCGCTTTGCGACCGGCATCGGCATCGGCGGCATGCTGTCTGCCACCAATGCGGTGACTGCCGAGGTGAGCAACAGCCATTGGCGCCGTTTCTGCATCGGTGTCTACGTGGCCGGCTATCCTCTGGGCGCCATTATCGGCGGCTTTGCCGCCTCGGGCGACGTGCTGGGCATGGTCAAGTTCGCCGGCCTCCTGGAAGCCTTCGGCTGGCACGGCGTGTTCGAAGCGGGCGCCCTCGTCACCGCGGCACTGATCCCGGCCCTGTGGCTGCTCGTCCCCGAAACCGCCGCTTATCGGGCCTCGCGAGGCGATCTGGCCGGCGTAAACAAGACGCTGGCCGCCTTCGGCAAGCAACCGCTCGATGGCCTGCCTGTGGCAGATGTGAGCAAGCCCAAGCCCAAGGTGACGGACATCCTTTCCAATCCGAAGCTGCGCCCGGTTACACTGCTGCTCGCCTTCGGCTACATGTTCCACACCATCACGTTCTACTACATCCTGAAGTTCGCGGTGCAGATCGTGGCCGACTATCCTCCGGGCTATCCGCCGCCGGTTGCCGCGACTGTGCTGACGACCGCCAACATCGGTGGCTTCTTTGGCTCGATGCTGTTCGGCTTCGTGATGGCGCGTCTGGGCATCAAATGGCCGACTGCGCTGATGCTGCTGATCGGCTCGGTCGCCGTTGCCTCGTTCGGCCTCGGCCGTGACACGCTAACGGCATGGCAGTGGGCCACGGTCATCACCGGCTTCTTCACCAATGCGGCGATCAGCGGCTATTATGCTGCCTTCGCGCGCGGTTTCCCGGCCCATGCCCGCGCCACCGGCACCGGCTTCGTGCTCGGCATCGGCCGCCTTGGCGCGGCAGGCAGCCCGCTGCTTGCCGGCGCGCTGTTCAAGGCGCTGGGCAACGACGAGTTGCTGACCGTCTCCATCATCATGGCTCTGGGTTCGGTGATCTCCCTGATCCTGTTCCTGATGCTGCCCGAACACGATGGCGATGAACTGATCGGGCAGGACGACCTGCCTTCGGGCACGCCGCTCGACTGAATCCCGGCGCCGGGCAATATGGTCCATCGGGGGGCCATATTGCCTGACAATCCACGCGAGGAGTTGTTTTCATGAAGACCCGTGCAGCCGTAGCCTTCGAAGCGAAGAAGCCGCTCGAAATCGTCGAAGTAGATCTCGAAGGCCCCAAGGCCGGTGAAGTGCTGGTGGAAATCATGGCCACCGGCATCTGCCATACCGACGCCTATACTCTGGACGGCTTCGACAGCGAAGGCATCTTCCCCTCCATCCTGGGCCATGAAGGCGCAGGCGTGGTGCGCGAAGTGGGGCCGGGCGTCACTTCGGTGAAGCCGGGCGACCATGTGATCCCGCTCTACACGCCAGAATGCCGCCAGTGTAAGTCCTGCCTGTCGGGCAAGACCAACCTGTGCACCGCGATCCGCGCCACCCAGGGCAAGGGCCTGATGCCGGACGGCACCACGCGCTTTTCCTACAAGGGCCAGCCGATCTTCCATTACATGGGCTGTTCCACCTTCTCGAACTTCACCGTTCTGCCGGAAATCGCGGTCGCCAAGATCCGCGAGGACGCTCCGTTCCAGACCAGCTGCTATATCGGCTGCGGCGTGACCACCGGCGTTGGCGCGGTGATCAACACCGCCAAGGTGCAGGTGGGCGACAATGTCGTCATCTTCGGCCTGGGCGGGATCGGCCTTAACGTGATCCAGGGCGCCCGGCTTGCGGGCGCGGCCAAGATCATCGGCGTCGACATCAACCCCGACCGCGAGGAATGGGGCCGCAAGTTCGGCATGACCGACTTCCTCAACAGCAAGGGCCTGAGCCGCGAGGAAACCATCGCCAAGATCGTCGAAATGACCGATGGCGGCGCGGATTACACTTTCGACGCCACCGGTAATACCGAAGTGATGCGCACCGCGCTGGAAGCCTGCCATCGCGGCTGGGGCACCTCGATCATCATCGGCGTGGCCGAAGCGGGCAAGGAAATCAGCACCCGCCCGTTCCAGCTGGTGACCGGTCGCAACTGGCGCGGCACCGCCTTTGGCGGCGCCAAGGGCCGCACCGACGTGCCCAAGATCGTGGACATGTACATGACCGGGAAGATCGAGATCGACCCGATGATCACCCACGTCATGGGCCTCGAAGAAATCAACACCGCATTCGATCTGATGCACGCGGGCAAGTCCATCCGCAGCGTTGTGGTTTTCTGATCACCTTCACCAATTAGGGATAAGCAGATGTTCAATCACATTTTCCTCGGTACCAACAACATCGAGGCTTCGCGCAAGTTCTATGACGCGACCATGGCCGTGCTCGGCTATGAAGGCCATCCGCTGCCGCACGGCACCGTCTATCCCAGCGAGAACGGCAGCTTCATCGTGGCGACTCCCGCCAATGGCGAAGACGCAACCTGCATGAACGGCTTCACCTTCGGCTTCCGCGCCAAGGATTATGACGCGGTCGACGCATGGCATGCGGCAGGCCTGGCAGCGGGCGGCGCCGATGCGGGGGCGCCGGGCTTCCGTGCAGCCTCGCCGGGTAACATGTACGGGGCCTATCTGCTCGATCCCGATGGTCACAAGATCTGCGTTTACACGCCGAACACCGGCGAGCGCTGAGCGCCCGCCACACGATCAGGAGGGGTTTCCGCCATGTTCAGCCATCTGACGGTGGGCAGTAACGATATTGCCCGCTCGAAGGCGTTTTACGACGCGTTGTTCGCAGCATCCGGCGGAAACCCCGCCTTCATCGATCCCAAGGGCCGCCTTGTCTATATGCACAAGGAGGCCATCTTTCTGGTGACCCGTCCGATCGACGGGGAACCGGCCACCCATGCCAATGGCGGCACCGTCGGCTTTGCGATGGATTCGCCGGAGCAGGCGGACGCCTGGCATGCGGCGGGCGTGGAATCCGGCGGCACCTCGATAGAGAACCCGCCCGGCTGGCGCGACAGCCCCAACGGCCGGCTCTACCTCGCCTATCTGCGCGATCCGGACGGCAACAAGCTGTGCGCGCTCTACCGGGAAGTGAAATGACCATCGAAACCGTCAGCACCTGCAAAAGCCATGGCGGAACGCAGGGCGTCTATACCCATGCCTCTTCCGCCACGGGCACGCCGATGACCTTCTCGGTCTTCGTGCCGGATCATACGCCCGGCACGAAGCTGCCGGTGCTGTGGTATCTTTCCGGCCTTACCTGCACCCACGCCAATGTCACCGAAAAGGGCGAATTTCGCGCAGCCTGTGCCGAGCATGGCATCGTCTTCGTGGCGCCCGACACTTCGCCGCGCGGCGACGATGTGCCTGACGATGAAGGCTATGATTTCGGCAAGGGCGCAGGCTTCTATGTCGATGCCACGCAGGAGCCCTGGGCCGCGAATTTCCGCATGCGCTCCTATATCGAGCAGGAACTGCCCGGCATCATCGCCGCCAGTTTTCCCGTCGATATGGAGCGGCAGGGAATCACCGGCCATTCCATGGGTGGTCATGGGGCGTTGACTATCTCCCTGCGCAATCCCGGCCGTTTCCGTTCGACCAGCGCATTTTCGCCCATCGTCAGCCCGCTCAACTGCCCCTGGGGTGAAAAGGCGCTGACCGGCTATATCGGCGCAGATCGCGCGAAATGGCGGGAATATGATGCGGTTGCACTGATCGAGGATGGGGCCCGTTTGCCCGACCTGCTGGTAGACCAGGGCACGGCCGACAACTTCCTCGAAGGACAGCTCAAGACTCACTTGCTTGACCATGTCTGCCGAAACGCCGATATGCGCGCCGCAATCCGCATGCAGGAGGGGTATGACCACTCCTATTATTTCATCTCGACCTTCATGGCCGAGCATGTCGCCTGGCACGCCGAAAGACTGAGAGCATGAGCCGCGAACAACGCCTGTCCGAAATCATCACCGACCATCAGGGCCGTGAAGGCCCGCTGTTGCCGATCCTGCACGATGTGCAGGAGGAATTCGGCTGCGTGGACGAGGAGGCCGAGCGTGCGATTGCCGCCGCGCTGAACCTCAGCCGCGCCGATATCCACGGCGTGGTCAGCTTCTATCACGATTTCCACACCAAGGCGGATCCGCGCCCGGTGGTGCAGATCTGCCGTGCCGAAAGCTGCAAGGCACGCGGCGTCGAGGCACTGATCGAAGGCGCCGCCAAGGCCGCAGGCGAGCGGGTGAAGCTGGCCGACGTCTATTGCCTGGGCCTGTGCAGCAGCGGCCCCAATGCCCGTGTGGGCGATAAGCTCCATGCCCGGCTCGACGGCGCGGCGCTCAACAAGCTGATTGAAAACGCATGACTATCATCCGCATTTCCGATGACGCGCTGGCGCGCGCCTGCGGCGCCGACGAACTGGCCGCCGCCTTCGCCAAGGCCGGCGCGACGGTGGAGCGCACGTCCAGCTGGGGCATGCAGTGGCTCGAGCCGCTGGTCGAAGTGGACGGCAAGGGCTTCGGCCCCGCCACGCTGGACGATGTCGCCGCGATTCTCGACGGGACGAGCGACAAGGCCATCGGCATGATTGCCCAGCATCCCTTCATCGCCAGCCAGCAGCGCCTGACCTTCGCTCGCGCGGGCAAGTCGCGCCCGCTGAGCCTTGAGGATTACGAACAGCATGATGGCTGGGTCGGCCTGAAGCGTGCCCGCCAGATCGGGTCCGAACAGATCATCGCCGAACTGCTCCACTCCGGCCTGCGCGGCCGTGGCGGCGCGGGCTTCCCCGCCGCAATCAAGTGGAAGACCGTGGCCGGCGCCGTGGCCGACCAGAAATATATCGTCTGCAATGCGGACGAAGGCGATTCGGGCACCTTTGCCGACCGCATGATGATGGAAGGCGATCCCTTCGCCCTGATCGAGGGCATGGCGATTGCCGGTGAGGCCGTTGGCGCCACCAAGGGCTACATCTACGTCCGCAGCGAATATCCCGACGCGATCGACAAGCTGCGCAAGGCGGTAAACCTGTGCGCGCACATCATCGCGCCGTTCGAATGCGAGATTCGCGCAGGCGCCGGCGCCTATGTCTGCGGCGAGGAGACCTCGCTGCTCAACAGCCTTGAAGGCAAGCGCGGCGAAGTCCGCGCCAAGCCTCCGCTTCCTGCCCTGCAGGGCCTGTTCGGCAAGCCCACAGTGGTCAACAATGTGCTGACCCTGTGCGCGGTGCACCACATTCTGGCCGAAGGCGGCGCGGAGCATTACCAGAGCCTCGGCATCGACCGGTCCAAGGGCACCATGCCGATCCAGCTGGCCGGCAACATCAAGCATGGCGGGCTTTACGAGACCGCCTTCGGTATCACGCTGAACGAGCTGATCTATGACATCGGCGGCGGCACGCAGTCCGGCCGTCCGGTCAAGGCCGTGCAGGTCGGCGGGCCGCTGGGCGCCTATATCCATCCCGACCAGTTCGAAGTGCCCTTCGATTACGAAGCCTATGCCAGGCTCGATGCGCTGATCGGCCATGCCGGCATTACCGTGTTCGACGATACGGCCGACATGGGTGCGATGGCGCGCTTCGCGATGGAATTCTGCGCGGTGGAAAGCTGCGGCAAGTGCACCCCCTGCCGCATCGGCTCTACGCGCGGGGTCGAACTGATCGACCGCATCCGCACCGGTGGCCGCGTGCTGGAAGGCGTCGAGCTGGCGCCGCAGATGCATAATATGCCCAAGAAGGGCCGCAGCCAGGATGATGAAATCAAGCTGCTGGAAGATCTGTGCGAGACAATGAAGTTCGGCTCGCTCTGCGCCTTGGGCGGCTTCACTCCCTATCCGGTGATGAGTGCGCTGAAGCACTGGCCGGACGATTTCCGGGGCAAGTGAACTTCACATATCCGAAGAAACAGCGTTTTTTCACGATATGGAAAAGCATGTTTGCCCGGACGGCAGTTTGTAGATAGAACTTACAAACGATAATGCACGGAATCGGCGGTGCTACGGCACCGCTCGGGAGTTGGGCTGGAGTGATCCTCGGAGTGGTCTTGGCTGGCGGACAATCGAGCCGTTTCGGCAGCGACAAGGCGCTCGCCATGCTGGGCGGGCGTTCGCTGCTCAGCCGTTCGGTCGGCACGCTGGGCACCTGGTGCGACGATGTGGTGATCGCCGGGCGGGAAACCGGCCCCGAAACCGGTGCTACCCGCTGCATTCCCGACTGGCCGAAATCCGGCATGGGCCCGCTGGGCGGCATCGCCGCCGGGCTGCGCCATGCGGGCGAAAACGGTTTCGACAGCGTGATGACCTGCAGTGTCGACAGTGTCGAACTGCCCGCCGACCTGCCCGAACTGCTGGCCAACCCGCCCTGTTTCCTGGGCGACCAGCCGGTAATCGGGCACTGGCCAGCCGATGCGGCCCGCGCGGTGGAAACCATTCTGGCCGGCGATAGTAAGCATTCAATGAGAGAGTTCGCCGAGGCAATCGGCGCCACCAACGTGAAAAGCGGCACAAAGCCTGCTAATATCAATACACCTGCGGATCTTGCCGCAGCGGAGAAGCGCAATGGGATATGAACGCCAAGCCGATTTCGGCACCCCCGAAGTCAAGTCCGACGAGCAGGTAACCCTGACGATCGACGGCCGCGAAGTCACCGTGCCTGCCGGCACGACCGTGATGCGCGCGGCGGCGGAATGCGGCGGTTCGATCCCCAAACTCTGCGCGACCGACAGCCTCAACCAGTTCGGTTCCTGCCGTCTGTGCCTCGTCGAGATCGAAGGCGCGCGCGGTACGCCCGCCAGTTGCACCACGCCGGTCGGCCCGGGCATGGTGGTCCACACCCAGACCCCGCGCCTCGAAAAGCTGCGCAAGGGCGTGATGGAGCTCTATATCTCCGATCACCCGCTGGACTGCCTCACCTGCTCGGCCAACAATGATTGCGAGCTGCAGGATCAGGCCGCCAATGTCGGCCTGCGCGATGTGCGCTATGGCTATCAGGGTGAAAACCACATGGGGCAGGACGTCGATACGTCGAACCCCTATTTCGATTTCTCGCCTGACAAATGCATCGTGTGCAGCCGCTGCGTGCGCGCCTGCGGCGAAACGCAGGGCACTTTCGCGCTGACCGTGGACGGTCGCGGTTTCGCCTCCAAGATCAGCGCCGGCCAGACTGGCGACGATTTCCTTTCGTCCGAATGCGTCAGCTGCGGCGCCTGCGTGCAGGCCTGCCCCACCAGCGCGCTGATGGAAAAGAGCGTGGTGGAACATGGCAAGCCGGAACGCGCCGTGGTCACCACCTGCGCCTATTGCGGCGTTGGCTGCACCTTCCGCGCCGAAATGAAGGGCGAACAGCTCGTCCGCATGGTGCCCTGGAAGGATGGCAAGGCCAATCGCGGCCATAGCTGCGTGAAGGGCCGCTTCGCCTGGGGTTACGCCAACCACCAGGACCGTATCCTGAAGCCGATGATCCGCGATTCGATCGACCAGCCCTGGCAGGAAGTCAGCTGGGAAGAAGCGCTGAGCTTCACCGCCGCGAAGATCAAATCGATCAAGGAAACCTATGGCGCCCGCGCACTGGGCGGCATCACCTCCAGCCGCTGCACCAATGAGGAAACCTTCCTGGTGCAGAAGCTGATCCGTGGCGGCTTCGGCTCCAACAATGTCGATACCTGCGCCCGCGTGTGCCACTCGCCCACCGGCTTCGGCCTGTCGCAGGCCTTCGGCACCAGCGCCGGTACGCAGGACTTCGACTCCGTCATGGATTCCGACGTGATCCTGCTGATCGGTGCCAATCCGACCGACGGGCATCCCGTGTTCGCCAGCCGTATGAAGCGCCGCTTGCGTCAGGGTGCGAAGCTGATCGTGATCGATCCGCGCCGGATCGACCTCGTCCGCTCGCCCCACATCAATGCGGAACACCACCTGCCGCTGCAGCCGGGCACCAATGTGGCCGTGCTGACCAGCATCGCCCATGTGATCGTGACCGAAGGCCTCGCCGACGAAGCCTTCATCCGCGAACGTTGCGACTGGGACGAATATCAGGACTGGGCGCGTTTCGTTTCGGACGAAAAGCACAGCCCCGAATATCTCGAAGCCGTCACCAAGGTTCCCGCCGAAACCGTGCGTCAGGCCGCGCGCCTCTTTGCCACCGGCGGCAATGGTGCGATCTATTACGGCCTGGGCGTGACCGAGCACAGCCAGGGTTCGTCCACCGTGATGGCCATCGCCAACCTCGCCATGGTGACCGGCAATATCGGCCGCCGCGGCGTGGGCGTGAACCCGTTGCGCGGCCAGAACAACGTGCAGGGTTCGTGCGACATGGGCTCGTTCCCGCATGAGCTTTCGGGCTATCGCCACCTGTCCGACAGCGCGACCCGCCAGCTGTTCGAGAAGGATTGGGGCGTCAGCCTCGATCCGGAACCGGGCCTGCGCATTCCCAATATGCTCGACGCGGCCGTGGATGGCACTTTCCGTGCGATCTACATTCAGGGCGAGGATATTCTGCAGTCCGATCCCGACACCCATCACGTGGCCGCCGGCCTTGCCGCGATGGATCTGGTGATCGTCCACGACCTGTTCCTGAACGAGACCGCCAACTACGCCACCGTCTTCCTGCCGGGTTCGACCTTCCTCGAGAAGGACGGCACCTTCACTAACGCCGAACGCCGCATCCAGCCGGTGCGCAAGGTGATGGAACCGGCCAATGGCTACGCCGACTGGGAAATCACCCAGATGCTGGCCAATGCCATCGGCTGCGACTGGAACTACAGCCACCCGAGCGAAATCCTGGACGAAATCGCCCGCCTGACGCCGACCTTCACAGGCGTGTCGTGGGAACGGCTGGAACGCGAAGGCTCGCTGCAATGGCCGGTGAACGAAAAGTTCCCCGATGGTTCGCCGATCATGCATGTGGACGGCTTCGTGCGCGGCAAGGGCAAGTTCGTGGTGACGGAATATGTCCCCACCGATGAACGCACCGGCCCGCGCTTCCCGTTGCTGCTCACCACCGGCCGCATCCTCAGCCAGTACAATGTCGGCGCGCAGACCCGCCGCACCGCCAATGTCGTGTGGCATCATGAGGACGTGCTGGAAATGCACCCGACCGACGCCGAAAACCGCGGCCTTGCCGATGGCTCGTGGGCCCGCCTTGCCAGCCGCACGGGCGAAACCACCCTGCGCGTGGTGGTGACCGATCGCGTGGCACCGGGCGTGGTTTACACCACTTTCCACCACCCTGCGACGCAGGCCAACGTGGTGACTACCGACTATTCGGACTGGGCCACCAACTGCCCCGAATACAAGGTGACTGCCGTGCAGGTGATGCCGTCCAACGGCCCCTCCGAATGGCAGGAAGAATATAACGCCCAGGCCGAGCGTTCGCGCCGTATCGCTCATGTGGAGCCCGCAGAATGAGCAGCACCCAGGAAAAACTCCGCCGCATGGCGGACCAGATCGCCACCAATCTTCAGGCCCGCGGCCATGACGAAGCGGTCGCGGCAACGGCCGAGCATATCTGGAAGTTCTGGGACCCGCGCATGAAGGCAGGTATCTTCGCGGACGACCTTTCCCTGCTCACCCCGATCGCGCGCGAAGCGATCGAGAAGCTCAAGGCCGACGCTCAGCAGAGCGCGGCCTGAGCGGCCAATCATGACCAGCCCGGTTGAGATCGCGCGCGATGGTTCGCGCCGTGATGCCCTGCGCCAGTGGGTGCCGGAAGTTCCGGTTGCGCTGGAATTCAACGGCCTTGCCTATGCCGTGATGATGGCCAGCCCCACGGACCTTGAGGACTTCGCGCTCGGCTTTGCCCTCACCGAAGGGCTGGCGAAGCAGCCCTCTGACCTGTCAGATATCGACGTGGTGGAGGTAGAGAAGGGCTGGATCGTCCGCGCGAACCTGACCGGCCTTGGCATCGATCAGCTGACCGAACGGGTCCGCACCCGCGTGGCGGAAAGTTCCTGCGGGCTGTGCGGGATCGAAAATCTCGATGCGGTAGCCAAGCCCCTGCCCAAAGTGCCGGACCACGCCGCGCTCGATCCGCAGGCCATCTTCCGCGCACTGGGGGCCTTGCGCGATTACCAGACGCTTGGCCGCGCGACCGGCGCCGCCCATGCAGCCGCCTTCGTTACCGAGGACGGTACGATCCTCCACGCGCGCGAGGATGTCGGGCGGCACAATGCGATGGACAAGCTGATCGGCGCGCTGGCCAAAGCAGGGCAGAACCCGGCGGAAGGCTTCATCCTCTCCACCGCGCGCTGTTCCTACGAGATCGTCGAGAAGGCCGTGCGCGCCGGGGCGACGCGCCTTGTCACCATCTCCCTGCCCACCGGCATGGCGGTGGACCGCGCGACGGCGGCAGGCCTCAGCCTGTGGTGTCTGGCGAGGGATGACAGCGTGCTGGCAGTAAACGTACCGGCCTGAAGCGCCGCAACCGTTACCCCAGCAGGAAGCGCTGCACCACTTCGCCGCTTTCGCTGGCAAAAGCGCGGAATTCCTCATCCGTGGCGGCACGCAGGCGTTCCACATCCTCATCGCAAATCTGCGAGATATCTGCATCGACCTGATCCGCCGTCATCCCGCAGGCGGAGCCAGCTTCCAATGCACGTTCGCGACAGGCCTGGAATATTGCGGCAAGGCCCTGCCGGTGTTCTTCGCCGCTATCGAGGGAGCGCGCCACATTGAGGAACACGGCCCGGCGGGTTGCTTCGCGCGCATCCTCGTAACTCTTCCCGGCGCTTGGGCTGCCTGTATTGTCTCCGGTCATTTCTCTTATCCCCCCCGCTGCGTTCCGCCTCACTCAGCGGCTCAGCTGGAACACCGCATGTTCCGCCCACAAGTTCGCGCCGGTGGAGCCTATTTCCCGGTCATGTGCGAAGAACCAGCACCCTTCGGTCTTCACCCCTTTTTCCGCCAGCAGGGCGCGGAAATCCGCGATGGTGAGATGGTGGATATTCTCGGTCTCATACCAGCTGACCGGCAGATGCGGCGTTACCGGCATCCGCCCGTTCACCAGCAGCGAAAGGCGCATCCGCCAATAGGCGAAATTGGGGAAGCTGACGAAAGCCTGCCGCCCGACGCGCAGCAAATGCTCCAGCATCAGATCCGGCCGCTCTGCCGTCTGCAGTGTCTGGCTGAGGATCGCGTAATCGAACGCGCCATCGGGATATTCGGCAAGGTCGCGATTGGCATCGCCCTGGATCACCGACAGGCCCTTGCTTACGCACAGCTCCACCTTTTCCGGGCTCAGTTCCAGCCCGCGCGCATCCACTCCGCGCCCGTCGCGCAAGGCGGCCATCAAAGAACCATCGCCGCAGCCAACATCCAGCACGCGCGCACCGGCGGGAATATGCCGGGCGATCACTTCAAGATCGGGACGCAAGCCGCTCATTCCAGGAAGCCCTTGATCACCCGGTCCTGCGCGGGAACGTCCAGCAGGAAGCTGTCATGCCCATAGGGCGCGGACAGTTCCACGAAGCTGACCGGCGCGGCCACTGCATTGAGTGCGTGGACGATGCTGCGCGATTCGGCGGTGGGATAGAGCCAGTCCGTATCGTAGCTGATCAGGCAGAAGCGGGCCCTGGTGCCGGCAAAGGCATCGGCCAGCAGCCCGCCATGCTCTTCCGCCAGATCGAAATAATCCATCGCGCGGGTGATATAGAGATAGGAATTGGCATCGAAGCGGTTGGTGAAGCTGATCCCCTGATGGCGCAGATAGCTTTCCACCTGGAAATCCGCATCGAAGCCGAAGCTCTTGGAAGCGCGATCCTGCAGGCGCCGCCCGAACTTGTCGGTCAGCCCTGCTTCGGAAAGATAAGTGATATGCGCGGCCATGCGCGCCACGGCGAGGCCCGCATCGGGCGCGCGGCCAGTGGCATAGTAAGCGCCGCCTTGCCAATTGGGATCGGCCATGATCGCCTGCCGCCCAACCTCATGGAAGGCAATGTTCTGGGCCGAATGGCGCGCGGTCGTGGCGATGGCCAAGACGCGTTCGGTCCGATCCGGGAAATTGGCCGCGAGGCTGAGCACCTGCATCCCGCCCATCGATCCGCCGATCACCGCATGCAGCCGCTCGATCCCCAGCGAATCAAGCAGCGCGATCTGCGCACGCACCATGTCGCGGATAGTGATGACCGGAAAACGCATACCGAAGGGCTGGCCGTCCGGAGCTATACTGGCCGGACCGGTTGACCCCATGCAACTGCCGATCACATTGGCGCAAATCACATGGAACCGGTCCGTATCGATAACCTTGCCCGGTCCGACCGATTGCGACCACCAGCCCGGCTTGCCGGTGATCGGGTGCGGATTGGCAACATATTGATCCATGGTCAGTGCATGGCAGATCAGGATCGCGTTACCCCGATCCGCCGCCAGCTCGCCATAAGTCTCATAGGCGATCTCCACCCCTTCGAGCGCCTGCCCGCTATCCAGCGGCAAGGCCTGGGTCAGAGAAAGCTTGGCACTGGTGGAGGTAAGGATCGTCGCCATTGCGCCAAGCGACTTGGGGGACGCCAAGCGGGCTGTCAATTGCGCGCGAACATGGCTATGCGCCCGCGGGTTATGTCCGAACAGAAGATCAGCCCCGCGCAGCCCGCAAAAGCCCCCATGCCCAAGCCGTGGATCGCCGCGATCCATGCATATGTGCCGGGCAAGTCGTGCAGCGCGGACGGGCGTGAACTGATCAAGCTTTCCGCCAACGAGAACCCGCTGGGCACCAGTCCGGCCGCGCTTGAGGTGCGCGCCAAAGCGAGAATCCCCTCGCTTTATCCCGATCCGGATTCCAACGCACTGCGCGAAAAGCTTGGGCAGGTGCACGGAATCGATCCCTCACGGATCATCTGCGGCACCGGTTCGGGCGAGTTGTTGACCATTTCGGCGAGCGCCTTTGCCGGGCCGGGCGACGACGTGCTCTACGTGCGATACGGCTTCTCGCTTTACGAGATCGCCGCCCGCCGGTGCGGAGCGACTCCGGTGGTTGCTCCCGATCTCGATTATGGCACCGATGTGGATGCCCTGCTGGCGCTGGTGAACGAGAAAACCCGTGTGGTCTTCCTTGCCAACCCGAACAACCCCACCGGAAGCTATCTGGCCAAGGCTGAGATGGCCCGGTTGCATGCAGGCCTGCCAGCAGACGTGCTGCTGGTGCTCGATCAGGCATACATTGAATATGTTGCGCCAGCGGATGACGATGGCGGGCTGGAACTGGCGGCGAAGCACTCTAACGTCTTCGTTACCCGCACCTTCTCCAAGGCTTATGGGCTTGCTGGCGAGCGGGTCGGCTGGGGCACTGGCGCGCCAGAACTGATCGAAGTGCTTAATCGCCTGCGCGGCCCGTTCAATGTCAATAACGGGGCGCAAGCGGTGGCTTGTGCCGCCGTGGGCGACCAGGATTTTGTGACCCATACACGCGAGCACAATTGTATAGAGCGCGCCCGCTTCGTCACTGCACTGGAAGCATTGGGCAATCATGGCGTACGTCCGTTGCCAAGTGAAGCCAATTTCGTGCTGATCCTTTTCGAAGGCAAGCTAACGGCGCAGATGGCGCATGATGGGCTGGCCGCGCGCGGCTATGCCACGCGCTGGCTGCCGGGTCAGGGCCTCCCGCAGGGCCTGCGCATCACCATCGGCACGACTGAGCAGATGACCGATATCGCCGAAATCCTGCGCGAACTGGCGGAAACCGCGCGATGAGCCCGGCACCTGCCCCGTTCGCCACGGTTGCGATCGTCGGGCTGGGCCTGATCGGCGGCTCCATCGGCCTTGCGGTGCGCGATCATATCCCGGGTTCGCGTACCACGGGCTTCGATGCGGACCCGGCCGTGCGGAAGCGCGCGCAGGAACGCGGGTTGACCGACGTGGTCTGCGAAACCGCCGAAGAGGCGGTGCGCGATGCCGATCTGGTGATCTTATGCGTGCCGGTGGGTGCGATTGCCAATGTGGCGCGCGATGTGGCGCCCTTTGTGCCCCAAGGCGCAGTAATCAGCGATGTCGGCTCCTCGAAGCAGACCATCGCCGCCGCGTTGCAGGAAATCTTCCCCGTCAATCCGGTGGTGCCGGCCCATCCCGTTGCGGGCACGGAGCATAGCGGCCCGGATGCGGGCTTTGCCTCGCTGTTCCAGCAGCGCTGGTGCATCATTACCCCGCCCGAAGGGGTAGACGCAGCTTCGGTCGCCCGGCTGGTTTCCTTCTGGGAAGCGCTGGGCGCGATGGTCGATACGATGGACCCGCGGCATCACGATCTGGTGCTGGCGGTGACGAGCCATATTCCGCACCTGATCGCCTATACTATCGTCGGCACCGCTTCCGATCTGGAGGACGTGACCCGCAGCGAAGTGATCAAATATTCGGCCGGCGGCTTTCGTGACTTCACCCGCATCGCCGCTTCCGATCCCACCATGTGGCGCGACGTGTTCCTCAACAATCGCGATGCCGTGCTGGTGATGTTGCAGCGCTTCCTGGACGATCTTTCGATCATGCAGGATGCGATCCGCGACGGGGACGGGGATGCGTTGTTCGACCTGTTCACCCGCACCCGCGCGATCCGCCGCTCAATCGTGGCACTGGGGCAGGACGATGCCCGGCCCGATTTCGGCCGCAAAGATCATCAGGGTTGATCGGTCAGGAAAACGGGGCCGCTCCGGAGCGGCGACAGAATGTCAGCCGAAGGCTTCATGAATTGAGCGCATTGATGGCCGTGCGCACACGTTCCTCCACTTCCGCGCGCGGAAGGCCCGGGGGAATCGGTTCTCCAAAATGCAGGGTGATTGTACCCGGCTTCTTCCACCTGCGCTGATAGAGCACGCCGCTATTCACAGCCACGGGCACCACCGGAAGGTCAAGGACCTTGTAGAGCCCGGCAAAACCGGCTCGCAGCGGCGGGCGTTCGCCATGCGGCACGCGTGTACCTTCGGGAAAGATCACTAGCGGCCTGCCTGTTGCAGCGTAGCGCTTCGCCTCGGCCAGCATGAAGCGCAGCGCCTTGGCTCCCTGTTCCCGCGCCACGGGAACCGCGCCATAGGTGCGCGCGGCCCTTCCCCACAGCGGGATGCTGAACAGCTCTTCCTTGGCGAAAGGTACCGGCCGATGCAGCGCACGGGCGATATCGATCGCCTCGAAGAAACTTTCATGTTTGAACGCATAAAGCACAGCGCCCTGCGGCCTCGCACCCTCCTCCACCACGCGGATGCCCAAGATCGTTTTGGCGCACCAGCGATGGAAGGCGCTCCATGCGTCGGGCACCTTGCGGTAGCGTTCCGGCCGCAGCAACATGGCACCAATAACGGAACACACCACGAAACCCACGGAGAGCCCATAGAACACCGCATAGAAGACAAGGCTTCGCAGAACGTTCCCCATGGCGCTCACCAGGGCAACAACCGCGCCAGGAAGGCCGCGATCAGCTTGTTATATTCGAGGAACAATATCCTCAGCGAAGGCCTGGAAGGAACCGCATCCTCCATAATCGTGACATCGCCCGGCATCTCCGACGAAAGCTCCAGCGCGGCGCGGCGCATGTGCCAATCGGTCGTGACAAGGCGGAGGGAAGACACGTTACGTTCCCCCACCCAAGCCGCCGTCTCGGCTGCATTGCCTCTGGTATCCAGCGCTGCAAAGCCCAGCGTGATGCAGCAGTCCATCAGCTTCCGGTCCACATCATATTCAGCGGCGAATTCACGGGGTTTCACATTGCCGTCCACCCCACTGACCAGTAACTGGCGGGCCTGGCCATGGCGCAGCAGATCGAGCCCGCGCGCAATCCGCCCTTCGCCGCCAGTGGGCACGACAATGGCGTCCGTCTTCCTGTCCCCCGCCGGACCCGGCAGGAAAGCCGCGAACCAGAAGAACCCCAGGGCCCAGATCACGAAGAAAGCGCCCAGCACGCGGCGAATCACGTTCCAATCCTCACAGCATTTTCCTGAGCGCCGCGAGTACAGTGAGCCGCGCCGTGAACATGGCTATCAATACCCCGGCAAGGGGGATCGCCGCAATCGCAAGCCAATCGGTGAGCGAAAGCCCCCCACCCGCGATCATCCCTGAGCCGAGCGCCGCGAACTGCCGCCCCAGAAGCAGCACCGCCGCAGTGCCGAAGCCCAGCCCCACTGCGCCGCCCAGCAGTGCGTCCATCCCGATCGAGCGCTGAAATATCCGCGCAATCTGCGCATCCGTTCCGCCCAGCAGATGGATGATCTCAATCGTAGCCCGATTGGAACCCAGCGCACTGCGCGCCGCGAGCCACACTGCTGCCGAGCTGGTTCCGGCCAGCAGCACCACGAGGCCCAGGGCAAGCCACTGGAGCGAGGAAATGGCCGCGAAGACAGGCGCAAGCCAGCTTGACTGCGCATCGACCTCGGCCGCCGGAACCTTGTCCTTCAGCAAGGCGCGCAGTCCCTTGAGCCGGCTTTCCGTCACCGCGCCGGAAAGCCGAACGTCAATCAGTGCAGGTACCGGCACAGCTTCACCCACCGCGCCGATATCCTCCCCCAGCCACGGTTCCACCAGCGCGCGCAATTCACTGTCGGCCACGCGCTCGGCCGTTTGCACTGCTTTGACATTGGCAAGGAGAGACAAAGCCAGTTCCGCCTGCCGGTCCCGCTCCTCGACATTGGCCTCCACGATCTGCACAGTCAGCCCGCCGGAAAGCTCTGCCCGCGCGGCCTGGGCAAGATTGCTGAGCGCCAGCCCGCCTGCCGCCGCAATAGTAGTGAGGGCCACCATGATCGCGATCACCCAGGGCATCGGCCCGGCCAACCGCGCCTGCGGGACGAGCTGCGCTCTGCCTTCCCTCCCGAAAAAACTCATGCCCGATCCTCTTCCGTCCGGGCGAAGGGGCGTCGCGGGGGATAGCGCAGCGCGCCTGTGGGATCGCTCAGCCGCCCCTTGTCGAGCCGCATGATCAGCGAATCCGGCACTTTCTGGAGCAAATGCAGATCGTGAGTGGCCACCACCACCGTGGTGCCGAGGCGATTGAGCGCCTCGAAGAGGCGCAGGAGCTTGAGGGCCATGTCCGGGTCAACGTTGCCGGTCGGCTCGTCGGCCACCAGCATGTCTGGCCGGCCGATCACCGCGCGGGCAATGGCAACGCGTTGCTGCTCTCCACCCGAAAGCGTCGCCGGACGGGCATCGGCGCGATCGGCCAGGCCCACCCATTCGAGCATATCGGCCACCGGCTTTGCCAGATCGCTCTCCCGCACGCCCGAAACGCGCAGCGGCAGGGCCACATTGTCGAAGGTCGAAAGATGTTGGACGAGACGGAAATCCTGAAACACCACGCCCAGGCGACGGCGAAAGCCGGGTAACTTGGCGCGCGGCAGGGTAATCACATCGGTGCCGAACATTCGGATCGCCCCGCGCGAGGGCCGCTGTGCGAGATAAAGCAGCTTGAGCAGCGAAGTCTTGCCCGCGCCGCTTGCCCCGGTGAGAAAATAGAAGCTGCCCGGATAGAGCGTGAAGGAAATGTCGCTCAGCACTTCGCGGCCGGCGCCAAAGCGCAGACCGACATTGTCGAACTGTACGATATCCCCCTCAGGCATATTCATAGCCGGGGCAATTTTGCGACCGATGTCGGCATAAGGTTAATTTTGGACATGCCTGACAGGCTATAGCGGGTGATCGGTGTGGAAAAAAGCCACACACGGGCGCCACGCACAGGTGCGACTCTTGATAGTGATTCGTGCATGTGCCTTAAGCTGGTTTTATAATGATCATTGCCTGCCCAGCATGTGCGACGCGCTATGTGGTCCCAGATAGTGCGATCGGGCTCGAAGGCCGTACCGTACGGTGCGCCAAGTGCCGCCATAGCTGGTTCCAGGAGGGGCCGGCTACAGCGCCCGTGCAGCCGGCACCCCGCCCGGCTCCACCACCTCCTCCGGCGCCCGAACAGACGCGCGACCCCGAGGCGCGGCCCAGCTTTACAGGTTTTGAAGGTTCGGTATCCGCCCCTCCGGCGCCCGAAGCACCTGCTCCCGTGGAAGACACGCCTCCTCCCCAGGCGATTGCGAGCGAGCATATACCCCCGCCCCCACCCCTGGCCGAACCGGAAGGCTACGGCGAAGAAAGCTATTCTCCATTCGAGCGTGAGCCTCCTTTCCGCCCCCGGCGTAACGTCCTGCGGCTATGGACCTACGCGGCGGTGATCTTTGCGGCCTTCGCCATGGGCGCGGTTTTCGCGGTCAGCTATTGGGGCCTGCCGGACTGGGTGCCCATCAGCCGCCCGATCTTCGGCCTCGGCCAGAGCGAACTGGTGCTCGATTTCCCGCCCGGCGAGCAGGATCGCCGGCAGCTTCCCAACGGCACCGAATATTTCGGCGCCAGCGGCACCGTTACCAATGTGGGCAAGGTCACCCACAAGCTGCCGCCGATCCTGATCGTGCTGCGCGATGGGCGGGACCGGATCGTCTATAGTTGGGAAATCGCTCCTCCGCAGCGTACGCTGGCCCCTGGAGAGACCGTAACGATCAACGAAGCTGTGACCGATGTGCCCAAGGCAGCGAAATTTGCTGAAATCGGCTGGAAGCCAAACTGATCCCGGCCGGGCATCGAATAAAAGACATCTATACGAAAATAGTCATGCCAGCGCGCTTGCAGGGGTGAAGTCGCTTTGCTAAGGGCCCGCTCCTACCCCGCGAGGGCCCATCGGGCCCTTGTCGATTTTGCGGTCGTGGCGGAACTGGTAGACGCGCAACGTTGAGGTCGTTGTGGGCGAAAGCCCGTGGAAGTTCGAGTCTTCTCGA
>DATJDU010000006.1:0-6650 GCA_035497315.1 Sphingomonadaceae bacterium
CGACGCCTATCTGGGCGAGCGTCCGGCTGCCTTTGTCACGCTGGGTGAATGCGCGCCGCCAACCGATGGCGAGAAGCTATGCAATTGGGCCAATTCCCATCTCGGCAAGCATGAGCGGCTCCAGCGCGTGGAAATCCGTAATGCTCTGCCCAAGACATCGATCGGCAAGCTGGATCGCAAGGCTCTGCGCAGGGAAGTGCTGGGAGAAGGCTGAGGGCAGGCGGTTTAGCTGCCTTGCCGAGTTCGGCTTTCTGGCGCCTAGCCGGCCAGATGCAACTTGGGGCCGCCTTCGTCATCGGGGCCCTCTTCACTACCGTCGGATTTGGCGGCCTGGCCCGGAACGCGATGCGAGAAACGCCCGTCCACCTGGGCGCCCTGTTCGATGGTCAGCGCATCATAATTGACATCGCCTTCCACCCGGGCCGTGCGCAGCACTATCAGTTCGCGCGCGTGGATCGATCCGGTAACGCGGCCGGCAAGGCGGGCGGTCTCGGCCTGGATGGAACCTTCGATCAGGCTCGATTCGCCCTGCACAAGCGAGGCGCAGGAAATATCGCCCTGCACCCGCCCGTCGACATGGAGATCGGCGCTGGCGCTGATGTCGCCCTTGATGGTGACATCGGTGCCGATCACGGAAAAGGTCGCATTGCCGGTCATGGTCGTCCTACCTTGCGGCTTTGCCGCTGCGGGCCGCGGCGATACCGCGGGCTTCTTCGAGAACATGGGGCGCAGCCTCCAGGAAGGGGCGCGGGTTTACCGCGCGGTCATTGATACGCACCTCGAAATGCAGGTGCGGACCGGTCGAGCGACCGGAACTGCCGATGGCGCCGATCACGTCACCCGCTGAAACCAGCTGCCCTTTTCGGGCGCTAAAAGCGGACATATGAGCATACCGAGTCATCAGGCCATTACCATGGCTGATCTCCACTACGTTTCCGTAGCCGGCTTTCTGGCCGACAAAGGTGATCCGGCCCTTGGCAGCGGCATGGATCGGCGAGCCGTAGCCTGCGCGGAAATCGAGCCCCGCATGCATTGCGCCACGCCCAGTGAAGGGATCGCGCCGATAGCCAAAGCCCGACGATATCGACCATTCGGCTGCCGGCAGTACCTGTGGAATACCCTGCATGCTGTTTTCCAGCGCTTCCATCCGCGCAAGGCTGAGGCCCATACGCTCGAACCGCGGGTCGAGCGATCCGTCACGTTTGGTCGATAGAAACTCCAGCGGGCCGCCTTGCCCCATGCGTGAGGCGCGCATCATGGTTTCAGGATTGAGGCCAAGCTTGCGAATTGCGGCAGCTGCACGGGCAGAGCGCCGGTCAGCATAAAGGGTGAGTTTTTCCACGAAGGCGAGCTGGCGTGCTTCGATCTGAGCAAGCCCGACAGCCTCGGGGATCGCAGCACTTACTTTCTTGACGGTTTCGGCGGCCTCCTTGGAGGAATCGCTAACCGTGTCCTTGTCCGAGACCTTGATGTCATCCAGTACCCCGTCGAGCGTCTGCTCGATGAATTCCTGACGGCGGGTCAGCTCGTCGGCCGTATCGTCAAGATTCTCGCGATAGGCGGCGACACGGTTTTCGGCGGATTCGACCTTGGCCTGGCGCTCGAGCAGATCCAGGCGATCGCGCTGGGAGATGAGCTGGCCTACGGCCACGCTCACCATCGTTACGGCCCATACCAACAGGGCGAGCGCAACAGCACCCGCGACAGCCATCTGCAGACGCGAAGAGAGCTTGATGAAGCGCACCTGGCCCTGCGATCGCATAAAAAATTCGCGATCCGGGAACCAGGCTTGCAGCCTTGCCCGCAACTTTGCGGCATCCGCCCTGATCAAATTGACGACCCCGTTCCCGATTTTAAGTATGGGCCCGCTGCTTACAGTGCTGCCGGTAGGCGTCTATTGTGCGCACGGGGCTTAGGGGCAGGCCGGTGGAGTCGCGCGATGAATCGTTGTGGCGCATAGCGATTCTGACGGGGAATCGGCAAACGCGCCGTTAACCACTCGGCGGGCTCTTCCGAGTCGTTCTCGATTCTCCGCCAAATCGACTCGGTGACAAGGCCCCCCCCGGATGGTAGTGGGCCACCCCATGGCTACGCAGCAAGATCAAGATATCGACGCCCAGTGCACTGAACTCGTGGAGCGGCTTGCCCGCTCAGGCCGTGCGGCGCAGCGCGTGTTGGCGAGGAAGAGCGATGCGGAAAAATCCGCCGCGCTCAAGCTCGCCGCCGCCGCCCTGCGCGCTGCAGAGCCAGACGTTCTGGCTGCCAATGCGCGCGACGTTGCCGCAGGCGAGGCGCGGGGCCTTACCGGCGCCATGCTCGACCGGCTGAAGCTCGATTCTGGTCGGCTGGCGGGCATTGCCGCGGCCGTGGAAGCAGTGGCTGACCTGCCTGATCCCGTGGGTCAGGTGATCGACAGCTCGGTGCCTGCCAATGGCCTTGAGCTGTCGCGCGTGCGCATTCCCATCGGTCTTATCGGCATCATCTATGAAAGCCGCCCCAATGTGACGGCGGATGCGGCAGCCCTGTGCGTACGTGCTGGCAATGCCGTGCTGCTGCGCGGCGGAAGCGAGGCGGTTCATTCCAATCGTGCGATCCATGCTGCGCTGGCCAAGGGGCTGGAGCAGGGTGGGATTCCTGCCGATGCGGTGCAATTGATGCCCACCCAGGATCGTGCCGCAGTGGGCGCCATGCTGCGTGCTGCCGGGCTGATCGACATGATCGTGCCGCGCGGTGGCAAGAGCCTGGTCGCGCGCGTCCAGGCCGAAGCGCGGGTGCCCGTGCTCGCCCATCTCGATGGCATCTGCCACACCTACATTCATTCTTCCGCCGATCCGGAAATGGCCCGCAGCGTGGCGCTCAACGCCAAGATGCGCCGCACCGGCATTTGCGGGGCGATGGAAACGCTGCTGATCGACGCGAATTTCCCCCGCGGGTCGGAAATCGTCGGTGCGCTGATCGATGCGGGCTGCGAAGTGCGGGGCGACGGGCGCGCCCGCGCACTCGATCCGCGCATCGGCATCGCCAGCGCAAATGATTGGGACACCGAATATCTCGACGCGATTCTTTCGGTCGCGGTAGTGGACGGGCTGGATGCGGCGATCGAACATATCGCGCGCCATTCCTCCGGCCATACCGATGCGATCATTGCGTCGGACGAGGCAGTGGCGGAACGCTTCCTCAATGAAGTCGATAGCGCGATCGTGATGGTCAATGCCTCTACCCAATTCGCCGATGGCGGCGAATTCGGGCTGGGTGCGGAGATCGGGATCGCTACGGGCCGTCTCCATGCTCGTGGTCCGGTCGCGCTTGAAGGCCTTACTACCTACAAATGGGTGGCGCGCGGCAAGGGGCAGGTCCGCTCCTGAGCGGTTCTCGACCCGGCGGGCGCGTCAGGTCCATGGGCGGCCCAGTTACCGGCCTGTTGGGGGGCAGTTTCAATCCTGCCCATCGCGGACATCGCAGGATCAGCCTGTTTGCGCTTGCAGCGCTGGGGCTGGATGAACTGTGGTGGCTCGTTTCGCCGGGCAATCCGCTCAAGCCCGCTGCGGGGATGGCGCCGCTCGCCGCGCGGGTGAAGGCGGCCCAGTTGATCGCACGGGGCGCGGCTATCCGTGTCACGGCGATCGAGCGGCAATTGTGCCAGAAACGCGGCACTCGCTATACGATCGACACGCTCAGGGCGCTCAGGCGGCGCTACCCCGGGCGCCGCTTCGTCTGGCTGATGGGGGCGGACAATCTTGCCCAGTTCCACCGCTGGAAGGACTGGCGGGCCATAGCGCGGGAAATGCCGATTGCGGTAATCGCCCGCCCCGGCTATGATGCCGCTGCCCTCGCGAGCCCCGCGATGGCCTGGCTCAGGCGCTTCCGGGTACCTGCCGCCAGCTTGAGAAACCGGGGTGAATGGAGCGCACCGGCGCTGATAGAATTGCGTTTTGATCCCGATCCGCGTTCGGCAACACAGATTCGCCGCGCAGATCCTGACTGGGCCCGCCGTTTTTTGGGCGTACCGCCACGGGATCAGGTGACGCATTGTCTCATTCAAGACCGATCCGGGGAGGCACGCGCATGAGGCGCTTGCCTCTCTTGCTGTTCTTTTCCCCCCTGATGGAGCATCACACGCTGCGATGAACCCCGCGCAGACCTCGCCGGCAACAGCCGGCACATCCCAGGCCCACCCCCTGCCCGCAAAGGGCGGCCCGGTGGCCTCCGAAGCTGAACAGCTTCATGCTCTCATCCTCCAGTCTCTGGATGACGACCAGGCACAGGACGTGATCTCGATTCCTCTCGAAGGGAAATCGAGCATTGCCGATCATATGGTGATCGGATCGGGTCGCTCGACCCGCCAGGTGGCCGCCATGGCCCAGAAACTGGCCGAGCGAATCAAGGCGGCAGGCTTCGGCTCCTCCCGTATCGAGGGCCTTCCGGCCGCCGATTGGGTGCTGATCGATGCGGGCGACGTGGTGGTGCATCTGTTCCGCCCGGAAGTGCGCAGCTTTTACAATCTCGAACGCATGTGGGCCTTCGGCGACGCGCCGCCGGTTGCAGCCGGGCAAGCCTGACCTGTAAGGGCAGGCGCAGGGAGGATTTTCCATGCGCCTGCATGTGATTGCCAGAGGGAAGATCGGGCGCTCGCCCGAGGCAGAGCTCGTCGCGCGCTATGAAAAGCGCATCCAGTGGCCACTGAAGCTTACAGAGCTGCCGGAAACCGGCGGTAATATTCCCGAACCGCTCACGCCCTGCCGTACCGTATTGCTGGATGAACGCGGCAAGCAGCTTTCTTCAGAGGAATTCGCCGCGCTGCTTGGCCGCTGGCGCGACGATGGCGTGCGCGAGGCCCGCTTCGTGCTGGGCGCAGCAGACGGGCACGGCGATACTGCCCGTGCGGGGGCGGATCTGCTGTTGGCCTTCGGACAGGCGACCTGGCCCCATCTGCTGGCCCGCGCGATGCTGTTGGAACAGCTCTTCCGCGCCACTTCGATCCTTGCGGGCCATCCCTATCATCGGGCAGGCTAGGCAGATGTCGATCCGCCCCCGCCTCCTGATCGCTCCCTTGCTGCTGGCGGCGCTGCTTTCCGCAGGCGCTTCGGCCCAGCGCGAGGCGGGCTTTGCCAGCGTGGACGAAACCCGCCAGGCCATCGCCCGTGCGCTGAAGGATCGCCAGTCGGCCGAGACCCGCGCCAAGGCGTTGGAGGCCCAGGCAGCCCGTGCCGGGGAAGCGGTGGAGAAGACCGCACAGCAGGCCGCAGCGCTCGCCGCGCGCATCCAGGAATCGGAAGCGACTATTGCGGCGGCCGAGGCGAATCTTTCCTTGATCGACGGTCAGCGCCGCGCGCTCGCTGCCCGGCTGGCGGAGCGGCAGAAGCCGGTTGTGCGGCTCACTGCGGCCTTGCAGCGTTTTTCCCGTCGTCCGCTTGCCCTTTCGGTGCTGCGGCCAGGCTCGGTGAAGGAAATGGTTTATCTGCGGGCCATGCTGGGATCGACCGTGCCCGAAGTTCAGCGCCGCACTGCCGCCTTGCGGGGCGAGATCGCGCGCGGCAAGGCTTTGCAGCGCCAGGCACAAGGGGCGCTTGCGTCCCTGCGGGCGAGCGAAGGGCAGTTGGAGACACGCCGCAGCGAACTGGCCGCGCTCGAAACCCGCCAGCGGCTCGATGCCAGGCGGGTGAGCGGCGACGCGGCGCGCGAAGCCGATCGTGCGCTTGCCCTGGCCGAACAGGCCCGCGATCTCGATAGCCTGGTCGCGCAGCTCGATGCGGCTGGTAGCCTGCGCGAACAGCTCGCCGCGCTGCCTGGCCCGATCATCCGCCCTCCACGTCCGACCGAATCCCGCATTGTTGCAGTGGAGACGCAGGCCGCGTCCGCACGTCGTGCGCCGGTGGGCTATCAGCTCCCCGTGGCGGGGCGCACCGTATCGGGCTTCGGTGCGCCGACTGCTGGCGGTGGCATAAGCCAGGGCCTCGCGCTTGCCCCGCGGGGCGGTGCGCAGGTGATTGCCCCGGCTGCCGGGCGCGTGGCCTTTGCCGGGCCCTATCGCGGCTATGGCCGGATCGTGATTATCGAGCACGACGGCGGCTGGACCACCCTGGTCACTGGCATGGCGCGGGTTGATGTGGCGGTGGGCGAGCAGTTGGTGCGCGGCGCTCCATTAGGTATCGCTGCCCCGGCGCGCCCCTTGGTGACGCTGGAATTGCGGCGCGACGGGATGCCGGTCAATCCGCTCGAATTCCTTGGCTAGGCTTTCCGCCCCTGAAAAAATCGCTCTAGTGCCCTCATCTGGCGTTAAGCTGCCGCGCGCGATACAAGCGCGCCGAAACGTGCCCGCCGCACGCGTGTTCAAGGTGTCTTTGTGATGAAATTCGCCCAGCTTTTCCGATCCGCCGCCCTGCTTACGGCGGTGGCGCTGCTTCCGGCCACTACGGCCGGCCTTGCGCAGGTGGAAGGCCGCACGGCCCCTGAATTCGGAAAATTATTTGCCGTCTATCAGCGGATCAAGGCTGCCTATGTCGATCCGGTGGATGACGATGTGCTGATCAAGGGCGCGATCAACGGGATGCTGGGCGCGCTCGATCCTCATTCCTCTTATCTGGATGGAGAGGCGCTGAAGCGGCTCGATACGCTGATCGACGGCAATTACGAAGGGCTGGGCATCTCCG
>DATJDU010000007.1:0-20196 GCA_035497315.1 Sphingomonadaceae bacterium
GTGGTGCTGGCGAGCTGGATTTCCTTGAGGTCGGGCGTGTTGTCGGCTTCGACCCCGCCCGCGAACCCGGCGCGCTGGACGGATTTCGAGCGCAGGTAATAGAGGCTCTTGATGCCCAGCTCCCACGCGCGGAAGTGGAGCATCATCAGGTCCCACTTGTCGACGTCGGCCGGGATGAAGAGGTTGAGGCTCTGCGCCTGATCGATGAAGGGCGCACGGTCGGCCGCGAATTCGAGCAGCCAGCGCTGGTCGATCTCGAAGCTGGTCTTGTAAACGGCCTTTTCCTCCGGCGAGAGAAAATCGAGGTGCTGGACCGAACCGTTACGTTCCAGGATCGAGTTCCACACATTGGTGGAATCCTTCGATTTGGCCTGCAGCAGCCGTTCCAGATAGGGGTTCTTCACCACGAAGCTGCCCGACAGGGTCTTGTGGGTGTAGATATTGGCCGGAATCGGCTCGATACAGGCCGAGGTGCCGCCGCAGATGATGCTGATCGACGCGGTGGGCGCGATCGCCATCTTGCAGCTGAAGCGTTCCATCACGCCCTGATCGGCCGCATCCGGGCAAGGCCCGCGTTCCTGCGCCAGCAGCATCGAGGCTTCGTTGGCACAGGCGGCGATATGCTTGAACATCTTGAGGTTCCACGCCTTCGCCATCGCGCTTTCCATCGCGATGCCCTTCATCTGGAGGAAGGAGTGGAAGCCCATCACGCCCAGGCCCACGGAGCGTTCGCGATCGGCGGAATATTTGGCGCGGGCCATCTCGTCGGGCGCGCGGTCGATATAATCCTGCAGCACATTGTCGAGGAAGCGCATCACGTCTTCCACGAAGCGCTTGTCGCTATTCCACTGATCCCACGCTTCGAGATTGAGCGAGGACAGGCAGCATACCGCCGTGCGATCGTTGCCCAGATGGTCCTTGCCGGTGGGCAGGGTGATTTCCGAACACAGGTTGGAAGTGGAAACCTTCAGCCCCAGGTCGCGGTGATGCTTGGGCATCATCCGGTTCACCGTGTCGGAGAAGACGATATAGGGCTCACCCGTGGCGAGGCGGGTCTCGACCAGCTTCTGGAACAGGCTGCGCGCATCGACCTTGCTGCGCACGGAACCGTCCTTCGGGCTCTTCAGCTCGAATTCGGTACCGTCACGCACGGCTTCCATGAAATCGTCGGTCAGCAGCACGCCATGGTGCAGGTTCAGCGCCTTGCGGTTGAAATCGCCCGACGGCTTGCGGATTTCCAGGAACTCCTCGATCTCCGGGTGGGAGACGTCGAGATAGCAGGCGGCCGAACCGCGGCGCAGCGAACCCTGCGAAATCGCCAGGGTGAGGCTGTCCATCACGCGGACGAAGGGAATGATGCCGCTGGTCTTGCCATTGAGGCCCACCGGCTCGCCAATGCCGCGCACATTGCCCCAATAGGTGCCGATGCCGCCGCCCTTGCTGGCCAGCCAGACATTCTCGTTCCAGGTGCCGACAATGCCTTCCAGGCTGTCGGACACGGAATTGAGATAGCAGCTGATCGGCAACCCGCGATTGGTGCCGCCATTGGACAGTACCGGCGTGGCGGGCATGAACCACAGGCGCGAAATGTAATCGTACAGGCGCTGGGCGTGATCGGCATCGTCCGCATAGGCATCGGCCACGCGGGCGAACAGATCCTGGAAATTCTCGCCGGGCAGCAGATAACGGTCGGTCAGGGTTTCCTTGCCGAAATCGGTCAGCAGCGCATCGCGGCTGCTGTCGATCACCACATCGAAGCGGCGCGGCCGGACGGATTTGGAATCGTCCTGCGGTGCGGCGGCAGCCTTCATCGCCTGCGCAAGCGCATCGGCGGCGGCCGTTTCCACCAGAGTCTCGGTGGCTGTATCCTTGCTGTCCATCGTCATTATCGGGCCATTCGCCTTACCTGGGTGTTCGTCTGCGCCTGCCTTGGCCTGCTGCTGCGCGCCTGCAGCGTCCTTGTCCGCCTGCGCGTCCACATCCTCGAGCCCCATCGCAGCTCCGTCCCCAGTCCTGAAATCCATAATACGAGCCCCCGATCTGATCATCCCGGGCATCGGTTTCAACCGCCCGTGTTCCGCATTCGTTCGAATCGGCAGCCAGACGATCAGCCTACCAACTCACGGGGCCGGGCAGGGAATTACTTTTCCCCCAACTGTCCCCAGCCGAATAGCCGCAAGGCTTCCCCAACCGATTGAATTCCGCACTTCGGATAGCGATTCGCCGCCCGCGCTGGAAACAAGGTCTTGTGGGTGCCCCTCGCCGTTCGACCTAGCCATAGTGCTTATCAGGAGAATCACGCGCAAGGGGATAAATTCACGATTCACCTTATATGACGCCCTCAAGACTCGGTGCCCTACCAGGGCAATACAGCGCGACGCGCGGTCAAAGCTGGGCTGGCGCGAGGCGCAAGAGTCAAAATGAATCGGGGCAAAAATTTTGCTGTGAAGTTTTCTCTTTCAGGGCTTTGATTCAATCGAATCGGGCCCGGCAATTTTGCTGCGCCGAAAAGAGCGGATATGCCCCGTTTCGAACCGAGAGCGCAGGATGCACCCGATGGACCGGCCCGATCCGCATGCCGACTACCTCGCCCGCCAGCCGCAGGAGATTCGCGCTCTGCTGGAAGCGATCAGGGCAGAGGCCGAGAGCCGCGTGCCGGGCGCGGAGCGGTGCATCGCCTATCGGATGCCGGCCCTGCGCAAGGGGCCGGTGTTCTTCTATTTCGCTGCCTTCAGCAAGCACATCGGCATCTATCCCCCCGTCACCCAGCCCGCCGCGCTGGTGGAGGAACTGGCCCCCTGGCGCGGGCCGAAGGGCAATCTCGCCTTCCCGCTGAAAGAACCGCTACCGCTGGAGCTGATCGGCCGCGTGGCCGAGGCGCTGGCGGGGCAATATGGGAAATCCTCCCCCTAAGGCACCAGCACCGTATCTGCCGCCTCGGGCAGCATTCCGGGATAATCCAGCGTGTAATGCAAGCCCCGGCTCTCATGCCGCTTGAGCGCGCTTTTCACGATCAGATCGGCGCATTGCAGCAGGTTGCGAAGCTCGATCAGGTCGGTCGTCACGCGGAAATGGCCGTAATAATCGTCCACTTCCTCGGTCAGCAGCTTGATGCGATGGGCCGCGCGTTCCAGCCTCTTGGTGGTACGCACGATGCCGACATAGTTCCACATGAAGCGCCGGATCTCGGTCCAGTTCTGCTTGATGATCACTTCCTCGTCGGAATCGGTCACACGGCTTTCGTCCCAGGGATGGACAGGCGGCGGGGCGTCGAAACTTTCCCAATTGGCAAGGATGTGCCGGGCCGCCGCCTCGCCGAAGACGAAGCATTCGAGCAGGCTGTTCGACGCGAGCCGGTTTGCCCCATGGAGCCCGCTTTCCGAACATTCGCCCGCGGCATAGAGCCCCGGCAGGTCGGTGCGGCCATTGAGGTCGATCAGGATGCCGCCGCAGGTGTAATGCTGCGCAGGCACGACCGGGATCGGCTCCCTGGTCATGTCGATGCCGAGGCCCAGCAGCTTTTCGTGGATATTGGGGAAATGCTCCCGCACGAATTCGGCCGGCTGGTGGCTGATATCGAGATGGACATAGTCGAGCCCGAAGCGCTTGATTTCCGAATCGATCGCGCGGGCCACAACGTCGCGCGGGGCCAGTTCCAGCCGTTCCGGGTCGTAATATTCCATGAAGCGCTTGCCGGTGCGCGGATTGATCAGCCGCCCGCCTTCGCCCCTGACCGCCTCGGTAATCAGGAAGTTCTTCACGTCCAGATTGTAGAGGCAGGTCGGGTGGAACTGCATCATCTCCATATTGGAGACACGCGCACCCGCGCGCCAGGCCATGGCGATCCCATCGCCCGTGGCGCCGCGCGGCGCGGTGGAGAATTGATAGACGCGCCCCGCCCCGCCCGAAGCCATGATCGTGGCATGCGCCGTATGCGCCTCCACATGGCCGGTCTCGCTGTTGAGCGCATAGGCACCCCACACCCGGCCCGACCCGGAATAACGCTGCTCGTTCTTGCCGGTGATCAGGTCGATGCAGCTGCGATTGGGCAGCAGGGTGATGTTGGGATGTTCCTCCGCCGCCTTGAGCAGCGCCATCTGCACCGCCCAGCCGGTGGCATCGTTCACATGCACGATCCGGCGGTGCGAATGGCCACCTTCGCGCGTGAGGTGGAGGTTCGCCCCTTCGGAATTGAACGGCACGCCCAGCTCCACCAGCCGGTCGATCGCATGGGGGGCGCCTTCGATCACGAATTCCACCGTCTCGCGCCGGTTGAGGCCCGCGCCTGCGATCATCGTGTCGCGAATATGTTCCTCGAACGTGTCGCCGGCATCGAGCACGGCAGCGATCCCGCCCTGCGCCCATGCGGTGGAGCCCGAATTGAGCGCACCCTTGGCCAGCACCAGCACCTTGCAGCGCTCCGCCAGTGTGAGCGCCGCAGTCAGCCCCGCCGCGCCGGAGCCGATGATCAGGACATCATGGGTGCCGTTGCCGCTCACGCCAAACTCCGCTCACAGATGGGTTGAACGAGAACTCCGTCCAGACCGGACGCCGCGCCGGGCATCACTGACGCGCTTCCAGCACCAGCACTCGTTCCATCTCCAGGGTCGTGTCCGCATTGTTATCGTGCAGCACAACATGGAGCCTGTAGGAACCGGGCGGATCGCTCGATTGCAACATTGCCGGCACCGGATCTTCACTGAAGGCCACGACCCCCTTGCGCTGGGCCGCCTTGGTCCAGATCTTGCGGCCCGGATTGTCGACGACCTTTTTTCCGCTGGGATCGAATACGGTGTAGTCAGCAGTCACGTTGCAGTTTCCGTTCGCTCCTGCCTTGCAGTCGCCAACCGCAAGCATGACGAGGAAAGGAACGTCCGCGAGTTTCGCCGGGACGGCCGTTGCTTCGTCAAATCCGCCTTTGCCTTCCCTCCAGTCCCGGTATTTCTGCGGGTCAAAGAAGATATGAAACTGAGCCAGAAGTCCGTCCTGGCCCCGGTAGATCTCGGCGGCATGAGCGGAAACCGACTGCATTCCGGACAAACCGATCAGTGCAATAACTGCGATGTTTCGCCACATGCTATTCCTCATGCCGCCTCCCTGTCGCTCGTCAGCTGGACGAACACATCCTCCAGATCGGGCTCCTGCGTGGAAACGTCCACGATCACGAGGCCCTGCGCCTGCACCTGCCCCAGCACTTCGCCGGCATTGGCGCGATCCTTGTCATAAGTGATCTCGATCTCGCGCTCGCCGATCTTGCGGCATTTGAGGAAAGCCGGATGGCTGGGCAGGCCCGCGATCTCGCGATCGAGCGTGAGGCGCAGGATCTTCTCCCGCGTCATCTCCACCAGTTCGCGGGTCGGCTTGTTGGCGATCAGCTGGCCGTGATTGATGATCGCGATCCGGTCGCACAGCTCTTCTGCTTCTTCGAGGTAATGGGTGGTCAGCACCACCGTCACCCCCTGCGCGTTGAGATCGCTCACCAGTTCCCACAATTGGCGGCGCAGTTCCACGTCCACCCCGGCGGTCGGCTCGTCCAGCACCAGGATCGGGGGGGAATGGACCATGGCCTTGGCGATCAGCAGGCGGCGCTTCATCCCGCCCGAAAGCGAGCGGGAATAGGCATTGCGCTTGTCCTCCAGATGGACGGCCCTGAGCAGTTCTTCGGAGCGCCGCAGCGCCTTGGCCACGCCCCACAGCCCGGCCTGATTCTCCAGCACCTCGAACGGAGTGAAGAAAGGATCGAACACGATTTCCTGCGGGACGATGCCGATGGAAGCCTTGGCGTTGCGGCTGTCGCGATCGATATCGTGGCCCCAGATCTCCACCGTGCCGCTGGTTTTCATCACCAGCCCGGCCATGATGTTGATCAGGGTGGATTTGCCCGCGCCATTGGGGCCGAGCAGGCCGAAAATCTGGCCCTGCGGCACGTCGAAGCTGACCCCGCCCAGGGCGAGCTTGCCTTCCCCGCCCTGTCCGGCCTTACCGCCCTTGCCCTTCACCGGGGCATAGCGCTTCACGAGGTCCCGGATTGCGATTGCAACGCTGCTGTCACTCATGGCCTGCTCCTTGGGCCAGCCGCGCGCGCGCGTAAAGGGCAAGCTGTGACAGATGCGCTACCGTCTTGCGGATCGTGCGGGCTGGGGTTAGTGGCGAATCCATGCTTCCGCCGCCAGAAACCACCCTCGTTGAAACCACCCGCGTCTCGTGTGACGGTTCGGGCGGTATTCGCGGCGGCGCCAGCTATCGCGCCGCTGCCCTTGGCCATCCGCGCGTATTCCTGGAAATCGACGAGCATGGCTATGTCGATTGCGGCTATTGCGACCGGCGCTTCATCCTGAAGGGCGGCCCGGCGGACGGCGCGGACCAGTCGCAGCTGCCGGATATCGCTTCGGGCGCGAGCATCCAGGCCTGACGGGAATTTCCCGTTCCCGTTCGTCCTGAGCCTGTCGAAGGACGAACGGTGTAGAGGGCATGCGGGAGTTCCGCTTTCCTACATCGCCAAAATCTGCCTTAGACTCGCGGATGAAGCATTATCCGCCTCGCCGCCCTGCGCGCCATGCCCGCGTTCCCGCCTTTTCGCCCGTTCCCCTGCGCACCCGCGCCGATGGGTGGACGCCCCGGCGGCAGGCCGCCTTCCTCGCCCAGCTTTCCCTCACCCGCTCGGTACGCGAAGCCGCGCGCCGGGTCGGCATGGCGCGCGAGACCGCCTATCGCCTGCGCGCAAAGCCGGGGGCCGAAAGCTTCGCGGCGGCATGGGATGCCGTGCTGGGGCGGGCGGACGAGGGGCAGAAACGGAAGGTCACACCAGGCGAGCTTGCGCGGCGCGCCTCGTTCGGCCTGCTCAAGCCGATGATCTATGCCGGGCAATATGTCGGCACCATGCGAAAACCCGACAATTCCGCGCTTCTGCGCCATCTCGCCCAGCTTGACCGGGCAGAGCGGCAGACGGGATCGCTGCCCGGAAAGTCACAGTGTTTCGCCCCCCGTTCCGCGTCAACTTCGCAGTGACGCCGGAATATGCGCCCAACACCCGAACCCGCACTTTCGCTCGCCGCCGGGTGGACCTATATCCACCCCATGACATTCACCGATCCGCGCGGCCATCTCTATGCAGACGGCAAGCTTTCGCCCGAAGAGGCACAGGCCCTCGCCCGCCAGACGCTTGCGAAATGCGACGATGGCGAATTGTACCTCCAGTTCATCGCGTCAGAGAGCTTCGCTTTCGACGACGGGCGGCTGAAGACGGCCGATTATTCGCGCGATTCGGGTTTCGGCCTGCGCGGCGTTTCTGGCGAGATGACCGGCTTTGCCCATGCCAACGACATTTCCGCCGCCGCCATCGCACGGGCAGGCGAGACGCTGAAGCTGCTCGATCCGACGACGGGCAGCCCCGCCGCGCCGCCGCGCCTCAACAACCGGCATCTCTATACCGATGTCAGCCCGCTCGATCTGGTGCCCTTTGCCGAAAAGGTCGCACTGCTGGAAAAGATCGACGCCGCCGCCCGCGCCCGCGATCCGCGCGTGGCGCAGGTTACGGCGAGCCTTTCGGGCAGCTGGTCGGTGGTGGAGATCGTGCGCGCCGACGGCTTCATCGCCACCGATGTGCGCCCGCTGGTGCGTCTCAACGTCTCCATCGTGGCCGAAGTGAATGGCAGGCGCGAAACCGGCAGCTATGGGATCGGCGGGCGCCATCTCTATGACCGGCTGTTCGTGGAAAGCGCCTGGAACGAGGTGATCGATCATGCGCTGGGGCAGGCGCTGGTCAATCTCGACAGCGTGGCCGCGCCCGCCGGCGAGATGGCCGTGCTGCTCGGCCCCGGCTGGCCCGGCGTGCTGCTGCACGAGGCCATCGGCCACGGGCTGGAAGGCGATTTCAACCGCAAGGGCACCAGCGCCTTTACCGGCCGCATCGGGGAACGAGTGGCCGCCCCGGGCGTGACCGTGGTGGACGATGGATCGATCCACGACCGGCGCGGTTCGCTCTCCATCGACGATGAGGGCACGCCAACCGGCGAGACGGTGCTGATCGAGGACGGCATCCTCAAGGGCTATATGCAGGATCGGCTGAATGCCCGGCTGATGGGCATGGAGCCCACCGGCAATGGCCGCCGCGAAAGCTATCAGCACGCGCCCCTGCCGCGCATGACCAATACTTTCATGAAGGCCGGCAACGACAATCCGGAAGAACTGCTTTCCCGCATGAAGAGCGGCATCTTCGCCAAGAGCTTCGGCGGCGGGCAGGTGGACATCGTTTCGGGCAAATTCGTGTTCAGCTGCACCGAGGCCTATCTGGTGGAAAACGGCAAGCTGGGCGCGCCGATCAAGGGCGCGACGCTGATCGGCGACGGGCCTTCGGTGCTGACCAAAGTCACCGGCATCGGCAATGATCTGGAACTCGATCCGGGCATCGGCATGTGCGGCAAGGGCGGGCAGGGCGTGCCTGCGGGCGTTGGCCAGCCGACCCTGCTGGTGGACCGGATCATTGTGGGCGGCACGGGCTGAAAAGACAGAGGGGGGGTACTAAATGCAGCGCTTTTCGAAGATCGGGCTTCTCGTTTGCGCCGCTGCATTCGCCCTGCCCTCGCCCGGTCAGGCGGAGGAGGAGGATATCTCCACCTACCTCGCGGGCCGCTGGGGCGATGCGAACGGGGATTGGGAAGACCAGCCGGAAGACTGGATCTATGCCCCCTGCCGCAAGGGCCATCCGCGCGCGGATTCGGCTTACGTCTTCTCGGGCGACCTTGCGCATCTGCAGGTCCAGTCCAACGGCCACCAGGGGGCTGACACCTGGCAGGAGCCGGTCATTTCCCCCGTCGCACTGGATAAGCCGATCGATCCGGCCCAGATCAGGACCCGCAAAGGCTACGAGAACACATCCTTCGTAACGCTCATCGTCTTCGAGCGGCGCGGCATGATCGTGCCCAAGGAACTCTTCGCGGGAATGATCGTGATCCTGGGAGAAGACCGGATGGTCCTTGTCTCGGATACCGCCGACGGCGCTGGCCTGGTTGAACAAAATCTGGTGCGCTGCAAGGATCGCTAGAAAAGACCTATAGGCAACCCCGGTTGCAGGCCCTCGACTCCGTCTTTCAGGGAAGGAACCCACGGTCAGCATGCATTAAGCCTGCTGGTGATAATGGTGCCGGCATCATACGGAGACTTATATGCGCAAGATCATTACTGCTCTCGCCATCTCTGCCCTTGCTCTCGGCGGCAGCGCCGTCAGCGCCAAGCAGACTGCCACCGAAAAAGGCGAGGCCCAGCTTCAGAAGCTGATCGAAGGCCGCACCGCCGGCGAACCCAAGAACTGCATCAACACCATGCGGCGCGACGGAATGCGGATCATCGACCGTACCGCCATCGTCTATGACGCAGGCAAAACCATCTGGGTCGCCCGCCCCACCGACGCCCGACAATTGCGCCGTACCGACATTCTGGTGATCGACCGGGTGAACGGCAGCCAGCTGTGCACCAACGATACGATGTACACGATCGACCAGTCGAGCGGGATGTATTCGGGCGCGGTCTTCCTCAAGGATTTCGTCCCCTACACCAAGTCCGAAGACTGACCTGAGGCATGGCCGCCGCCCCACGCCGCTGGGCGGCGGAACTGCTGCATTTCTGGTTCCACACCCTCGGCCCGCGCGACTGGTTCGGCGGCGGGCCGGAGGTGGACGAAGCATTGCGCCGCCGGTTCGAGCCGGATCTGCTGGCCCTGTTCACCCAAAGCGCGGACAGTTTCCTGACCGATCCGCTCACCGCCCGCGCGGCCGTGCTGCTGTTCGATCAGGTCCCGCGCAACATCTATCGCGGCACTGCGGAAGCCTTCGCCTTCGATCCGCTGGCGCGCGGCATTGCCAAGGAAGCCATTGCGCGCGGGTGGGACGCGGGCCTGACCCGGCCGGAACGCCAGTTCCTGGGCCTGCCGCTGATGCATAGCGAGTACAAGGCAGACCAGCTTGCCTCGCTGGCCTATTACACCGCGCTGGGTAACGCTTTCATCCTGTCCTTCGCCCGTGCACATTACCGCATGGTCGCCCGGTTCGGTCGCTTCCCGCATCGCAACGAGGTGCTGGGCCGCAAGAGCACCCCGGCGGAAATCGCGGCGATTGCGGCGGGCAATCACTGGTAAGGGCTGAAACAGCACGATTGCGACACCAAACTGTCACAGATCGGGGCCATGGCGATTGCTGATTTCCAAGGCAATCAGGCGCTCGAGGCTCCCCCATGAAATATCCCGTTTTCGCGATCGCGCTGCTGTTCGGCGCGGCCCTGCCGCAGGCTCTGCTCGCTCAGGACAGCCAGCCGCAGGACCTTTCCGCCATGCCGCGCAAAGCCTCGACCGACCCGAGCCGACCCGATGGCGCCCGCCGCCTGCCGGGCGATCTGAGCGCCGCCTATGCCGCCATGGCCGCCAGCGACGCGCAGAAGCCCGTACGCAATGTGATCCTGCTGATCGGCGACGGGATGGGCGATTCCGAAATCACTCTCGCCCGCAATTATGCCGAAGGAGCCGGCGGCTATTTCAAAGGCATCGATGCGCTGCCGGTAAGCGGCCAATACACCCATTATTCGCTCGACCGGGAAACTGGAAAGCCCGTCTACGTCACGGATTCGGCGGCCTCCGCCACAGCCTTTTCGTCCGGGGTGAAGAGCTATAACGGCGCCATCGGCGTGGATATTCGCGGAGATGCGCACCCCAGCCTGTTGACGCTCGCCCGCGCTGCGGGCCTTGCCACTGGCGACGTTTCCACCGCCGAAATTCAGGATGCCACTCCGGCCGCGCAGCTCGCCCATGTGGCCGATCGCGACTGCAAGGGGCCCAGGGAAACACTGAAGTCATGCCCTGCCGATGCGCTGGAAAATGGCGGGCGCGGCTCCATCGCGGAACAATTGCTGGATACACGCCCGGATGTGGCATTGGGCGGCGGTGCAAAATATTTCCGCCAGCCGGCCAGTTCAGGCAAGTGGAAGGGCAAGACCCTGCTCGATCAGGCGGCAGAGCGCGGCTTTGCCGTGGTCACCGATGCGGCGCAGCTGGCAGCCGTAACCGGCGCTGACCAGACGAAGCCACTGCTCGGCCTGTTCGCGGATGGCAATATGCCGGTGCGCTGGAAGGGCCCTCGCGCCACCTATCACGGCAATATCGACCTGCCGCCCGTGACCTGCGAGGCCAATGCTGCGCGCCCGGCGAACCAGCCCACACTCGCCGCCATGACGCGCAAGGCGATCGACCTGCTCTCCTCGGCTCCCAAGGGCTTCTTCCTTCAGGTCGAAGGCGCCTCGATCGACAAGGAATCGCACGGGGCCAATCCCTGCGGCCAGATCGGCGAGACGGTGGATCTGGACGAGGCAGTGCAGGTGGCACTGGAATTCGCGCGGAAGGATGGCAACACGCTGGTGATCGTCACGGCCGACCATGCCCATGCCGGGCAGATCATCTATGCCGACGAGAAAGCCCCCGGCCTGACCCAGGCGCTGATGACGAAGGACGGCGCAGTGATGGCGGTAAGCTACGGCAATAGCGAGGACAGCTCGATGGGCCACACCGGCACGCAATTGCGCGTGGCAGCCTATGGCCCGCGCGCGCTGAACGTCACCGGCCTGCTGGACCAGACCGACATCTTCTACATCATGCGCGACGCGCTGGGGCTGGCTTCCACCCCGACTCCAGCCAAGTGATCGCGCTTGGGGCGCTCAGGCAATATGCTTGAGCGCCTCCCGCTTCGAGAGCGGGCTCAGCTCGCCCTCATGCGCGGCGACATAGCGGGCCACTTCGGCCGGATCGATGCGGGCATATTGCCGCAGCGCCCAGCCGATGGCCTTGCGCAGGAAGAACTCCTTCGATCCGATCGATGGCGCAATGGCGGCATAGAGCAGATCGAGATCCGTCTCCTGCCTGGCGAGCAGCTGGCACAATATCGCGGCCCGCCGCTTCCACATGTCTGCCCCCTGCGCCCATTCGAGCATGGCCTGCTTCATCGGTGCAGGCTCGGCCCGCAGGATCGCCAGAAGGTTCTGCCCGGCAATCGGATCGACATAATCCCACCATGCGCCGGTAACGATCATCTCCTCATACATCGCCAGCGCATCCATGTGCTGGAAGGCGCGCGCCTGGCGGATGCCTGCCAGCTCGATGGCGCAATAGCGTTCCTCGCGGAACTCCGCCGCGCGCCAGATCGTCAGCACCTCGGCCTGCCATTCCGCTGTGGAAGCGAATTGCAGGGGCTTGAACAGATCGCGGCACACCGCCCGCCGTGCAGGCGTGGACACGCCCAGATAGGGCATGGCGCTTTTCATATAGGCCTGCATCGCCGGAGCGCGGGAGGGGTCGGCCACTTCTTCCAACGCCGAACGCAGGCCTTGGGCGAGCGGGATCGCGCTCAATGGCCCGGCCCGGAGTTGAGCGAGAAGCGCAGGCTGGTCGCCTCATAACCTTCCCGCTCGTAGAAACGGTGGGCCTCGGTGCGCTTCATATTGCTGGTGACTTCGATCATCGCGCAGCCCCGCACCGCCAGTGCTGCCTCACCCGCGCGGAGCAGGGCCGCGCCGATACCCCTGCCGCGCTGCCCTTCTTCCACCACCAGCATGGAAATGCGCCCCACCGGCCGGGGGCGATGCAGCACGGGCATGACCGAAGTGGTGAGGCACCCCACCACGCGGCCGCCCAGTTCGGCCACCAGTGCATCCATTCCCGCCGCTTCGATCAGCGGAAGGCGCGCAGCAACATCTTCGGCGCTGCTGCCGGGATGGCCCAGCTGATCGATCAGCACGACAATCGCCGCACTGTCTTTCACCCGCGCCGGGCGGATCAGCAGGCCCGATGTGCCCATGCGCGGATCATTCCCACTCGATGGTGCCCGGCGGCTTCGACGTATAATCGTAAACCACGCGGTTGATGCCGCGCACTTCGTTGATGATGCGTGTGGCAACGCGGCTGAGGAAGGCAGCGTCATAGGGATAGATATCGGCGGTCATGCCGTCGGTGCTGGTTACGGCGCGCAGAGCGCAGACGCTGTCATAGGTGCGCCCATCGCCCATCACACCCACAGTCTTGACCGGCAGCAGCACTGCGAAGGCCTGCCAGATCGCATCATAGAGCCCGGCGTTGCGAATTTCCTCCAGATAGACCGCGTCGGCCTTGCGCAGGATATCGCAGCGTTCCTTGGTCACTTCGCCCGGAATGCGGATGGCAAGGCCCGGCCCCGGGAACGGATGGCGGCCAACGAAAATCTCGGGCAGGCCCAGTTCCCGGCCCAGTGCGCGGACCTCGTCCTTGAACAATTCGCGCAGCGGCTCCACCAGCTGCATGTTCATGCGTTCGGGCAGGCCGCCGACATTGTGGTGGCTCTTGATCGTCACCGAAGGCCCGCCGGTGAAGCTGACGCTTTCGATCACATCGGGATAGAGTGTGCCCTGGGCGAGGAAATCGGCCCCGCCGATCTTCTTCGCCTCAGCCTCGAACAGGTCGATGAAGGCCTTGCCGATGAATTTGCGCTTGGCTTCCGGGTCGGTCACGCCGGCCAGCCCACCAAGGAACATCTCCTCCGCGTCCACATGGACGAGGGGGATGTTGTAATGGTCACGGAACAGGGTCACGACCTGTTCGGCCTCATTCATGCGCATCAGCCCGTGGTCCACGAAGACGCAGGTCAGCTGGTCGCCGATAGCCTCATGGATCAGCACAGCGGCCACGGCGGAATCGACGCCGCCGGAAAGGCCGCAGATCACTTTGCCGCTGCCTACCTGGGCGCGGATTTCCTCGATCTTGGTCTTGCGGAACTCGGCCATGGTCCAGTCGCCCGCAAGGCCGCAGACATGGCGCACGAAATTGGCGATCAGCCTGGCGCCATCGGGCGTGTGGACCACTTCGGGATGGAACTGCGTGCCGTAATAGCGCCGCTCGTCATCCGCGATCAGCGCGAAGGGCGCGCCATCGCTGGTGGCGACGATGCGGAAGCCGGGGGCGAATTTCGTCACCTTGTCGCCATGGCTCATCCACACCTGATGGCGCTCGCCGACGTCCCACAGCCCGTCGAACAGCACGCAGGGCTCGGTCACGGTCAGGAAGGCGCGGCCGAACTCGCCGCCTTCACCGGTCTCGTGCCCGGGGCGGACTTCGCCGCCCAGCTGGTGGCTCATCACCTGCTGGCCATAACAAATGCCCAGAATCGGCAATCCGCTGTCGAACAGCACCTGCGGCGCGCGCGGGCTGCCTTCGTCGCAGACCGAGGCGGGCGAGCCGGAGAGAATGATCCCCTTGGGCTTTAGGCGGTGGAACGCCTCCTCCGCCATGGAGAAGGGCGCGATTTCGGAATAGACCCCGGCCTCGCGCACGCGGCGGGCGATGAGCTGGGTCACCTGGCTGCCGAAGTCGACGATGAGGATGGAGTCGGGGAGATGGGCTGGTTCCATCCCGGCGCGTTAATATCAAGCGCGGCGCACTGTCCAGCCATCGCGCGCGCGCATCCCCCGCGCGAGGGTGCGAAACAGGGCAGATGATGATGCAAATAGTGCAACACAACTGTCATATTTCGCACTTGCAACATTTCATTGCCGGCACCATTTGCGCCCCCGGAAGCCGAGGGGACACGATAGTCTTCCGGCTATCCCAAAGAAAACACAAAACGTTAGGTGGACCTCATGCGTATTTTCGCAACTTATCTCCTTCCCCTGCTTGCTGCGGTTTCGACCAGCGGCCTGCTGCTGAGCGCCGCGATCGTCTGATTGCCGCCTCGCTCGACCCGATGGGTAACCGCCCCCTGATGAGGGGGCGGGCCCCAAAGGGTCTTTTCCCCATTTCATTTCTGTGACCGGCTGCGTTGAGTTTCACGCAATGCCCGGCGCAAATTTCGCATTTGCACACTTGCGTTGTGCAATGCACAATTACTCCATCAGAACGACAAGTCAGGATGACCACGGAAGGCGGCCAACAGACCACCTGAACCGACGAACCACCTGAATGGAGTAATCGAAATGCGTAATCTTGTCGTACCCGCCCTCGCCGCCATGTGCCTTGCTGGCGCTTTCGCCGCCCCCGCTGCGGCAGAGGAAGTCACCGTCGAAGTGACCCACACCGATCTCGATCTTACCACCGCCGCTGGCAAGAAGGCGCTCGAAACCCGCGTTGCCGCTGCGATCAAGGTCGCCTGCGCCAAGCCGGAATCGCGCGATCTGAAGACCATGCAGGCTTGGGAAAGCTGCAAGAGCTCGGCCAAGTCCGAGGCAGGCGAACAACTGGCAAAGAGCTTCAATATCGCCAGTCTCTAATTTCAGGCCGCCACAGATATACCAGATGCCGCCCCTGCCAGAGCGAGGGCGGCATCTGCATTTCCATGTGCGTGAGCGGAGCACGAAGATGGTTGCAAGCCGCGCAACACGCTTCGCCTTTTTCGCACTTGCAGCATGATGGAGGCGGAACCATATGCGCTGCCAGAAACAGTTAGACAGTTTCGCGGGCAGCTCCTCTCTCCCCCCTTGCGCTGCCCGCGATCCTTTTGATGGAGACAAGCCATGGCCGCTTTCGCAAAGCGCGTTGTTGAAATTTATGTTCGCGGCGCCTCGCGTTACCCGATGCCGTTTATCTGGACGCTCTGAGCCCAGCACGAACACATTCCTATCCGATTGAAACGGCCGCCCCTGGGGGCGGCCGTTTTCTTTTGCATGCTGCCTTTCGGACGTTGCCCCTGGCGCAACGGCGCGCGTGTTTTTTGCATTTGCACAATTTTCTGCTGCATCGCAGCATGCCTCTCGACAAACACAAGCCAAATCCGGCCCCAATTCTGGTGAGGACCCATCGGAAGGTCGTGGAACCTCAGAATAAGGAATATGCAATGCGTAAGCTCGCCGCCTCCTTTATCGCCGCAGTCAGCATCGCTGGTGCCGCAACTCCCGCCCTGGCTGGCGAAGTGACCATCCGCGTACGGATGGACGGCCTCGACCTGTCCGATCCCGCTTCGGTCGACACGGCGAAGGATCGCATCGATTCCGCCGTTTCCCGCGCCTGCAGGATGCCCGCCATGTTCCGCTTCTATGGCAAGCAGGCGGTGGAAGACTGCGTGACCGATGGCAAGGCCAAGGCACTGAACGAACTTGAGGCGATTCTCCCCGCCGCATCCTGATCGCGACGGTGAAAGATCGATCCGGTCCGCCGCCCACCTCTCCCAGGCGGCGGACCATTCCTGTGCACTCCCGAAGCAGCGAATGTCCGGGTTTGGCGCTGGCGAACTGAAAAAGCGCTTTCCAAGCACCATTGCGCACCGCTTTGGCTGTGGAACACCCTCGGCAGTGCTTTCTAAACGGGGCGCCTGTGCCTATATGATGGCCATGGCTGAAACACCCGAGAACACCCCAAACACCAACGCATATGGCGCAGACAGCATCAAGGTCCTCAAAGGGCTTGATGCGGTACGCAAGCGCCCCGGCATGTATATCGGCGATACCGACGACGGTTCGGGCCTGCACCACATGGTATTCGAGGTTTCCGACAATGCCATCGACGAAGCTCTGGCCGGCCATTGCGACCTGGTTTTGATCGAGCTGAATCCCGACGGTTCGGTAAGCGTGGAAGATAACGGACGCGGCATCCCTACCGGCATTCATTCGGAAGAAGGCGTCTCGGCCGCAGAAGTGATCATGACCCAGCTCCATGCAGGTGGGAAGTTCGAGAACACTAGCGACGATAACGCCTACAAGGTTTCGGGCGGCCTTCATGGCGTGGGCGTCAGCGTAGTGAATGCGCTGTCCGAATGGCTGGAACTGACAGTCTGGCGCGACGGCAAGGAGCACTGGATGCGCTTCGAGCATGGCGACCCGGTCTCCCCGCTCAAGATTACCGGCGATGCACCGATGCTGGAAAGCGGCCTGCCCAAGAAGGGCACCCGCGTCACTTTCCTCGCCTCTACCGACACATTCAAGAACGTCACTGAATTCGATTTCGAAAAGCTTGAGCACCGCTATCGCGAGCTCGCATTCCTGAATTCCGGCGTACACGTGCTGCTGCGCGACACGCGCCACGCCGAAGTGGCCGAGCACGATCTCTATTACGAAGGCGGCATCGCGGCCTTCGTAAAATATCTTGACCGCAACAAGCAGGCTCTGCTGCCCGATCCCATCGCGATCAGCTCCAACCGGGACGGGGTAGGGATCGACGTCGCTCTCGAATGGAACGATTCCTATTACGAGAACGTGCTTTGCTTCACCAACAACATCCCGCAGCGCGATGGCGGCACCCATCTGGCCGCCTTCCGCGCCGCGCTGACCCGCACGCTCAATTCCTATGCCGAGAAATCGGGCCTGCTGAAGAAGGAAAAGGTCAACCTCACCGGGGATGACATGCGCGAAGGCCTTACCGCGATTGTCTCGGTCAAGCTGCCCGATCCGAAGTTCTCCTCGCAGACCAAGGACAAGCTGGTTTCCTCCGAGGTGCGTCAGCCGCTGGAAAGCCTGATGGCGGACAAGCTGAACGAGTGGCTGGAAGAAAATCCAGCCAATGCCAAGGAAATCATCCAGAAGGTGATAGATGCCGCCGCAGCGCGCGAAGCGGCGCGCAAGGCCCGCGAACTCACCCGGCGCAAGGGCGCGATGGACATTGCCAGCCTGCCCGGCAAGCTCTCCGATTGCCGGGAGCGCGATGCCAGCAAGTGCGAACTGTTCCTGGTCGAGGGTGATTCGGCCGGCGGTTCCGCCAAGAGCGGGCGCGACAGCCAGTATCAGGCGATCCTGCCCCTGCGCGGCAAGATCCTGAACGTCGAACGCGCCCGGTTTGACCGGATCATCAGTTCCAAGGAAGTGGGCACACTTATCCAGGCCATGGGCACCGGCCTGCGCGACGAATTCGACCTGTCGAAGCTTCGCTACCACAAGATCATCATCATGACCGACGCCGACGTGGACGGCGCCCATATCCGCACCCTGCTGCTGACCTTCTTCCATCGCCAGATGCCGGAAATCATCAAGGCAGGGCACCTGTTCATCGCCCAGCCGCCGCTGTTCAAGGTCAGCAAGGGCCGCAGCGAGGTCTACGTGAAGGACCAGGGCGAGCTTGACCGCTATCTGGTAGAAGCCGGCCTGCAGGGCCGCGTGCTGGAAAACAATAACGGCATGGTCCGCGGCGGCGCGGAGCTGGCCGGGCTGGTCGAACATGCGCTGCGCATGAAGAACCTGATGGCCTTCGTGCCGCGCAAATATAATTCCGCCGTGGTGGAGGCACTGGGCCTTGCCGGCGCGCTTGATCCGGCGCTGGCCGCTTCCGCACGCATGGCAACACTGGATATTGCCGCGCGCCATCTTGGCATGGGCGATCCGGAAGCCGTGTGGAAGGTCCAGCAGCGCGACGATGGCATGGTGATTTTCGCTCGCCTGTGGCGCGGCGTAACCGACGTGCACGAAATCGACGTAGCCTTCCTCACCAGCGCCGAAGCGCGCAAGATGCATCAGCTCGCAAGCCAGATGACCGAGTTTTACGACGCGCCCGCCCGCCTGACCAAGGGTGGCGCCGCCGAAACTGAGCCGGAGCCTGAAACCGCAGGGGATGGCGAGGAAGCCCCCGTTGCGGCCGTGGTATCGAACGGCGGGATCACCCGGCCTTCGCAATTGCTGGACGCAGTGATGGAAGCGGGCCGCAAGGGCTTCGCCATCTCGCGCTACAAAGGCCTTGGCGAGATGAATGCCGAGCAGCTGTGGGAAACCACGCTCGATCCCGATAACCGGGTGCTGCTGCAGGTGAAGGTCGAAGATGCCGACGTCACCGACGAGATCTTCACCCGCCTGATGGGCGACGTGGTGGAACCGCGCCGCGAATTCATCCAGCAGAATGCACTGAACGTGGCCAATCTGGATATCTGACGGCCCCGAGAGCCGCCTGTGAGGCGCTTCGCTCAGGCAATGCTGAGCGAAGCGATCTTCCCGCCCGAATGGGGTCAGGAGATGAGCCCCGCACTCGACGCCCTGCTGGAGTGGAGCGCCCGGCGCCGATAAAATCTCCTCTCCGCCATCGACCTTCGCGCCGCAGTGCGCCATGATGCTGTCATGCTTTCCCGCAAGGATTTGCGCATGAAGCGTTTCGTCACCTCGGTTCTTCTCACCCTGGCCCTTTCGGGCTGTGCCGCCAGCTACGATCACGGCATCCTGACCGTCCGGCAGGCAACACCTGCCGCTCCGCCTCCGGCCACCGTCACGGTAGGGATAGTGGCGATCAACGACTTCCATGGCGCGCTGGAGCCGCCGAACCAGTCGGTGGTGGTGGACGATGGCAAGGGAAGCGTCACGCTTGTGCCCGCAGGCGGGGCGGCGTGGCTTGCTTCGGCCGTGGATTCGATCCGGGCAAAATATCCCAACAACGCCACCGTCTCGGCAGGCGACCTGATCAGCGCCTCGCAACTGGCATCCTCGCTGTTCCTCGACGAGCCGGCCATCGGGGTGATGAACCGCATCGGGCTGGACTTCAACGCGGTGGGCAATCACGAATTCGACAGCGGCGAGCAGGAATTGCTGCGCAAGCAGACAGGCGGTTGCGCCAAATTCACCACGCGCGAGCCCTGCCAGGTGGAGCAGTTCCGGGGCGCCACATTCCGCTTCCTTTCAGCGAGCACCTTTACAAAGGATGGCGCGACGCTGTTCCCCGCCACCGGCATCAAGAGCTTCGGCAGCGGCAAGGCGAAGGTGAGCGTGGGCTTCATCGGCTTGACGCTGAAGGATACGCCCAACCTCGTCTCGCCCGATGGCGTGGCGGGGCTGACTTTTGCTGACGAAGCACATGCGATCAACGCCGCAATCCCGAAACTGAAGGCCGAGGGGGCGGATGCCATCGTAGTGCTGATCCATCAGGGCGGGCGAACCAATGGCAAGCCCGATCCCAATGGCTGCGAGGCGCTGTCGGGCGAAATTCTGCCGATTCTGACCAGGCTCGATCCGCGCGTGGACGTGGTGGTTTCGGGCCACACCCATTGGTCCTATGTCTGCGATTACGGCACGGTGGACCCGGCCCGCCCCTTCCTGCTTACCAGCGCGGGCGTGTACGGCGAACTGGTGACCGACATCACGCTGGAGATCGATCCCACCGCTCGCCGCGTGGTGCGCAAGCAGGCGCATAATGTGATCGTGCAGTCGCGCCCCTATCTTTCCCCCCGCGGCGAAACGCCCAATTCGCCTTTGTTCGAACAGTTCCAGCCCCGCCCCGACATTGCGAGCTATGTG
>DATJDU010000008.1:0-18671 GCA_035497315.1 Sphingomonadaceae bacterium
GGGCATGCCCTGCAACGAAATGAGCGCCGACTGGGCCGCCCAGCGCATCAAGGGGCTCTCGCTCTGGGGCGCGGTGGTGGACGGTCTCAAGCGTTCGCTCGGCCTCAACAAGCGGCCCAATGACGGGCAGCAGGTGAAGACCCTGCTCGAAACCTTCCGCTATCCCCGCCTTGGCCCCGGCATGATGTGGGAAGCCGCACGCGACCGGATCGTGGAGCGCGGCGGCCATGTGATCATGGGCCAGGCGCTCAAGCAGCTAGCTTCCGACGGACAGGGCGGCTGGCGCATGACTGCCGCTGGCAAGGATGGCGAACTGGTGATTCGCGCGAAGCATGCGATCAGCTCCGCCCCGATGCGCGAACTGGCCGCGCGCCTGCATCCGCTGCCGGAAACCACGCTCAACGCCTCGCAGCTCAAATATCGCGACTTCCTCACCGTGGCGCTGATGATCCGTTCGGAGGATTTGTTCCCCGACAATTGGATCTACATCCACGACAGCAAGGTGCAGGTCGGCCGCGTGCAGAATTTCCGCAGCTGGTCGCCCGAAATGGTGCCTGACGAAAATGTCGCCTGCGTCGGCCTGGAATATTTCTGCTTCGAAGGGGATGGCCTGTGGGCATCCAGCGACGAGGATCTGGTCGAACTGGCGAAGAAGGAAATGGCCATCCTGGGTCTGCTGGAACCTTCTGCCGTGATCGGCGGCGCGGTGGTGCGCCAGGAAAAGGCCTATCCGGTCTATGACGAAACCTATGCCGCCAATGTCGCGGCGATGCGCCAGGAGCTGGAGGAGAAATTCCCCACGCTGCATCTGGTCGGCCGCAACGGCATGCATCGCTACAACAATCAGGATCACGCGATGATGACCGCGATGCTGACGGTGGAAAATATCCTCGCTGGCGAGCGCCTGTACGACACATGGTGCGTCAATGAGGATGCGGAATATCACGAAGCGGGCGACGAAGGCGCCGAGAAGGCCCTGCCTCAGCGCGCCGATGTTCCTGCCACGAAACCGCTCAGCGAGGATCAGGCCGTCGCGCTTGCTTCGGTGCGCGACGTGCCGGAACGCATCGTCCCCGAGGGCCGCAAGGCCGCCTGACGCCGAAAGGTCATAAGATGGCGGAAAGTCTGTACCGTCTGAGCCAGAACCAGTTTCTGCGCTATGTCGTGGCCAGTGTCGGTGCCCTGTCGGTCGACATGGGCAGCTTCATCCTGCTGCTGCGTTTCGGAATGCTTGCCGGCCTCGCGGCCGCAATCGCCTACACCTTGGGCATCGTGGCCCATTGGGTGCTGCTCAGCCGTGGCGTTTTCAAGGAAGGCGTGGCCGAACGCGGCATGGCCCGCACGCAGCAGAAGGTGATCTTCTTCGTCACCACGCTTGGCGGGCTTGCCCTGACGACGGCGGTGGTCAGCGTGCTGGTGGCACTGGGCGTCGCGCCCATCGTGACCAAGGTTCTGGCCGTGGTGCTGAGCTTCACGCTCAACTGGCTGATCCGCAAACGTTACATTTTCCGGCCCGACGCGGCCGTTGCCTGAAGCGATACAGGGGAACATCATGGCCGAATATCTCGTCACCGGGGGATCGGGGTTCGTGGGAACCCTGCTCGTGGGCAAGCTGCTCGACGAAGGGCATCGCGTCGTCTCGATCGACCTGCTGCCTTCCAGCCTCTCGCATCCCCGCCTCAACGCGGTGGTGGGCGATATCCGCGATCGCGGCGCGCTCGATGCGATCTATGCCGCCTGCAAGCCCGACGCGGTGTTCCACTGTGCGGCGCTGCTGGCCCATGGCTCCATCACCGAAAAGGAACTGATGTCGCATAATGCGGAAGGCACCCGCATTCTGGCGGAGGCGACTGCGGCGGCCGGCGTGCGCAAGATCGTCTATCTTTCCAGCAATTGCCTGTGGGGCCACGGCTTCGACCGCCCGGTGCGTGAAGACGATACGCCTGCCCCTTGCGAGCCTTACGGGGTGAGCAAGCTGGAGGGCGAAAAGGTGCTGGCCGGCTTCGGCAACCAGTTCGAAACCGTCGCCATCCGTTGCCCGACGATTATCGACGAAGGGCGCCTGGGCCTGCTGGCGATCCTGTTCGAATTCATTTCCGACGATAACCGCATCCCGATCGTGGGCAGCGGGGCCAACCGTTACCAGTTCATCTATGCCGCCGATCTGCTCGACGCGATGCTGCGAGCCGCGGCCTGCGAAGGCAGCCATGTCTTTGGCATCGGTTCGGACAATGTGCCCAGCATGGCGGGCGCCTTCCAGAACGTGATCGACGGATCGGGCAGCAAGTCCCGCCTGTTGCGCCTGCCCAAGGCGCCGATGATCCTGGCGATGAAGATCGCGCATCACCTGCGCATTTCGCCGCTGGGCCCCTATCATTACCGGATGATCGCCAGCTCCTTCGTATTCGATACGGCTGCGATCAAGCGGGTGCTGGGCTGGCAGCCGACGCTGACCAATGGCGAGATGCTGCTCAAGGCCTATCGCTATTACCACGCCAACCGCTGCGAGATCGCGGCGCGCTCCAATGTTTCGGCGCATCGCCAGGCCACCAAGATGGGCGTGATCCGGGTATTGAAATGGCTCTCCTGAGCGACGGCCTGGCGCCGTCGGCTGACGGAGCTGCGCGGGATAAGACAGAAAATGAGGCGGGCGCGCCGTGGCGCCCGTCCCTCTGGCATATCTGGCTGGCGCTGTCGGTCTTCCTGCTGGTGGCCAATCTGCCCAATGTGATCCACTCGCTCGCGCCCGAGCCTGACGATTATCTGCGTCTGGCACAGGTGCGCGACTGGCTTGCAGGACAGGACTGGTTCGATTCCCGCCAATATCGCATGAATCCGCCAGTGGGGGCGGATATCCATTGGGTCCGGCTGGTCGACTTGCCCATCGCGGGCTTCATGCTGTTCTTCCGGCTCTTCCTCGATCAGCAGGCAAGCGAGACTGCGGCAATGGTCGCGGTGCCGCTGGCCCAGCTCTATGTCACCATGCTGGTGCTGCGCGCGCTGATGCGCGAACTTGGCCAGACGCCGACGGAGATTCAGCTGGGAATGGCCGCCATTCCCCTCATGCCGCTGCTGATCTTCAATTACATGCCGATGCGCATCGATCACCATGGCTGGCAGGCTGTCGCCATGCTGACCATTGTCTGGCTGATGATCCGTTCGGGATATCGGCAGGCGCTCATGGCAGGTTTCCTTGCCGCCGTGCTGCTGTTCATTTCGGTGGAAGGGATGCCGATGGTCGCGGTGATCGGCGGCCTTTATGCAATCCGGTACTGGCTGAACCGCTCGCGCGACTATGAGGGCTATCTTCTGGGCCTGGCACTGGGTGGCCCGGTCCTGTTCCTGATCCTGCGGCCGGTGTCGGATTTCGGTACGCCCTATTGCGACATGCTCAGCTGGCCGCACTTCCTCGCTTTCGGTGCCAGTGCACTTGCGGCACTGGCTGCGCGCCTGTTCCCGGCGCAGGCGAGCAAGGCCGGCCGGTTGCTCGCTCTGGCTCCCATCCCGCTGGTGGCCGCACCGGCCATGCTGGTGCCGCTGGGCATATGCGCGATTTCGCCCATGGCGATGCTCGATCCGGTACTGAAGGCCAATTGGTTCAACTATCTGATGGAATCCGCACCGCTCTGGCGCCAGTTCCCTTCTGTCGCCGTGATGCTGGTTGCGGATTTCGTGCTCATCATCATTGGCGCGCGCCTTGCGCATGCGCGCTGGCAGGGCGGCGATTACTGGCCGAAATGGGCGTTTCTCACTTTTGCGACACTGGCTGCGGCGGCCATTGCCCTGCTCGTCATGCGGGCGGCGATCACCGCGCAACTGCTGACCCTGCCCTATTCCGCGCTGATTCTGACGCGGCTTCTGCCCAAGGCGCAGGCGCTTGGCGGGCCGGCCAAGCGGGTATTCGCGACCGTGGCCTGCTTCGTCCTGGCAACCCCGGCGCTGGTCACTGCCGCGGCAAAGCCGTTCGATGCGAGAGTGAATTACACGTTGGTCAGCCATCCCCGATTGGGCGCGGACGGTGAATGCAGTATCGACTATCTGAAGAAGATTCCGCCCACGATGATGTTCTCATCGCTCGATCTCAGCGCGGAAATCGTCGCGCGTACGCCGCATAGCGTCGTGATGGGCGGCTATCACCGCAATCAGGCGAAGATGCTCGAAGTCTTCCGCGCCTTTGGCGGGCCGATCGATCAGGCGGAAACCATCGTCCGGGCAAATCACGCGAAATATCTGGTGACCTGCACCAGCTCGCCCGATCTGGCAGCCTATGCCAATATGGGTAAGGATAATCTGGCCGACCGCATCTTTGCCGGCACCCCTCCGCCCTGGCTGGAGCCGGTGCCCAATTTGGGCAATGCCGCCTTGCGCCTCTACCGCGTCAAATAGGCCCGCTCACCCCGGCCTGAACTTCATCGCCACGCCGTTCATGCAGTAACGCAGGCCGGTGGGTTTCGGACCGTCGCGGAAGACGTGGCCCAGATGGCCGCCGCAATCGGCGCAATGCACTTCGGTGCGGGGATAGCCCAGCTGATTGTCGGTGGAGGTGCCGATCGCGCCGGGCAGCGGTTTCCAGAAGCTGGGCCAGCCGGTGCCGCTTTCGAACTTGGTAGCGCTCGAATACAGCTCGTTGTCGCAGCCCTTGCACAGGAAAGTGCCCTTGCGATGCTCCTTGTTGAGCGGCGAGGTAAAGGGGCGCTCGGTTACTTCGTGGCGCAGCACGTCATAGGCTTGCCGGTCCAGCAGCTTGCGCCATTCGGCATCCGTATGGGTCACGCGGTAGCCCGCGGCGAAGGCCGGGTCCGAGGTTGAAAACGCGGCGAGCGAGGCCGCGCTGCCCAGCCAGCCAAGCAAGGCCCTGCGGGATACGGCGAGATGCGGTTTCATGATGCCTCTCCAATCACGTCCATGTCTATCACAGCAACGCGTGAACGGCGAAACGGTTGCGGGTCAGCGGATGGACGATGTGCCGCCCTTGATAATCGTCAGCAGGCCGCGCCGTCTCGTGCGGCTCTGCTGGGGCCCCGATTTCATCACCCGCTTGCGGAACAGCGTCGAACCTACCTTGACGAATACCGCCACTGCCAGCGCCTGCCAGACGAGCGCGGCGAAATGCGGCCATAGTGCTCCGTCGGTCGCCGCGCGCGCCAGCATGGCGAAGGGGGAACTGAGCGGGAAGGCGATCGCCGCTATCTCCATAGGCTTCCCAGTTTGCGTTAGCGCGTAGTTGGAGAAGAAGAAGACCAGCAATTGCAGCATGGTGACGGGCATGGACAGCGTCTGCACTTCGCGCACTGTTGTCGCCATCGAGCCGATCGACAGGAAGATCGAACCGAGCAGCAGGTAGCCCATCGAGAAATAGATCACGCCGAGCAGCAGGAACAGCGGCCAGCCCACGCCGGGCGTGGGCAGGTCATGGAAGTCGAGCACGCCGGGCAATGCGCTCTGCATTCCGGCAAGGCCGATCAGCCCGCCGATCACCGTGCTCCACACCGCCACGCCCACCAGCGAGACCGCCAGCATGGCGAACAGCTTGCCCAGGAATACCGCATCCATCGGGATGGCTGCGGCCAGCACTTCGATGATCTTGTTGGCCTTTTCCTCAACCAGATTCGAAAGCACCATGCCTGCCAGCAGCATGATGAGCAGGAACAGCACCGTCTGCCCCACCTGGGCGGTGGTGATCTGTCCGCGCCGCTCCTTGGCGCCGCTGGTGGCAACGCCGGTGAGCTTTACCGGAGGATAGTCGGTAGGCGTGCGGGCGAGTGCCTGGGCTGAAATCAGCGCAACCGGCCCTTCCCACCATTGCAGCCTCTCCTGTGTGGCAATCAGTTCCGGCGCGGCAGGAGTACCGGTGACGATGCCCGCCATATTGCCCTTGCGTTGTTCCAGCACGGCGCTCGCGTCGAAGGCTTCGCCCGGCGTCAGCCGCTTGAGTTTGACCATGTGGGGGATCGCCGAGCCGATCTTCGGCGCAAGCTGCTCATAGGCGGTCAGCATCCGGTCCACATCGGCATCTTCCATGGCAATGCCGATTTCAGGCTGGGCGGTTTCCTGCTGAACCTGTTCGCCGATGCCGCCGGCAAGGCCGCCCACCACTAGCGGGAAAAGCGGGCCGAGCAGGAAGAAGATGAAAGCGCGGCTGAACAGAATCGCGACGAAGTCGCGCCGGGCGACGACGAAGGCGGCTTGCCAGATCGAAAGACGGCCTGCGGTAGTGCTCATGCCCGACCCTCCTCTTCCGGAGAGGCTTCCAGGGCGCGTGCCGCCGCTTCGCCGGCAATGGCAACGAAGGCATCATGCAGCCCCGCGCGTTCGATGGAGAGCGACAGGATGCCGGCCTCCCCCTCGATCAGTGCGCGCAGCAGCGGCTCGATCCCGGTCTCGGGCAGGTCGAAATACCAAAAAGAGCCCTCCCGCCGGGCCTTTTCGGGCAGGGCTGTCCGCCAGGGGCCATCGGCATGGGCGGTTTCAAGCCGGACCTGCGCGGGAATGCGGTCTCGCGCGACGTCGACTCGCCCGGCAAAGGGCACCTTGCCCCCGGCGATAATCGCGATCTGCTCACAGAGCCGCTCTGCATGGGCGATGACATGGGTGGAGAAGATCACTGTGGTGCCTTCTTCCGCCAGGCGGCGGATCATCTGTTCCAGCTTGCCCTGATTGAGCGCGTCGAGGCCGGAGAAAGGCTCGTCCAGCACCACCAGCTTCGGTTTGTGGACCAGCGTACCCAGCAATTGCACCGTTTGCGCCATGCCCTTGGAAAGCTGGCGAATCTGGCGGTCGGCAGCATGGCCAAGGCCATGATTTTCCAGTAGTTCTCGGCCTCTTTGGCGACCCACCTTCAGCGGCAGGCCGCGCAGGGCGCCCATGAAAGCGATTGCCTCATAGGCTTTCATCGACGGGTAGAGCCCGCGTTCTTCGGGCAGATAGCCGATCAGCCGGGCGACATCGTGCGGGCGTTCGTGCCCCAGCACACGGCGGGTTCCCGCATCGGGATCGATGATCCCCAGCAGCATGCGCAGGGTGGTGGTCTTGCCCGCGCCGTTTGGCCCCAGAATGCCGTAAATCGCGCCTTCGGGGACGGAAAGGTCCACTCCGTCAACGGCAAGAGTGCCGTCGAAACGCTTCACCAGGCCGCGGGCTTCTATTGCCAGCGGCCTGGTATGGTTGTCCGCGGGTCGGGGATCGCCTAGCTCGGTTTGCATGGGTGCGAGTTAGCGCTCGCCGATGAACAGGAGCAACAGCGAACTTGGTTAATTCCGGCCTTGATGGGTTGAAAGAGCGGCTGGTGGAGGAGGCTGGGCGGTTGGGGTTTGCCACTGTCGGCTTTGCTCCGGCGGCGGATGATCCGCTGCGGGCTGCGCGGCTGGAGGAATGGCTAAGCGACGGATTTCATGGCGAAATGCAGTGGATGGCGGAGCGGGCGGATGTCCGCCGGGGGCCGCAGAGCATGTGGCCCGAGGCGCGCAGCGTAATCGCGCTGGGCATGTCCTATGCCCCGCCGCATGACCCGCTTGCGCTGGAGGGAGACCCCGAAAAAGCGCGGATTTCCGTCTATGCGCAGGGGCGTGACTATCATGACGTAATGAAAAAGGCGCTCAAAAGCCTGGCCCGCTGGCTGGTTGCCGAAGGTGCGCACAAAGGCACCGAGATTGCGCTCAAAGTGTTCGTGGACACCGCACCGGTGATGGAAAAGCCGCTGGGCGAGGCGGCGGGGATCGGCTGGCAAGGTAAACACACCAATCTGGTCAGTCGCACCCATGGCAGCTGGCTTTTCCTGGGTGCGATCTACACGACCCTGCCCTTCGCTCCGGACGAGCCGCATTCCAATCGCTGCGGCAGCTGCAACGCCTGCCAGGACGCCTGCCCCACCGAGGCGTTCCCCGCGCCCTACCGGCTGGATGCGCGGCGCTGCATTTCCTACCTTACTATCGAGCACAAGGGGCCGATCCCGGAGGAGTTCCGCAAGGCAATCGGCAACCGGATCTATGGCTGCGACGATTGCCTGGCAGTGTGCCCGTGGAACAAATTCGCCGATCAGGCCGCGCGCCACGCGGCCTTTCTCCCGCGCGAGGAACTGGTGGAACCCCGGCTGGAGGAATTGCTGGCGCTGGACGATGCTGCCTTCCGCGCGAAATTCTCGGGCAGCCCGATCAAGCGCATCGGCCGCAATCGCTTCGTGCGCAATTGCCTGATCGCGGCGGGGAACAGCCGCAATCCGGCGCTGCTCGGCCCGGTGCGTGCGCTGACGGGCGATGAGGACCCGGGGGTGGCCGAAGCGGCGCAATGGGCGCTGGGGGAGTTGGGCGCCCCCTAGACCATATCCTTCAGCGGAACCGATGCGTCCATCAGCGCCTCGGGCGCGATCTTCGCGCCGGCTTCCACCAGCTTGCGGCCCTGGACATAGTCCTTCATCGCATTGACGCAGTCGAGCGCGAGAATCTTGCCGTCTTTCAGGTAGATCACGCTGAAACTGCGCGTGGCCGGATCGCCGCGCAGCACTGTGGTATCATAGCCCAGGTTGAGCCCGGCGGTCTGCAGCTTGAGATCGTACTGGTTCGACCAGAACCACGGCAGCGCGTGATAGGGCTGCGGATTGCCGCAGATCGCCTTCACGGCCGTGGTCGCCATGTCATTGGCGTTTTGCACGCTTTCCAGCCGGATGACTGCTCCGCCGGCAAAATCATTGGCATGGGCGGCGCAATCGCCGATGGCATAGACATCTTCCAGCGCGGTGCGGCAGAATTCGTCCACATCGACACCGTTGCCGCCGGCGGCGCCTGCCGCGATCAGCGGGCCGACCGCAGGCACGATGCCGATGCCCACCACCACCATATCGGCGGGGACGACTTCGCCGCTCGCCAGTTTCACACCGGTTACCTTGGTGCCGTCGCCTTCGATGGCTTCCACCGTGGTTTCGGTGCGCAGATCCACGCCGTGCGCGCGATGCTCTGCCTCGTAGAAGCGGGAGAGGTCTTCACCCGCAACCCGCGCCAGCACGCGGGGCAGGGCTTCCAGCAGCGTGACTTCGCAGCCGAATTTGGTGAGCACGGCGGCTGCTTCCAGCCCGATATAGCCGCCGCCGATCACTGCCACGCGCTTCGCGCCCGCGTCCAGCTCGGCCATCATCCGGTCCACATCGGCCACGTCGCGCACATAATGGATGCCGGCAAGCTCGGCCCCCGGGCAGGAGAGGCGGCGCGGATCACCGCCGGCGGCCCAGATCAGCGATCCGTAGCCAATCCGGCTGCCATCGGCCAGGATCACCTCATGCGCAGCGGCATCGACGCCGGTTACTGTGGCGCCCAGCTGCATGTCCACGCCCTTGTCGGCCCAGAAATGCGGCGGGCGGATCATGATGCGTTCCAGCGGCTTTTCGCGTGAGAGATATTCCTTGGAGAGCGGCGGGCGCTCGTAAGGTGGGTGGCTGTCGCGCCCCAGCATCAGGATCGAACCGTCGAAACCCTGCTGGCATAGCGCGATTGCCGCCTGCGCCCCGCCGTGGCCCGTGCCAACTATGATTACATCATGTTTCATGGATCGGCCCTTCGCACATAGTGTGACCCCCCCTCAAGTACGCCGCGCGCATATTGTTTTGCGCTATTTTGTTTTGCGCCACTGTTTTGTCGGGGGTGTTTCACCGCGCCAGCAGATTGCGCGCCTGGCTGGCGATCTGCGCCAGCATGGCAGGGGTGGCGGGCACGACGGCCTGTGCACGGGCCACCATGGTGCGGAACTGGGCGATGGCGCCCGCCTGCACTTGTGCCCAGCGGCCTACTGCCGTGTCCGGCCCGGCCTTGCGGCTCATCGCGCGGCGCAGGAATTCCAGCCGCATATGCTGGAAATCGCGTGCCAGCCCGTTGACCAGCAGGCGTTCCCACGGATCGGACGGGCTCATACGCGCGGCGGTCTGTTGCGCCCAGTCCAGCCCCAGCATGGCACCCAGATCGATGAAGGCGCGGGTCAGTGCCACCGGATCGGTGCCGCTGTCGCGCGCCAGCAGGGCAAGGCCGATGGCCCCGTCGAGATCGTAGAGATGGGCAACGGCGGCCGCTTCCTCCTCGGGCGCACCTGCTTCGACGAAGGCGTTGCGCATCCTGTCGGACTGGGTGCGGGCCTCTGCTGCCAGCAGGCTTTCGGCCGCGCCGGAAAGTACGCGCACGCCCTTGCCCAGTTCGTCCGCCAGTTTCGAAGGGCGCAGCGATCCTTTCCCGGCGCGCAGCAGATCGGCCATGTGATCGGTCAGCGCGGCGGCTGCCCGGTCGAACAGCTTCAGCCTTGCGCCTTCGGGCATGGGGGCACATTCGATCCGCTGCCAGATCGCACTCATGCCGAACAGGCTTTCGGCACAGGCAAAGGCGGCGGCGATTTGCTCCAGCGGCGCGCCTTCTTCTTCCGCCAGTTCGAAGGGGTGGATCAGCCCCATGCGGTTGACGATGCGATTGGCCAGCTTGGTGGCGATGATCTCGCGCCGCAGCCGGTGGCCCAGGATCTGTTTGCGGAACTTGTCCTGCATCGGGCCGGGGAAGGCTGCGATCAGGATCGGCACCAGCAATTCGTCATCGGGCAGGGTGCTGCGCTCGATCGCGTCCTGCAGTGCCAGTTTCGAACTGGAAAGCAGCACGGCCAGTTCGGGCCGGGTGAGCCCGTGCCCGTCGGCCGCGCGGCGGGCCAGCGTCTCGCTGTCGGCCAGCCCCTCGGTCTTGCGGTCGAGCTGGCCCAGTTCCTCCAGCCGGTCGATCACCCTGAGATAGGATGGCGTGGCCGCTTTCCCGCCGGCCTGCGCGATCGAAAGGCCCAGCGCCTGCAGCCGGTTGTCCTCCAGCACGATGGCGGCCACCTCGTCGGTCATGTCGGCCAGCAGCACGTCGCGCCGCTTTTCGCTCAGTTTGCCCGCGCGTTTGGCGGCGGCGAAACCGATCTTGATATTGACCTCGTTGTCCGAACAATCGACGCCTGCCGAATTGTCGATGAAGTCGGTATTGATCCGCCCGCCTGCGCCGCCTGCACCTTTCAGGGCAAACTCGATCCGCCCCGCCTGGGTGCAACCCAGATTGGCGCCCTCGCCGATTACCCTGGCGCGGATATCGCGCCCGTCGACGCGCAGCGAATCATTCGCCGGATCGCCCACGGCCACATTGTTTTCAGCCGATGCCTTCACATAAGTGCCGATCCCGCCGAACCACAGCAGATCCACCGGCGCCTTGAGGATGGCGGAAATCAGGCTTTCCGGATCGATCTCCTTCGCTGTAATCCCCAGCGCCTCGCGCGCCTGGGCGCTCAGCGGGATGCTCTTCATGCCGCGCGGGAAAATGCCGCCGCCGTCGGAGATCAGCTTCTTGTCGTAATCGCCCCAGCTTGAGCGGGGCAGGCCGAACAGGCGCTTGCGTTCTTTCCAGCTTCTGGCCGGATCGGGATCGGGATCGATGAAGATGTGCCGATGATCGAAAGCGGCGACCAGCCTGATCGATTGCGACAGCAGCATCCCATTGCCGAACACGTCGCCCGACATGTCGCCGCAGCCCACCACGCGCACAGCCTCTTCCTGCACGTCCACGCCCATTTCCAGGAAATGGCGCTGGACAGAAAGCCAGGCCCCGCGCGCGGTGATGCCCATGGCCTTGTGATCGTAGCCATGGCTGCCGCCGCTGGCGAAGGCATCGTCCAGCCAGAAATCGCGCTCTTCCGCCAGCGCATTGGCAGTATCGGAAAAGCTCGCCGTGCCCTTGTCCGCCGCGACCACGAAATAGGGATCGTCGCCATCGCGCACCGCTACCCTTGCGGGATGGATCACCTTGTCGTTCACGATATTGTCGGTCAGCGACAGCAGGCTGCGGATGAAGATCTGGTAGCTGGCCTTGCCCTCGGCCGCCCATGCGTCGCGGTCTCGGCGCGGATCGGGCAATTGCTTGGGATAGAAGCCGCCCTTGGCCCCGGTGGGCACGATCACGGCGTTCTTCACTCGCTGCGCCTTCATCAGGCCAAGGATTTCGGTCCGGAAATCGTCGCGCCGGTCGGACCAGCGGATGCCGCCACGCGCCACGGGCCCGGCGCGCAGGTGGATGCCTTCCACCCGGCGCGAATAGACCCATATCTCGCGCCATGGCACGGGCCGGGGCAGGCCGGGGACCTGCGCCGAATCGAGCTTGAAGGCCAGCGCCTCTTCGGCCGAAGGGGCAAAGGCATTGGTACGCAGGACCGCGCCCAGCACTGCGTGATAGCGCCGTAGAAGCCGGTCGTCATTTTTCGCCTCGACCTTGGCCAGCCCTTCGCGGATCGCATCCTCGGCGGCGGCCACGGCCTTCTCGCGATTGCCCTTGAAGGCGGGATCGTGCTGGGCATCGAACAGGGCGATCAGCGCGCGGGTGACGTCGGGCGCCCGGTCCAGCGCATCGACCACGGTGTAGATCGTATAGCTGAGCCCGGCCTGCCGCAGATAGCGGTAGAAGGCGCGCAGCAGGCCGGCATCGCGCGCGGACAGCGCCACGCCCACGGTCAGGCGGTTGAACACGTCGTTTTCGGCCGTGCCGTTGAGCACGGCTGCAATCGCCTCTTCCACAGCTTCGGCGCGGGAAAGGATATGTTCGGCATTGTCGCCCTCGGGCAGGGCCAGGGTGAAATCGTGGATCGTCGCCAGCCGCCCGCCTTCCAGCGCAGTGGGCACTTCGGCCAGCACGCGGAAGCCGAAATTCTCCAGCGCGGGCACGGCGTCGGACAGGGGCAGCGAACCGCCGAGCTGATAGATCTTCAGGCGCAGGCGGGTGTGATCGTCGCCATCCCGGCGATAGAGCCGGGCGCAGCGTCCCTCGGCGCGGGGCGGCTCGGCATTCTGCAGGCTGCGCAGGCGCAATATGTCGCGCGCGGCTTCGGCCGGGCCATATTCGGCGTGGAATGCGGGCGGGAAGCATTCGGCATAGCGCGTGGCCAGTGCGGCGGCGCGGCCGGGCTCCTCGCTTTGCGCCAGCTCGGTCTCCACGGCCTCGGTCCAGCCGCGCAGCATGGCCTGCAGCCGTGCGTCGAGCAAGGTCTCGTCGGGGACGGAGGCCGTGCCGTCGCGAATGTCGATCAGCACGCGCAGGGTGACGAGGTTGCCGCCTTCGACCGACAGGCTCCAGTCAAGCACATTGCCGCCGGTCTCCGCCTCCAGCATCGCCTGGATGCGCAGCCGGACGGCGGTGGACAGCATGTCGCGCGGGAACCAGACGAAGGCGAACAAATGCCGCTCCAGCGCGGCGGGCACGATCGCCACGCGCGGGCGCGGGCGGTCCGTCAGCGCCATCATGGTGGTGATGACCCGCTCCACATCGTTATCGGAAAAGCCGATCACCACATCGTGCGGCAATGTGGCGAAGGCGTGGGCCAGGCTCTTGCCGTCATGGTCGTCGGGCTCGAAATGCAGCCGCTCCAGCAGTCGTTCCATCTGCAGGCGCAGGCGCGGTACGCTGGTGGGCGCGGCGCCCAGTGCGGCGCTGGTCCAGATCCCGGCATGGACGGACAATGCCTCCACCTTGCCGTTCTCGATCAGCGGCACGATGAACAGGTCCAGCGGCACATTGCGATGCACCCGGGCAAGGCGGTTGGCCTTCACCACCAGCGGCGCGCGGATGGTGCCCGTGGCCAGCGCCTCGTCGAACCAGGCGAAGGCGCGGTCATAGCTCGCATCGGCCAGGATCGCGCGGGCGGCGCGGCGGCAGATGCCCAGCAGCGACGAATTGCCGCCATCGCGGCGGCGGGTGACATGGCCCAGCTGGGTCAGCATGCCGCCGCCCAGCCAGCGCAGCAGGGCTGCGCCCTCGCCATCGGCCAGCCCCTGCGCATCGGCCTCGATCAGCGCCTGCATCCTGGGCCAGTCGGCCACGGCGGCGCGGACATCTGCCAGCGTGTCTTCCAGCGCATCGGCCAGCACCCGGCGCTGCTTGGCGTCGACCCTGGTGGTTTCGATATAGATCACCGATTCGCGCTGCTCGCCATCGGCCTCCCCTTCGGGATAGGCGATCAGCTTGCCGTCCGCATCGCGCCGCGCGGCCATCACGGGGTGGATCAGCTGGTCGATCGCAAGGCCCTGCCCGGCAATGGCTGCCGCCACCGAATCGACCAGGAAGGGCATGTCGTCATTAACGATCGCGATGCCCATATAGCGGTGCCCGTCCGCGCCGGAGCGGATCGCGATGGCGGGCTTGTCGGCGCTGCGTTGCCGGGCGGTGTCGAGGATGAAGGCGGCGGTTTCGGCCAGCCTGTCGTCGCCCAGGGGTGTGTCGCCGGGCAGGATCGAGGCCTTGAGTGCCCGGGCGATTGCCTCTGCCAGCGGATCGGGAGCCCCATGATCCTGGCCCCCATGATCCGGGGCCTTTGCGGGGCCGGATGTAAGGGAACGCTTGCCTTTTGCCTTCGAACGCGACGCGGCCATCGCTTCACTCCTCTCGGTGCCGGACTTTCACCGGCATGAAATTATCTTGCAGCATTTGGTTTCATTTGATCCCACCCTACGCTTGCGGTTCGGGCTGTTCAAGGCAGTGAAAACCGGCCGTTCACACCTGCCCCGCAAGCGCCTCCATGGCGAGTTCCAGCGAATGGCAGCGCGCATCGGGATCGTAGGTGGCGCCAGAAACGATGATCTCGTCGGCCTGGGTGCGTTCGGCAAAGCGCATGATCCCCTCACGCACGGTCTGCGGACTGCCAACGGCGCGGGCGGAACCCATATGCTCAAGCATGGCCAGGGCCGGGGCCGGCAGAGTGGCGCGATAGCCGGGCACGGGCGGCGGGAGCTTGCCCGGATCGCCGCTGCGCAGCCGCACGAAGGACTGGTCCTGCGACGAGGCGAGCAATTCGGCATCCGCATCGGTCTCGCTGGCGATCACTGTCATCGCAGCCATCGCATAGGGGTGCTCCAGCGTGGGGGAGGGGCGGAAATTGCGGCGATAGAGCGCCAGCGCCTCGTCCAGATGATCCGGCGCGAAATGGCTGGCAAAGGCATAGGGCAGGCCCAGATGGGCGGCCAGCTGGGCACCGAACAGGCTCGATCCCAGCATCCACAGCTCCACATTGGCGCCATAGCCGGGCGTTGCCTTGATGGGGAGTTCCAGATCGCCGGTCAGCAGCGCGCGCAGTTCCACCACGTCTTGCGGGAAGGCTTCCGCCGCCTGCATCAGATCCTTGCGCAACGCCTGCGCGATCCGCCCGCCTGCGCCTGGTGCGCGGCCAAGGCCGAGATCCACCCGTCCGGGAAACAGCGCGTCGAGCGTGCCGAACTGCTCCGCGATCACGAAGGGGTTGTGATTGGGCAGCATGATCCCGCCCGAACCGATGCGGATCGTGTTGGTCGCATTGCCGATATGGGCCAGCACCACGGCTGCCGCGCCGCCCGCCACGCCTTCGGTCGCATGATGCTCGGCCACCCAGAAACGCTTGTAGCCCGCAGCCTCGGCCACCTGGGCATAGCGCGCGGCATGGGCCAGCGCTTCCGGCACGCCGCTGCCTTCGCGGATGGGAACAAGGTCGAGAACGGAAAGAGGGATCATCCGCCGGTTCCTTCGGTGCCTGTTGCGGCCGCCGCTTCGCCAAGCTGGGCGATATAGCCGCGCGCCGTTTGCGCCTCGTCACTGTCGGGCGCGGTATCCACAACCGATTGCCAGCTCTTGCGGGCGGCATCGTCATGGCCGCCCAGCGCGGCGATCACGCCTGCTTCCAGCCCGATAGCGGGATCGAGCGGATCGAGCCCGGCTGCGGTCCTGATCTGGCCCAGTGCGGTATCGAGATCGCCCTGCCGCCTGGCGAGAGTGGCCGAAAGCAGCCAGCCATCGGGATTTTGCGGGGAATCGCGCCGCGCATCGGCCAGCGCGCCGGCGGCCTCGGCCGTCCGGTCCAGCGCCACCAGGGCGCGGGCGCGGTCGATCTGGACATCGCCTGCAAGCGTCGCGTCGAGCGATGCGGCAGCATCCTGCGCGGCAAGGTCGAGATCGGCCAGCGCATCTGCATTGCGCCCATCCGCCAGCGCCGAATTGCCGGCCATGGCCGCCAGCTTCGCGCGCAGGGCAGGGTTGCTTTCCAGCGCTTCGCGGCGGGCGCCCAGGAATGCGTCCTCAGCCGCCTTCCAGCGCAGCAGCCTGGTATAGGCCATGCCCAGGCATTGCTGGGGGAAAGAGCGTTCCGCATCCAGTGCTTCGCCCAGCCACACGCTGGCGCTGACGATGGCGGTGGAAGGATCGCTGCGCGCCTTGTCGAGACACACGGCCAGCCGGTCCTGCTCCAGCGAAGGCTGCGGCATGGGTATGCGCAGGTCGAACGCGTCGGCAGAGGCTGCCTGGGCGAGGAAGGGGAGGAGGATAGCGGCGATCATTAAACGGGCTTTCGGATCAGCGCATCGACGGTTCGCAGCAGCAGGGCGATGTCCGCCTCGCGCGAGAGGCGATGATCGCCGTCCTTGACCAGCAGCACCTGCACATCGTCTGAACGCAGCCGTTCCGCCAGCTGCAGCGCAATCGGCCAGGGCACGTCGGCATCGGCCTGCCCGTGGAGCAGCCGCACCGGGCAGGTGAGCGGAATATCCGCATCCAGCAGCAGGTGCGCCTGCCCGTCCTGCCAGAAGCCGGCATGGGTAGGCGTGGGTTCCGGCCCATAGGGATTGTCTTCCAGAACGGTCTGCCCTGCGGCCAGTAGGGCTTTTTGATCGGAATCGTAACCCCATTGCGTGAAGTCCGGCGCGGCGGCGATGCCCACCAGCCCGGCCGCTCTATTGCCCAGTTCAAGGGCGCACAGCAGCATCAGCCACCCGCCCATGGACGATCCGACCAGCACCAGTGGGCCATCCGTCTCGGCCTCCGCCAGCGCCAGCACCTCGTCGCGCCAGCGGGTGAGGGTGCCAGCGGCAAACGCGCCTTCGCTTTGCCCGCAGCCCGAATAATCGAGCAGCAGGCAGGCGTGCCCCGCGGCCCGGGCCCAGTCGAACAGGGCAGTCGCCTTGCTGCCTGCCATGTCGGACATATAGCCGGGCAGGAAGACCAGCGTCGGCGCATCGGCACCCGGTGCGCGCGCTTCCAGCTTGCGAAAGGCGATCCGGCGGCCATCGGGCAGGAGGTGGAAGCGCGGCGAGTGGGTCTGCGGCTCGGTCATCATGGGCGAATCTGAAGCCCACCGCGCAGTTGGGCAAGGGGGTAAAGCCCGGAAGGTGGATTCCTGCGCCCGCCTATTCCTTGCCCCACCTGTTCCGCCACCCGAATCTGCTGGCCGGGGCAGGTCGGCCAGGGCAAACGAGAGGGTAACGCTTTTGCCTTAAGACCTCGCGCGATCATGCATGACACTCCATCTCGATTCCCCACATGGCGAGCGCATATGCTGGGCTGGTTCGAATCCAGCCTCGCTGCGCTTGTACTGATCTGGGCGCTGTATCTGGGTCTGCGTCTGGCGGTTCTGGCAATCGCGGTGGAGCCGACATCCGATGCGGAGTGGTATTTCACCCGCGCGGCCAGCCTTGCGGCGGGCCATGGCTATCTGGACAATGCGGGAAACCCCACTGCCTTCTGGCCGCCGGGCTGGCCGCTGACGCTGGCAGCCCTGTTCAAGCTGACCGGCCCCTCCATCCTTGCCGTGGGCCTGTTCAACTTCGCTGCCGCAGCCCTTTGCGGGCAATTGACCCTGATGCTGGGGCGCCGCCTGTTCGAAGATGAAGGCGCGGCGCGGGCGGGGCTGTTGCTGCTGGCGCTTTATCCCAACTCCATCGCCTATGTTCCGCTGGCGCTGACGGAAGTGTTCTACACCGCCTTGCTGCTGGCGGGCTGCTGGCTGCTTTTGGCCCGGCGGGGGTGGCTGTGGCTGGTGGCAGCCGGGCTGGTGTTCGGCCTTGCCACGCTGGTCAAGGCGCAGACGCTGGTGGTGATTCCGCTGATCTTTGCGCTGGACTGGTGGCGGCGGCGCCCGCTCTGGCCGCCATTCCCGCGCCTGTTCGGCCAGGGGATGCTGGTTCTGGGCGTAGCCTTGCTGGCGGTGGCGCCCTGGACGCTGCGCAATCATGCCCAGATTGGCCATTGGGTCGCGGTGTCCACCAATGGCGGCTACACGCTGCTCACCGGTAATCACGATCTAGCTACAGGTGATTATTCGCCCGACGTGCCCATAGTGCAGCGGCTGATGGCTCGCACCGATCTGGATGAAGTTGCCCGCGATGCCGAAGCGCGGCGGTTGGCAATGGAATGGATCGAACGTCATCCTGATCGCTTCCTCCAGCTCGCCCCGCAAAAGCTGATGCGGCTGTGGCTGCGCGATGGGGAGGGGGAATGGGCCTATCAGGGTGGGGCAGTCGAATATGCCCGCTTCTCCGGCCTCTACCGCGCCCTGCGCTATGGTAATCAGGCCTATTACGTCATGCTCATGCTGGGTTTCGCGGCAGGTTTCGTGCTGATGACCCGGCGACGCCTGAAGGCGGGCAAGGCCTGGCTGGACTGGTGGCTGCTGCCCTATGGCCTTGCCCTCTATCCCACGGCGATCTGTATCGTCTTTTCGGGGCAGAGCCGGTTTCATTATCCGATCATGCCCTTTGTCTGCATGGCGGCGGGCTGGCTGTGGCTGGAAGCCTTGCGGGCGCAAAGGGCAGGACGGAACAGGTAAGGCTCACGCCACCCGCAGGCGATTCTCATGCATCCTGGCGAAATAGGGCTCCACCTCATGCGCCTCGATCGGGC
>DATJDU010000009.1:0-30676 GCA_035497315.1 Sphingomonadaceae bacterium
ACAAAGCGGACGGTCCAACCCACCTTGCGGTGATCCTGGACAAGTCCGGCACGTCGTTCCGCAACGAGCTTTATGAACATTATAAGGCGAATCGCCCTCCCCCACCGGAGGACCTCGTTCCCCAGTTCCCCTTGATTCGCGATGCGACGCGCGCCTTCAGCCTGCCCTGCATCGAAGAGCAGGGATTCGAAGCGGACGACCTGATCGCGTCCTATGCCCGCGAAGCCAACCGCCAGGGCTGGGACGTGACGATCGTTTCTTCCGACAAGGACCTGATGCAGCTCATCGGCGCAGATCCGGCGACCGGCGCCACTATCGACATGCTCGATACAATGAAAAACCAGCGCATCGGCACTCCCGAAGTGGAGGAGAAATTCGGAGTGCCCCCCCAGAAGGTGGGCGACGTGCTGGCGCTGATGGGCGATTCGGTCGACAATGTGCCGGGCATCTTCGGCATCGGCCCCAAGACCGCCACGAAGCTGATACAGGACCATGGCGATCTTGAAGGCGCCCTGGCTGCGGCGGAAGGCATGAAGCCCTCCAAGCTGCGCGAGCGCCTTCTGGAGGGGGTTGCCATGGCCCGCCTGAGCCGCGAACTGGTGGAACTGAAGCAGGATTGCACCCTGCCCCTGCCGCTGGAAGATTTGGAGCTGGGGGAAATCCCCAAAGATCCGCTCGCCACTTTCCTCGAAAAACACGGCTTCATCAGCCTGCTCAAACGCCTGGGCGACGGACGCGGCAGCCCCGAACGCAGGACCCAGCTCAATCCGGCCAAGGCTGACCGCAAGGGCGAGGCGGCCTCTTCCGAAGGCAATCGCCAGCCAGCGCCTGATATGCCGCCGATCGATCGTTCGCTCTACGCCACGGTGCAGACCGTAGAAGCGCTGGAACGCTGGATAGAGCGCGCCCATGCGGCGCGGGTCGTGGCGATCGATACCGAAACCAGCGCGCTTGATGCGATGCAAGCCGATCTGGTGGGCGTGAGCATGGCGCTGGGCCCCAACGACGCCTGCTATATCCCGCTGGGCCATGGCGGCACGGACATGTTCGCCGAGCGTGCGGATCAGATCGAGCTTTCTACCGCGCTCGCAAAGCTCAAGCCGCTGCTGGAAGGCGATGCGGTGCTGAAAATCGGCCAGAACATCAAATACGACCTCAATGTCCTGGCCCGCTACGGCATCGACGTGACCCCCATCGACGACACGATGATCATCAGCTTCGTGCTGGACGCCGGCCGCGCGCTGGACGGGATCGGCGGCGGGCACGGGATGGACGAGCTTTCCCAGCGGCACCTGTCCCACACCCCGCTGGCGTTCAAGGATGTTTGCGGCACGGGCAAGAAGGCGATTTCCTTCGCCGAGGTCCAGCTCGACCGGGCGACCGAATATGCCGCCGAGGATGCAGACGTCACCTGGCGCCTGTGGAAGCTGCTCAAGCCCCGCCTCGCCGAAGAAAGCGGCACGCGCATTTATGAGCGGGTGGACCGTCCGCTGATCCCGGTGGTCGCCGAAATGGAGCGCAACGGCATAAGGGTGGACCGCGAACAGCTCGCGCGCCTCTCCGGCGAATTCGCGGAAGAGCTGGGCGCACTGGAAAAGCAGATCCACGAGCTGGCGGGCGAGGAATTCACGATCGGCAGCCCGCAGCAGCTGGGGCGCATCCTGTTCGACAAGCTGGGCCACAAGGGCGGCAAGAAAGGCAAGAGCGGGCAATATTCCACTGACCAGTCGGTGCTGGAAGGGCTTGCGGCAGGCGGCGCGCCTATCGCCCAGAAAGTGCTCGACTGGCGCCAGCTGGCCAAACTCAAGAGCACCTATACCGACGCGCTGCAGGCCGCGATCAATCCGAAGACCGGCCGCGTCCACACCAGCTACAGCCTGGTAGGCGCGCAGACCGGCCGGCTCTCGTCCACCGACCCGAACCTGCAGAACATCCCGATCCGCAGCGAAATCGGTCGCCAGATTCGCAAGGCTTTCGTGGCCGAGCCGGGCAATGTGCTGCTGGCCGCCGACTACAGCCAGATCGAGCTGCGCCTTGCCGCCCATATGGCGGATGTCCCCGCACTGAAGGAGGCCTTCGCAAGGGGCGAGGACATTCACGCCCGCACGGCGAACGAGATGTTCGGCCATGTGGACCGGGATACGCGCGCCCGCGCCAAGACGATCAACTTCGCCATTCTCTACGGCATTTCGCGCTGGGGGCTGGGCACGAGGCTGGGCGTCCCGGCGGATGAGGCGCAGGCGATGATCGACCGCTATTTCGAGCGGTTCCCCGGTATCCAGCGCTATATCCACGAAACACTGGAGAGCGTGCGGGAGCGTGGCTATTCCGAAACGCTGTTCGGCCGCAAGACATGGTTCCCGCGCATCCGCTCGGCCAATCAGGCCGAACGCGCCGGCAGCGAACGTGCCGCAATCAACGCGCCCATACAGGGCACCAGCGCCGATATCATCAAGCGCGCCATGGCCCGCATGATGCCCGCCCTGCGCGAAGCCGGGCTGGGCCATGTGAGGATGCTGCTGCAGGTGCATGACGAACTGGTGTTCGAATTGCCCGAAGGCGATGTGGACGCCGCCAGGCCAATCATCGAGCGTGTGATGGCTGAGGCCGCCGGGCCTTCCGTGAAACTCGACGTGCCGCTGGGTATCGAGATCGGCACCGGCAGCAATTGGGGAGACGCGCATTGAGCCGGATTTTCGGCGGCGACCTGCATCTGTTGGCTCAGGAAGCCACGGGCGCGGCCATCGTGGCCGGAATCGCGATCGGCATCGCGCTGGCGCTGCATCTATTCCTCTTCGCCATTGCCGGGCGAATCGCGCGCCTGTCGCAGATGAAGTCGGACGAACTGGTGCTGGACCGGCTGCGCCAGCCGCTGCGCTGGTCGCTGATGGCAGTCGGCCTGTCCATCGCGGCGGAAGCCCAGCCAACGCTGGCCCATCTGTGGCAGAGCATCGCCCGCTTCGTGATACCCGCTCTGCTCGGCTGGGTGGCGTTCTCGCTGATCAAGGCCTTCGCGCTGGCGATGGACAGCCGGGCCGAGCTTTCGGCGGACGACCAGACCGCGCGCAGCCGCCGCACCCGCATCGCGATCTTCTCCCGCACGGCGGGCTTCGTGATCGTATTCGTCACCGTGGCGCTGATGCTGCTGGGCATTCCCGGCGTGCGCAATGTGGGCGTCACGCTGATGGCATCGGCAGGCCTTGCCGGTCTGGCCGTGGGCGCGGCTGCCCAGCCCGCGCTCAAATCGCTGATCGCGGGCATGCAGATGGCGCTGACCGAGCCTGTCCGCATCGGCGATCTGGTGGTGATCGAACATGAAACTGGCCGGGTGGAAGATATCCGCCTGACCTATGTGGTGGTCCGCACGGCGGACGAGCGCCGCCTGATCGTGCCGACCTCCAAATTCCTCGACACCAGCTTCCAGAACTGGACCCGCGTTTCGGGCGGGCTGACCGGATCGGTGGTCCTGCCCATCGCCTCTGGCAAGCCCATTGCCCCGATGCGCGAAGCCTTCCTCTCCCTGCTCGCCGCCCGCCCGCAATGGGACAAGCGTACAGGCGAATTGCAGGTGTCCGACGTGACGATCGACGGCGTGCAGTTGAAGCTGGTGATGAGCGCGAAGAATGCAGGCGACCTCGCCCGCCTGCGGCTCGACATGCGCGAGGGCATGATCGAATGGCTACGCGAGAATATGCCGGATGCGTTGAAGGGGTAGGGGGCCTCGTCCTCTCACTCCAACACCGCTCATCCTGAGCCTGTCGAAGGACACGCGATACCGAAGTTCCTGGCGCAATTTGATAGTGCTGTTTGGAAATTTATCCCGCACTCGGGATTAGCAACGCGTGTCCTTCGACAGGCTCAGGACGAATGGGTGTGGTTTTACGTTGGGGGAGGAACCCCGCCCCTCCCCACCAGGAGGAGAAGCGGGGCACCTTATCAATCGTGCTTCCGGCTGCGGGTGGATTCCACCATGCCTTCATGAATGAAACCGATCGGCTGGACTTCGGCGGCGCGCTTCTTCAGTTCGCCCTTCATCTTCTGATATTCGGTTTCCATCTCGGGCGTCACGGTGGCGCGGGAATCCTTCAATGCTTCCTCGAAATCGGCAGCACTGACGGATTGCACTTCCACCCCGGCGCGGCGGATGGCGACGAGGCCCGCACGGCGGACGACGTCTTCCAGATCCGCGCCGGTGAAGCGGTCGGTCTGTTTCGCGATGTCCGCCAGCTTCACATCGTCGGCCAGCGGCATGTCGCGCGTGTGGATCTTGAGGATATGCGCGCGGCCTTCCTCATCCGGCGTGCCGACATAGACCAGCTCGTCAAACCGGCCGGGCCTCAGCAACGCGGGATCGACCAGCGCCGGGCGGTTGGTCGCACCGATCACCACGATCGACTGCAGTTCCTCCATCCCGTCCATTTCGGCCAGGATCGTGTTCACTACCCGTGCCGTAACCTGCGGCTCATTGCCGCTGGAGCCGCGTGCAGGCACGAGGCTGTCGATCTCGTCGATGAACAGCACGCAGGGTGCCACCTGCCGCGCGCGGGCGAACAACCGGCTGATCTGCTGTTCGCTTTCGCCGAACCATTTTGACAGCAGGTCGCTCGACTTCATCGAAATGAAATTGGCCTCTGCCTCTTTCGCCACGGCCTTGGCCAGCAGGGTCTTGCCGGTGCCGGGAGGGCCATAGAGCAGGAAGCCTTTGGCCGGACGGATGCCCAGCCGATGGAAGGCAGCAGGGTTGCGCAGCGGCAATTCCACCCCTTCCTTGAGCTTTTCCTGCGCATCGCCCAACCCGCCGATGTCGGCCCAGCCGACATTGGGGGCCTGCACCATCACTTCGCGCATGGCGCTGGGCTGCACGCGCTTGAGCGCCTCGACGAAGTCGGAGCGTTCGACACACAGTTCTTCCAGCACCTCATTGGGGATGGTCTGCGCTTCCAGATCGAGCTTGGGCATGATCCGGCGTACCGCCTCGATCGCCGCCTCGCGTGCCAGTGCCGCAAGATCCGCGCCGACAAAGCCGTGAGTGGTGCGCGCCAGTTCGTCCAGATCCACGCCTTCGCCCAGCGGCATGCCGCGCGTGTGGATCGAGATGATCTCGCGCCGGCCCTTCTCGTCGGGCACGCCGATCACGATCTCGCGGTCGAAGCGGCCGGGGCGGCGCAGCGCCTCGTCGATTGCATCGGGCCGGTTGGTGGCGCCGATGACGACGAGGTTGGCCCGCTTGTCCAGCCCGTCCATCAAGGTGAGCAACTGGGCTACAAGGCGTTTTTCCGCCTCCCCATGCACTTCGCTGCGCTTGGGTGCGATGGAATCGATCTCGTCGATGAAGACGATGGAAGGCGCCATGCGGGTCGCCTCCTCGAACACTTCGCGCAGGCGCTTTTCTGATTCTCCATAGCCGGAGCCCATGATCTCGGGCCCGTTGATGATGAAGAATTCCGCCTCGCTTTCATTGGCGACGGCCTGGGCCAGACGGGTCTTGCCGGTGCCCGGCGGGCCATGCAGCAGCACGCCCTTGGGCGGATCGACGCCCAGGCGACGGAACAGCTCGGGATAGCGCAGCGGCAGTTCCACCATTTCCTGCAACTGGCGGATCGTATCGCCCATGCCGCCCACGTCATCGTAATTGACCGAACCGCGCCCATCGCGCGGTTCCTCGAATTCGGGGCGCAGCTCTACCTCGGTATTCTCGTCGATATGGACGATACCCTTGGGCGCGGTGGAAACCACGGTAAGGCGAATCTGGGTGAGCGCATAGGCTGGCGCATTGAACATGCGCATCACTTCGGGCGGCACGTCGCGCACCGGCTGCTGGCCGGCGGTGGCGACCAGATCGCCCGCGACCAGCGGCTTGCGGAAGAAATTGCGCTTCAGCGCCTGGCTGGGCCCCTGCAGGCGAATTTCGCGCTGGGCAGGCGCGAATACCACGCGGGTGGCGGGGCGAGATTCTGCCTTGCGGATCGTGACATGCTCGCCCGATCCCGTTTCGGCATTGCCGCGCTGAAGGCCATCGAGCCGCACGACTTCCAGCGACTGATCTTCCTCATAGGCGGGCACGGCGATCGCGGCAGTGGCGCGCTTGCCAGTGATTTCCACCACATCGCCTTCCGTGATTCCAAGCCGGGCGAAGACCGATCGGGGCATTCGCGCGATGCCGTGGCCGGATTCCTCCTGTCGCGCGGCTGCAACCAGCAGCCGGACCGTACCTTCTTCCACTTTCGCCGCGTCAGCTTCGGCCATATGCCTCTATGCTCCTGTGCCGCCCGGACTTTCCCGGGGTAATCTTCGTTCAGGAAGGAAGCTAGGAACCCCCCGCACCGATTGCAAACGGCGATCGGGCCACTCGCATGCGCAGGGGCTGCGGGAAGGCGGCAAACCGGTGCGAAACGCGGGCAAGAAAAAAGGCCCGACCGTTGCCGGCCGGGCCATGAAAGTTTTGGGAGAGGATGCCTGAAAGGCGATTTTGATATGCTCCGGGGGGGAGTTTTGTGCAAGTGCGAAAAGGTCAAGATATGTTGCATGAGGTGCAACAGTGATTGAAAATAACGTAATTCCGCCAGTTTTAATCTCCCGTTCAGGCAGTTCCACGGTTTGACTGTGTCCAGTTTTGATTTTCGCAAACTGCCATGCTGCACTGCAACATGAGCAGTTGACGTTACGGAAAGCTGGATTTTGCCTTTCCAGGCGGATTCGGGCGACGAGGAGAATCACTTTTCGGCAGGGCCCGCACAGCCCTGGACGGTCTCTTCGCCCAGCGTCCGTTCGACCGTCCAGGGATAGGAATTATCCGACATTCCATCGCTGCAAGCTCCGGGAATCACGAGAATCCGCAGCACTTGCCCCTCCACCACTGCGGTAAACAGCGCGCTTTCCGCCCCATCGGCGCGAGTCACTTGCACTTTCATGCCGCCCGAGGAGAGATTTTCCGGCGTGGTATAGGTCAATTCGTCCTTGCGGATATCTGCAGACCAGAACGGCTCTGTGCCCGTCGCCCTGAATTCCGCGGGCAGGAAAGATAGCGCTGCCGGATCGGGTTCAGGCGTGGGAGTGGGGGAAGCGGCCGACGGCGTTGCATCGCCTGCATCAGTGCCTCCGCTACCGCAGGATACCAGCAAGATGGCGGATAATGCGGCCGCGAGAAGGTTTGACTTGCGCATAGCGGCCTCCACACTTCGCCTTCGGCCACGATAGCGCGCCTTGCGCCACATGCACCATTGCAAAGTATGCTGCGTCGCAGCAGGATCACATTCGCAACGCCGCATGGCGTCTCTGGCGAGGAGATTCGATTGAACAAGCTCTACCCCGATGCAACCTCCGCACTGGACGGGCTGCTCAAGGACGGGATGCTGATCGCGGCGGGCGGCTTCGGCCTTTGCGGCGTTCCCGAACGGCTGCTGGATGCGATCCAGGCAAGCGGAGTGAAAAACCTCACTTTCGCCAGCAACAATGCCGGGATCGATAATGAAGGCATCGGCAAGCTGCTGCGCACGAAGCAGGTCGCCAAGATGATCAGTTCCTATGTCGGCGAGAACAAGGAGTTCGAGCGGCAATATCTGGCGGGCGAGCTGGAAGTGGAATTCTGCCCCCAGGGCACGCTGGCCGAACGCATGCGCGCGGGCGGCGCGGGCATTCCCGGCTTCTATACCAAGACCGGCGTCGGCACCGCCGTAGCCGAGGGCAAGGAAGTGAAGCTGTTCGACGGGGAGGAATATATCCTCGAACGCGGGATCTTTGCCGACCTCTCCATCGTCAAGGCATGGCGGGCGGACGAAACCGGCAACCTCCAGTTCCGCAAGACGGCACGCAATTTCAACCAGCCCGCCGCCACCTGCGGCAAGGTCTGCGTGGTGGAAGTGGAAGAAGTGGTGCCCGCAGGGTCGCTCAATCCGGACTGCATCCACCTGCCCGGCGTCTATGTCCAGCGCATGATCGTGGGTGCGCCTTACGACAAGAAGATCGAATTCCGCACCGTGCGCGAAAGGGAAGTGGCCTGATGCGCGGCGCAATCGCGCGGGGCCTGCTCTCCGCTTCGCTGGCCGCCACCGCCTTTGCCGCCCCCGCATCGGCGCAGGATGCCTCCAAAGGCTTCCAGTTCCTCTATGGTTCGGCTGAAGGCGCGGCGATCAGCCGGCAGGCCTTCAACGGCGTGGTGAGCCTCGCCATGCAGCGCAAGGCCCAGCGCGAAGCGGGGCTGCCGCTGGTGCAGACCGTGCTCGCCCCCGGATCGACACTGGAAAACCCCGCCTTCGAAGCCTGCGGCGACAAGCCGCTGGCCGCCGTGTTCGATGTCGATGAGACGATGCTGCTCAATATCGGCTTCGAATATTGGGACGCGGGCCGCCCGGCAGGCTCCACCTTCTCCTTCAAGGCGTGGGAGAACTGGGAAAAGACGGGGTTCGACAAGGTCGCCGCCGTGCCCGGTGCGCTGGAAGCAGCCGCGAAGCTGAGCGCAGCGGGCATCACGGTGATCTACAACACCAACCGCACCTCCGCCCATGCGGAAGAAACCGCACGGGCAATCGAGTTCGCGGGCTTTCCCAAGCCGGTTCCCGGCCGCGACCTGTTTACCGATGCCGATGGCAGCGGCCATAAGGATCCGCGCCGCGCCGCCATTGCGCAGACCTATTGCGTGGTGGCCATGGGCGGGGACCAGCTGGGCGATTTCTCCGACCTGTTCAGCCCCAAGCCGATGGACATTATCGCGCGCCGCGCCACCACCACCACACCCGCAATCGCCAATCTGTGGGGCCAGGGCTGGTTCGTCCTGCCCAACCCCGTTTACGGTAAGGGCGTGGTCGGCGATCTCGATACCGTCTTCCCCAACCCTGCCCTGCGCTGGACCTATTCCGAAGGAAAGCAGCCATGACCATCCATGACGGCCTGACAAAAGGCTGGACCCGTGACCAGATGGCCGCCCGCGCCGCGCAGGAATTGCAGGACGGGTTCTATGTGAATCTGGGCATCGGCATTCCCACTCTGGTGGCCAATCACATCCCGCAAGGGGTGGAAGTCACCCTGCAATCCGAGAACGGAATGCTGGGCATCGGCCCCTTCCCCTATGAGGACGAGGTCGATCCCGATCTGATCAATGCCGGCAAGCAGACCATCAGCGAGCTGCCGCAATCGGCCTATTTCGATTCGGCCCAGAGCTTCGCCATGATTCGCGGCGGCCATATCGACCTGACCGTGCTGGGCGCGATGGAGGTTTCCGAAGGGGGCGACATCGCCAACTGGATGATCCCCGGCAAACTGGTGAAGGGCATGGGCGGCGCGATGGATCTGGTCGCAGGCGTGAAGAAGATCATCGTTGTGATGGAACATGTCTCCAAAAACGGCGATCCCAAATTCATCCCCCAATGCACCCTGCCGCTGACCGGAAAGAACGTGGTGGACATGGTGATTACCGATCTGGCCGTGTTCCAGCGGCCCGACCATGCCAGCCCCTTCCGCCTGATCGAGCTGGCCCCGGGCGTGACGGCGGAAGAAGTCGCCGCGAAAACCACCGCGCATTACATGGTCTGAACGATGCATTCGCGCTGGCACGCCCTACGCGAATAGTGTCTATCCTCTTCCCCGATAAATCTCGGGGAAGAGGGAAATTTCCGACATGCAACTGGCAACACGCCGCGATTCGCCGTGGCTCGCGCTGATTCTGCTGACCGGCGTGGCCACGGTGGGCTTCATCGATCGTATCGTGCTGAACGTGCTGGTGGAGCCGATCAAGACCGAATTCGGCCTGTCCGACACGCAGATGGGCCTGCTGACCGGCCTTGCCTTCGCGGTGCTGAACGTCACGCTGGGCATTTTCGTGGCGCGCGTTGCCGAACGGCGCAATCGGATCACGCTGATCGCCTTCGGCACTTTCGCCTGGTCCATCGCCACGGCCCTGTGCGGCGTGGTGTCGAGCTGGATTCATCTGGTGCTGGCCCGCGTGGGCGTTGGCGTGGGCGAGGCGGTGGGCCTGCCTGCCAACCAGTCGGTCGTGGCCGATTATTTCCCGCCCAACAAGCGCGCCACGGCCATGTCCGTGCTGCTGCTTTCCCCGCCCATCGGCGCCTTTATCGGCTCGGCCGGCGGATCGTGGATCGCGCAGGACCATGGCTGGCGCATGGCCTTCCTCGCCGCCGCTGTGCCGGGGATCATCCTGTCCGTCCTCGTCTTCCTGTTCATCGCGGAACCCCCGCGCGGCAGGCACGATACGGGCGACACGGAAACCGTGCCTTCCACCATGGATGTGGTCCGCCGCTTGTGGAAGCTGAAGGCCGCGCGGCATCTCGTGGCAGGCTCCACCCTTGCCTCGCTGGTCGGATACGGCCTCAATGCCTTCTTCGCAGCACTGATGATGCGCCGTTTCAATCTCTCGCTGGTGGAGGCCGGGCTCTATGCCGGCCTGCTGGCCAGCGCCCCGGCGACGATCTCCGTGCTGGCGGGCGGCTGGCTGGCCGACCGTTTCGGCGCGGCCCGACCTGCCGCCTATGGCCTGATCCCCGGCATCTGCCTGCTGATCGCCTTCCCGCTCTATGCCTTTGCCATCACCCTGACCGATCTGGTGCCGCTGCTGGTGCTGGTGACCATCGCGGCCCTGTTCCAGTACACCTATCTCGGCAGCACATACGGCACGCTGCAGAACATGATGCACACCCGCATGCGCGCCACCGCATCCGCTCTGCTCAATGCGCTGTACAGCATGGTCGGCGCGGGGCTCGGCCCGCTGGTGGTTGGCGGCCTGAGCGACAATTTCGCCGGCAGCGGCGTGGAACCGGGCAAGGCACTGGCCTGGGCCATGGCGGGGGCAACCCTGTTCTACCTCTGGGCCGCCGCGCATTACCTGCTGGCAGGCCGCCATCTGCGCGGCGATATGGAAGCGGTGCGCGAGGGGCGGGTTTAGGCAGGCGGCTTGAGGAGTTCGGCGGGCTGGCTGCAGAGATGGAAATTAGCCCGCCAAGGATCGGTCACAAAATGCAGTTTCTAAGCAATGGGCGGGCAGCAAACTGTCGGTAGTGAATCTTTCGCGGAGCATGTGGTGAACAGGGGCCTATTTGCAGTTTATTTCACCGCTGCATGGACGCTTTTCCTTGGTGGTATCTACGTGGCATTGCAGACCACGCTCTGGCTTGAGGTTCCCTTAGTAGCAGGTCCGGTTCTGATTCTTCGATATGCCTTCCGCAAACGGGCGACAGCCACCCACCAGGCAAAGACAGCCTCGTGGGGAAGCGGCCTCACTGTCATCGGTATTGCACTTTTTACGATCGGTCTGGGATTGCATCATTATGCCATCGCTCCACCCCCTTTCCCGACGATAGTTACAGGTGCGGGTATTTGGACCATCGGCGCAGGATGGATGTGCGCCGCTGCGCTTTGGAACGGTAGCTGGTTTGTAAGTTACTGACAGATTGGCCTGGGCCACTGCATGAATGACAGGGCCAAGAGTTCTCACCTTGACATTTGAACCTATTTGGTTATATGGGCGCCATCCTGCATCTCAAAACAGGATATGGAACCGGGAGAGCGGCTCGGCCGGCTTGCCTTCCCCTCCAGCAGCGGGTGTCCCTGCTTTCGGGCAGGGAAATGTCACTCCCGCTTCGCGGCCGGCGCTCATGCGTCAGGGACAGGCCCCGCAAGGCCGGTCCAGCCGCCGGATCGGATCAGGCGCGGCATCAGCCGCGATGGAAGTGCGCATCGTGCGAGCCCGCCCGCGCTTCCCAGCCGCTCCGGACAGGGCCGAGCCTTGGCGCGCAGCGGAACAGGCGCCAAAGCCATTCGCAAGATAAACCTTCCGTACTGCCCCGGCACATTGCCGGCCGCGCGGTTCCTTGCTGCTTCCCACGGCGTTACGTCCGGGCTCGCCGCCGGATGAGAGGGTGTGTTTGCGCTACGCTTACCGCCCCACTCACACCCGTTCGTCCTGAGCCTGTCGAAGGACGCGGGAAACATTTCCCCCTCAGGCCGACTTAAAAGCACCCGGAACGAACCTTGGCGCGCGTCCCCTTCGGCTGGCTGCTTGCAGCGGCCGCTCAGGACAGGCTTCGACAGGCTCAGGACGAACGGGATTTGGGAGCATTCGTGGGAATGACGAAAGGGGAGGGAAAGAAACAAAAAAGGCGGAGCCTCGCAGCCCCGCCCTCTTTCATTTCCATGAGGCAAGAACTCAGGCCAAAGCAGCCTTGAGGTCTTCCACCAGATCGGTCTTTTCCCAGGGGAAAAAGTCACCTTCCGGCTTGCGGCCGAAATGGCCATAGGCCGCTGTCTTGCGATAGATCGGCTTATTAAGGCCCAGATGAGTGCGGATGCCGCGCGGCGTGAGGCCGCCCAGCTTCTCGATGCCCTTGATCGCTTCCTCGATCTTGTCGTCGCCCACGCCGCCCGTGCCATGCGTATCGACATAGAGCGAGAGCGGCTTGGACACGCCGATGGCATAGGCCAGCTGGATGGTGCAGCGCGTGGCAAGCCCGGCAGCAACGATGTTCTTGGCCAGATAGCGGGTGATATAGGCAGCCGAACGGTCCACCTTGGTGGGGTCCTTGCCACTGAAGGCGCCGCCGCCATGGGGTGCCGCCCCGCCATAAGTATCCACGATGATCTTGCGGCCGGTCAGCCCGGCGTCACCGTCCGGCCCGCCGATCTCGAAGCTGCCGGTGGGATTGATGTGATATTCGGTCTCGTCCGAAAGCAGAGCGGCCGGGAGAATATCCGCCACCACGCCCTTCACATAGGACTTCAGCTCGGCTTCCTTCTCGCCCGCGTCGTAACCCGGCGCGTGCTGGGTGGAAACGACGATGGCAGTGGCGGCCACCGGCTTGCCGTTCTCGAAGCGCAGGGTCACCTGGCTCTTGGCGTCAGGCTCCAGGAAGGGGGCCGCGCCCGAATGACGGTCGGCCGCCAGACGTTCGAGGATCTTGTGGCTGTAATAGAGCGTGGCCGGCATGAGGTCCGGCGTTTCGTCGCAGGCGAAGCCGAACATGATCCCCTGATCGCCCGCGCCTTCATCCTTGTTGCCCGCGGCGTCGACGCCCTGGGCGATATGGGCGGACTGGCCGTGGAGATTGTTCTCGAAGCGCAGCGTCTCCCAATGGAAACCTTCCTGCTCGTAACCGATCTCGCGCACGGTGCTGCGAACCGTCTTCTCGATCTCCTCCAGCGCGCCGGGCGCCCACTGGCCACCTTCATAGATTCCCTTGCAGCGAATCTCGCCCGCCAGAACCACGAGCTGGGTCGTGGTCAGCGTTTCGCAGGCGATGCGGGCCTCAGGGTCCTTGGCGAGAAACAAATCGACGATGGCGTCCGAAATCTGGTCGGACACCTTGTCGGGGTGACCTTCGGAAACACTCTCGGAAGTGAACAGGTAATTGGCGCGCATTGAGGCAGAATCCTCCCTTGCCGTAAGGTGGCGATAACAGGCCGGCAGGTCCTAACGGCGGCGCAGGCGCAAGGCAATCGCGGCGATGACGAGAAGCCCCGCCCATGCGAGCGCCAGACGGTTGCCCATATGCGAGAACAGCGTGGGCGGCAGGGCCGGCGGCACCAGCCCGTCCAGCCTGCCCGCCACGCGCAGCGGCACATATTCGCGCACCACCCCATGGGCATCGATCACGCCGCTGATCCCGGTAGTGGTGGCGCGCAGCACCGGCAGCCCTTCCTCGATCGCGCGCAGGCGGGCCTGGGCGAAATGCTGCGGCGGGCCGAAACTGCCGAACCAGCCATCGTTGGAGGGGTTGAAGATGTAATCGGGCCGATGATCGGGATCGACCACCTGGCCGGAAAAGATGATCTCGTAACACACCTGCACCCCGGCCTTGCCCCAGCGGCCAAGGTCCAGCGTGCGCGGGCCGGGGCCGGGCCAGAAATCGATCGCGCCGGGCACCAGGCGGCTTACGCCCAAAGGCTCCAGCAGCCAGCGCAGGGCGAGATATTCGCCGAAGGGCACCAGATGGGCCTTGTCGTAACCGGCCACCACTTCGCCCTTGTCGCTCAGCGCGGACACCGCATTGCGCGCACCGGCGGCGCGGCCATTGCGAATCTCCAGATCGACCGTGCCCGTCAGCAACATGGCGTCCGGCCCGATCACCCGCGCGATGCGCAGCCGGGCGAGATGCGGATCGCCGAAAGCGGTCATGTGATCGTAGTAGCGCTGCGGATAGCCATCCAGCAGATAGTCCGGCACGCCCGATTCGGGCCACAGCACCAGCCGGTGCTCCCCCGGCTTGCGCGGCAGGGAAAGCTGCGCCGTCTTGCGGAAATTCTGTTCGAAGAAGGGTTCTTCGTTCAGCTGTTCCTGCCTTATGTCGGGCTGGACGAGGGTGTAGCGCAGGATGCCGTCGGCATCCGCCGGGGCGGGCCACAGCATCCCCGCCGTCACCGCCACCGCCAGCACGCCCAGCGGCACGAACCATTTACGCGCCGCCAGCATCGCCGCGAGGCAACCCAGCAGCACGGCCAGGCCGGACAGGGCATAGGTGCCCATCCACGGCGCCAGCGCGGCCATCCCCGGGCGCGAAAAACTGCCCAGCAGCACCACGCCGAAGGGATTCCACGCATAGCCGGTGAAGACCCAGGCCCGCATCCACTCGCTGACGATCCAGCACCCCGCAAAGGCGATTGCCAGGGCCGTGCCGCCGCCCCTGGGGGCCAGCAGCCGCGCGCCCAGAGCAGCGAGGCCGGGATAGATCGCGAGATAGAGCGAGATCAGCGGCACCGCCGCCCAGCCGAGAATGGCCGGCATTTCGGCCTGATAGGTGAAGGCCGTGGCGATCCAGCTATTGCCGAAGGTGAAATGGGAAAAGCCGAACAGCCAGCCGAGCAAAAACGCCTCGCGCCGGCTTTCGGCCTTGGCCAGCACCAGCATGAAACCGCCCATCGCGAGAAGCGCCACCGGCCAGAGGCCAAGCGGCTGAAACCCCGTGGCCGCCAGCAGCCCGAGACCCAGGGCCGCGAAACGCCACAGCTTGGCGGGTCGCTCGGTCTCGCGGGCCAGAATCACGCGCTCTGAATTCATGGGCGTGGCATGTGGCCTGCCCCGGCAAACGGCGCAAGCGCCATTGCCGGGCAGTCACAAGCCATTCGGAAAATCAGCTCCCCAAGGAGGGGGATGGGCCAACCAACGCGGCCCGGTCAGCTGACCGTTTCGAGTTCCTGATCGCCGCTATTGCTGCGGGCACGGGGCCGGCGGCGGCGCGGGGCGGGAGCAGGCTCGGCATCTTCGGCCGAGGCGGCTTCCGGCTCGTCACGGCCGATCGCGGGCGGGAGGGCAGCGGGATCGAGGCCACCGGAGGGGGCACCGTCATCCTCGTCGGCCTTGGGCGCCCGTTCCTTACGCGGACGGCGCGGCTTGGCAGCACGGGCCGGACGAGTGAAGGGATTTTCAGAGGGCTCATGATCCTCGCCCCCGGCTTTTCCGGGACGCGCATCGCCGTCGGCGCTTTCGCCCTCATTAGGCGAATCGCCGGAAGGCTGCTCGTCACGCTGGTCCCGGCGCTGGGTGTCACGCTGATCATCGCGCTGGTCGTCGCGCTGATCGTCACGGCGGCCACGCTCCGGGCGCTGGGCGCGATCGTATTCGTCCTCGAAATAATCCTCGTCATCGCCGCGCTCACGGTCCGGCTGGCGCGGGCGCTGGTCGTCCTTCACGGCGCGACTATCGGCGATCACACGGAAATAGTGATCGGCGAATTGCAAATAATATTCGGCCTGCACGCGATCGCCATTCATCGAGGCGTCGTGCGCGAGCTTCCTATATTTTTCGAGCATCTGCGGGGCGTTGCCACGTGCGCGGCTATCGATCCGGTTCAGCTGGCTTCCGCCTTGCGAGCGGTTATTACCGCGCCCGCGGCGGCGGTTGTTGTTATTGCGATTGTTACTCAAGGGAATTCACTTCCTCAGCTTGACCGCCCGTGCATGAAAATGCCGGCAGTCGCATGACCCCTCGCCACAGCGCGCATTTCACGAGTCCGTGGTCCCTCCATCTGCATGCAGACCGGGATATCCCGCGGCACTTTACGCAAATATTGGAGTAGGGCAGGCAGGATGGGAATCTGCATCCAACTGCCAACCTTGGCTTCGTGCCTAGCTGTTAACCGAGACATTGCCAAGCGCAAAAACGCAGCAGCAATGCACGCGGCCTTCCAGCGAGATCCTTATGCAAAATGGCAGAAAATCCTGCTTCTTCAGATAATTGCCGAACCGCATCCGCCTGGGACCAGCCGATTTCCAAAACGGCGATCCCATCGGGGGACAAAAGTTTTGGCAATTGGGGCACCAGAACACGGTAATCGTCGAGCCCATCCGGCCCCGCGAACAACGCGCCCGAAGGCTCGAATTCCCGCACCGACGGCGCGAGTTCAGCCTTGCTTTCAACATAGGGAGGATTGGCCAGAATACAATCGAACCGGCCCAGCTCGTCCGCCCAGCCCGACTGCGTCCAGTCGCGCTGCTCCATCCGCGCACGCGCGGCAAGGCCCAGCCGCTGCGCATTGGCGGCGGCAAGGGCCAGGGCGCCTTGCGAACGATCGATCCCCACCCCTTGCGCGCCGGGCCGCTCGGCCAGCACGCTGAGCAGCAGCGCGCCCGAGCCGACCCCGCAATCGAGCACGCGGACGGGGGCCGGACAGGCATCGAGCGCGGCATCGACGATCGTCTCGCTATCCCCGCGCGGGATCAGCACATCGGGCCCGACCAGAAAGTCGCGCCCGTAAAATTCCTGATGCCCGGTGATATAGGCCACCGGCTCATGCCCGGCCCGGCGTTCGATCAGCGCGGCGAAGCTTGCGGGCACCTCGTCGCGCATATGGCGCAGCAGCAGATCGGAGCGGGTGACGCCCAGCGCATGGGCCATCAGCACTTCGGCATCCAGCCTTGCGGTATCGCTGGTGGCTTCGAGGCGCTGGGCGGCCTCGCGGATGGCCTGGGCGATGGTGGTGGAGGGGGTCATTGGGGCAAGGTCTGCGCGCATCCTTCGACAGGCTCAGGATGAGCGGGGGTGGATTGCGGCTCCTTTAACAAGATCCGTTCATGCTGAGCTTGTCGAAGCCTGTCCTGAGCGGCTGCTGCAAGCAGCCAGCCGAAGGGCACACGGACAACATCAGCCCCGCCCCTCACCTCACTCCCCCAGAGCCGCCAGCCGCTTCGCCTCATCCTCGGCGATCAGCGCGTCGACCAGCTCGCCCAGCCCCGGCCCTTCGAGCACTTCATTGAGCTTGTGGAGCGTCAGGCCGATACGGTGATCGGTCACGCGGCCCTGCGGGAAATTATAGGTGCGGATGCGTTCGGAACGGTCGCCCGAACCGACCATGGCCTTGCGCGCTTCCGCCTCGGCGCCCTGCGCCTCGTCACGCATCTTTTCATAGAGGCGGGCGCGCAGCACCTGCATCGCCTTGGCCTTGTTCTTGTGCTGGCTGCGTTCGTCCTGGCAGATCACCACCAGGCCCGTGGGCAGATGGGTGATGCGCACGGCCGAATCGGTGGTGTTCACATGCTGCCCGCCCGCGCCGGATGCGCGGTAGATGTCGATCTTGAGATCCTTGTCCTCGATCTGCACATCCACTTCGCTCGGCTCCGGCAGGACGGCCACCGTCGCCGCCGAAGTATGGATGCGCCCGCCGCTTTCGGTGACAGGCACGCGCTGCACGCGATGGACGCCGCTTTCGAATTTGAGCTTCGCGAACACGCCCTGCCCCGCGACATTGGCGACCACTTCCTTGAAGCCGCCGATATCCGAGGCATTGGCGCTGATCATCTCCACCCGCCAGCCCTGCTCCGCCGCATAGCGTTCATACATGCGGAACAGATCGGCGGCGAACAAGGCTGCCTCGTCGCCCCCGGTGCCGGCGCGGATTTCCAGCATGGCGGGGCGCATATCGGCCGAATCGCGCGGCAGCATGGCAATAGCGAGGCGATGCTCGGCCTCGGGCAGTTCCACCTTCAGCCGGGCGACTTCCTCCTCTGCCAGCTCGCGCATTTCCGGATCGGGATCGTCCAGCCGCTCCAGCTCCGCCAGCTCGCCGCGCATGGTGCGCACTTCCTCGGCCACGCGGGCGACCGGCTCCAGTTCGGCATAGTCGCGGCTGGCGGCAACGAAGGCATCGCCTTCCAGCTGCCCCGACGCGAGGCGCGCCTCCAGCTCGGCGAAGCGATTGGCGATCTGGGCGAGGCGGTCATTGGGGATGGTCATGCGGCTTCCGACCTTTGTCCTTCAGTCGCTACCTTCTGATCCGTGAACGAGGAACGGTAGATTCAATGCTTCACGAACAGCATCTCTCACCGTGAAAGATGCTTGCTCCTCCCCGAACCACTGCAAATGGAGGCGCCCTCGTGTATCGTCAGGCCGACGAACGAACACGACCCCACCCGCACCCGACTTGCGGGCTATCTCCACGCGACGCTTGGCATTCCCCTTAAATGCCATGTCAGCTGGGATTTTCGCGGCTCGCAGTTGTGCCAATACCTTGCCAGCGTCCTCAGTTAGCTCCGGACTATCTGGCGCAACAGCGACAGCAATATCCTTCTGCCTCTCACCCACCAGCATCGCCAGCCGCTCGATCCCGGCGGCCCAGCCCACGGCAGGCGTCGGCGCGCCGCCGAGGCTCTCCATCAGGCCATCGTAGCGCCCGCCGCCCAGCACGGTGCCCTGCGCACCCAGCCGGTCGGTGACGAACTCAAAGGCGGTATGCCGGTAATAATCGAGCCCGCGCACCAGCTTGGACATACGCGTCCAGGCGACCCCGGCGGCGTCCAGCCCGTCGGTCACCTGGCCGAAGAAGTCGCGCGCATGGTCGGTCAGGAAATCGTCGATCTGCGGGGCATCGGCCACGAAGGCCTTGTCGCGCGGGTCTTTCGAATCGAGGATGCGCAGCGGATTGCGTTCCAGCCGGTCCTGGCTGTCTTCCGACAATTCGCCCCGCACGGACTGGAAATAGGCCACCAGTGCCACGCGCCAGGAATCGCGGCTGTCCGCATCGCCCAAAGTGTTGAGCTGCAGCGTGACGCCTTCGGAAATGCCCAGTTCCCTGATCAGCTGATCGGCCATCACCAGCAGTTCCACATCGGCCTGCGGCTCGCCCGCGCCGATGATCTCGGCATCGATCTGGTGGAACTGGCGATAGCGGCCCTTCTGCGGGCGCTCGTAACGGAACAGCGGGCCGTGGGTCGCCACTTTCAGCGGGGCATATTGCTGCCAGCCATCGGTGAGATAGGCCCGCGCGATGCCGGCAGTGAATTCCGGGCGCAGGGTGAGCGATTCGTCGCCGCGATCGAGGAAGGAATACATTTCCTTCGAGACCACGTCGGTCGTCTCGCCCAGCGAGCGGCTGAACACTTCGGTCTTCTCGAACACGGGCATTTCCACCCGGCGGAAGCGATAGAGCTTGCGCACGCGCTCGAAAGTTTCGACCACATGGGCGAAAGCCTCGGCATCCGCGCCGAAAATGTCCTGCGTGCCCCTGATCGGGCGGGGTGTTTCAATCTTTGCCATTGCGGGCGGCGTTTAGGACGGGTGGCCGTGACGCGCAATGTCTGCTGCGGCTCTGCGATCGTCGTCATTGCGAGGGACAAGGTCCCGGAAGCGAAGCTGGCCCCGGCCAACCAGTCCAGGGCAGTTATATCCGGCCCTGGATTGCTTCGTCGGCTTCGCCTCCTCGCAATGACGATTGGAAGTCCCTATTCCGCCGCCTGCAGAAAACGCTCGTCGATATCGACATCGGCTTCCCAGCTCTTCAGCTCGGGCAGCACCTTTTCGGCAAACAGGTGCATGTTCTTGCGCGCCTCATCCAGCGGCATTCCGCCGAAATAGACATGCGGGAAGAAGCCCTGCGGCTGGTAGATTTCCTTCAGCTCCCACATCCTCTCGAGGATCATCTGCGGGGTGCCGGTGACGGCCCCCTTCGAGAAATCCTCCACATAGGGTTCGATCTGATCGGGGGAGAGCACCATCTTCTCGTATTGCTCATAGCCCTTGATGTGCGGGAACTTGCCCGGCGTATCGAGGCCATAGTTCCTGATCGCGGCGCGCATCGTCTGGCCGAGATATTTGCGGCCCTGCTGCTCGGCATAGTCCGCACTCTCGTCGATATAGTAATTGCCGCCCAGCAGCGGGGGCGGGGGCGAACTGGCCGGGCCGTTCACTTCCTTCCACACTTCGGCATATTTGTCGGGCGGAACATCCTTGCCGCGCTGGGGCAGCATCAGGATCATATTGCCGCAACCCAGCCTGGCCGCCGTGTACATCGAACTGCCCGAGAGCGATCCGCAGAACTTGCGGCCTTCGAAGCTCTTGATCGGGCCGGGATGCAGCTCGCGCCGGGGGATCGTGCCATATGCGCCCTCCCCCTCGATCACGCCACTTTCCAGCGCCGGGATCAGCACGTCGAGTATATCGGTATAAAGCTCGCGGCTCTTGTTCTGGTCGATCCCCAGGCCGGAGAATTCATGCTGCGCCAGCCCGCCGCCGAAACCCAGGATCGCCCGGCCGCCCGAAAGTATATCGAGATTGACGATCTTCTCGGCCAGCCGCACCGGATTGTGCCACGGCACGATGATGCACTGCGTGCCCAGCTTCACATGGCGGGTCCTGGCGGCGATGTAGGTAAGCAGCTGCAGCGGATCGTTGGACATCGAATAGTCTGAGAAATGATGTTCGGTGATCCACACCGAATCGAATCCCAGCTCCTCTGCCATGACGAGGTTCTCGACTTCCTCCCGCAGGAAGCGGGCATCGTCGTAATCCTTGCCGCGCTGGTGCGCGAAGCCGCTGGCCAGGCCTACATGCATCGTCTCTCTCCTCTTTATGTGCCCTTGTGGTCCTCTTGAGGGACTTTGAGCACAGACTCGGCTTTGTACTGTCCGTTATGATTTGGCAGAGTGCCAATTTCGAAGATCGACCGCAATTGCTTCCTTTGCCGGGGAATTGACCTCTCGCCTTTCCCGCCGCGCTGGGCTAACGGCGCGGCGCAAGCAGAAGGGCAAAAGCCCTCTTCAACCGGACAGGATGCCGCACCGTGGCCCGAGGCAGGGCCGAGTTTTGACCCGCGGAAAAAAGAGCACCCATGCGTATCGATCTGATCCCCACTGGCGACAATCCGCCCGAAAGCCTCAACGTCATCATCGAGGTGCCGACCGGCGGCGAACCCGTGAAATACGAGTTCGACAAGGAATCCGGCGCCCTGTTCGTCGACCGCATCCTGCACACGCCGATGCGCTATCCGGCCAATTACGGCTTCGTGCCGCACACGCTTTCGCCCGATGGCGACCCGCTGGATGCGCTGGTGATCTCGCGCAGCCCCTTCATCCCCGGCTGCGTCGTGCGCGCCCGGCCGATCGGCGTGCTGAAGCTTGAAGACGAAGCCGGCGGCGACGAGAAGCTGGTCTGCGTGCCGGTGGACACCACCTTCCCCTATTATTCGGACGTGGGCGAGCGGCAGGACCTGCCCTCGATCGTGCTCCAGCAGATCGAGCACTTCTTCAAGCACTACAAGGATCTGGAATCCGAAAAGTGGGTGCGCATCGGCGCATGGGGCGATGCCGCGGAAGCACGCCAGATCGTGCTGGAAGCGATCGAACGCGCCAAGGAAGCCAAGAAGGCCTGAGGCCTTTGGAAAGAACCGGGCGCGGGCCAACCCCGCCTGCGCCCTGTTTGACTATTCGCCGGCCACCGTCATCCCTTCGATGCGGATCGTAGGGACATCCATCGCACGGTGAATGTCCAGATCGCTGGCGACGCTCGTGCGGGCGAACATGTCGATCAAATTGCCGGCAACGGTAAACTCCGCCACCGGTCCTGCGATCTCGCCCTTCACGATGCGATAGCCCGACGCCCCGCGGCTATAATCGCCCGTCACGCCGTTCACGCCCTGGCCGATCAATTCGGTCACCAGCACGCCATCCTCGATATCCGCGATCAGTTCCGCCCGGCTGAGCTTGCCCGGCTCGAGATAGACATTGGACGGCTGCACCCCCGGCGCCCCGCTTGCCCCGCGGGCGGCATGGCCGGTCAGGCCAATGCCCAGCTGGCGGGCCGATGCGGCGTTAGTGAGCCAGCCCGTGACGCGGCCGTTCTCCACCAGCGCACGCGCGGCGCAGGGCAATCCCTCCCCGTCAAAGGGGCGCGAACGCAGGCCGCGCAAGCGGTGCGGGTCTTCCAGAATCGTGATGTCTGCGGGGAACAGCTCATCCTCCAGCCGATCGAGCAGGAAGCTCGATCGCCGGGCGACGGAAGGCCCCGACATGGCGCCCAGCAGATGACCGAGCAGCGAATTGCCCACGCGCGGATCGAATACCACGCTCATGCCCTTGCTGGGCATCTTGCCGGGGTTCAGCCGGGCGACGGCACGTTCACCTGCCACGCGGCCGATTTCGGCCGGGGAAAGCAGATCTGCCGTATGACGTACAGTGCGATATTCGTAATCGCGCTGCATCGATCCGCCCTCGCCCGCCAGCACGCTGGCCGAAAGGCTGATGCCGGTCGCCTCATAGGCGCCCGCGAAACCATGACTGGTAACCAGTGCCACCGCACTGCGGCCGAAGCTGGCCCCGCCGCCTTCGCTGTTAGTGACCCCTTTCACGGCGCGCGCCGCATCTTCTGCTTCCTCGGCCAGCCGCCGCAGTTCCTGCGGGCTGGGCTCGGACGGGTCGGTGAGATCGAGACCGGGCATCGGCCCCTGCGCCAGCAATTCAACCGGGGCGAGGCCTGCATATTCGTCTTCCGGCGCGGCCTTCGCCATTGCCACGGCACGGCTGGCGAGTTCCGCCAGCGCCGCATCGCTCATATCTGTTGCGTGGATGGAGGCTGAGCGCTGACCGACGAAAACTCTCAGGCCCAGTTCCTCGCTTTCGGAGCGGCCAACATCTTCCAGCCTGCCCAGGCGCACCTGAACTTCTTCGGACGAAGAACCGATCGCCACGGCATCGGCCGCATCGGCCCCCGCCTTCAGCGCAAGATCGATCGCTGCCGCGCAGCGTGTTTGGGCAGCTTTGGGGTCAAGCATGGGATTATCCGATAAGGCGTGGCCAAGAGCCTGTGCCCTAGCGGGTGTGGAGCCCGCCTGCCAAGCCCCGCAAGCGCCGGGTCAAGGGATCAGAGGAACCGTTCCGCGCCCAGGATCGCCCCGGTAATCACAAAAGGCAGGCCGAGCGCCGCGATCCAGATCATCACGCAGTCGCGCCGGAAGGCCGGTGCCAGCGCGGGATCGGCGGCTTGTTCGTCGCCCAGCCCTTCCCAGCGCTTCTCGAACAGGCGGCAGCCGGGAATGATCGCCGCCACCAATACGATCAGCCCGAAATAGGGCAGGATCGAATCCATTGTGTGCTTGAGCGCAGACATGGTCACGAAAATCTGGAGGCCGGTATAGAAAAGCAGGCCGTAAGCGACATGGTCGCTCATCCGTCGGCGCCAGTCGAGGCGCTTGCCTGCCTCGGCATGGCGATCCACCTGATGGCGGCCCGAACCCCAAAGCGCCTTGTCCACGCGCCTCACTCCTTTTCCAACCCGAATCGGACTATTTCACGGGATCGCGACACGATCAAGCGTCCAGAGCGCATCTTCGCCTCGCGGAATTATTCACATGCGTGAAAGCCATGCAGGAATCTTGCCAGTTTGCCCCAAAACGCCATTGCAGGGGGTTTTCTGCCCGGCCAGCCGTGATAAAAGCCGCCGGGATGACGATACTCGACCAGACAGCCGAGGCGGGCGAACCCGCTCCCCAAGCCCCGGTGAGCGCCACTGCCCCCCTCACGCAGGGTGGGCTGGAGGTGATCTCCATCGCCAAAAGCTATGACAAGCGCGCAGTCCTGGCGGACATCTCGCTCTCGGTCGCAAAGGGTGAGGTGCTGGGCCTGCTGGGCCCCAATGGGGCGGGCAAGACGACCTGTTTCTATTCCATCATGGGACTGGTGCGCCCCGATAGCGGCCGCATCCTGATGGATGGCGTCGACGTCACCAACCTGCCGATGTATCGACGCGCGATCCTGGGCCTGGGCTATCTACCGCAGGAAACCTCGATTTTCCGAGGTATGACGGTGGAGCAGAACATCGCCTGCGTACTGGAAATGATCGAGCCCGACCGGACCACGCGCGATGCAGAGCTGGAACGGCTGCTCGACGAATTCGGCCTCACCCGTCTGCGCTCCAGCCCCGCGATGGCGCTTTCGGGCGGCGAGCGGCGGCGCTGCGAAATTGCTCGCGCGCTGGCGGCCAAGCCTTCGATCATGCTGCTGGACGAACCTTTCGCCGGCATCGATCCGCTTTCGATCCAGGACATCCGCCATCTGGTGATCGACCTGAAAGAACGCGGCATCGGCGTGCTGATCACCGACCACAATGTGCGCGAGACGCTGGATATCGTGGACCGGGCCTGCATCATCTATGGCGGACAGGTGCTGTTTGCGGGCAGTCCGGAAGATCTGGTAGCAGACGAGAATGTGCGCCGGCTTTATCTCGGCGAGAGCTTCACGCTGTGATTTGCAGGCCACCGGACAAGCCTGCCGAGAGTTTCCAGGCCGCCTGGCCGGAGACTGCACCAGCCCAACATCCCGGCCAGGCATTGCCCCTCACAACCGGCGCGTAAGAATGGCCTTGGGCCCCCGCCTCGATCTTCGGCAAACCCAGTCGCTGGTAATGACGCCGCAGCTGCAGCAGGCAATCAAGCTGCTGGCGCTGTCGAATCTCGAGCTGGAAAATTTCATCGGGGAAGCACTCGACGCCAATCCCCTGCTCGACATGGGTGCTGGCGAAGGAGCGGGCGATCCCGCTGACGCGCCAGAAGAGCACATCGAAGCCGCGCCAGAAGGCTCGGTTACCGCTGACCAGTTGATGCTGGAAGGCGGGGGCGAAGCCGATGCCCCGCTGGATCTCGATTCTGCCGCACTCGATATCGACCGCGACACGGGTGACGGCGCCGCACTCGGCCTGAGCGGAGAATATTCCAGCCATTCGTCCGGATCGAGCGAGGATGGCCCGGGAATCGACGAACGCGGAAACGCCGCGCCGACATTGGCAGAGCATCTGGAAGGCCAGGTCGGTGCGGTCGCACCCGACCACCATACCGCGTTCGCCGCCCTGCACATCATCGGCCTGCTCGACGAAGCGGGTTATCTTACCGCCTCGCTGCGCGAGATCGCCGGGGATCTGGGTATCGCGCTGGCCGAGGCAGAAGCCGCACTGGAAGTGGTCCAGTCGCTTGATCCCACCGGAGTCGGCGCGCGCAGTCTTTCCGAATGCCTGGCGCTCCAGGCCAGGGAAGCAGACCGCTACGATCCCGCCATGGCCCGGCTGCTCGACAATCTGGAACTGCTGGCCAAGGGCAATTTCGCACAGTTGAAGCGTATGTGCGGCGTGGATGATGAGGATTTCGCCGACATGCTGGCCGAGCTGCGGGGCTACGACCCTAAGCCGGGCCTGAAATTCGGTAGCAGCGCAAGCGATCCGATAGTGCCCGACATTCTCGTGCGGGCGAATGGCGCCGAGGGGAAAGAGGGGAGCGGATGGGACATTGCGCTTAACCAGGCGACCCTGCCCCGGCTGGTGGTCAACCGCTCCTATTATGTCGAATTGCGCCATGGTTGCCAGGACAAGGCGTCAAAGGCATGGCTGAGCGAGAAGCTGGCCGACGCCAACTGGCTGATGAAAGCGCTCGACCAACGGCAGAAGACGATCCTGAAAGTAACCGCCGAGATCGTGAAGCAGCAGGAAGGTTTCTTCCGCAGAGGCGTGTCGGAACTGCGCCCGCTGACTCTGCGCGCCGTGGCCGAGGCGATCGATATGCATGAATCGACCGTCAGCCGCGTGACCAGCAACAAATATCTCAATTGCGAGCGCGGCACTTTCGAACTCAAATATTTCTTCACGTCCGGCGTCGCTTCCGCAGATGGCGACGGATCGGTTTCTGCGGAAGCGGTGAAGGCACAGATTCGCGCACTGGTGGATGCGGAAGATCCGAAGAACGTCCTTTCCGACGATGCGCTGGTGGAGTTGCTCAACGCAAAAGGCTTCGACCTCGCCCGGCGCACCGTGGCCAAATATCGCGAGGCGATCGGCATCGGCTCCTCGGTGCAAAGGCGGCGACAGAAGAAGCTGGAAGGGGTCGGATAGGGAGTTTTGCCGGCAGTCTTGCAGATGTGACGCCCCGCCGAGACGGTGGCCTGTCGGTTCCCGGCCAGCCATGAATCGCCCACTCACACCACGTCAGCCAAACCGCGGGCAAAAACCGTGCCCCAAAAGACTCACCCGCAAATCCCGCATCAGTTTTACGATAAATTAACCTTTTTCATTGAGACCTTGCGTGGTTAATAACCGGCAACTTCCCATGCAGGGTGGTTACCGAAGACAATCGGGGCGACTAAAGGGGGCTCCCATGCGTGTGCTGTTGATCGAGGACGAGCCGACGACCGCCAAGGCGATCGAACTCATGCTGACCACCGAAGGCTTCAACGTCTATTCGACCGATCTGGGCGAAGAGGGTTTAGACCTCGCGAAGCTGTATGATTACGACATCATCCTGCTGGACCTGAACCTGCCGGATATGCACGGCTATGACGTGCTGAAGAAAGTCCGTGTCGCCAAGGTGCAGACTCCGGTGCTGATCCTGTCCGGCATTTCGGAAATGGATTCCAAGATCCGCAGTTTCGGCTTCGGCGCGGATGATTACGTGACCAAGCCTTTCCACCGCGAAGAGCTGGTCGCCCGCATTCATGCTGTGGTGCGCCGGTCCAAGGGACATTCGCAATCGGTCATTCGTACTGGCAAGCTCGCGGTAAACCTCGATGCCAAGACCGTGGAAGTCGATGGTGCCCGCGTGCATCTGACCGGTAAGGAATATGCCATGCTGGAGCTGCTTTCGCTCCGCAAGGGCACGACCCTTACCAAGGAAATGTTCCTCAACCATCTCTATGGCGGAATGGACGAACCGGAACTCAAGATTATCGACGTATTCATCTGCAAGTTGCGCAAGAAGCTCTCTCACGCCTGCAGTGGCGAGAATTACATCGAAACCGTCTGGGGCCGGGGCTATGTGCTGCGCGATCCGGGCGAAGAGGCGGAAGCCGCCTGAACTCACACATTGGCAGAACATGAAAACCGCCCCCAGGCAATGCCTGCGGGGCGGTTTTCATGTGTGGGGCGGGCCGCGCGATTGAGACAGGCCGGAGACTTTGTTTCACCAGAATTTCGCCGGTCTTTCAGGTAGATCGCAGGATAGTCGCAACCCGGCAGTTTTGCTGGAGCAGGCTCGACACATTCGCATCATATCGGAAAACCCTCAAATCCAGTGGGGGCTCTTTATGACCGACCTGATTCCTGCCAACGGCTATTCCGACGGCGACGTAGATACGAACAACACTTCCAACCCGACGCTGTGGGACCTCGCCGAGCAGCAGCATTCGCGCCGCACCGTAATGCGCGGAGGCCTTGCCGCGAGTAGCATGGCATTTCTGGGCGCCGGCATCCTGGCAGGCTGCACCGACGACCTTGGCGGCACCGACCAACCCAGCAAGGCAGTGGCGGGCGAGGAAATCTCTGTCACCTCAGGCCAGTCGGTCCTGCTCGAAACATCGGGCACCTCCGGCGAGTGGACGCAGGTTGAAGGGCCCAAAGTCGAACTGGTCATCGAAGAAAACGGCACGATGAGCTTCATCGCTCCGGCCGTAACCAACCTCACCGCACTGGTCTTCTCCCGAATCGGAGGCCTGCTGGCGCGCATCAAAGTCGGCCCCGCCCGGCTCAACTTCCAGGCTGTCGCGAAGAACCGGGACGATGTCGTGACCGTTCCCGCCGGCTACCAAGTGACCGTAATGACCCGCGTTGGCGATCCGATCGCCGCAGGTGTGCCCGCCTACAATAATGACGGTACCGATGCGGATTTCGACAAGCGTATCGGCGACCATGGCGATGCGCTGCATTTCTTCGGCATCACGCCAAATGGCAAGCGTAACGAGAATTTTTCGAAGCGCGGCCTTCTGGTGCAGAACCACGAAAATCTGAACGTTCAATATCTCCACCCCAGCGGTCCGACCAATGTCGCTTCCGGCCCGCGCCCCGAAGGCGAGGCGATCAAGGAAATCGACGCACATGGCGTGAGCATTACCGAATATCGTGATGATCGCCGCACCGGCTGGAGCTGGGCGCAAGACAGCGCTTTCAACCGACGCATCACCCCCAACACGCCAGTGCAGTTCAACGGCCCGGCGCGGGGTTCGGATTATCTCAAGACCGTCTATTCCACCGATGGCACACAGGGCCGCGGCACGATCAACAATTGCGCCAACGGTCACACGCCTTGGGGAACGAGCCTGACCTGCGAAGAAAACTGGGCGGGCTATTTCAAGCGTAGCGGCGATGATGCCCAACGCAGCGCCCGCCAGCTCACTGCCCTGCGCCGCTATGGCGTGACCAGCAGCAATGGCAATTATGCCTGGTCAAGCGTTACGCCTTCCAACCCTTCCGACACGCGCTTCCGCCGCTGGGATGCCCGCGCAAGCGCCGAACTGACCGCGACCCAGGATTACCGCAACGAGCCCAACCAGTTCGGCTGGGTGGTCGAGATCGACCCCTACGATCCGGCCAGCAAGCCGCGCAAGCGCACCGCACTGGGGCGTATGGGCCATGAAGGCGCCTGGGTCGGCAGGCAAATTCCCGGCAAAAAACTGGCCGTTTATATGGGCGACGATTCGCGGCGCGAATATTTCTACAAATTCGTATCCAGCGCCGACTGGAGTGCCAGCGACGCGAAGGCGAGCAACTCGCTGGCGATCGGTGACAAATATCTCGATGCAGGCACGCTTTATGTCGCCAAGTTCAATTCCGATGGCACGGGCAACTGGCTTCCCCTTGTTTATGGCAGCGTGCCGAACCGTCCGGCTGCGGGCAATGATGCAGAATATGTGTTCGAGAACCAGCAGGACATTCTGGTCAACACGCGCCTCGCCGCCGACGCACTGGGCGCCACTCCGATGGATCGCCCGGAATGGACGGCCTGCAACCCGATGACCGGCGAAGTCTATCTGACGCTGACCAACAATAATGCCGCGGGCAGGCCGCTCAACGGCACCGATGCCGCCAATCCGCGTCACTACATGGACCCGCCGGGCAATAGCTACGGCAATCCCAATGGCCACATCATCCGCATCCGTGAAGGCGGGGACAATCCGGCCGCGACCAGCTTCATCTGGGATATCTACCTGTTCGGTGCAGATTCGGCGGATTCAAGTGCGGACGTCAACATTTCGGGCCTTGATGCCAGCAACGACTTCTCCAGCCCTGACGGCCTGTGGTTCTCGCGCACGCAAAATCCTGCCGGGCTCATTCGCCCGCTGCTGTGGATCCAGACCGATGACGGCGCCTTCACCGACCGGACGAACAACCAGATGCTGGCCGCGCTTCCTGGCTTCGTGGGCGACGGTGGCAGCAAAGCCATCACCAATAACGGAACCGGCGGTGCAACTGCGATGCAGACCACCCAGGCGGGAGCCGCAGCCGCGGCGGCCACGCTCAAGCGCTTCCTGGTCGGCCCGCTGGAATGCGAAATCACCGGCGTCGATACCACGCCTGACGGACGCACTCTGTTCGTAGGCATCCAGCATCCCGGCGAGAATGGCGGGGCCAGTACACCCACCAGCAACTGGCCACAGAGCCAGGGCGGCACTGCCTCCGGACGTCCACGCTCGGCCGTAGTGGCGATCACAAAACGGGATGGTGGCATCGTAGGGCTATAACCATCCAGACGGTACGGCCGGGGCGCTTCGTCGCGCTCCGGCCGCAGCTGTATTGCGCATGAATCGAATGCTCCGGCTGGACAATCAGCCCCTGCTGGCTCTAGCGCGCGCGGCATGACTGCGCACAAACCCGGCGATCCGACCACGCTCAACCGGCTTTATGGCCGCTCCAAGGGCAAACCCCTGCGTGCTGGCCAGCAGGATCTGGTCGACAAACTGCTGCCCGAAATCGCAGTGCCCGAAGAGGGGCCGGTGACGGCGGAGCGCCTGTTCGGTCGCGATTGCCCGCTCCATTTCGAAATCGGCTTCGGCGGGGGCGAGCATCTGGCCTATCGCGCCGACCTGCTGCCCGATCACGGCTTCATCGGGGCCGAACCCTTCCTCAATGGCGTAGCGCAAGCGCTTACCCATCTGGATGGAGACGGCGGCCAGCACGCGCCGATCAGAAATGTGCGCATCCAGCATGGGGATGCGCTGGACGTGCTTTCCCGCCTGCCGGATGGTTCGCTGTCCTTCCTTTATCTGCTCCATCCCGACCCCTGGCCCAAGGCTCGCCACGCCAAGCGCCGAATGATGAACGATGGCCCGGTGAAAATGTTCGCGGCCAAGCTGAAGCCGGGCGGGGAATTCCGCTTCGGCACCGATCACCCGATCTACCTGCGCCATGCACTGATGGTGATGCGACGCCATACCCACCCCGCTACCGGCGAGTTCGAATGGCTGGCAGACGGCCCGAAAAGCTGGCAACAACGCCCGGGCGGCTGGTGCGAGACCCGCTATGAAGCCAAAGCGCGCAAGCAGGGGCATGAGGTCTGGTACTTCCGATACCGGCGCAACGGGTAACTATCCGCCGCGACCATGATGTAGACGGCCGGGTGCGAGTAGAACCAGAAGAAATGCTGGAACAGCACCGGATCGCCGCCCAGCGCCGGATCGAAAATACCCACGCCGAAAATCCGCTCCAGCGCGATCAGCGACAGGG
>DATJDU010000010.1:0-21732 GCA_035497315.1 Sphingomonadaceae bacterium
ACCTTCCAGTGAAGCTCAGCCGCCGATCCGCACACCCCCCTTATAGAGCGCTGTAACGCGACCCTGGGCTGGCTGGCCATCGAACGGCGTATTTCCCGCGGCAGCCTCCATCTTTTGCGACGAGACGATCCACGGCTTTTCAGGATCGATCAACGCGATGTCGGCCTGCATCCCTGCGGCGAGCACACCGGCATCGACGCCCAGCAATGCAGCAGGATTGGTGGCGACCAGCTGAAAAGCGCGGGCCATGTCGATCACTCCATCGCGCACCAGCGTGAGCACCATGGCAAGCAGCGTCTCTGCCCCGGCCATGCCCGGTTCGGCATCGGCAAAGGGCAGGCGCTTGTCTTCCGGCCCGCGTGGATCGTGGCCGCTGGAGACGACATCAATCGTCCCGTCACCGATCGCCTCGACCACGGCCAGACGGTCAGCCTCATCGCGCAACGGCGGGGACATGCGGGCGTAAGTGCGGAATTCGGCCGTCGCGAGGTCCGACAGCATGAAATGCGCCGGGGTGACCCCAGCCGTCACCGCCACGCCGCGCTGCTTTGCCGCCCGCACGAGATCGAGCGCGGCGCGCGTCGTCACCTGCCGCAAATGCAGCCGCGCGCCCGCCAGTTCGGCCAGCGCAATATCGCGCGCGACGGCCAGCGCTTCCGCTTCGGCAGGGGCGCTCGGAAGGCCGAGCCTTGTCGCCATCACGCCTGCAGTAGCAGCCGCATCGCCGACCAGCCCGCCATCCTCCGCATGGGTTACCACCACCATATCCAGCATGGCAGCATAGCGTAAAAGGCGCAGCATCACGCCCGAATCCGCGATCCAGCGCCGCCCGGTGGCAACAGCCCGCGCACCCGCATCGCGCATCAGGGCGATTTCGGCGAGATTGTTGCCCTCCAGCCCTGCAGTCGCGGCGGCGAGCGGGTGGACCCACAGATCGGGCTTGCCGCTATATGCCAGGAACTGGATGCGCGCCGGATGGTCGAGCGCGGGGCTCTGGTCAGGCATGAGCGCCGCGCGCGTGATCCCGCCGAAATGAAAAGCCGGCTTGTCCACCGCAAAGACGCCAAGGTCCACAAGGCCCGGCGCCACGAGCTTGCCTGCGGCATCGATCACCTCGTCGCCATCCTCGGGCGCGACATCCCCCAGAGCGACGATCCGCGATCCGCTGCTGCGCAGCGCCCCCCGACGCAGGCCATCGGGCGTCACCAATGTACCGTTGACGATCGTGAGCGGCATGGGCTGCTTCATCACACGATCTCCCCGGCTGCGTCCGCCGCGCTCCACCCCGGCACACCCCGGGTGCGGCGGGTGAGCACTTCGAGGCAGGCCATGCGGATCGCCACGCCCATTTCCACCTGGCGGGTGATTATGGAACGGCCTTGCAGATCGGCCACGTCGCTGTCGATCTCCACGCCCCGGTTCATCGGACCGGGATGCATCACCAGCGCATCGGGCTCGGCCTTCTTCAGGCGCGTCGCAGTGAGGCCGTAAAGATGGCGATATTCACGCATGGAAGGCACGAATTGCCCGTTCATCCGCTCGTTCTGCAGGCGCAGCATCATCACCACTTCGGCCCCGTCCAGCGCGGCGTCGAAATCGTGGAACGGCTTCACGCCCATTTCGTCGATCCCGGACGGCATCAGCGCGGGCGGCGCGCAGACGCGCACTTCGGCGCCCAGCGCGGTGAGGCAAAGGATATTGGAACGCGCGACCCGGCTGTGCAGGATATCGCCGCAGATCGTCACTCGCAGGCCCCACAGGCCTTCGGCAAACTCGCTGCGCCCCCGCTCGCGCAGGGCATGGCGAAGGGCCAGCGCATCGAGCAGAGCCTGGGTAGGATGCTCGTGCTGCCCATCGCCCGCATTGAGCACCGGGCAGTCGACCTGCTCCGCGATCAGCCGGACCGCGCCGCTGCTGGCATGGCGGATCACGATCGCATCGGCGCGCATGGCGTTGAGCGTCACCGCCGTGTCGATCAGCGTCTCGCCCTTCTTCACGCTCGACTGGGCGGCGTGCATGTTCACCACATCGGCGCCCAGACGCTTGCCCGCGATCTCGAAGCTCAGCAGGGTGCGGGTCGAATTCTCGAAGAAGGCGTTGATGATCGTCAGGCCGGACAGCAGATTGCTGTGCTTGGAAGGCTGGCGGTTGAGCGCCACCCATTGTTCTGCCTCTTCCAGCAGGAACATGATCTCATGCGTCTGGAGCTGCCCGATTCCCACGAGATCGCGGTGCGGGAAGGCGTGCCATCCGGCCGGGAAACGGCCCGAAGCTAGTGGGGTTCGCGTCGATGTCATTAAAGCCAAGGCAATAGGTACAGTTTGCCTGCATGGCAACGCCCTGTATCGATGCAGATCGGCAGTTTGCACGCTTTCCTGTGGAACCTCGCCGCTACCGCGCCTAGATTGCCCGTCGCGGCCAATGATATGGGATCAGGAACAGCTGAATGAGTTTTGCAGGCAAAGTCTGGCGTTTGCTCGTCGGGATCAAGGACGGGCTCTCGCTTGTGTTCCTGCTGCTGTTCTTCAGCGCCCTGTTCGCGATCCTCAGTTCCCGCCCGAGCCCGGGCGTGGTGCGCGAAGGTGCGCTGCTGCTGCGGCTTGACGGGTCGGTGGTGGAAGAGGCATCCCGTCTCGATCCCATCCAGGCGCTGCTCAACCAGGAACTGCCCGCCACCCAATATCAGGCGCGCGACCTGATCGCCGCAATCGATACCGCCGCCACTGACAAGAGGATCAAGGCGGTGGTGCTGGACCTGTCCACCTTCACGGGCGGCGGCCATATCCACATGCAGGAAATCGGCGCCGCGCTGGACCGGGTGCGTCAGGCGAAGAAGCCGGTACTGGCCTTTGCGCTGGCCTATTCCGACGATTCCATGATGCTGGCCGCTCACGCCAGCGAAGTGTGGGTCGATCCGTTGGGCGGCGCGCTGATCATGGGCCCCGGAGGAGAGCGCCTCTATTACAAGGGCCTGCTGGACTATCTGAAGATCAATGCCCGAATCTATCGCGTAGGCACCTACAAGAGCGCGGTAGAGCCCTATATGCGTAGCGATATGTCGCCCGAAGCGCGGGAGAATACCCAGGCGCTCTATTCCGCGATCTGGGAGGAATACAAGGCCAACATCCGCAAGGCCCGCCCCAAGGCCGATATCGACCGCGTGACGAAAGATACGGTCGCCTGGCTGAAGGCGAGCCAGGGCGATCCGACCCGCGCCGCCCTTGCCGCAGGACTGGTCGACAAGGTGGGTGACTGGGAAGCCTTCGGCAAACATGTAGCGAGCATCGTGGGCGAGGACCCCTTCGACAATGCGCCCGGCGCCTTTGCCGCCAACGAACTGAAGCCCTGGCTCGCGGCAACGCGCCCCTCTTCCAGCGGCGGCAAGGCGATCGGCGTCGTCACGATCGCAGGCGAAATCAGCGATGGCGACGCCGGCCCCGGAGAAGCGGGCGGCGCGCGCATTTCGCAACTGCTCGACGATGCGCTGGACGACAATCTGGCCGCGCTGGTGGTGCGGGTGGATTCCCCGGGCGGCACGATCACCGGATCGGAGGCGATCCGCCGCGCGATCCTGCGCCACAAGCGCAAGGGCATCCCCATCGTGGTATCCATGGGCAATTACGCAGCCAGCGGCGGCTATTGGGTCTCCACCCCGGCGGACCGAATCTTCGCCGAGCCGGAGACGCTCACCGGCTCGATCGGGGTCTTCGGCATGGTCCCCACCTTCGAAAAGGCGCTGGCGCATTGGGGCGTCGGGACAGACGGCGTCGCTACCACAGCGCTTTCCGGTCAGCCCGACATTCTCGCCGGCTTCACGCCCGAGATCGATTCGGTCCTGCAGCAGACCGTCGAGCACGAATATCAAGTGTTCCTCTCGCTGGTGGCCAAATCGCGCAAGATGACGCTGTCGCAGGTGGACCAGCTCGCTCAAGGGCGGGTGTGGGATGGCGGCAAGGCCCGCCAGCTCGGCCTCGTGGACCAGTTCGGCGATCTCGACGCTGCGATCGAATGGGCAGCCCAGAAGGCGGGGCTCGGGAAGGACGGCTGGCACGTCGCCTATCTGGGCGGAAAGAGCGATCCCTATGCCTCGCTGATCCAGCGCATGCTGGGTGACGAATCGGAGAGCGCGCGCATCCATTCAGGCGATCTTTTCGCCGTGATGGCCGGGCGCGAGGAAGACCGGATGGCCCGCGCGATACAGGATGTCAGCCACCTGCTGGGCACTCGCGGCGCGCAGGCCTATTGCCTCGAATGCGCGGCTTTGCCCGCCACAAGGCAGGCCAAGCCGCGCGCGGAAGGAATGGCCGGGCTGCTTGCAACGCTGCCCCGCTAGATTTGCTCGTACCGCTGACGGAGCGGTTCGTCCCTCTTTGCGCTTGAGTTTGGTGGAAAGCCGTGGCAAGGGCGCGCCCCTGCCGTGAGGAGCTTGGCTCCATCACCAATCGGCGGGCGCGTAGCTCAGTGGTAGAGCACACCCTTCACACGGGTGGGGTCGCAAGTTCAATCCTTGCCGCGCCCACCATTTCCAGCCGGAAATGACCTTTCGTCTTGGTGCCTGCGGGCATTCCAGACTGCTGCCGTGCGTCTGGCTGGTGCCAGCTTATACGGGACATCACGTAAGGGACTGGCAAGGCTTCACATTTTAACATCGGAAACGGATATATCCAGCCTGACAAGCGCATCTGTTCGGGTTGCCTAAGACGTGAACCGTCCATATTGATTTGAACCAGTGTCGCAGCCAGGCATTTGAAGGCGAAGCGTTTCATGGGGAACGCGGCCGCACAATGGGTTGCGCAGGGTCGTTATGAATAGGGGTTCTTCCCGAGACGATATGTCCCCCTTGGCAGCGCTTACTGCCAAGCAAAGGGAGGTGCTCGACCTTTTGGTTCAGCACAAGACGTCCAAGGAAATCGCCCGCGAACTGGGCATCTCGCCGCATACTGTGGACCAGCGGATACAGTTCGCCAAGTCCAAGATAGGCGCCGCCACCCGGGGGGAGCTGGCGCAGGAATATCGCCGCCTCTGCTCGATATGCGACGCAATGACATATGAAAATTCACCTATGGCGCCGCGGGCCGAACCCGTTGAGATGTCAAATCTGGATGGCGAGGCAACCAACGCGCCCGATCCGGCCCCGGTTGAAACCGCTTCCGAGGCCGGCGCGAAAGGCGAAGAAGATGTCCGCGTCGTCCCCGAGATGTTCGAGGGACCATACGGCAACCTCATGCGTATCGGTGCGATCCTGATGATGGCGCTGGCGATTGTCTTCCTGGCGCTGGGCGGCATGGCCGTCTTCAATGAAGTATCGCGCCTGCTGGGTCGTTGATTTCGCGGCATCTCGGGCCCTTCCCTCCGGACCATTACGGCCCGCACGCAAGAGGACGCGAATGTATGACAACCACCTGCATCATCCGGTTAGGCGGCCTGCGTCCAGTGGCAGCGGAACGCGCGCCTGAAAACGGCTACCTGACCCACCCCGTCCTACCCTGACCAACATCTTGCGGAGTGGCGGATGAACGGTTGGCGCAATGTCCTATGCTGTAGCCCTGATAATGGCACTGAATGCCGTGGTTCTGGCCTTCGTAGTCTGGAAGGGCGGTACGCCGGAACGGCTGGGCGCAATGCTGATGGGGCTGCGCTACGGATTGGTCGATCCTGCCTATCACGCCTTTCTTGCGCCAGCGCGATTCGATGTGCTGGAACCTGGCCACGCGGCCATGGATATCGCCCTGTTTCTGGCCATGGCCTGGCTGGCACTGCGGGCAAACCGGATCTGGCCGCTTTGCATGTGCGCCTGCGCCCTGGTTGCGCTGGTGGGGCATTTCGTGGTCCTGATCGGCTTCCGCGGGCAGCAACTGGCCTATTGGGGAATGACGCAGATCCCGCTGTTCCTGGAACTCACCTGCATCGTGGCGGGAACCATCAGCCATCGGCTGCGTCTCAATCATTACGGACCTTATCGCAATTGGAGGCTCGCCTGAACGGCACCGCAAAGCTTTGGGGGCAGCGATGAGCAAGCCCAACGAACCAAGCGATTTCGCCAGCCGCCTTCTGACACTTAGCCAACAGCTCCTGTCCATGGCAGGCGCAGCGACCAGCGCCCACCGCAAGGAGGAAGGCGCAAATCCGCCGTGGGGCTCACTTGCGAAGGAACCGGACGAGAACCTGCTCATCTATGTCGCCGAGGCACTTTACAGGCATCGCCAGACGCGCCGGGAGCTGTTTCCCAGCAATCTGTTCGGCGAGCCAGGTTGGGATATCCTGCTGGACCTCTACATTTCCAGCGAGCGCAACCGGCAGGTAACAGTCAGCGATGCCTGCCTTGCCTCGCTCGTGCCCTCCACTACCGCGTTGCGATCGCTTGCCCAGCTCGAGCAGGATGGGCTGGTGGAACGTCACCGCGATCCGCAGGACGGGCGGCGTATCTATGTCCGCCTGCTGCCGGATGCCAAGGCGCGCATGATTGCCTATCTCACCGGTGTTCTGCGGGAACGACAAGCAGCTGCTTATTGATTGACGGACCGCCGCGACCTGCCATGATCGCCCTGCCTTCGGGCAGGGACGAGGAGACATACCATGTTGAAGACCAATGTCGGCGGGATCGACCGCATTCTGCGCATCGTGGTGGGACTGGTGCTGATCGCACTGGTTTTCGTGGGGCCGAAGACTCAATGGGGCTGGCTTGGCATTATCCCGCTCGCCACCGGATTCCTCCGTACCTGCCCGCTTTATTCGCTGATCGGGGTGAATACCTGCGGCAGCAAGTAGCGCGGTCGCTGCTTGCGCGGCGCGATGCAACTCGGCATAGCCCGCGCCCATGCATGACCTGCGATATATCCGTGAGAATCCCGCCGAGTTCGACGCGGGACTGGCCAAACGCGGGGCCGAACCGGCCTCGATCGTGATCCTCGACCTCGATACGAGGAAGCGGGAGATCACCACACGCATGCAGGAGGCCCAGAGCCGCCGCAACGAAGCCTCCAAAGCGATCGGCGCGGCGATGGGCAAGGGCGAGCTGGAACTGGCCGAAGAGCTGAAGCTCGAAGTGGCCGAACTGAAGCGCACCCTGCCCGCGCTTGAGGAAGACGAACGAGCGCTTTCTGCCGAGCTGGACGCGCTGCTGGCTGCGCTGCCCAATATCCCCGCGCATGACGTGCCGCAGGGCGCGGACGAGACGGACAATGTCGAAGTCGCCCGCTGGGGCACTCCGCGCGAATTCAATTTCACACCTCTGGAACATGCCGATCTCGGCCCGGCGCTGGGGCTGGATTTCGAGACTGGCGCCGCCATGTCGGGCGCGCGCTTCACATTCCTGCGCGGCCAGATGGCCCGGCTGCAGCGCGCCATCGGCCAGTTCATGCTCGATACGCAGACCATGCGGAATGCCTACACCGAATGCGCCGTGCCGCTGATGGTGCGCGATGAAGCGGTGTTCGGCACGGGGCAGCTGCCGAAGTTCGCCGAAGACCTGTTTCGCACCACCGATGGCCGCTGGCTGATCCCCACTGCCGAGGTCAGCCTGACCAATGCTGTGCGCGAGCAGATCCTTGAGGAAAGCGCCTTCCCCATCCGCATGACCGCCCTTACCCCCTGCTTCCGCAGCGAGGCTGGCGCGGCCGGGCGCGATACGCGCGGCTATATCCGCCAGCACCAGTTCGAGAAGGTGGAACTGGTCAGCGTCTGCCGGCCCGACCAGTGGCAGGTGGAACACGACCACATGGTCCGCTCGGCCGAAACCATTCTCGAAGCGCTGGGCCTTCCCTATCGCAAGGTGCTGCTGTGCAGCGGCGACATGGGCGCCACCGCGAAGAAGACCTACGATCTCGAAGTGTGGCTGCCCGGCCAGGGCGCCTATCGCGAGATCAGCTCGATCAGCTGGTGCGGCGAATATCAGGCCCGCCGGATGAATACCCGCTTCAAGCCGGAAGGGTCGAAGCGCACTGAGTTCGTTCACACGCTCAACGGGTCCGGCCTCGCCGTGGGCCGCACGCTGGTGGCGATCCTCGAGAATTACCAGCAGGCCGATGGTTCTGTGGAAGTGCCCGCCGCGCTGCAGCCCTATACGGGCGGGGTAACGGTGCTGGTTCCGTAATTTACGATTTCCGTTCGGACTGAGCGAGCGGCTGAGAGAGTATCCTGCAATGCGCATCCTCCTCACCAATGATGACGGCATCCACGCCCCAGGCATGGCAGTGCTGGAGGCGATCGCCGCCCGGCTGAGCGACGACGTGACCGTCTGCGCCCCGGCGGAAGAGAATTCGGGCGCAGGCCATTCGCTCACCCTGCATATGCCCGTACGCCTGCGCGAGCATGGCAATCAGCGCTATTCCGTGACCGGCACCCCGACTGACGCGGTGAACCTTGCCCTGCGCAAATTCTTTGCCGACCGGATGCCCGATCTGATCATCTCGGGCATCAACAATGGCGAAAATCTGGCCGACGATGTGACCTATTCGGGCACTATCTCGGCCGCGATGGAAGGCGCGCTGGCGGGCATTCCGGCTATCGCGCTGAGCCAGGCGATGCGCGACAGGGGCTTTGGCTTCGCCGCCGCCGAGATGTGGGCGGAAAAGGTCCTGCGCCCACTAGTGGACATGCAGATGGCCAAGCGCAGCGTCATCAATGTCAACTTCCCACCCCTCCTCCCTGAAGATGTGCGCGGCATCCGGGTGACCCGGCAGGGCTTCCACGATTATGCACGTGGCTCGCTGGTGGAAGGCTCCGATCCGCGCGGGCGCCCCTATTACTGGTTCGGGCTGGAAGACGTCGAGCACACACTGGACCACGGGACGGACCTTGAAGCGGTGGATGACGGATATATTTCCGTCACGCCCCTCCAGCTCGACCTCACGCACCACGCAGCCATCGGCGCTCTGGCGGATAGGTTCGCCTGATGCGCGCGCGCCGTGCCGCATTGTGCACTCTGCCCCTTGCGGCATTGCTGCTGATCGCGGCCACCAAAACCGAGAAACCCGAACCCGCGACAGAGACCGAACATGTCGTAGCCGCCGGCGAAACGCTGAGCGGCATCGCCAATCGCGCCAAGGTGCCGCTGGTTGCCATTGCCGAGGCGAACGGCCTTGCCGACCCCTATGTGGTCAAGCTGGGCCAGAAGCTGATCATCCCACGCCAGCGCAGCCATGAGGTGAAGCAGGGCGAGACCGGATTTGCCATTGGCTTTCAATATGGCGTGCCCTTCAGCCTCATCGCACAGGCTAACGGGATCAAGCCCGATGCAGTGCTGAAGGTCGGGCAGAAGCTGATCATCCCGGCGGTGATTTCAAACCCTAAGCCGATTGAGATCAAGGACCCCGCCTTTCGCCGCCCGCATGATGGAGCGGTGATCCTTGGGTGGCGTCGCCGCGCGGACGGCGGCGGGCACGAGGGGGTCGATTTTCGCGTGAAGGACGGCGACATGATCCGCGCCGCCGCTTCGGGCACGGTGATCTTCGCAGGCAAGGCGCCCGAACGTTTCGGTAATCTGGTGGTGATCGATCATGGCAACGGCTGGCACACGGCCTATGGCCACCTGGGAAAGGTTACCGTGAAGAAGGGTGAAACGATCCGTGCGGGCGAACGCATCGGCCTTGGAGGCCACAGTGGCGAGGCGACCGGGCCGGAGCTTCACTTCGAAATCCGCCAGAACGGGCAGCCGATAGATCCCGCACCCAGGCTGGGGCTGAAGGCGGGCGGCTGATGGCGCGGCCCTTTTCCGCCAGCCGCCGCTTCCGGCCCTTGCGCCGCGCGGTCGGCGTGCCGGTATGGGCCGATCTGGCGCTGCGCCTTTCCGCCGCGCTGGCACTGATCTTTCTGGTCGTGCTGATCCATTACGCCGACCGTGATGGGTTGGTAGACAATCACGATGGCCAGGTGAGCTTTCTGGATGTCGTCTATTTCACGATGATCTCCATCACCACCACGGGCTTTGGCGACATAGCCCCGATCAGCGACCGCGCCCGCCTGATCGAGGCCGTGATCGTCACCCCCATCCGTTTCGCGGTGATCTTCATTTTCGTGGGCACCGCCTATAATTTCATCATCAAGCGCAGCTGGGAGAAGTTCCACATGGCCCGCATCCAGAAACAGCTGTCCGGCCATATCGTGGTGCTGGGCTTCGGTGTCAGCGGCTCGGAAGCCGTGGCCGAACTGATCGAGCGCGGCAGCGATCCCAGCTCCATCGTAGTGATGGACAGCAGCGAGGAACGGCTGCAGATCGCGGAGGACATGGGCTGCAATGTAATCTGCGCCGATGCCGCGCGCGACGAGAATTTGATCGCGGTGCGCATTGCCCAGGCGCAAACGGTGCTGGTCTCCGCCGGGCGAGACGATGCCTCGATCCTGATCGTGCTCACCGTTCGCCATCTGGCGCCCAAGGTGCCGATCAGCGTGGTGGTGCGGGCAGAGGATAACGAAATCCTCGCCCGACAGGCCGGGGCAGACAATGTCATCAACCCGGTGCGCTTCACCGGGCTGCTGCTGGCCGGATCGGCACAGGGCAGCCATGTGGCGGATTATCTGGCGGATCTCGCCTCCGTCTCAGGGCGGGTCCAACTGGTCGAGCGGCCGGCACGGCTGGAGGAAATCGGCAAGCCGCTGAACGGCCTTGCGACTGGAGGCATGGGCCTGCGCATCTATCGCGGGGAAGAGGCGATCGGCTTCTGGGAAGACGGCGCAAAGGCGCTGAAGGCGGGCGATGTGGTGGTGGAAATCCTCCCCACCTGTGCCGGGGAAAGCCCTCAATAAAGCGCCAGATGCACCGCGCCCATGGCGGCCATGCCCACCAGAATATGGCCCGCGTCGATCAGGAACAGCCGCAGCGGCCTGCGCTGAAACAGATAATTGATCCCTATCGCCGGGATCATCAGCGCCCCGCCGAAGCCCAGCGCAAACATCATGATCACATGCGGCGGCGGGCTGGTGCGGGCAATCTGATGGCCCAGCATCCACGAGATCACCAGTTCGGCCAGGAAGCACAGGCCGAAGATCAACGGCATGTTGGCGCCGCGCAATTGCTCGTCCCGCAGGCCCGCCGCGCGCTGCCAGGCCTTGCCGAACAGCATGGTGTACCAGACCGCACCGACGGCGAAGAAGGCCAGTGCCCCCAGAAATACCGCCACGTAATTGATCGGACCCATGCTATAACCTCCCGGTCGGCGCGCATGATTGCGCGTGACTCCGCTGGTGAGGATAGTTAGGGGCGCGCGCCATGGCCACAACTATCAAGGAAGCCCCCAAGGTCGGGATGGTCAGCCTCGGCTGCCCCAAGGCGCTTGTCGATTCCGAACGCATCCTCACACGCCTTCGGGCGGACGGTTACACGATGAGCCCCGACTATGCCGGGGCCGATGTGGTGCTGGTCAACACCTGCGGCTTCCTCGATTCCGCCAAGGAGGAAAGCCTTGCCGCCATTGGCGAGGCGATTGCCGAGAATGGCCGCGTGATCGTGACCGGCTGCATGGGCAATGAGGCCGAGCTGATCCGCGCCCGCTTCCCTGCCGTGCTGGCCGTCACCGGCGCCCATCAATATGAGCAGGTGGTGGAAGCCGTCCACGATGCTGCCCCACCCAGCCAGGGGCCCTTCGTGGACCTGATCCCGGCCCGCCCGGATCTGGCCGACATCAAGCTCACCCCGCGCCATTACAGCTACCTCAAGATTTCCGAGGGCTGCAATCACTCCTGCGCCTTCTGCATCATCCCCCAATTGCGCGGCAAGCTGGTCAGCCGCCGGGTGGACGCCGTGCTGCGCGAGGCGGAAAAGCTGGTAGCCGCCGGCACGAAGGAACTGCTGGTCATCAGCCAGGACACTTCCGCCTATGGGGTCGACGTCCGGCATGAGGAGCGTGAGTGGAAGGGCCACCCCGTCCGCACCCATATGACCGACCTTGCCCGCGAACTGGGCCAGCTGCGCACGCCGGAAGGCGATACGCCCTGGGTACGGCTGCACTACGTCTATCCCTATCCCCATGTCGACGCGGTGATCCCGCTGATGGCCGAGGGCCTGCTCACTCCCTATCTCGACATTCCGTTCCAGCACGCCAGCCCCAGCGTGCTGAAGGCCATGAAGCGCCCGGCGAACGAGGCCAGGGTGCTCGAACGGCTGAAGGCCTGGCGCGAAATCTGCCCGGACATCGCGATCCGTTCCAGCTTCGTGGTCGGCTTCCCCGGCGAGACCGAGGCGGACTTCCAGTATCTGCTCGACTGGCTGGACGAAGCCCAGCTTGACCGTGTGGGCGCCTTCCGCTTCGAGCCGGTCGAAGGCGCGGCGGCCAACGACCTGCCCGGCGCCGTGCCGGAAGAGGTCAAGGAAGAACGCTACGCCCGGATCATGGAGAAGACCGAGGCGATCAGCGCTGCCAGGCTACAGGCGAAGATCGGCAGGACCCTGTCCGTCATCATCGACGAAGTGGGCGAGCCGGACGAGGATGGCGACATCGGCGCCACCGGCCGCAGCCAGGCCGACGCCCCGGAAATCGACGGCGCCGTCTATCTGCGCAATGTCCCGGCCAGCCTGAAGCCGGGCGATTTCGTGCAGGTGGAAGTGGAAGACGCCGACGCGCACGATCTGTTCGGCGCGATTGTCTGATTCGGCGATTCGTTCAGCCGGAATGGCGGCTGAGTGAACGAAATCGGGATATCTTCACAAACTTCCCACATGTCGCGCATGCAACAAAGTTAAACGCGCACCTGATGGCGCCGGATACGAGGTTCCACGGTTTGAAAGAGCCGCGTGGAGTCTGGCAGGCGATGGGCGTGTAGGAAAGCGAGAGCACAGGCAGGTGCGGTGCAGCCGATACGGTGCCAGGTAATTTGGCACCAATGGACCCCATGGGTGCCTACGCTCTCGCAATTTACCTCGCGCCGCCGCTCAGAAGGAGAAGGATATTCCGGCACTGCCAAAGAACTGGTTGCTGTCGCCTTCGATCGCGACAATCGGGCTATTCTTGGCGTCGCCCAGGAGTTTGTTGTAACCCGCAGCGCCGAATAGCCCCAAGCCGCCGCCGAGCGAAAAATTTCCATTAATCAACACGCCGACATCCTGGAATCCACCTTCCGCGGAATATACTGGCAGCCCCGAGGCGAAAGCCCCGTCAGTATCCACACCGAAATAGCGGTTCATGTAAGCGTCATCGCCATAGGTTGCATTCACACCGAACCCCAGGGTCAAACTCCGTGAAACCGGTACGCGATAAGTGATGGCCGGCTGGATGGTGTAGCCTTCGTGGACGTCACTGACATCGAACAAGGCTTTCGCCGTGATTTCGAATGTATCGCCAGGCGTCATCAGGTCCGGGAAGCCCAACCCCGCAAAGCCGCCGACTTCCCACGCGTCGTCGATCTCCCCAAGCGCACCGATAGCCACGCTTTTGATGTCCTTTGGCCGCCGTCCGATGCGGAAATTTGCCGCAGGGCCAAGCATGACGTGATCGATCGGAAGCAGGTTCGCAACCAGGCCCGAGCCTTCTGTGCGAAGGAAAAACTGTTTGTACTGGAGCTGGAAACCACCGAACGGTGTCACGCGGTATTCATCCGAACCCACATAGTCCGGCGCAATGATCGGGGCCACATAGATCGTGCCGTGGAGGCTGTTTTCATCCGGCTCGTTCTGGGCGGCACATGCCGTATGGATGCACAAGGACAGCGGAATTGAAAGATAGAGAAAACGCATCGGAACACCTTCGGACTGTGAACGAACCGCCGCGCGACAGGCCGCCCGGATCAGGGCGTGGGCCAACTCGCTGTGGCGCTTCGCAAACTATCCTTGGAGAACCGCAGCCCATACTCGCTTTGGACGACGCGAACCTGGCCCTTCCAAACCTATTCAGGCCCCGGAAAAACCCCCGCCAGGGCCGCGCGCAAGTGACCGTCGATGCGATACTGGAGGCGACTGCTCACATTCTGGCGCAGCGCGGCTACGATGGGACGACCACCAATCACGTGGCCGAACGCGCGGGCGTCAGCATCGGTTCGCTCTACCAGTACTTCCCAAGCAAGGAATCGCTGGTGGCGGCGCTGCTGCAAAGAAACGCCGAAGACAATCTGCGAACCTTGCGGGAGAGCATAGAGCAGGCGGAAGGAATGACGCTGGCCGGCGCGCTGCGAACGATCGTGGACAGGTTTGTGGCCATGCACGCCCAGGCGCCAGCGCACCATGCGGCACTGTTGGACCGGGCGCCCCAGATCGGCATCGTGGAATGGGAACGTCAGTCAACCGATGGTGTTCTACAGGTACTGGGCGATTTTCTGAGCCGGTACCGGTCCGAATTGCGGGATGGTCTGGATCTGGAGATGGCGCTGCCGGTGTTGGCGGCCATGGGCAATGCAGTGCTGGACCACGCACTGCGCAATAACCCGGGCAGGCTGAAGGACGAGGATATCCGCCACGAGATGGTGGTGGCGATACTGGCCTATCTGACAGGCAGAATCAGCCCTCCGACAGAGGACGATCGCGCGGAAGACAGCCGGGCAACATCCCCAAAAAAATGAGCCAGAAGGTGGGACGACACGCACGGCCCCTCCAAGAAGCCTGCGTTTAACGGAGAAATGGTGCGCCCGCTGCACCGGAGCTATGCGAGTTGCCGCAGCATGGCCAATCTTGCACCTTGCGCTCCTATTCAGGAGGATTTGCGATGCAGGATATGTCTTTTTCCCGCCGGGACGCACTCCGAAGCACGTGTATGCTGGGCGTCGGCGCTGCGATCACCAGCTGCTCGGGAGCGCTGCCGGAGCCTGCCCTCGCGGCATCCGGCCTTGCTCAAGGAAAAGAGTGGTACAATTTCGAACTCATGCCGGACCCGATCCTCAATCAGGTCCTGCTGTTCTACCTTGGCGGCACCTGGCAGAAGATGTCCGACATCGGCGAATGTCTGGAAACGGCGAACCGGGTGGACGGTTCCGATCCCTATAGCTGGTCGCGGGAATGGCAGATCACGGCGAGGCGGCTGGCCAAAGATGCCGACAGAAGCCGCAAGAAAGGCCACCGGATCAGCGCAGGCGAGGCGGATATGCGAGCCGCCAACTATTTCATGGCTGCCCTCCATCGCCATCCCGATCCTCACGCAGGCGAGGTTCCGAAACTCACGCGGGAAGCCGAACGGGCATTTCAGCGGGCATTGCGAGATTTGCCGCTACGCGCCCAGCCCATCGCAATCCCGTACGAAAAAACCAAGCTGCCCGGATATTTTTTCCGCGCACCGGAAAGCAGGAGGCCTGCCCCGCTGGTGATCGCCTTCAACGGGCGCGATGCCTGGGCCGAACAATGCAAATATCTAGCCGAAGCAGCCAATGCGCGCGGGATGCATTGCCTGATCTTCGACGGCCCCGGTCAGGGCAAGGTCATCCGCCTCCAGGGCCTGCCCTTCCGCCCGGACTGGGAAAAAGTCGTGCGCCCGGTAGTGGATCTGGCTGTCCGCCTTCCCGGTGTTGACCCTGACCGGATCGCCCTGATGGGGCTCAGCATGGGCGGCGCGCTTGCCCCCCGCGCGGCCGCTTTCGAAAGCCGGCTGAAATTATGCATCGCCAATCCGGGTGTGGTGAACTGGAACGACATTGTCCGGCGCTTTTTTGAACAGGCCGTCGGGCAGGACGTGCTCAGGCTGGCGGATCGGAACCCTCGCCAATTCGACCAACGGATGCAGGAAGCTATGGCGCAAAGCCCTTTGCTCGAATGGGGCGTCACCGACACGATGTGGAAACACGGCGTATCGACACCATCGGCGTTGATGACCGAGTTGAACCACTATCGGAACGAAGACGTCGTGGGCAGGATCAAGTGCCGTACGCTGGTCATGGAAGGCGAAATGGACGATTTCAGCCAGGCCCGCGAACTTTACGACAAGCTGCGGTGCCCGAAAGACTATGTGCTGTTCACAAGCAGGGAAACCGCCATGATCCATAATCAGGTGGGCGCTCTGGCTGTCTCCACCCAGCGGACTTTCGACTGGATAGAAACATATATCTAGGATCATGGCAGCCCAGGCGGCGTGGGAACATTGGCCGGGCGGCCCCGCCTGAAAGACGATGCAACCTTGTCGAGACCTTGCCCACACACCCAACAACCCCCTACCCTCCCGTCCATGCGCCAGTCCGTAACCCGCCTCCACTTCCGCACTCCCGGCCGCGGCCTCACCGAGATCACGCGCGATGTTGCCGCGTGGATTGGCGGCACCGGCATCGAAACCGGCCTTGTCACCGTGCATTGCCTGCACACTTCCGCATCCCTGCTGATTACCGAGAATGCCTCGGGCGCCGTGCAGCGCGATCTGGTGGCGTGGCTGGACCGGGTGGCGCCGGAATCTTCCGCCTATGCGCATGACGACGAGGGGCCGGACGATATGCCCGCCCATCTCAAGGCCGTGCTGACCGGCGTGACCCTGTCCATTCCGGTGATCGACGGCGGCCTGGCGCTGGGCACCTGGCAGGGTATCTTCCTGGCCGAACATCGCCGCGCGCCGCATCGGCGCGAAATCGTGCTTCATCTGCTGGGCCAGTGAATTGCGACAACGTTGTCCCTTGCGTTCTTTCGCAACGCTGGCCAAGAGATTTCAAACCTGTTAGCCGTGCTGCAATGCAGCAAGACTCATGCGCCCGACCAGCCGCAAAAGGAGCGGCATTACAATGAGCTTCACCGCAGACCGCCTGTTGCTGTTCGGCGCCACTGGCGACCTTTCGCAAAGGATGCTCCTCCCTTCGCTTTGCGCGCTGGATGCCGATGGCCTCGTGGACCCCGATCTGCGGATCGTGTGCACGGCCCGGTCGGAGCACGATACGCCCGGATTCCGCAATTTCGCCCGCGCGGCGCTGGAGAAATTCCTCCCGGCGGAGCGGCGCGGCGGGGTGGCGACATTCCTCAACCGCCTGCATTACCAGACGCTGGATGCCACGGATCAGGCCGGGTACAAGAAGCTGGCCGAGATGGTCGGCACGCCGGAAAGCGGCCTCGCCATTTTCCTCTCCACCGCGCCGGGCCTGTTCGGCCCCACCATCGCGGGCCTGCAGGCCGCCGGGCTGACGGACGGGAATGTGCGCATCGGGCTGGAAAAGCCGCTGGGAATCGATCTCGGCAGCAGCCGCGAGATCAACGATGCAGTGGCCGCCGCCTTCGCGGAAGACCGGATTTTTCGGATCGACCATTATCTGGGCAAGGAGACGGTCCAGAATTTGCTGGCCATGCGGTTCGGCAACATATTGTTCGAGCCTTTGTGGAACGCGGCCCATATCGACCATGTGCAGATCACCGTGGCCGAGACCGTGGGGCTGGAAAGCCGCGTCGATTTCTATGACGAGGCCGGCGCCCTGCGCGACATGGTGCAGAACCACATGCTGCAATTGCTCGCGCTGGTGGCGATGGAGCCGCCGGTGAGCTTCGACGCCACCGCCGTGCGCGACGAAAAGGTGAAGGTCCTGCGCTCCCTGCGCCCCATATCCTCGGGCGAGACGGTGACGGGGCAATATCGCGCCGGCGCGATCGCGGGCAAGGCCGTGCCCGGCTATGACGAGGAACTGGGCCGCGACAGCGACACGGAAACCTTCGTGGCGATCAAGGCCCATGTCGATAACTGGCGCTGGAAGGGCGTGCCTTTCTATCTGCGCACCGGCAAGCGCATGATGCGGCGCACGACCGAGATTCTCGTGCAATTCCGCGCCGTGCCGCATTCGATCTTCGGCAAGAACACCCGCAGCGCGCCCAACAGCCTGCTGATCGGCATCCAGCCGGAAGAGAACATCACCCTCAGCCTGATGGCCAAGGTGCCCGGGCTGGACCGCGACGGTATTCGCCTGCGCAAGGTGCCGCTCAACATCGCCATGCCCGATGCCTTCAGCGGCACCCAGCGGCGCATCGCCTATGAACGGCTGCTGCTGGACCTGATCGAGGGCGATCAGACGCTGTTCGTCCGCCGCGACGAAGTGGAGGCGCAATGGCAATGGATCGACCATATTCGCGCCAATTGGGCCGAAGACGGGCTGACCCCCAAGCCCTATACTGCCGGAAGCTGGGGCCCGAGTGCGGCCATCGCCCTGGCGGAACGCGACGGGGTGACGTGGCATGAGTGATCTGCACCCCACCATCGCCCGCGTGACCGAACGGGTTATCGCCCGCTCGAAAGCCAGCCGCGCCGCCTATCTGGAACTGATGGAGCGCGAAGGCAGCCGACGGCCGGATCGCAATCAGATGGCCTGCTCCAACCTCGCCCATGCCTATGCCGGGGCGCTGGAGGATCAGGCGGCGATGAAGGCGCATCGCGGGCCGAACCTGGCCATCGTCACAGCCTATAACGACATGCTGTCCGCCCATCAGCCCTATGGCGCCTATCCGGCGCAGATGAAGCTCTGGGCCCGCGAGGTGGGCGCCACCGCGCAGGTCGCAGGCGGAACCCCGGCCATGTGCGACGGGGTTACGCAGGGGCAGGACGGGATGGAACTGTCGCTCTTCAGCCGCGATGTGATCGCCCTTTCCACAGCCGTCGCGCTCAGCCACGAAATGTACGATGGCGTGGCGCTGCTGGGCATTTGCGACAAGATCGTGCCCGGCCTGCTGATCGGCGCTTTGCGCTTCGGCCATCTTCCCGCGGTGTTCGTGCCCAGCGGCCCCATGCCCAGCGGCATTGCCAACAAGGAAAAGCAGAAGGTCCGCCAGCTCTATGCCGAGGGCAAGGCGAGCCGCGCGGAATTGCTGGAGAGCGAGAGCAAGAGCTATCACTCGCCCGGCACCTGCACCTTCTATGGCACGGCCAATTCCAATCAGATGATGATGGAGATGATGGGCCTCCACATGCCGGGCGCGGCCTTCGTGCCGCCGGGCACGCCGCTGCGCCAGGCGCTCACCCGCGCAGCGACCCAGCGGCTGGTAGCTATTGCGCAGGATGGCGAAGATTATCGCCCCCTGGCCCGCTGCGTGGACGAGAAGGCGATCATCAACGCCGCCATCGGCCTGCTGGCCACGGGTGGCTCGACCAATCATGCGATCCACCTGCCCGCCATCGCGCGGGCGGCAGGCGTCATGTTCGATTGGGAGGATCTGTCCGAGCTTTCAGGCGTCGTGCCGCTGATTGCACGGGTCTATCCCAATGGCTCAGGCGACGTGAACCAGTTCCACGCTGCGGGCGGCATGGGCTATGTGATCGGGGAACTGCTCTCCGCAGGCCTCGCCCATGGCGATATCCTCACCGTTGGCAGCAATTTGGGCACTGGGAACCTTGCCGCCTATGCGCAGGAGCCGTTCCTGAACGAGGGCGCGCTGGACTGGCGCCCCACAGGGCACTCGGGCGACGATGCCATGTTGCGCCCCGCCTCCACGCCCTTCCAGGCCGATGGGGGGATGCGGCTGGTCGAGGGCAATCTTGGCCGTGCCTGCTTCAAGACCAGCGCGGTGGATGCCGAACGCTGGACCATCGAAGCCCCCTGCCGCGTGTTCGAGCGGCAGGAGGATGTGATCGCCGCCTTCAAGGCAGGCGAGCTTGAGCGCGACGTGGTGGTAGTGATGCGCTTCCAGGGCCCGCGCGCCAATGGGATGCCGGAACTCCACAAGCTGACCCCGCCGCTGGGCGTGCTGCAGGATCGCGGTTATCGCGTGGCGCTTGTCACCGACGGGCGCATGTCGGGCGCGTCGGGCAAGGTCCCGGCGGCGATCCATGTGACACCGGAGGCCCTGTCGGACCGTACCGGAACGCCCGGCCCGCTGGCCCTGTTGCGCGACGGCGATGTGGTGAAACTCTGCGCCACCACCGGCACGCTTTCCACCAGCGCCGATCTTTCCGCCCGCACCCCGGCCCCGCCGCCGCCTGCGCAGATGGGCGTGGGCCGCGAATTGTTCGCCATGTTCCGCATCAATGCCGATGGTGCCGAACAGGGCGGATCGGCCATGCTGGCGATGGCGGGACTGTGATGGCCGATCTTGTTGCGCTTGATATCGGTGGTACCCATGCCCGCTTCGCCCTCGCCTCCATCGGCGCGGATGGGGCCATCGCGCTGGGCGAGCCGGAAACCCTGAGGACCAGCGATTTCGCCAGCCTGCAGACCGCCTGGGAAGAGTTCGAGCGGCGCTGCGGCTGCACTCTGCCGCGCGCTGCCTCCATCGCCGTTGCCGGGCCGGTGACAGGCGAGACAGTGCAGATGACCAACAATAGCTGGGTCATCCACACTGGCGCCATCGACGATCAGCTGGGGCTGGACGAGGCGATGGTCCTCAATGATTTCGCCGCCGTGGCCCATGCCGTGGCCCGCGCGGATGAGAGCGAGTTCCTGCACCTCAGCGGCCCGGATGCGCCCCTGCCATGCACCGGCACGATCAGCGTGCTGGGCCCGGGCACCGGGCTTGGCGTTGCCTATCTGCGGCGTGACGGGCCGGAGCGCTATCATGTGCAGGCCACCGAAGGCAGCCATATCGACTTTGCCCCCATCGACCCCATAGACGATGCGATCCTGCTGCGGCTGAGAAAGCGCCACCGGCGCGTTTCGGTGGAGCGGGTCGTGTCCGGACCCGGCATCGTGGACATCCATCAGGCGCTGGCGACGCTTGAGGGGCGCCAGCTTCCCGAAGGGGAGGACAAGGCGATCTGGGAACTTGGGCTCTCCGGAAAAGACAGTCTGGCAGCCGCCGCGGTGGAGCGTTTCTGCATGTCGCTGGGCACGGCCGCAGGCGATTATGCGCTGGCCCATGGATCGGGCGCGGTAGTGATCGCAGGCGGGCTGGGTCTGCGCATCCGCGACACGCTGGCCGCATCGGGCTTTGCCGAGCGCTTCCGCTTCAAGGGCCGCTACGAACAGATGATGGCCGGAATTCCGGTAAAGCTGATCACCCATCCGCAGCCGGGCCTGTTCGGGGCCGTGGCCGCATTTCAAAGCCAGATGAGAGGCAGGGACAAATGACTACCGGCATGAGCCGCGCCATCGAACAGATCATGCTGACCGCGCCGGTGATCCCGGTGCTGGTCGTGGACGATGCCGTCATTGCCGCCCCGCTGGCGGAAGCGCTGGTTGCAGGCGGTCTCAAGGTTCTGGAAGTCACGCTGCGCACTGCCGCCGCGCTGGATGTGATCCGAGAAATGAAACAGGTCCCGGGTGCGATCGTCGGCGCGGGCACTGTCACCAATGCGGTCGAACTGGACGCGGCGCTGGCAGCGGGGAGCGAGTTCATCGTCTCGCCCGGTCTGACCGACAGCCTCGGCCAGGCCGCCATCGCCAGCGGTATTCCCTTCCTGCCCGGCATCGCCACGGCGGGCGACATCATGCGCGGGCTAGATTTGGGTCTTTCGCATTTCAAATTCTTCCCGGCGTCCACTTCGGGCGGCATTCCCGCGCTGAAGGCGCTGGCGGGCCCCTTCGGCCAGGTCCGCTTCTGCCCCACCGGCGGCATCACGCAGGATAGCGCGCCGGACTGGCTGGCGCTCGAGCCCGTGCTGTGCGTGGGCGGCAGCTGGATCGTTCCCAAAGGCCCGCCGGATTACGCGGCCATTACCGAAGCAGCCCGAAAGGCAGCTCAACTCGCATAAGGAGAAGCGCGGTATGAAGACAGTCTCGGATCTCCTCGCCCGGCTCGAGAAGCTACGCGAACGGACCAATGAGACGCCGCTCTTCAATCCCGCGTTTCAGTTGAGCCTCGAGCTCTCCCGCGCGCTGGAGGGCGGGGATCTGACGCTGAGCGACATGGAAGCAATGATCGCCGAGCTGGAATGCGGCGCACTGCAAAGCCGCGCCCGGCGGCTGCAGCGGCTGGTGGCCCCTGTTGCGCTGGAT
>DATJDU010000011.1:0-1504 GCA_035497315.1 Sphingomonadaceae bacterium
TGTCGTCCCAATAATCGGCGCATTCCCACAGGCGGTAATGGCGATAGTCCAGCTCTTCCACCACCCAGGGAACCCAGCCCACGCCGCTTTCGGCGATCACGATCTTCAGGCCCGGATGGCGCTCCAGAATGCCCCAGGCGAACAGGTCCACGAAGGGATCGAGGAATTGTTCGATGAACATCTTGGCGTGAAGGAAAGTCGCGCCGGGGCTGCCCTTGTATTTGTCGAACGCCTTGGTGGCGGAAGGGAACACGGTGACGTGGAACGACAGGACGATGCCCGTTTCCTCCAGCAGCGCGAAAAGCGGTTCCCAGCGCGGGTCTTCAAGGCGCGGTTCGGCCACGGCGATCTGTAGGTTCGCCTGCTTCACTCCGCCGCGCTTTGCCAGGCGCTTCAGCTCGTCGATGGCGGGTTCCGGATGCGGGGGCAGCATGGCGACGCCGATCAGCCGATCCGGCGCGGCAGAGCAGAAGTCCTCGTAAAGCCAGTCATTGAAGGCGGAATAGCAGGCGCGCATCAGCGCTTCGTCGTCGGTCTTGATCGAAGTGACCGGGCCGAACACCAGATGGCCCCACACGCCGTCGCGGCCCATGTCCTGCAGCCGCAGCCTGGGATGGCCCGCGCGTAGCTGTGTCGTGTCTTCCACGCCGCCGCGATCATAGGCAGTCAGGATCGGCTTGGGGCCGGACCCGAAATTGAACGGCTTGCCCGACCACATGCCCCAGCTCTGCCCGTCGCACACCCAGTGGCAGCCGCGCTCGTTTTCTTCGATATGCGGCGCGCGCTCGCCCCAGCTGGACGCCATGCGGCGGGTCCACACATTGGCGGGCAGCATGTTGAGGTCGAGATGATCGTCGCAGGAAACCAGCGGCGTTTCGATCATGATATCTCTCCGGATCTTATTGCTTAGCTAGCTTTCGACATGGCAGGGCCGGGGCCACTTCGCAATGGGGATCGCATCTATAGCACGCCTAAACGAGAAAAGGCCGCACGGCATATTCGCCGCGCGGCCTTTCTGTTCTGTGTGGGGCCCGGATTTGGCCTGCGCCCTAACGGCAGCGAGCCTCGCCCCGGTCGATCTCGCGACCCAGCAGGCCGCCAACGGCTGCACCCAGGACCGTGCCGAGCGTCCGGTCGCCGCGAGTATCGACTGCGCGGCCTACCAGCGCGCCGCCGGCTGCGCCGATGATCAGGCCGGTCGTGCCATTGCTGCGCTTGCAGTAATAGCGGCCGTCTTTGCCACGCCAGACGCGGTCATTGCGGCTTACGCGGCGGGGCTCCTTGTAGCGGCCCCGGCTGTCATAGACGTTGCGATCGTAGCGGTGATCGCGATCGCGATATTCGCGCGAATAATGGTCACGTTCACCCGCAACGGCGGGAACGGCGGGGAGAACCAGGCCTGCGGCCGCGATGGCCATCATAATCTTCTTCATGGCTCGATCCTTTCCTTGCTCGATCAAATCCAATGACGGCGTTTTCGTTCATCCAAGCAAAACCTTTGCTG
>DATJDU010000012.1:0-45824 GCA_035497315.1 Sphingomonadaceae bacterium
GCCCTTGTCCTGATAGAGGCCCTTCAGCACGATGTCGTTGAACTTGCCGTGGGTTTCCATGGTCATGTGGCGCAGATCCTTCACGCCGCCCTTGGCATTGGCCCCGTGGCACAGGGCGCAGGTATTGGCGAACAGTTCCGCGCCTTTGGCCACCGATGCCTCGCTGGCGCGCAGCGGGGGCGGGTTGGGGATCGCCTCCGCCTTGGCGAGCGGGGGAAGCTGCTGCGTGCCGCCCAGCTTGAACACCAGCAGGCGGGCAGGGGCACGCGGCAATTCGATGCCCGCGCCGCGCTCGATCTGGGCAGCGCCGCCGCCCCAGCCGGCATTGATGGCGACATATTGCACGCCATCCAGCTCATAGGTGATGCCGCCGGAAACCGGCGCGCTCTGCGTCGGATATTCCCACAGCACCTTGCCACTCTTCGCGTCGAAAGCGGCGAAGGTCTGCTTGGTGGTGCCTTCGAAGACGAGGTCGGAAGCGGTCACGAACACGCCGCCATTGCCGTGGCGGGGCAGGGGCACCTGCCAGGCGATTTTCTGCTTCACCGGATCATAGGCGGTGAGCCATGCCTTCTCGTCCGCATTGGCCTGTTCCATCAGCTTCATGCGCTTCTGCATGGCTTCGCCGGTATAGCCGCCCCAGCCCGCGTTGGAGCGGAAGGGCTGCGGCTTGAAATTCGGGTCCAGCGCATAGACCATGCCCGACTGATAGGACGGGAAATAAGCCAGCCTGGTGCGCGGGCTGAATGCCATGGGGAACCAGTTATGCGCGCCGCCGGGGCCGGGATAGACCAGCACCGGATCCACGCCATAGCGGGTTTCCGGGTTCTCGATGGGGCGGCCGGTCTTCTTGTCGATGCCGAAGGCCCAGTTCACCTTCACATGCGTTTCCGCGCTGATCAGCTTCCCGGTCTTGCGGTCGATCACATAGAAGAAGCCGTTTTTCGGCGCCTGCATGATCACCTGCCGCATCTTGCCGCCGATCTTCAGGTCAGCGCTGATGATGGAGGATGTGCAGGTGTAATCCCAGTCTTCCCCCGGCACCATCTGGTAGTGCCAGGCATAGGCGCCCGTATCAGCATGGAGGGCGACGATGGAGCAGACGAACAGATTGTCGCCCTTGTTCTCGCTGCGGTGATAGCGGGAGAGGGGCGAGCCGTTGCCAGTGCCGACGAAGACGAGCTTGTTGGCCGGATCGTAAGCGATGGAATCCCAGGCATTGGCGCCGCCGCCCAGCTTCCAATATTCCCCGTGCCAGGTCTTGCGGGCCATCTCCATGATGGAATCCGAAGCCTCTCCATCCGGGCCGTCAGCCGGGTTGCCGGGTGCGAGGTAGAACTTCCAGAGCTTCTTGCCCGTATCGGCATCCAGCGCGATCACGAAACCGCGCACGCCAAGATCGCCGCCCGACTGGCCGACCACCACCTTGCCATCGAACACGCGCGGCGCGCCGGTGATGGAATAGGGCATGTCATGGTCGAAAGTCTGGGTGGACCAGATCTGCTTGCCGGTCCTGGCGTCCAGCCCGATCATCCGGCCGTCCAGCGTGGCGATGATGATCTTGCCGTTCCACATGGCCAGCCCGCGCGAGACAGGCTCACAACAGGCATAGCGGCCATATTCGCGCGGCACCTTGGGATCGAAGGTCCACAAGGGCTTGCCCGTCTTCGCGTCATAGGCCGTGGTGATGTTCCAGGCGAGAATGTTGTACAGCACCCCGTCGGCATAGATCGGCGTGCCTTCCACCCCGCGATAAGTGTCGAGATCGGCATACCAGGCGAGGCCGAGCTGGCCGACATTCTGCGCGTCGATCTGCGTCAGCGGGCTGTAGCGCTGGGCGGAATAGTCGCGCCCGTCGCTCGGCCAGGCATCGGCAGGCGGGCTGGCGAGCAGGCTGGCCGGGCCCTGCGCGATGGCGGGGGAGCCGGCCTGCAAGGTGAAAATCGCTAAGAACAGGGCCAGAAGGCCGGCAGCCAGCGCGGCGGGGCGTTTGCGGAAAGGCATTGCGGATCAGTCCTTGGGCGGTTCGGCGATCGGCTGGGTTCCATCGACGAGGCGGCCAACCTTCAGCGAGGCAGCCTGCTCCGGCGTACCCGGCGGGCGGTGATAGGCGCCTACCTCGTCCATATCGGGCTTGAAGGCCTTGCCCGTCACCGGGTTCGGGTAATGGAACGGCACAATGTAATAGGCCGGATAGGTCAGATAGATAGTGGAGGGCGGAAGGTCCGGCGGCGGATCGAACTTGTCCGGCCAGGTATTGTTCAGCGCGTTCTTACCCCAGCCTTCCCAGCTGGTGTACATGGTGAAGGGGCCGGACAGGCGGCTGATGCGCCAGATGCCATCCTCGCCCTTGCGATATTCGTTTTCGTAAAGCGGCAGGCCCCAGCCGCCCAGGCTCATCACATAGGCGCGGCTACGCACCCAGCCGGTTTTCCCATCGGCCGAGATGTCCGGCACGGGCTGGAACTGCATGTGATTGGCCAGCATGCCGGGCTTCGCGCCATCGGGGCCGAAGGCGGTCTGCATATATTCCAGCACGCGCTTCTTGCCCAGGAACAGGCCCTTGCCGCCGATTTCCAGCGTGGCATCGTCGGTGAACAGCTCGGAAAGCTGGGTCCACTGGCCCTTGTCCACGAAGTAGCCATAGGTGCGCTGGAGGATCTCGATCTGGTTGAGATCTTCCAGCCGGGTGATGCGGGCTTCGAGCTGGTCGAGCTTCTGCCCGGCAATCTTGTCCTGGGCGATGGCGGGGGAGGCGGTGGCGGCCAACAGGCTCGCCGCGAGAAGAATACGCATCTTCATCACTTTCTCCCCAACACATCGTCAGGCGGTTGCGGCAGGTCTTTCAAGGACTTGCCGGTTACCGGGTGATCGAAGCTGAAGGGCGGAATGTAATTGCCCGGCAGCGTGCGATAGACTTCCGTGGGCGGCCTGTCGGGCGGGAAAAGCGCGCTCATCCCCTCCATCGGCAGAGTCGATTTCATGAAGCCCAGATCGTAATCGGTCAGCGCGGTGGGATAGAAATGCAGGCTGGAAATCTTCCAGACGCCGCCTTCCTTCACATATTTGTTCTCGTAAATGCCGACGCCCCACACGCCATTGCGGCCCGGTTCGCTCAGCATCACCATGCCCTGCCAGCGGCCCGTGGCGCTGTTTCCATCCTTCGATACAACTACCACGCTTTGCAGCTGCATGTGGTTGTTGAGATGGGCAGGCGCCAGACCGTTCGGGCCGAACAGCAACAGCGCCCGGCGGATACGCTCGAGCCCGATATAGACGCCGCGCTGGCCATATTCGAAACTGCCGTTCTTGCTGAACAGATCGGCCACATCGTCCCACAGGCCCTTGTCGAAATAATATCCGTAATCGGCCTGAAGGTTCTCGACCGCGTCCTGGGCTTCAAGCCGCTCCACCCGGTCACGATAGACGGCAAGGCGGGCTTCGGGGCTCTGGTTCTGTGCGAGGGCGGGGGTAGTTATGGCGAGGGCGGCCGTGGCTAGCACCAACACCTGCAAGGGTTTCAATCCGCGCATCACTTACCTCCCTTCACCGGCTTGCCGGTCGCGGGATTGGGGGCCTGGAACGGCGGCACCTGCACTTCCGGGAAGGGCTTGTAACTGGCCGTGGGCGGACGGTCCGCCGGATAGGCCTTCGCCGCTTCGGACTGGACCAGCCCTTCGCCAGGCGTCAACCGTGCCCAGCCCTTTTGATAGGGGGCGAGGAAGTTGACGTAGAGATGCAGCGACTTGATCCGCCAGATCCCGTCAGCGCCCTTTTCATAGCGGTTCTCGTAAATGCCGTCGCGCCATTCGGCGTGCTTCTTGTACTGGCCCAGCATGCCCAGATCGCGCCAGCGCGCTGTGGCCGAGCGGCCATCCCCTGCGACCTCGATCGAAGGCTGGAGCGTGACCCACTCATTGAGCTGGCCGTATATCAGCCCTTCCTGTCCGCCATGCAGCCGCTTGAGATATTCGCGGATGCGCTCCTTGCCGACATAGACGCCGTCCACCCCGATCTCGATCGTGCCATCATCGGCGAAAAGGTCCGCGGCGTCACCCCACAGGCCGCGATCGACGTAATAGCCGAAGGCGCGCTGCAGCTTCTTGACCGCGCGGGCTCCTTCCAGCTTCTCCACACGGGCGGTTAGCGCGTCGATCTCTCTATCGATCTGCGCCTGCGACATGGACTGCGCCGCAGTGGGAAGCGGCAGGGTGAGGGCTGCCCCTGCAAGGGCAATGGCCAGCGCGCGCATCATGGCCAATTCGGCAGCAGGAAGCTGCGAATGATGAAGGGATCGGGGTTCTTGTCTTTCAACGCAGGGTCGAACATGTAGCCGATCTTGCCTTCCGTAGCATAGGCGACGCCGTTCACATGGGTGACGCCCGGCGAGGAATCGAGCCCGGTCTTGATCGGGGTGATCTTCGCGGTATCGCCGTCCACTTCGACATACGTCACGCGCCCACCTAGCCCTTCGGCCTGGACGAAGCGATTGTCGCCCACCAGCCGCAAGGCGTCGGGCCCGTTGACCGGTTCGGAGAGAGTGAGCGTGGTCAGCCCGCCATAGATATTCCCGGCCATCACTTCCACGCGCTGGACGAGGTTCTTGCGTACATTGTTGATATACATCGTGCCGTTGCCGGAAATCGCGATGCCGTCCACGCCCACCAGTTCCGGGTCCTGCGCGAAGAGTTCCAGCTTCTCGGCACCCGGTGCAAGATGAAAAATCCGCCCGCCTGCCGTATCTGTCACATAGATGTCGGCGATGTTCTGGATTGTCATGTCGTTACAGGCGGCTGGGCCGTCGCCCGGGAAATCGTAAGTGCCCATCAATTCGCCGGTGATGATGTCGAAGCTCTTGAGGCCGGACTTCGCACCGGGCTTGGGCGGGCTGCCGAATGCCGGGTTGTTGCACACCCAAAGCAGCCCGCGGTTCTCGTCCGCCAGAACGCCGAATAGGGAAGTGAGGCCGTTTTCGGGAGTGGGAAGAATCCACGGCTCGGCCACAGTTCCTTCGCTTTCCACGCGATAGACCACGCCGTTTGCGCTGCCGATATAGATGTTGCCATCGATGTCGGCGCTGATGCTTTCGGGGAAGATGCGGCTGCCGTTGATCGGAATGTCAGCAGGGGCTGCATGGGCGGCGCTCAGCCCGCCGATGCAGCCGGCCAGCATCAGCCCGTGTAAGGCAGTCGCTGTCAATTTGCGGCAAACATCCAAGCACCGGCCGCGTATGCGGTCAGCCATTTCGCTCTCTCCCCATCAACCGTTCCGCTTTTTATGGAACACATCATGATAGACGTACTGACGCTCATGAAAAGAGGTGGAGCTAGTCCTTTTTGGAACGGTGACTTGATCCAGACGGCGAGTACTTGCTCGATACGCTTCAGATATGGCGCCATTGTCCGGGGGTCGCGCTATAGCGCCGTTTGAAGGCCCGGGTGAAATGGGCCGCATCGCCGAAGCCATTGGCGAAGGCAATCTGTGCGATCGATTCGTCCGCGCGTTGCGGGTCACGAAGGTCCCGCGCCGCCTGCGCGAGGCGCCGCGTCCACAGGCAAGCCGCGATCGACTGGCCGAGTTGTTCGTGCATGATCTGGTCCAGCCTGCGCCGGCTTATATGCTGATCACGCGCGATATCTTCCGCGGAAAGGCCGGGTAAGGCGAGATTCTGTTCGATGAAATCGATCGCGCGCCGGGTACGCCAGTCCTTGTCGGCACCGTCTCCCGCGCTGGGGCTCGCCACGCCGAGCATATGGATCATACTGCCCAGCATGGCGCGATGCTGGGCATCGCATAATAGGGGTGCCTCCCAGAACAGACGCAGCAGCAGGTCAGCCAGCAATCGAGTGCCCGCATCGGACGCGGGCATGGCAAGTGCGAAATAACGTTCAAGCTGGGGGTGCCGTGCCAGGACCTGAGTGCGAGGCAGGCGCAGGAAGCAAATCCGGCTCCAGTCCTCGCCGACGATCTTGAAAGTACAGGCTTCGTCAAGCAGGCAGATATCCCCTTTGGCCAAGCTGCTGCGCTGCTTGCCTTGCTGTATCATGGTGGAGCCTTCGGCCTGCACCATGACCGAAATGAAACCGCCATCGGTCGCGGGAGTTGGACGAAAATTGACTTCAACAGGCGCGGATTCGATCTCGAACAGGTCGCCAGAACTGATCGGAATGCGGCGGATCATGCCGCTGGCGGGCGTGTCCCCTTCGAAACGCACGGTCAGGCCCGGAAAGGATTTGCGCGCAGCCTGAGTCCACATCAGGTAACGCTGTTCTTCCTCTACGCGCCGCAAATCCACGTCCGGGCTGATCGCGTCAGCCGGTAGCGCTTCCAATTGCGGCAAGCCGTCACTCCACATCAGTCAACGCCTCCCCCGGCAAGCAAGGGTAAGGAGAGGAACGGAAAAGGCAAGACGATGCCCGTACCGACGTGTGCCCAAAAGGCGCGCGCAGACTAAAATGAAGCCGTACCGGTCGGGCGATGCGCCAGGATGAGTGCATCTCCGGACGGGATGGCGTGGGAGAAGGAAAATTGAGGATGTACCGGACAAGCCATTCGCTTGGCGCGCGCAGCACTGTGTTCAAGTCTCGCATTTCCACCGCCGCGCTCGCGCTCGGCATTTCCATGGCTGCATCTCCTGCAATCGCGCAGGATGACAATGCGAACGATCCCAATGTGATCGTCGTCACCGCGCAGCTGCGCGAACAGAACGTTCAGGATACTCCCCTTTCCATCACGGCTGTCAGCGGCGAATTGCTCGAAGCGCGCAGCCAGACCAAGCTGACCGACATCGCTGCGCAGGCGCCCAACGTGCTTCTGCAACAGAACCCCTCGGGCTCTGGCGCCTCCATGCGGGCCTATATCCGCGGCGTCGGTCAGGCGGACCAGAGCCCTTCGGTGGAGCCGGGCGTCGGCATCTATGTGGATGACATCTATTTCGGCACGGTCACGGCATCGGCGTTCGACCTGACCGATCTGGAACGCGTGGAAGTGCTGCGCGGGCCTCAGGGCACGCTCGCCGGCATGAATTCACAGGGCGGCGCCATCAAGCTCTATTCGCGCAAGCCGCAGGGCGAAGGCGGCTTCGTCGAAGCGACGCTCGGCGCCTCCAACCGCGTGGACTTGAAGGCGAGCGCGGATTTCACTGTGGTCGAAGATGCAGTCTTCGCCCGCGTCACCGGCGTGATGCGCAACCGTGATGGCTATGTCAGCCGCTATGACTATGCGTGCCTCAACCCGAACGATCCCTACGTCCAGCCGGGCACCAGCGCGATCAACCCCTCGCAGGCGGCAATTCCGCAGCTCGCTAGCGGCGACTGCAAGCTGGGCACGCTGGGCGCTCAGTCGATGTTCGCCGTGCGCGGATCGCTCCGCATTGCCCCGCAGGGCAGTCCGCTGGAAATCAACATCACGGGCGATTACACCAAGGATACATCGGAAACCCCGGCTTCCACGCTGATCGCCAGCGCTGAAATCACCAATCGCCAGAATGGCAGCGTCGCCTATCAGGGCGTGCCGTTCGACAACCGCTTCGTGACCTATGGCCAGTATCGCCGGGACGGGGCCGTGCTGAACGATCCGTTCGCCAGCTATGCCAACTTCTACGATCCGGGCGTGACCTATCGCGCGGTCGATGCAGCGGCCACTCCGGGCGCTCCCAACGGCCCTGTATTCACCAAACCTGCCAACCAGGTCGAGGGCTGGGGCGTTTCCGGCATCGTCGATTACGAAGTGGCGGATAACATCGCCTTCAAGTCGATCACCGGCTATCGCACTTACGATTCATTCAGCTCCGACGATAATGACAACTCGCCGGTGGCCTTCATCGGTGCGGTGCCCAGCTATTTCAGCCACAAGCAGTTCAGCCAGGAAGTACGCCTTTCGGGCAACTTCATGGAAGATGCGTTGAATGTGACGGTCGGCGGCATCTATTACGATGCCAGCACGCGTTATAATGGTCGGATTCACTCGCCCTTCTCGGGCTTCGGCACGCCGCAGAAGCCGACCTTCTCCTTCATCAACGATGACACGGCGGACATGACCGTGTGGGCGGGCTTCGGTAACGCCTCGTGGCAGATGGCCCCCGGCCTGACGTTGGAAGGCGGCATCCGCGTTACCAGCGAGCAGAAGGATTACACCTATGGCCGCTACAATCCGGATGGCGTCGGCGATTATCTGCCGCTGAGCAACCCGGCCAACCCGCTGAGCGGGCAGGTGGGCAGCTACAAGGAAACCATCGTCGATTACCGCGCGGTGCTTTCTTACAAGATCACGCCTGACGTGATGGCCTATGCCCAGTTCGCCACCGGCCACAAGGCAGGCGGCGTGGCACCGCGTCCCTACAGCTATTACCAGATTCGCTCCTTTGGGCCGGAAAAGCTGAATTCCTATGAAGTGGGCTTCAAGGCCGATCTGTTCGACAGGATTTTGCGGATTAACGCCTCGGCCTTCTACATGGATTATGTCGGCTATCAGGGCACGCCGCAGACCTGCCTTGACGAGGAAGGCAACCCGCTGCCGGTGGACAAGGGCGGTGTCGAGGGCCTGTGCGGCCAGTATCTGAACCTTGGCGATGCGCGGGTGAAGGGCTTCGAACTCGAAACCACGCTGCGCCCGATCGAAGGCCTGACCATCGACGGATCGCTGAGCCTGACCGACTTCGAATTCACGAAGGTCAATTATCCGACGACCTCGATCGTGGTCGGCTCCAGCCGCCCGGGCATCGGTGACTGGAAGTGGAGCATTGGCGCGCAGTATGAAATCCTGCTCGGCGATGCGGGCACGCTGACCCCGCGGATCGACGTAGCCTATACGCCCGGCTATTGTGGCAACTTCGCGTGTAACGAGATTTCCAAGGTCGATAGTTACACGCTGGCCAATGCCCGCCTGACCTATCAGACCGAGGATAAGGACTGGTCCGTAGCCCTTGAGGTTACCAACCTGTTCGATAAGTTCTATTATCTGAACAAGTTCTACAATGGCTGGTTCGCACTCGGCCAGCCCGGCCGCCCGCGCGAATGGGCAGTCTCGGTCAAGCGCCGCTTCTGATCGGGACGGCGTTACGATAATAAAAATGAAGAGGGAGAGCCGGACAATGAAACGCAATCTGTGCAATTCGTGGACGGCTCTGCCTCTCGCGCTTGCCGCGCTGGCCATGGCCGGAGCGGCATGGGCGCAAGGCACGCCGCCGGAAAATCCGGTGGCGGCCGATCTCGCCGCGCAGGCGGCGGCGCAGTTCATGATCGACGGCGCGAAGCCTGACAGCACCGGCACGGGCCCCTATCGCCCGATCAAGCACCAACTTGCCGGCCTGCCGGGACAGACGGTCTATCAACCCGCCGATCTTTCCGCGCTGGGTAACCGGAAAATGCCGGTCTACATATTCGGTAACGGCGCCTGCACGGAAGATGCTGCGTCATCCCGTCAGCACCTGCTGGAGATTGCATCCCACGGCTATCTGGTGATCGCGCCGGGCGGCATATTCAGCGGGCCGGGCGTGGCGATGAAGCCCGAGGACTGGGCCCTGCATCGCGACAAGACCAAATCAACCCAGCTCAGCGAGGCAATCGACTGGGCAATCGCTGAAAACGGCCGGGAAGGCAGCCCGTTCAAGGGTAGGATCGCTACGGACAAGGTGGCCGTCTCAGGCTATTCCTGCGGGGGCATCCAGGCGATCAAATTCGCTGGCGATCCGCGCGTTTCCACTCTGGTCATCATGAACAGCGGCATCCTCGACCCCGATGTGCCTGCGCAGGGCGAGATGAAGGCTGACAAGAGCCTGCTTGACAAGGTGGACGTGCCGATCCTCTACGTGCTCGGTGGGCCGACCGATATCGCCTATCCCAACGGGATGGACGACTATCGGCATCTGCCGCATGTTCCCGCCGCGGTGATCAATATCGATGTCACTCACGAGGGCACATATAATGAACCCAATGGCGGGAAAGCGGCACAAGCCGTGCTCGCCTGGCTCGATTGGCAGTTACGAGGGGATGAACTCGCGGGCCGCTGGTTCGCAGGAGAGGATTGCACATTGTGCCGCGATTCCGAATGGACGATCGAACGCAAGAATCTGACGCTCGCCACCCAGCCGCCCCGGCGCGCGCAATGAAGGCCTCTGCCAGGATGTTCGGCCTGTTCCCCCGAATGGGGTTGCTGCTCGGCTGCGCTGCCGCGCTGTCTTTCCAGACGGCCTCTGTCAGCGCGGGTCCGGTCGATGGCAAAAGGCTGCGCAATGCCGACGCCGAAGCCAATGTCGGCGACTGGATGAGCTATAGCCGCACCTGGGACGAGCAGCGCTTCTCTCCGCTCAAGCAGATCAATGACGGCAATGTGCAGCGCCTCGGCCTTGCCTGGTATGACGATCTGGAAACCTATCGCGGCGTGCAGGCCAGCCCGCTGGTGGTGGACGGGGTGCTTTATAACGAGAGCATATATAACGTCGTCACTGCCTATGACGGCAAGACCGGGCGCAAGCTGTGGACCTTTGATCCCAAGGTCGGCCCTGAATGGGCCCGGCTGGCCTGTTGCGGCCCTTCGGCGCGCGGGATCGCGGCGTGGAACGGCAAGATCTATATCGCGGCGCTGGATGGCCGCCTGATCGCCATCGATGCCAAGGACGGGCGTGAAATCTGGACCAGCCAGACCTTCCCCGAAGGGCAGGAATATTCCATCACCGGTGCGCCGCGTGTCTATGACGGCAAGGTTGTGATCGGCAATGGCGGCGCGGATTACGGATCGCGCGGTTTCGTCACCGCATGGGACGCGGAAACGGGCAAGAAGCTCTGGAAATTCTACATCGTCCCCACCGATCCGGCCAAGGGCCCGGATGGGGAAGCTTCAGACAGCGCGATGAAGATCGCCCAGCCGACCTGGTTCGGCAAGTTCTGGGAAGCGGGGGCAGGCGGTAATGCCTGGGACGCTTTCGCTTACGATCCCGAGCTGGACACGGTCTATATCGGCACCGGCAATGGCGCGCCGCATATGTGGCACTTCCGCAGCGAGGGGAAGGGCGACAATCTGTTCCTCTGCTCCATGGTGGCGGTGAGCGCGACCACGGGCGAGTACAAGTGGCACTATCAAATGGTGCCCGAAGAGGACTGGGATTACACCTGCACCCAGCCCATCGTGCTGGCGGACATGAAGATCAAAGGCAAGCAGCGCAAAGTGGCGATGCAGGCGCCCAAGAACGGCTTTTTCTATGTGATCGACCGCAAGACGGGCGAGCTGATTTCCGGCAAGTCCTATGTCTCGGTCAATACATGGGCCAGCCATATCGACATGAAGACCGGCCGCCCGGTACTGCAACCCGGCGCGCATAATACCACCACGCCCCATCTGATGAGCCCGAGCTGGATGGCCGGGCATACGTGGCATCCGATGAGCTACAGCCCGCTGACCGGCCTGATGTATTTCTCTGCGCAGGAACAGGGTTCCGTCTATGCGCGGGCGGAGGATGGCGCATATCGCTATATCAAGGGCCGCAGCAATTCTGGCCAGGCTTATGGCAATGAGCAGGAATTGCGGGCCAAGCTGCAGGCCGAAGCGGTGGCCAATGAGAAGGGCTATCTGCTGGCCTGGGACCCGAAGACCCAGACCGAGAAATGGCGCGTCGATTACGGCATGCCCGGCTCGGGCGGTGTCCTTTCCACGGCGGGCAATCTGCTGGTGCAGGGCACGATCAACAAGACGCTGGCGATCTATCGCGCGGACAATGGCAAGAAGCTGTGGGAGATGAATATCGACCAGGCGCCGGTGGCCGGGCCGATCACCTATATGATCGATGGCGAGCAATATATCGCCATCAATGCCGGCTGGGGCGGCTCGCCCGTCTATAATCTCAACAAGAACGGCCCGTTCCGCACAGCCACGGCCAAGCTGCTGGTGTTCAAGCTGGATGCCAAGGGTGTGACACTGCCGCCGATGCCGCCGCCATCGCAAGTCCCTGCGCCGCCCCGGCTTACCGCGACGGAAGCGCAAGTGACGCGTGGGCGCGAGCTTTATGCCCAGACCTGCGTTCGCTGTCATGGCGAGGACGCAATCGGCGGGGTGAAGGACCTGCGCTGGATGGACAAGGAAGCGCATGACCTCTTCAGCGATATCGTGCTGAAAGGCATCTATCGCGAGAAGGGCATGGCCAGCTTCGCCGATGTGCTGAACGAAGAGGATGTGCAGGCGATCCACAGCTATCTCATCGCCCGGGCGAATGAGGATTATCAGGACGCCAGCGCAGGCAAGAAATAATAATCAGGGGAATTGAGGATGCGTTTTCATCGGACCATGCTGGCGGCATTAGCCGCATCGGCCGCCCTTTTGCCCGCAGCGCCCGCACTGGCGCAGGCAGCGGGCGAGGAAAGCGCGGTGCCCGACCGTTCCTGCGAGCGGGATTGCCTGATCGGCCTGTTGCGCGACCATATGGCGGCGCTGGCGGCCAAGGACCCGTCGAAGGCGCCTTTCGCGGCGAATGTCGTGTTCACCGAGAATAATGTGCCCATCAAGGTCGGGCAGGGCCTGTGGAAGACGGTGACGGCAGTCGATCAGGTCGGGTTGGAACTGGCGGACAAGGTCACCGGCAATGCCGCATGGTTCGGTTCCGTGAAGGAAAACGGCGCGCCTGCGATCTATGCCGTGCGCATCCATGTGAAGGACGGCAAGATCGACGAGGTGGAAAGCGTCGTCCACCGCAAGACCGCGCTTCCCGCGCCTTTTGGCGACGTGAGCAAGATGGTTCACGATCCCGAATTCAGTGAAATCCTGCCGCCGGAACAGCGCCGTTCGCGTGAACGTATGCTGGCTATTGCCGATTCCTATTTCGATACGGTGGAAGTGAATGACGGGCAGGTCTTCGCACCTTTCTCCGACGATTGCGGCCGGCTGGAAAACGGCATTTCCACCACCGCGCCTACTCCGGGCAGCACCGGCGGTAATGCTGCCGCGCTGGTTTCCGGTTGTCGTGCGCAATTCGAACTCGGCATTTACCGGATCAACAAACGCGTCCGCCGCGATTTCTTCATCGTGGACGAGGAACGCGGCGTAGTGGTCGGTCGCGGTTTCTTCGATCACGCAAATGAGTGGGACCGCTATCTGCTGACCAATGGGCGCGAAATGAAGACTGCGCTCAAATGGCCGAACACTATCACTCTGCTGGAGGCGTTCCGCATCAAGAACGCTGAAATCCAGCGGATCGAGGCGGTGTTTACCTACGTTCCCTATTTCAAGAACAACCCATTCTGGCGGCCGGATTCCAAGGTGCCGACTTACACGCCGAAGCCTGCGGAATGCGACGATGCCTGCGTCGATCAGACGACGCGGCAGGTCGTGGCCAGCTTCGCGGGCGATAAGTGGCACGATGTGAACTGGGCGTCCAAGGTGGGTTATGCCGAGAACAGCGTGGGCATTCGCGTGGGCGAGGGGATCTGGGCCGGGGTGAGCATGGTCGATGCCAATCCGCTCGTCATCGCCGATGCCAGGGCAGGCAAGGGCGTGTGGATCGGCCGGATCGAGGAGCATGGCCAGCCCGCTTGGGGGGCGTTCACCGTTGCCTATGATGGCAAGAAGGCCGGTTCCATCGATGTGCTGATCCGCCGTAAGGAATATGGCCCGCCCTATGCCGAACCCAATGGCGGCCCCGACTTCCCGGAACTCGCTCCGGGGGAGCGGACTACTGCCAAGGCGATGCGCGCCGCGACGGAAAGCTTCTACAAGGCGATGAACACGAAGGGGGCGAAGGCTCCTGCCGGTATCTCGGCCGAATGCCGCTGGGCGGTGAACGGGCAGGATGTGGGCGATTGCGCCTCGCCCTTCGGCGGCCCGGTGCTGAGCAGCCTGGAGCAGGTGCGCGACCGCGAAGTGCTGGCTGTGGACGAAAAGCGCGGGCTGATCGTGTATCGTACTTTCGAGGATTTCCCGGCTGTCGGCGGGGCTGCGGGCACTTATCCGCACAGCTTCCAGGTGGTCGAGCTGTTCCGCTTCAAAGGCGGCCAGATCGAACGGGTGGAGGCATTCAATTCCGAGCTTCCCTATGGGATGAAACCGCACCAATAGGGCGGCATGGAAGGACTGATCCCCTATCTCACCCTGTTCGGGATCGTCTTCGGGGTGAACCTCATGCCGGCCTTCGGGCCGCCAACATGGTCGATCATCGTCCTCTACGGGCTCAATTCGGACCTGCCGGTGCCCGCGATTATCCTGGTGGGCGCGCTGGCGGCGGCATCGGGCCGTCTATTGCTGGCTTATGGTTTCCGCCTGCTTGGCACGCGCGTTTCGGAAAAGACCCGCGCGAACCTTGCCGCGGCGCGGGCAGCGTTTGAGCGCAATCGCAAGGGCGGCATCGCGGCGCTGGGGTTGTTTGCATTGTCGCCAGTGCCTTCGGCGCAATTGTTTGAGGCAGCGGGGCTTACGGGTGTGCGGCTGCTGGGATTCACCGCCGCCTTCTTCGCCGGGCGGATCGTGTCCTATTCGATCTATGCCTTCGGCGCGAAGGAAGTGAAGCAGACATCGCTGGGCGAAGTCCTGGCAGGCGGTATTTCGAGCCCGCTGGGCATCGCGTTGCAACTGGCGATGATCGCCGCGCTGGTGGCGCTGGCACGGATCGACTGGGCGCGCTTGCTCCCGCGCGGAAAGCGAAGCGAACCCTAGTTCGCGGCGAAAATCAGGGCCCCTGAGCCCAGCCGGTCCATCGCCTCGTTCACTAAGCGGGGTTCCAGCGCGAAGCAGCCCTGGCTCCGGCCGATGCGGCCCTGTGCGTCGATCAGCGAGGGAGAGACATAATTCGCCCCGTGGATCACGATCGCACGTTGCAGGGCCAGGTTGTTTTGCGGATCTAGCCCGATCAGGCGGCGGGACTTGCCGTGCTTGCCGTAATAGGTATCCCCCGTGCGGTAGCTGCCTTCGGAAGACGCGTTGGAGCCGGGGCGGTTCGAGAAACGTGTGGCCCAGCCGCTATTCGCCGGGTCCGATCCTCTGCCATGGGCGACGAGATAGGATGCCACCACGCGGCCATTGCCCAGATCGACGATCTGGAACCGTTGTTCGCGCGAATGGTGCGAGAAATCGACGAGGCCGATCACGTCGCGGCGAAGAATGGAATTGTGATGTTGGTCAAGTGCAGCCATGGCACGAGGAAGCAGATCAGGCCTGACGGAATTCTTCACTGCGGCAAATGCACGCGGCGAGGCCAGTCCTGCGGCTCCGGCAATGGCGGCACCAATAAAATGGCGCCGGTTGAAATTCATGGTGCGATCCCGAATATGCGTTTTCTCTCATATAATCTATGAGTGAGGCCACGCAACGCGGGAGAATAGGAGTGTCGATGAAGCGAGCCATACTTGCGATGATTGCGTTGACTTTGTTCGGAATGGCGGTTCCGGCTCCGGCAGCTGCGCAATTCGCTGGCTGGACGCCTGCTAATCTCTTGGTGCTCAAACGCTGGGCGGCGATGGCGCCGATGGATGCGCTGCCGCAGCCGTCCACCGCCGCGCTCGAAAAGGCGCAGGCGGGGGGTGATAGTGCCGCTATCGCCAAGGCGGCGGACGATGTGGCGCTCAGGCTCGCCCGGATGCACCTGCTGGGCTGCGCCACTGCGGCGGAGCGCAAGGGCTGGAATATCGAGGATACGGACAAGTCGATCGATCTGCCCGGCTTGCTGCAATCTTCGCTGCAGGCGGGCACGCTTGATGCCTTCTATGCCAGCCTGCGCCCGCGCGATCCGGAATATGCCGCGCTGCAGACGGCCTTTGGCAAGGCGACGGATGAGGCAACGCGCAGCGCTATCGGACGCAATATGGAGCGCTGGCGGTGGATGCCGCGTTCGCTGGGGGACGATCATGTGCTGGTCAACGCAGCCGCCTTCGAGGCGGGGCTTTGGCGCGGCGGGAACAAGGTGGGCACATGGAAAGTGATCGTCGGCAAGACGAAGACGCCCACTCCCGTATTCAACACCACCATCACTGGCGTGAACCTCAACCCCTGGTGGGAAATCCCCGCCAGCATCGTGCGCGAAAGCGTTGGAGCGCTGGTGCGCCGCAGCCCCTCTACCGCCCGCGCGCGGGGTTATGTGTGGGAAGGGGGGCGCTATCGCCAGAAGCCCGGGCCGAACAATGCGCTGGGCCAGATGAAGCTGGTGATGCCCAATCGCTACAGCGTCTATATGCACGATACGCCCAATAAGGACCTGTTCGAGCGCGAAGTGCGCGCCTTCAGCCATGGCTGTATCCGTACGGGCGACGCCATCGGTTATGCTGCGACCTTGCTGGAAGGCGTGAAGACGCGGCCCGAGGTGGATGCGATTGTGGCTTCCGGCCAGTCGACGATAATCGATCTGGCCCACCCGGTGCCAATCTACATTGCCTATTTCACTGCGGTGAGCGACGGGCAGGGCGGAGTGAAACTGCTGAATGACGTCTATGGCCGGGACAAGCGCTTCACACCGTCGCAAAGTGGGTGCGGCGGCTAGCATTGCAGGATTGTTACGGATTTTTGCGGGGGCTGCTCCCGGCTTTCCTCCGTCGCGGGTTGAACCTATATGCAGCCGCTTGCAGTAATCGCAGCGGTGGCATTTGTCGGTAAACAGTTCCCTTTCCGGGCTCGAGGCGGCATTCCTCGAAAACCGCGAGCGCCTTTTGCGCTTTCTCCATGCGCGCGGCGCAGGCGACGCGGCCGAGGATATCCTGCATGAGGTGTGGCTGAAGATCAGTGCGGCACAGACAGGGCCTGTTTCCTCACCCCTGTCCTATCTCTTTCGTGCAGCGGATCTGTCGATGATCGATCGTTATCGTTCCACTCGTCAGGCCCGTAAGCGTGAGAAGGACTGGACCGAACTGAACGGCGGAGCTTTCCCGGGCGTATCCGATATGCCTTCTCCCGATCGTGCGATCATTGCACGCCAGCATGCGCAGATGGTGGCGGATACGCTGGCCTCGCTCGGCGAACGACGGTCTGCCGTGTTCCGCCGTCACCGGGTTGACGGAATTCCCCAACGCCAGGTTGCCGAGGAGTTCGGCGTAAGTCTGAGCACTATCGAAAACGACCTGCGGGCGGCCTATAGGGCGCTGGCGAGTTTGAGGGAAAAAATGAATGAGGTTTGAACGCGTCGCCTACGTCTTAGCTACAGGAGGCTTGGACCATGGCGTTTGACGATCGAATTCTGGACCAGGCTTCTGCCTGGGCGGTACGCATGGCCGACCCTTCATTCGAGGATTGGGATGAATTCACCGTCTGGCTGGAATCCGATCCCGCCCATGCCGAGGCATATGATTTTGTGACGGAAGCCGCCGCCGATGCCGCCGATGCGCTGCGGGAAGCACCTGAGCTTGGACCCGTCGGCCTGGCGCCTGCGAATGACGATGATGGACCCCGCCTTGTGCGTCGGCGCTGGTTCGGCGGCGCCCTGGCCGCGTCGCTTGCCGCGCTGGGCGCAGTGGCCCTGTGGCAAATGCAGGGCGGCACCTATATGGTGGAAACTGCCCCGGGCGAAACGCGGATGATCGCGCTGGAGGATGGAAGCTCCGTGCTGCTGGGTGGCGGCAGCCGGATCGAGCTTGACCGCGGCGATGCCCGTTTTGCCGAGCTGGAGGCCGGGCAGGCGCTGTTCACTGTTCGCCATGATGCAGCCAAGCCCTTTCGCGTCGATGTGGGTGAAAACGAGCTGGTCGATCTCGGTACTGTGTTCGACGTCAAGCTGAGCGGCGCAATCACCACAATTGCCGTCTCCGAAGGTGCGGTGGCCTTCAATCCGCGCGGGCAGAACGTCCGTATCGATCCCGGCCAGGTGCTGACCAGCCAGGCAGGATCGGCCGATTATACGTTGAGTTCCATCGCTATGGGACAGGTGGGCGAATGGCGCGACGGGCGGCTGACCTTCCGGGACGAGACGCTGGGCGCAGTTGCCGAAGACCTTACCCGCGCCACCGGCCTTGCTTTCAGCGTGGCGCCCGGTGCTGCCGAGCGGCGTGTTTCGGGCAGCCTGCTGGTTGAACCCCTGCGCGCCGATCCCGCCAGCCTTGGCCCGCTTCTGGGCGTGGGTGTGCGCAAGGCGGGTGAAGGCTGGGAGATCGAAACAAGGTAAGATGCGGCGTTATGCCCTCTTTGCCCTGGCGGCATCGATCGCCTCTCCCGTCCAGGCCAAGGGTGTGTCCGTCGACGCGCCCGCAGGCCGTGGGGCGGACGTGGCCGTGGCGATTGCGCGGCAGACCGGCACCAGTATCGTGCTGGCGGACCCTGCGCTTTCCAATCGGCGAGTTTCGGCGATCAAGGGCAGCTATTCGCCGTCCGGTGCGGTGAAGAAGCTGGCCAGGGCGCTGGGTGCAAAGGCGATTCCCGCAGGCCAGTCGGGCTGGCGCCTGGTTGCCGATGCTACGCCTCGACGTGCGGCTGCGCGGCCGTCGTCCGGGCGTAGTGGCGCATCGCGCAAAGCCGCCCCGCCGCCCCACGCGGTATCGACCGAGGATATCGTGGTGATCGGTTCCAAGCGCGATATCGAGCTGGCGCTCTATCCCGGTGCGGTGGAGATGATCGAGGGCAAGGATCTCACTTTCGGCGGAGCGGGCGGCACTGAAAAGATCATCCAGCGCGCGCCGACGGTTTCGTCCACCCATCTGGGCAGCGGGCGTAACAAGCTGTTCATTCGCGGGATCGCCGATTCCAGCTTCACCGGGCCGACGCAGGCGACCGTGGGCCAGTATTTCGGCGACCTGCGGCTAAGCTATAATGCGCCCGATCCCGATCTGCGCCTTTCCGATCTTGAGCGGGTGGAGATTCTCGAAGGACCGCAAGGCACGCTCTATGGCGCGGGTGCGCTGGGCGGGATTCTGCGCATGGTGCCCAACGCACCCGAACCGGGCGTGACGACAGGCACCGCCATGGTCGGCGGCAGCGCCACCCAGCATGGTGCGATGGGCGGCGATGCCAGTGCCACGATCAACCTGCCGGTCGGCAAGACAGGGGCCCTGCGGGTCACGCTCGATGCGGAGACGCGCGGGGGCTATATCGACAAGCCGCTGCTCGACCGCAAGGATGTGAACCGCACCGATGTTTTTGGGGGGCGGGCGGCGCTGCGCTTCGAAGTGGGGGATGACTGGACAATCGACCTTCTCGGCATTGGCCAGACCACGAATGGGCACGACAGCCAATATGCCGATCGCGACGGCCCTTCGCTGACACGCGCCGCACAGGTGGACGAAGGGTTCGACGCGGATTTCGCGCAGGGCCAGATCGTGATCGCGCGCGAATTCGGCGATATCCGCTTCAAGAGTTCCACTGGCCTTACCGGGCAGACGCTGGAGGAACGCTATGATGCGACCGCGCTCGACGGGGATCCGCGCTTGTTCGTCCAGCGTAACGAGACGAACATGCTGGCCAATGAGACGCGCATCTGGAAGCCCATGACCGACCGGTTCAGTTGGGTTCTGGGCATGAGCTTCACGCGCAACCACACCACGTTGTCCCGCGCATTGGGCGATCCGGGCAACCTTGCCCCGACCACGGGTGTGCGCAATTCGGTGGACGAATTCACTGTCTATGGCGAAGGCAGCTACAAGCTGACCGACAATCTCGTGGCGACTGCGGGCGGGCGCTACACCCATTCATGGCTCAGTGGGGAGGGTGAGGATATCGCCCTTGCCAGCCTGACGCAGGAAAAGGCCCTGATCCTTGCCGCCGCGACGAGCGCCCGCAAGGAAGGGGCCTTCCTGCCTTCCGCCTCGCTGGTGGCGACCGTGCTGCCCGAAACCACGGTTTTCCTGCGCTATCAGGAAGGCTTCCGCCCTGGCGGGGTCGCAATTGCGAGTGATCTCGTCAATCGCTTCAAGAACGACCATATCTCGACCATCGAGTTCGGCGCGCGCCATGGCAATCCCAAGCGCGCTCCATTCGATCTGTCGGCCAGCATCTCCTTTACCCGCTGGACCGACATCCAGGCCGACTATATCGATAGTTCTGGTTTCCCCACCACCGCCAATATCGGTGACGGACGCATCTGGTCCGCCAGTCTCAAGGGCAGCGTGGAAGTCACGCCGGGACTGCGGTTCGATGCGGGGCTCACTTTCAATGACAGCCGGGTTTACAATCCGTCGTCCCTGCTGGACTTCACTTTTGGAAGCTTGCCGGTTTCATCCAACGTAAGCGGGCCGCCGTTGCAGGATGTTACTGTAGGCCGGACCAGCCAGGTGCCCAATATCGCGCGGCTCTCCGGGCGGGTGGGTTTCGCTTACGATCGCGAGATCGACGAAGACCTGCTCCTGACCGCGCAGGGCTGGGTGAATTATGTCGGCAAGTCGCGCCTTGGCGTGGGCCCTGAACTGGGCGAGGAGCAGGGCAATTACATCGATAGTGGGCTGACCGTAAGGATCGGCAATGATGCGATGGGTCTGACCCTGGGGCTCACCAACCTTACCGATGAGGAAGGCAACCGCTTTGCCCTGGGTACACCCTTTGCAATCGGCCGTGACCAGATCACGCCGCTGCGTCCGCGCACCATCCGCCTGGGGCTCGACGCTGCTTTCTAGGGCCAATCGCCGTTCGGCCCATGCCGTCCCCCGAAAATGGCAATTTCCTTTACGGGCTTTAGGCTGGGTCTCCGTCTTTTCCCATGGAAGGCGAGTTCGAGGCGTCGAAGGTCGCTCTGAGCATCCCCTGGACCGGTTTGCGGAACCCTTATGGCAGGGTTCTGATCCCTTGGGGGCGGAAGGGTACATGCCCCGTATCCTTCCGCCCCCAACCCTTTCCCTCAGGTAACCCGGTTCTTTCCTTCGGACAGCGTTGCCGCGCGCTTGCGTTAAGGGCTTCATCGTGGAATTGAGGGCCCAACCAGAACGGCGTGGACATATGTCCGGCCACTTGATCGCGGCTGCCGAATGGTTGCGACTTTGGGGGAGAAGAAACCGATGCGAAGCTGGAAACTGGGCGGCTGTGCCCTTCTGCTGGCCGGTACGGCGCTGACGCTTGGAAACGGTGCCCCGGCAGCCAATGTGGCTGCGGCGAAATCGGCACAGGCATGTGCGGCCTTCGCCGCCACGGCACTGGGGCCGGACGTGAAGATCATCACCGCCATCCATGTCGATGCATCGGATAAGCCCCAGACCGGTCCCGACGGGATGACCGTATCGGCGCTTCCCGGGCATTGCCGTGTTGAGGGCGTCATCAACGAACGCAAGGGCGCGGGCGGGAAAACCTATGGCATCCGCTTCGCAATCGCCCTGCCGGATCAGTGGAGCGGCCGCTTTCTGCTGCAGGGCGGCGGCGGCCTGAACGGCACGGTCAATCCGCCGCTTGGCCCGGTAGGCTCCAATGGCCGCCCGGCGCTGGCTCGCGGCTTCGCAGTGATTTCCAGCGACAGCGGGCATCAGGGGCAAGTGTTCGATTCCAGCTTCATGGCAGATCAGCGCGCCGCGCTGGACTTCGCCGAAAGCTCCGTGCGCAGCGTGGCGCTGCTGGGCAAGCAGGTGACGCAGAGCTATTACGGCAAGCCCGCTGCCCATAGCTATATGACCGGCTGTTCCACCGGCGGGCGCGAGGGGATGCTGGCATCCCAGCGCTATCCCGAATTGTTCGACGGCATCATCGTGGGCGCCCCGGCCATGCGGACAGGGGATTCCAACCTCGGCGTGGAATATACCCAGGTCTTGTTCAACCAGGCTGCGCCGCTGGGCGCCGATGGGAAGCCGGATTTCACCCGGATACTCACGGCGGCCGATCGTTCCACGATCCTTAACGGCGTTCTCGACCAATGCGATGCGCTGGACGGGCTGAAGGACGGCATGATCGAGAATGTCGCCCAGTGCAATTTCAAGCCGGCCAAACTGCAATGCACCGGCGAGAAGAAGGATGGTTGCCTCAGCGCCGGGCAGGTGCGTGCGCTGGAACTGGGCTTTGCCGGCCCCTCAGACAAGGCAGGTTATCCGATCTATGCCCCGATGGCCTTCGACACGGGGATCGTCTCTACGCCGATGGGCTATCTGCCCACGGGCGGACCGGGCCCCTTCGGCCCGCCAAGCACCGCCACCAGCATCGATCTGGACGCGCGCGTCCACGCGATCCGTCAGGATGCCAGCCAGCGACTGACTGACACCAATTACTGGACCAACCTCAACACTTTCCTCGATCGCGGCGGCAAGATGATGTTCTTCCACGGCGTTTCGGACTTCTGGTTCTCTCCCTTCGCCACATGGGACTGGTATCAGCGCGCATCGACCACCAATGGCGCGGCCTTCACCGATGCCAGCAGGTTCTACATGGTGCCCGGTATGCTCCATTGTCAGGGCGGCAATTCCTATGACCAGTTCGACATGCTGGGCAGCCTTGTGGACTGGGTGGAAAGCGGCAAGGCGCCGCAGGAAGTGATCGCCCACCGCAAGAGCACGGTCGAAGCGAGCCGGCCGCTATGCCCCTATCCGTCCCACGCACAATATACCGGCGGAGATCCGAACAAGGCTTCCAGCTTCACCTGCAAGGCGCCTGTCTGAAGCGGCATAAGGGGGGAGGCGAGCGATGGACACACGGCGTTCCTCGGGCGGCTATCAGGTCCTCCTCGTCACCCTGCTGTGCCTCAATTTCGGCATTCTGTTCTTTGACAGGAATGCGCTCAATTTCCTGATGCCTTTCGTCCAGCCCGAATTGGGGCTGAACTATACGCAGGTGGGAATGCTCGGATCGGCCCTGTCGCTCACCTGGGCGATTGCGGCGATCTTCGTGGGCTGGCTGTCCGACAAGGCCGGCAAGCGCAAGATCCTGATCGTTCTTTCCACGCTGCTTTTCTCTGCCTGTTCGGTCGTCTCGGGCTTTGCCTCTTCCTTCCTGATGCTGCTGGGCGCGCGGCTGGTGATGGGGCTGTCCGAAGGCGGGGTGATGCCGATCAGCCATGCGATGGTTGCGGCGGAAGTTTCGCCCAAATGGCGCGCTCTGGCCATGGGTGTGACGCAGAATGTCGGTTCCAGCCTGCTGGGTTCCACCGTGGCGCCGCTGGTGCTGGTGCCGGTGGCGATTGCCTGGGGCTGGAGAGAGGCCTTCTTCATCGCTGCGGTGCCCGGGCTGATCTCAGCTCTGCTGATCGTGTTGTTCGTGGTGGAAAGGACGGTTGCGAAGGCGGAGTCGCGCAAGGCAGGAGATCGCGCGCCGCTGGCGGAGATCATCGCCAATCGCAATGTCCTTGCCTGCGCGGTGATGGCGGTGCTGCTCGTCTCCTACCTCGTCATCACCTGGGCCTTCATGCCGCTGGTGCTGGTGCAATACCGCGGGATGGATGAGGGGACGGCAGCCGGACTGATGGCGGTGCTGGGGGTTTCCTCCTTCATCTCCAGCTTCATCGTCACCACGATTTCTGATTTCGTCGGGCGCAGGCCGGTGATGGTGATCAGCACATTCATCGGCCTGCTGCTGCCTCTCGGCGCGCTTTATTATGACGGGCCGGTGTGGATGATGGGGGTGATCTTCTTCATCGGCTGGATGTTCAACGGCATCTTTCCGATGTTCATGGCCACTGTGCCCGCGGAATCGGTTTCGCCCCGACAGGTCGCCACCGCCATGGGGCTGGTGATGGGCGTGGGCGAGATTCTGGGCGGGGTCTTTTCTCCCTCCATTGCGGGCTGGCTGTCGGATATTTACGGCCTGCAGGCCCCACTGTGGTTCCTGATGGTGCTGGCGGTGCTGGGCGGCCTGACTGCGCTGTTCCTCAGGGAAACCGCACCGCGCATCGTGGGCCAGCGCCCCGAACCGGAATTGCTGGACGATTTTGCATAGGATGTTTCCGAATGACTGACACGCTTGCCCAACTCGCGGCGGAAGTTGCCCGTCTGCGCGAAGAGGTCGCCACGCTTGGCGCCGCTGCGCGCAAGGCGGAGGATTACCACGCCATCTGCAATCTCCAGGCCGCCTATGGCTATTACGTGGACAAGGGGCGGTGGGACGATGCGGCCGATCTCTTCGCGCCTGACGGTACTCTGGAACTGGCCGGGCGCGGCGTGTTTGTCGGTCAGGACCGGGTGCGGGCCTATCTGCATCATCTGCCGCCCTATGGGCGGGGCGTGCTTTACAACCATATGCAACTCCAGCCGGTGATCCATATCGACAGCGTGGCCGGCACCGCCAAGGGCCGCTGGCGCAGTTTCATGATGGTGGGCGCGCTGGGGGCCGAAGCCCGCTGGGGCGAGGCGACTTACGAGAATGAATACAAGCGGGTCGACGGCAAATGGCGCATTACCCTGCTGCACGGCTTCATGAACATCTACACCGATTACGAACAGGGCTGGCACAAGGGCGGGGTCAAGCTGCTGCGCTCAATCGACGGTCTGCAGCCCGATCTGCCGCCGACGATGGAGTATGAGGCTTATCCCGAGCCGGTGATTGCGCCTTATCATTACGACAAGGTTTGATTTCGGTACAAAGAAGAAGGGGCCCCGTTTCCGGGACCCCTTTCGTTTCGGCGCAGACTCCGTTCCGCCTCAGACTTTGGGCGGGGCCTTGCAGTCGAAATTCTTGGCTTCCGACTGATCGCCGGAACCCTTGTAGGTCGGCACAAGCGGATAGGGGCAGAGCGGCCGGGTGAGCGGTGGCAGGGCCGGGGCGGCAGGGCCGGGACCCATGGCGGGCATGGGAACTCGCGCCGCCACGATCCGGCGCGGGGCATTGCCGCTGGTCGCCCATTGGTCGACCACGCCCAGCGTATCGAAGGAGGACGCTCCTTCGCCGCCGGAGCAATGTTCCATTCCCGGTACCATGAACAGCCGCACCTGGTCGCGCGCCTGATCGAGCGGCAGCGTGCGGTAGAGCGAGCTGAAAAATTCCACCGTATTGTTCGCCGGGATCAGACCGTCGGACCAGCCATGGCTAAGCAACAGCTTGCCGCCGCGTGCGAAGAAGGGCCTCAGGTCGGAAGGCGTGACGTCCAGAATATCCTTGCCGTAGAAATGGGCACGAGTGGAATCCGCGCCATAATCGAAGCTGCGCCAGTCCCAGTTCGGCCGGTCGGCGAAGACCAGCATGCTCATATAGGTCAGCGCCACGGGGAAGGGCGCATCGCCGCCCGTCAGCGCGGCCAGCTGAAGCTCCGACCCGCGCGGGAATCCGGGGAATAGGATCTGGCCCGAACGCGGTTCCTTCACCCCTTCATAGATCGCGCGCATCGACACGACCTGATCGGCATTGAGGCAGCTCTCGTTCGAACCCGATTTGCACAGCAACTCGCCCGGATCGAAATTGCAGGCATCGGGGCGGGAGATGATCCCGTCGGCCAGCCCGTCCAGCTTGTCGCACTGGGCGACGGCGGCCTTGTGCACCAGGCCGAGCGCGGCGGGCGTCAGCTTGGATTGCGGGGTGCGCTGCGACTGGTAACCCGCCCACAAGGACTGGGTCATCAACTGGGTCATCGGATTGGCCGGCGCCATGGCCGAGATCGCGTCATAATCCTCGGGATAGCGGAAGGCCGCCATCAGGCCCTGCCGCCCGCCGGTGGAGCAGCTGTTCCAGAAGGAAAGGCTGGGGCCCTTGCCGTAATAGTCCCTGATCGCCGCCTTGGCTGTCACCGTCATCTGGTGCACGGCACGATGGCCGAAATCGATCAGCTTCTGGGTATGGCCCATGGCCCATTCGGCCGTCAGCCCGCTGCCGGTATGGCCAGTGTCGGTAGTGGCCACCGCATATCCGCGCGAAAGCGGATCGGCGAGCTGAGAATAGCTGAGCTGGCCCGCCCAGATGCCATTGCCGATGCCCACGAACTTGCCATTCCAGCCACTCGCCGGAAGCCAGACTTCCACCTTGATGTCGGAATCCGAAGTGGGCGTGAGAGTGGCCTGAACGCGGCAGAAGGATGGCAGATCCTTATAGACCGCGTTGGCTACACCCGGAGGTGGCCCGAAAGGCGCGGCCGGCTGCTCGAACGCGCCGGGCGCCACGAGCTGGGCCGATGTGACCTTTCCCTTGTCGAGCTGGAGCCCCGTAAGCTCGTTGCAATCCTTGGCCGAAGCCGGATTGGCGAATGCCAGCGCCGCCGCACTCGTCGCCAGACCCAGCGCGATCCGCATGCACTTCCTCAACTTGCGTTGGCCCCCGCGATCACCTTGCCCCATAATCATGCCCTCACCCCCGTCATTGCCCCAGATCTTCGTAGCTGCGTCTGGCCAGATAGGCCCGCAACGCATCGATGTCACTGCGAGTCAGCTTACCCTTGAAGCTCGGCATGCCTTGAGACGCAAGCGCTCCTTCAAGGAGGATGGTTTCGAATTCATGTCCCATCACCAGCGGCGATTGTCTGAGATCGGGATATGGGCCGGAACTGACGGCCGAAGTGCCATGGCAGCGCAGGCAGAATCGACCGTAAAGCGTATCGCCCCGCGCCGTTGCGGCAAGGTTGACGGGCATGGCAGTTGCGATTGGTTTGCCCGCCGCCTTCGTGGGGGTGAGAGGTGGCAGTGTCGCGTTACCGTCCAGCGCGAATACCATCAGGCGGTTCGGCCCGATCGGATTCCCGGCCTTCAGGGCCATCGGCCCGCCCAGTAGCGGCCAGCCACCGCCGCCACCGGCCATCACCGCCACATATTGTCGTCCATCCAGCGTATAGGTGATGGGTGGGGCCACGATGCCGGTCTGGGCATCGAAGTGCCACAGCTTTGTGCCTCTGCTGTCGTCATAGGCGGCCAGTTCCCGTGCGGCGGTTCCGGCAAACACCAGCCCGCCACCTGTGGCCAGCACGCCGCCATTGAAGGGCGCGGCCTGTTCCACCTTCCATGCAGGCGCCTGCTTGACTGGGTCCCAGGCGATCAGCCAACCCTTCATGCTGGCCTGAAGCGCAGCGAGGTCAGCCCCTGCCATCCGCCCGCCACCGGGCAGGGCAACTCCGGAATTATAGGCGCCCGCCATATAGGGCTGGGAGAGATCCTCCGAATAGGGGATCGCGACATCCTGCGCCGGAATATAGACCAGCCCCGTTCTGGGGCTGAAGGCCATCGGCGGCCAATTGTGTCCGCCGCCTGAGCTGGGGAACTGGAAGTGCGGCTTGCCGGTGCGGTAATAGCGCGCTTCCGGAACTTCGATGGGGCGGCCGGTCTTGGGATCAAGGCCGGTGGCCCAGTTTACCTGGACATAGGGCTTGCCCGAGATGAATTCGCCGGTCTTGCGGTCAAGTATGTAGAAGAAGCCGTTTTTCGGCGCCTGCATCAGCACCTTGCGCTGTTTGCCGTCAATTTCCAGATCGGCCAGAACGATGTTCTGGGTGGCAGTGTAATCCCAGCTGTCGGCGGGGGTCTCCTGAAAATGCCAGGCATATTCGCCCGTATCGGCATGGAGCGCGACGATCGAACTGAGATAGAGATTGTCGCCCTTTCCGTCTGACCGCTGGCCGTGGTTCCAGGGCGAGCCATTGCCGGTCCCGATGTAGATCAGGTCCAGTTCGGGATCATATTCGATCGCATCCCAGACCGTGCCGCCGCCGCCCCATTTCCACCATTCGCCTGCCCAGCTTGGCAGTGCCTTTTCCAGCGCCTTGTCGGAGGCAGTCCCGTCGCGGGAGCCGGGCTTGCCGGGCACGGTGTAGAAGCGCCAGCGCAGTTTCCCGGTGGCAAGGTCATAGGCGCTGACATAGCCGCGCGCGCCGAATTCCGCCCCGCCATTGCCGATCAGCACCATGTCCTTCACCACGCGCGGGGCGCCGGTGATGGTGTAATTCACGGCGTGGGGACCGGCCTGATCGATTGTCTGGACCTGCCACGCCGGCTTGCCGGTCTTCGTGTCGAGAGCAATTAATCGTCCGTCGAGCGCGCCCAGGAGCACCTTGCCGTTTGCCACTGCAACGCCTCGAGAGACGGGGCCGCAGCAGCTGTAAGCGGATGCTGCGCGGACATCGGGATCGAAGCGCCACAGGGGGGTGCCTTTGCGGGCATCCAGCGCTTCGACGACATCGTAGGCGCTGACGATGTAGATCACTTCGCCCGTGACTATGGGAGTGGCTTCCTGGCCGCGATCGGTGTCCAGATCGTGGAACCAGGCGAGGCCGAGGCGGCTAACATTCTCGCGGTCGATCTCCTCAAGCGGCGAATAGCGCTGGGCCTCGGCGGTGCGGCCATGCATCGGCCAGTCGGCGTCCGGGGCGCCCGAGCAGGCGGTTAGCAGTCCGGCCGCGAGTATCGCGATCAGACCCCTCATCGGGAAAGCTTTGCACTCGCGCGCGTCGCCAGGAACAGGAATGCCCCGCCCAGGGCAAAGAACATGGCGAAAATCGCGATGGCGCTGCGCAAGCCTACCGCCGATGCCGCCGCGCAGGCCGATCCCTGCACCTGCGCTGCCGCCCCCGCGCAGTCTGCCGCGAAGGTACCGCCGCTGTAAAGCATCGCGCTCGCCATATCACTGACGACGCCCACCAGCGGGGGGCCCAGGCCTTGGCCGATCATGTGCACGATCAGCAGGAACAGTGCCGATCCGGTCGCACGGCTGAAGGAATCGAGTGACGAATGGAGTGTAGCCACCGCTGGGCCCATGGCGGTGTAGAAGAAGAACGAGCCCACCAGCATCACTGGGATGGCAATGGCCAGATTGCCGCTCATCAGGCCCGTCACGAAGAGCGGCGCGCCGACGACCGAGCAGAGTGCGGGAAAGCCCAGCAGCCAGCGCGCGTCGCGCCGTGCCATCCATTCGCTGACATATCCGCCCATCAGCGTACCCACCAGCGAGGCGACGCCCGAGATGATGCCGAACACCAGCCCCGCCTGCGCCGCGTCCAGCCCATGCTCGCGACTGAAGAATGCGGGAAGGAAGGTGTTCACGCCGAAGCTGCCCAAGCTGATGCAGCACACGCCCGCGATCAGGAAGCGCAATGTGCTGCTGCCCAGCAATATGCCCAGCACCTGCCATGCGCTCATTTTGCTCGCGCCACTATCGGCAACGGAGGCACGCGTGGGTTCCTTCAGGAACAGGAAGCACAGCAGCGAGATGACGCCGCCGGCCACGCCGAAGAACAGGAAGGTAGATCGCCAGTCATAATTCTCTGCGATCGCGCCGCCTAGGAAAGATCCCAGCAGCGCTGCTACCGGCACGCCCAGCATGAAAAGCGAGATTGCCGAGGCACGCTTCTCCGGCGGGTACATATCGGAAATCATGGAATGGGGCGGGGCCTCCGTCGCGGCGCTGCCCACTGCCATGCCCAGACGGGAGGCAAGGAGTTGCGCGAAATTGACGGTGAGGCCCATCAGCGCCGTAAAGGCCGATCCGATCATCAGGAAGGCTGCGGTGATGGTGGACCGGCGGTAACGTTCCGCCATGCGGGCTATGGGAACGCTGGCCAGTGTGTTTACCACGGCAAAGGCCGTGCCACCCAAGAGGCCGATCTGGAAATCGCTGACGAGGAATTCAGCTTTGATCTTCTCGGCCACCAGCGCGACCACCACCCGGTCGATGAAGCCGAAGGCATTCAGCGAAGCGAGCAGGATCAGCGCAACCGCGCGTTCGTTACGGGTCACATCGATCTCCCTTGCACGCGGCTGTTCATTGCTGCCGTCGGCCGAGTAAGGATTATGCCTCCCCGGCGCAGGCGACGTGGACCAGTGCGAAGAGGCGTGACTGCACGCGCAGCATCAGGAGATGAGCGATGCCGCGCGATAATCCCGCGGCGTGCTGCCGAAGCGACTTTTGAAGGCGCGGCTGAAATGCTGCGAATCGCTGAAGCCCCAGTGATGCGCAATCTCGGTGATGGAGCGGCTTGAAAGGGCGGGGTCAACCAGCTCCATTCGGCAGCGTTCCAGCCGCCGGTCCCAGATAACGCGGGCGACTGTCATCGCTTCACCTTCGAACAGCTTGTGCACGGTGCGGTTCGAACATCTCAATGAGGCCGCAATGGCTGCAACATCCAGTTCCGGATCGCCAAGATGCCGCTCTATGAAATCCAGCGCTGTTTGGCGGCGCTTGTTTTTGATGTCGGGAAGGGCGGCCGGATCGCCGCTGCGCAGCGCGATCTCAAGCAGTCCGATAAGGTTTGTCCCGAGCAATGCAGCATCCCCATTCCCCAGCGTTCCTGCCGAAACGATTGAGGCTGAGGCTGCGGCGTACAGTATATGCCCTGCACCACGCCGGAAGCTCTGCGGGCCTGGCCAAGGCTCCAGGGCCCTGCGCGGATCGCGCATCTGCAGGCAAGGCAGAGAAAGGGTGATCTGCCGCGAATGGCCGGGGGCTTCCATCACGAAAGCCTCGTCCTTGCGCAAAGCGCACCACTGCCCAGCGTTGAGGAGGGTTGATCCCCGGGTCTGGCGGATCAGCGCAGTTCCCTCTTCCTGGAAGATGAACTTCAACACCGGTGCGACGCCCGCATGGCGGGACTGGCGCTGGCCAACACGGTGTCGGCCCATCGAAACCTTGCACAGCCGGACCTCGCCCAGATCCACCCCGCGCATGGAGGATTCACGGTCATCGTCGATTTCCACCTGATCGGCCTTGGTCAGGTCGCACCACTGGCGGCTCCGTTCCAGGCGGCTCGCTGCTTTGGTGGTGAAGTTCACGAACCTCACGCAACTCTCCCACTTTCCCGTGGCGGCGCTTGCCGTTTGCCTATTGCGCCCAAGCATGGATAGATAAACCCTGGATAAGAGGCTGTCCATGAAGGACGGCCCTGCCTGGGAGATGAATATGGCACGGCCTCCGGTTGAAGATGAACTCGCTATACGCGAACTTTATGCGCGCTATTGCTGGGCGCTCGATACGGGCGACACCGACGGCTATTGCGATCTTTTTACAGACGATGCCGAAGCCACGGAAGAAACGTCCAGCGGTGGGCTCGAAGTGCGCAAGGGGCGTGACGAGATCCGCAAACTGGTGCTGAAGTTTCACGACCGAGCCGATTTTCCCGGCCACCAGCACCAGATGGCGCAGTTCGTTTTCGATCCGGTTCCGCAGGGGCGGCCTGACCATTGGGTCGTGCGCACCTATGCGTGGGCCACGATCAACCATCCACCCGAGCCGCCACATCTCCACTGGTGCGGCCATGTGAGAGATGTCGTGGCCAAAGTGGATGGCGAATGGAAGATTGCCGCGAAAGACATCATGGGCTGGGCGGGCGACATACTCTCGCGTTTCGATAAGGGCTGATCCTGCGCGCGGAGCCCCAAGGCGGCGCGTACAGACAATTCACGCCCGTTTGGCTTCGCTAATCCCGGTCGCTGGCGGGAGAATGATATGACGACGGATGGCGTGTTGCGCATGGCGATGCCCAAGGGACCGGGACACTTTATCGGTGGTGAATGGCTTGCGCCATCGGATGGCAGTGCGCTTGCTGTGGAAGACCCCTCCACCGGCGGCATGATTGCCGAAATCGCTGCCGGCGACGCGGCCGATGTCGATGCGGCAGTGGCCGCAGCGCAGGTGGCAATGGAGGGCGCCCGCAGATTGCGTTGGACGCCAGCTCAGCGGCAGGAAGCGTTGTGGACGCTTTCCCGAGCGATCGAGCAGCGTGCAGAAGAATTCGCTCAGCTCGAGACGCTGGACGCAGGCAAGCCGATCACCAATGCGCGAAGGGTGGATGTACCGGGCGCGGTGGCGGCGCTGCGCTATTTTGCCGGGTGGGCGACCAAGCTGACCGGCGAGACGATGGAGCTTTCCAATCCGGGCAATTGGCATGGCCAGACCCGACGGGAGCCGGTGGGCGTTGTTGGCCAGATCATCCCGTGGAACTATCCGCTGATGGGTGCGGCCTGCAAGATCGGCCCCGCGCTGGCAGCTGGTTGTGCCGTCGTGCTCAAGCCCGCCGAGCAGACTTCGCTCTCTGCGCTGGCGCTGGCGGGGCTGGCGAGCGAATGCGGGGTTCCGTCCGGCTTCCTCAATGTGCTGACCGGCCTCGGGGAGGAGGTCGGCGCGGCATTGGTGAAGCATCCCGGCGTGGCAAAGATATCCTTCACCGGCTCCACCCCCGTCGGGCGGGACATCGCGGCCTCCTGCGGGCGGCAGATGAAGCGTTGCACAGTGGAACTGGGCGGAAAATCGCCCGTGGTGGTGATGCCCGATGCCGATCTGGATGCGGCTGCGATGGGGATTGCGATGAGCATCTTCTTCAACACCGGCCAGACCTGCTCTGCCGGATCGCGCCTGTTCGTTCATGCCAGCGTGGCGCAGGACCTCCTCGGCCGGATCGCCGGGATAGCGAAATCCATGCGGATCGGCGCCGGCATCGAACCCGAGACACAGATCGGCCCGGTCATCTCGTCCGCCCAGCGGGAGCGGGTGATGGGCTTTGTCGATGGCGCACTGGCAAAGGGTGCGCGTGCAGTGATCGGCGGCGGGCGGATGGGCGGAGCGGGCTATTTCGTGGAGCCGACGATTCTTGAAGGCGTGACTGCGGGTTTTCCGGCGGTGGAGGAGGAAATCTTCGGCCCGGTGCTGTGCGCTATGCCCTTCGAGACGCTGGATCTGGACGAGATCGCCGCGTTGGCCAATGAGACGCAATATGGCCTTGCCGCCTATGTCTGGACCCGGGACGTTTCGACCGCGCTCGGGCTGGTCGACCGGATCAGGGCTGGCACGGTGCGGGTCAATTCCGGCGGCGGGGCGGATTTTGCCATGCCGGTTGGCGGCGTGAAGCAATCGGGCTTCGGGCGGGAGAATGGCCGCGCCGGGATCGAGGCCTATACCGAACTCAAATCCGTAACCATGGCCTATTGATCATGCAGACAGACGAGCAGACTCCCATTCCCGGCCTTGCCCCGGCGTTCGAATTCCTCGTCGAGCGCGGCGCTCCGGTGGAACTGGGCGATCTCGCCATTGGTGGACGCCGCACCCATGTGCCGGTGATGGGCGGAAGCGTGGAAGGCGAGGAGCTTTCCGGACAGCTCGTCGGCGGCGCTGAACTCCTGTTCGAACGGGCGGACGGGGTGACGGTGGTGGAGGCAAGCTATCTCCTTCGCACCGGCGATGGCCATGCCGTTCGTGCGTTCGGCCAGGGCTACCGCACTCAAACTGGCGAGTTCGCAGGCACTCGTCTGACCTTGCTGTTCGAAGCGGACGAAGCCGGGCCACTGGCAGGACTGTGCGCCGCCGCCTTCGTGGCAGAAGCAATGCCCGATGCGGCACTGCTCTCCATCGCGAGGATCGTCTGATGCGGCTGGAATTCGCGCTGGAGATGCGCATCACCCTTGGCGCCCGCATTCATATCCCGGTGGCGGACGGTTATACGCGCGGGGCGGTGCTGATTGGGGAAGGGAGCTTCGAAGGGCCGGGCATCAAGGGCCGGATTGTGCCCGGCAGCGGCGGGGATTTTCCGCTCGTCTGGCGGGACGGGGGCGGGCGGTTCGAATCCCAATATCTGCTGGAAACCGATGACGGTGCCCACATATTCAAGCGCAGCACCGGAGTGCGCGCCGCGCCGCCCGAAGTGGTGGCGAAGTTGCTGGCGGGCGAGCCGGTCGATCCGGCAAGCTATTACATGCGCATGACTCCGCGTTTCGAGGCTCCGCAGGGGGCCTATGACTGGCTCAATCGCACGATCTTCGTGGGCGTGGGGCGGCGCAATCCGGAAGGCTCGCTGTTCCGCTTCTGGAAAGTGGTCTGAAACCCGATGGAGCAGTTCGACTATATCGTGGTTGGCGCCGGATCCGCCGGCTGCGTGCTGGCCAATCGCCTGTCGGAAGATCCGCATAGCCGTGTGCTGTTGCTGGAAGCAGGGGGAAGCGACCGCCGCTGGGACGTGCGCATTCCGCTGGCCGTTTCCAAATTGTGGCCCAATCCCGATCTGACCTGGGGTTTTCTCTCCGAGCCTGAGCCGCAGCTTGGCGGGCGGCAATTGCCCGTGGCGCGGGGCAGGATGCTGGGCGGCACCTCCTCGCTCAACGGGATGATGGCGATCAGGGGGCACGCCGCCGATTATGACGGCTGGGCGGCACAGGGCCTGACGGGTTGGGGCTGGAAGGATGTGCTGCCCGTCTTCCGCAAGCTGGAGCGGCATTGGCGAGGCGAGAGCGAATTCCATGGCGGGTCGGGCCCGTTGTCGGTGGCGCGCCATCCGGCGCCGAGCCCGCTGATGGCCAATGCGATGGAAGCCGCGCGTTCGCTGGGTTTTCCGTTGACGGATGACTTCAACGGCGTGCGGACAGACGGCTTTGGCATGCCCGATTTCACCATTCGCAAGGGCAGGCGCGATAGCGCGGCGGACGCTTATCTGCGGCCCGCCATGGCGCGGCCCAATCTGGAAGTGCGCACCGGCGCGCTGGCGGAAAAGGTGCTGGTGACAGATGGGCGCGCCACGGGCCTGCGTTATCGACGGGGCGGGGCAGTGCATGAAGTCACTGCAAAGCGCGAAGTGGTGCTGTGTGGCGGGGCAATCAATTCGCCGCAATTGCTGCTGCTTTCGGGCATCGGCCCGGGTGCCGAACTGCGTCAGATGGGGATAGAGCCGGTGCTTAACAGCCCCGAAGTGGGCCTCAACCTGCACGATCACCCCGGCGCGGGCATGGAATTCGAACTCGATCCCTCGCTCGCCTTCGAGAAGCAGTTGCGGTTCGACCGGATGGCCCTTTCGGCGCTCAACTGGTTCTTGTTCGGCAAGGGCCCCTTCGGTGCGCCGCCGCTGGCGGTATCGGCCAATGTCACGACGCATGAAGGCGATCCGAAAGTGGATCTCCATATCCTGCTGATCCCGCTGGCGATCGAATCCCGCGTCTGGTTCCCTGGCATTGCCCCGAAATTCGGGCCGCGCTTGGGGGCGATGTGGTCGCTCAATTATCCCGAGAGCCGGGGCTGGCTCAAGCTGCGCTCCCCCGATCCGGCGGAGCATCCGCGGATATTCTTCAACCTTCTGGGCGAGGAGCATGACCGGGCGGAGATGCTGCGTGGCTACAGGACCTTGCGCGCGTTGCTTGCCCAGCCGTCGCTCGCCGGAGTGACGGGCTCGATCCGGCGGCCCGAACGCGATTTCGCGGGAGACGACGAGGTGATGGAACATGTCCGGGCAACGGCCGCCACCGCCTATCACCCTAGCGGCACCTGCCGGATGGGGGCGGACGATGCTTCTGTCGTAGATGGCGAGTTGCGGGTGCGCGGTATCGCCGGGTTACGCGTGGCGGATGCCTCGATCTTCCCGCGCCTTCCGGGCGGTAACACCAATTTGCCGGTGATCATGGTGGCTGAGCGGGCGGCTCAATTCATCAGGAGCGGGGCATGAAATTGCTCGAAGGCAAGGTGGCTGTGGTCACGGGCGCCGGGCGCGGTATCGGCCGCAGTCATGCGCTGATGCTGGCGGCCCAGGGTGCCTCTGTGCTGGTAAACGATCTGGGCAGCGCGATCACCGGCGATGGCTCCGATCCCACTCCTGCGGAGGCTGTGGCGCGCGAGATCGAGGCGCTGGGCGGGCGGGCGGCGGCCGACATTGCCGATATCTCCGACTGGGACTCCGCCAAGGCCGTGATCGACCACGCACTGGAACGGTTCGGACGGCTGGATATCCTCGTCAACAACGCCGGGATCACCCGTTACGACTCCATCGAGGGGGAAAGCGGCGAGGGCTGGAACCGCGTGCTGGCGGTGAACCTCACCGGCACGGCGGCCATGCTCCACTGGGCGGCGCGATATTGGGCGGAGCAGGGGGCGCAGCCGGGCAGGGCGGTGATCAACACCAGTTCGCCCGCAGGCACCAATCCGCCGCCGGGCGCGATTTCCTATGTCGCCTCAAAGGCCGGTGTGGCGGCGCTGACCGTCGCGGCAGCCAGCGAGCTTGCCCATCTGGGCGTGCGGGTCAACGCGCTGGCGCCGATGGCCCGCAGCCGCATGACCGATGCCGTGCCCAAGCTGGACGAGATCATGCGCGTGCCAGAAGGGTTTGACCGGATGGCGCCGCAGAACGTCTCCAACCTGATGCTCTATCTCGCCTCGCCGGATTGCCGTTTCACCGGTCGCATCTTCGGCGTGGATGGCGACGATATCTACCTGTTCGAGGGAATGAGCGCGGAAAATCGCGTCTCGAACGGCGGCCAGCCCTGGGAGCATCCCGCACTGGCCGCTGCGCTGGAACAGATGCCACAGCAGGACATGGCCTATATGATCGCGCCCTCGCTCCACCTGCGCGCGGGTTCGCCGCGGCAGGAGGTGCTGGATGGGCTGGACAGGATCGCCCGCGGCGAGCCGGTGGATCGCTTCTGGAAGCCGATCGCGGGCTGACGCGGTTATTTCGCGATGGCGCGCTGATAGGCCGGGCGGGCTTTCAGCCGCTCGACATAGGCGACTACCTTGTCGGACAGCATTTCGCCCATGCCCAGCATCTGCGCAATCATCAGCGGATAACCGACGGAAATGTCGGCGATGGTGAACTTCTCGCCCATGATCCACTCACGCCCGTCTTCCATGCGCGCATCCAGCAGGGCGAGCCGGCGGCCGAAGGCTGCCTTGAGATCGCGCACGCTGAAATTGTCCTTCTGATCGTCCGGAGCAAGTTTCACGGTGCGAAAGATCACCGAAACGGCGGACGTCAGGCTCGCCTCGCCATAGTGAAGGAACTGGAGATGCGCCGCATAATCGGCGGGGTTCGGGTTGGGGCCAACCGTGAATTCCATCGCCTGCGGCAGGCGGCGGCCGGTGATATATTGCAGGATCGCAAGGGATTCTCCCATGCGGATGCCATCATCGTCGATCGCCGGGACAGTACCGGCGGGGTTGATCTCCAGATATTCTGGCGGCAACGGGAAGCCCAGCTTTTCAATGCGGTAATCCTCGCCCAGCTCTTCCATAAGCCAGAGTACGCGCAGCGAACGAGTGTGGGGGACGTGATAAACAGTGATCATTGTCGGGCCTCTCCTGCAGTCGATTGCGCTCTATCGCCGTAGGGTGGGTAATGGCAATCCATGTGCGGTAGGGACTTCCATCGACCGGCTGGAGGCGTATGGGCAGGGGGCGCGCGATTGGCGCGTGGTATCTGTTGGCCGAGTGGCCGGATTGCGCAAGTGATGGCGTCAGAAGACGGAACGAAAACCAGGCGGAAGCCGAAGAGCAGCTTCGCGCTCTATCGCGAAGGCAGGTCGACGCCGGAAATCCGCATGACCGTGCTGATGGTGCTCGCCACGCGCCGCTGGCGGTCCTTGATGGATGATCGGCTGCGCCCGATCGAGCAAAGTTCTGCCCGGATGGAGGCCATGGCCGCGATCCTCAATTCCCCGCCGCTCAGCCCGCAGGTGGAAATCGCGCGGAGGCTGCGCATCGAGGGGCCTACCCTGACCCGGATGCTGGATTCGCTTGAGCGGGACGGTCAGGTGGAACGTCTGCCCGATCCCAATGATCGGCGGACCAATCAGCTTCGGCTGACTGATGAAGGCGAGGCCGAACTGGCAAAGATCTTCGAGATTTCCGACACCATGCGAGCGCGCCTGCTGGACGGTTTTTCAGACGAGCAAATCCTGCAGGTGAATGCGTTCCTTGAAGAATTGCTCGCCCGGCTGGATGCTGGCCTGCCCGGGGCTGATTGAGCTACGCTGCCTAGGCCGGTGGCCTGTAGAAGCTAAGCCTGACGGAGGCCGCGCTTCGACTGGCTTCGCCATGATATACGGCTTCGATGTTATTGCCGTCCGGATCGAGCAGGAATGCCGCGTAATAACCTGGATGGTATTTGGTTCGCTCTCCGGGTGCACCATTATCCTTGCCGCCTGCTTTAAGGCCGGCAGCGTAGAAATCATCGACCGTTTGGCGGTCGGCAGCCTGGAAAGCGATATGATGGCGGCCGGTCAGGACACCGGCCGCTTCCGGATCGTCGGGCCTGGAGACGAACAATTCATCGGCCCAGAAATGATCAGGAGAATTGCTTTCCACGGGCACGTTCAACACTTTGAAGACCGCCTCATAAAAGCGGCGGCTCGCTTCCAGGTCGGCAACCACCAGTTGAATATGATCGATCAGTCGCCCGCGATGCAGTTCCATCAGCGCTCTCCTCCGATATCTATCGTTGCAACACGGCGGCCCCCGATCGGTTTCGGAAATCTGGCGATGGCGAGTTTGTCCACGACCTAGTTGGCCGCCTTTGATGCGGACAGGAGCTGCGAAAGATAGCCCTTGGTCTGGTTCGCCTGAGCGATGAGCTGGTCAGCCTCTGCCCTCGACCGCGCACCGCGCATCGAGTTGGAGAGCGAGTCGAGATAGCTCTCGTAATCGCGCGCCGTTGCGGCATTGGCCTGCCGGACGCGATATCCTTCTTTCTGTTCCGGGGTCGCGTTCGCACCTGGCTTGTTGCGGTCGGCAAGGCGGATTACCTGTTTGGATATATCCTTCGCGCCGTCGACAGCCGATTTGAGCTGGCGCTTCTGGCCATCGTTTGCCGGTTCGTACCGGCCTGTTATCCGGGCCGTCTCGGTGATGGATGCGGCACTTTCGGAACTGCCTGCCGAGGAAGACGTGGCTGAAGTCGCCGCAGTCTGGCCGGTGCTCGAGGCAGAAGCGGAAGCTTGCCCTTCACCAGCGTCCTTGGTGCGATAGGCGCGGGCAATTGCTGCATTGTAGGCACCATTGTGGGCGAGGGCCTGACGCGCGAAAGTGAGCGATTGGGCGGTGTCCGGCGCCTTTGCAGCACTCGCGGCAGAGGCGCGGATATTGCCGAGCGCCCCGCGAATTTGCGTCGCCAGCTTTTGCCGCTCGGCCGTGGCGCCGGCAGCAGCGGCCGGATTGCGCGGATCGGCCCAGGGCTGATCGGCTGCGAGCCGCCGGGCTCGCCCATCGGCATCGCTCGCCAGGGCGGCGGCGAACTGACCGGCCGCCGTACGGGCGATCTTGCCCATTTCCTCGTCTTTCGCCTTCGCTTCGGCAGCCTTGGAGGGATCGGCGGTGAGCGCCTTCCATTCGGCTTCAAGGGTGGCCAGCTGCGGGCCGGCATCGGTCAAGCGCTTGAGCGCGGCAGCCGGCGCGCGCAGGCGGCGCGCCTCGTCGGCCAGCCCCTGGAGTGCCTGGGCCACACCGCCGGCTTCCTCGATATTGACCGTTTCGACGGCCTCGACCGTCTCCCCGTCCTGTCCGGCGCCATCATCGGCCAGCAGCGCGTCGTCCGTTCCGCCTTTGGAACTGGCGTTGCTGGAGAAATACCAGCCTCCGCCTACTGCTGCGACCAGCGCCAGCGCGGCGCCGCCTGCAACCATCGGGCTGAGCTTCCTGGCCGGGGCGCCAGCTGATGCGGGCTTGGCAGGCTGTCTGGGCGGCGTGGCGGCTGCATTGGCCCCGGCTGCGGGTTTGGGCTGTTCAGCCTTGCTGTCGCTGGCACTGGCGCTGGATTGTGGGGGAGGGGGAACCTCGTCCGTCTTGCGCCCGGTGCTTGTATCCTGGCCTGCGCGCTTGAACTTCGCTTCCCTGGGATCGTCGGGAACGCCGATGTCGACCTGTTCCACCTTGGCGATGCCTTCGGCCGGAGGGTTCACCGGCACCAGTTCCTGGGGCTCGGAGACGAAGCCCGAGACGCGGGTGGCGTCCTCATCCTCGGCATCCGGTTCCGGCGCGGGCAGGGGGCCATCGTCCTCCCTGTCGAACAGTTCCAGCCATTGAGAGATCGATTGCGGCCGCTCGCCCGGCTTGATCGTCATCGCCGCGTCGACGGCCCGCAGGAACTTCCGGCTGTAGCCCGGCCAGTCGCCATCCGCGAGCGGCTTGCCCAGCCCGCCATGCATCCGTTCCAGCACTTCGGGCGGCTTTTCGCCGGTGATGCATTCATAAAGCACCACGCCCAGCGCATAGACGTCGGTCCACGGGCCCTGATCGTAGGTTTTCACATATTGTTCGATCGCGGCATAAGGCGGCGTGTGGAAGGTGACCTTGGTGCTGGTCGCTTCCCCGGATTCGAAGCGGGCGGAGCCGAAATCGATCAGCACCGGGCGCCCATCGTCATTCACCAGGATGTTCGGCGGCTTGATGTCGCGATGGAGCACGCCCACGCGGTGCGCCCGTTCCAGCCCTTCGGCAATCGGGCGGATCAGTGCGGTCAGGCTCTGTTCGTTGAAGCTGGTCCCCTGCTTGAGCAGCCTGGAAAGGGAAACTCCATCCTCGAAATCCATCACCATGTAAGCGGTGCCGTGAATTTCGAACAGGCTGCGCACGCTCACGATATTGGGGTGGCGCGTGGGGGTGGAGAGATTCCACAGGAGCTTGGCTTCTTCGACGAATTTCTTGAGGCCGAGGGCGTGGACCTCTTCCGCATCGGAATCGATGGGGACGACGGTAGCATCCTCATCCCGCTCGCTGATCGAGCTGGGGAAGTATTCCTTGATCGCAACAAGCTCGTCGAAATAAATCCCGCGCCCCTTGTAGACGATCCCGAAGCCGCCCACACCGAGCACTTGCTCAAGCCGCCACTCGCGCAATATCGTGCCAGCCGGCAGTGCCTTGTTGCTATAGGCCTTGCTCATTGGTGACTTCCTGTGTTCTAAATGTTGCGCTGCAACGGAAAGTTGCACGATCCCTGGCAAATATCCAGCCTTTAGGCAGGGCGTGTGTAAGGATTAGGTAATGGGTTTCGAATGCGTCCTGCGAACCCATGTCGGCCTGCGCCGAAAACTGAACGAGGATGCGCTCGTCAGCCTGCCCGAAAGGGGCCTGTGGGCCGTCGCCGACGGGATGGGCGGGCATGATGCGGGCGAAGTCGCCAGCGCCAAGGTGGTGGAGGTTCTCTCCGCCCTGCCAGTCCCGGCCCAGCCATCCCATGCGGACCCCGATCTGCAGGCCCGGCAGGCCGTGGAGGCGCTCAAGGGTGCGAATGATGCGCTGATCGATCTGGGCCATCAGGGCCCGGAACAGCGCACGATCGGCAGCACGGTGGTGGGGCTGGCTATCGGTAATGGCCAGTATCGCTGCTTCTGGGCGGGCGACAGCCGCGCCTATCGCTATCGTGACGGTGCAATCGTGCAGATCACGCGCGATCACAGCCTGGTTCAGGATCTGGTCGCCGCCGGGATGCTCGATCCCAACGATGCCGAAAAGCATCCCAATGCCAACGTCATCACCCGGGCCGTGGGCGCGGCGGAAGAACTTCATATCGAAACCAAGGGGGGAGTGGCCTTCCCCGGCGACATCTTCCTGCTCGCCAGCGATGGCCTGACGCGGATGGTCACGCAGGTGGAAATCCTCGCTGCGCTCTATTCCAAGCCTCTGGAACAAGCCGTTGATTCATTGCTGGAAATGGTCCTCGCGCGCGGGGCGCCCGACAATGTCACCATGGTGATCGTGCGGGTGACGTGATTTATATTCGCTTTGATCGACATGCGGGAGCCCGGTGAATTTCTGCGTTGTCTGGACGAATTAAGCGAATGTTTTTTTGCGCTTGCGAATAGAAGGCCTTGAGATATCTTTCGCATCCAATCGCACCAGCCTCTCAGGGGGGAGTCGGGTGCGTTTCAAGAACAGATAGCCGTCGCTCCGTTTGATCCTTCGAGCGGTGAATGGCGTCTGGGGGAATTGCACGGAAGACAAATTGCTTAACCGCCCAGCCGGCGGGATCGTTTTACTGGAGTGTCGAGTTGCACGGACAGGATATCTTCATTTCCTATGCCCGGGACGACCAGGATATAGCGCATATTTTCGCCGAAGCCTTTGCGCATGAAGGCTTTTCGGTCTGGTGGGATGCTGCCCTTCATTCGGGCGAAACTTTCGACGAAGTGATCGAACAGGAACTGCGCGCCGCCAAGGCGGTGGTGGTGCTCTGGTCGCCGCGCTCGGTCATTTCGCGCTGGGTGCGAGCCGAGGCCACGCTGGCGGACCGCAATCGCACCTTTGCCCCCGCGATTATCGAGCCTTGCAACCGCCCGATCATCTTCGAACTGACGCACACAGCGGACCTGTCGCACTGGACGGGCGATGTCTCGGATGCGCATTGGAAGAATTTCGTTAAGGATGTGCGCCGCATGGTTGCGACCGGTCGGGACGCCGATGCGGCCGCCGGCCTTCCGCCACCTCCGCCGCCGCAACCGGTCGCCACGCGCCCTTCACCGGCATCGCGCCCCGCCGCGCCCGCTTCCGCAGGCGATCTGATTGCGAATGGGAAGGTGGACAATCTCCTATCCGCAGTCGCGGCCCTGCAGGAAGCGATCATGAAGCAGGGCGGCACTCAGGCCGCTGCCGCTCTGGACGAGCCGGATGAATATGAGGCGACCCAGTTCTATACCCAGTCCGACGAGTTCGGCCTGATGGGCAGCGACGAATTGCATTGTCTGGAAGTCTCGCTGGGGGACGAGGCACCCAAGCGCTACATCGTGGGGCCGCTGGGTATCAAGATCGGCCGCGTTGCCCCGGCGGATGTGGTGCTGGCGGATGCCAAGGTTTCGCGATCGCATTGCACAGTGGAACTGAAGGACAACGATCTATTCGTGTCAGACCTCAATTCCACTAATGGGACTTTCGTGGACGGTCAGCGGGTGATGGGCGCGGCGGTCTTGCCGGTGGGCTCGGTGCTGACCGTGGGGCACTTCTCGCTGGTCCATGAAGTGCGGACGCGGGCGGAAGTCTGACCGGCCCGTTTAGGGGGCTGACCTAAAACACTTTCCTACAGCCCCCCCAATGGGGTTTACCCTGCGCGATGGACCACCTTGCATCCGCCCTGCCTTGCGCATTCTCCACCCCGATCGGCCCGGTGTTCCGCATGGCGCGGGATCTGCACGAAAACCCGAAATGGAAGGTGACACTTCGCACCGCGCGCAGGGCCGAAAAACGGCTGAAATCTGCGCCGGAAGGGCGTGATATGCATTGCGCGAAAATGCGTGTTTTCATGCCGGGAAAGGTGACAGGGCTGCCTCTAGCCCGGGATCGTCAGCCGCCGGCCTTCGGCCAGCAGGCGCCATGCGGCCACGTCGCTCAGCATGATGTCGGCGGCACGGCGGGCGAATTCCTGGAGGTTGGCCGAGCTCTTCGGCCCGGCCTCCCACCGCGCGAGCAGGGCATTGAGGCCGATGGAGATCTGATGTGCGCGGCCGGCAACGCCTTCGAAATCGAGGATGATGCGGATACCATAGCTCGCCGTGGCGACGGCCGGCAGGCCGGCGGTGATGGTGGTGAGCACATATTTCAGGTCACTCGCAATATCCTCCGCCGTGAAATAGAGGATCAGCCAGCCCACCGACGAGGCCAGCACCGCTGCGAACAGCACTTCGCCGAAACGTTCGATGCGATGTGCGGCAAGGTGCATCCGGTGCGATGTGCTCTCGTTCCAGTTTGCCTGGCTCGTCACTTCTGCGATCAGAGGCTCCGCGGCGCTTTCCGGATGCGAGAGATCGATGGATTCCATCGCGCAGCTACGCGCAATGGCCCCGGCATACCAGCCATTCGATCCGCCTTCGCCCGGATCGGCGATGCCGCGCCCGATGCCCACACTGCGCAGCATGGTTCCCACACGCAGCAATTCGGCGACCTGCCGGGATTCAAGCCAGCGCTCCTGCCAGCGCATCCGCCCGGCATGGACAGCATTGATCAACAGCAACAGAATTGTGATGATTTCCGCCACCACGAACAGCCATTTGTAATGACCGCCCAGCACACCGCTGGCAGCAAGAACGACAGCCATTGCCGCAAGCGAGAAGTTGACGATCACTGCGGAACGGAAGGCCTGGGCGGCGCGGATTGCGGCATCGTCCCACCAGTGGAAGGCGTTGGCAAGCGCGCCCTTGGCCGGCGGGTCTTCCCAACCGCCGCCATTGCTCTTGCGGCGGAACCACGGCCGCACCCCGGCGAGCTTGAGCAAGAGCGGATAGGCATCGTGGATCAGCGGATTGGGCGGCATCTGGGCAAGCTTGCGCCATTCCGCGTCTTCCTTGGAATCGCCATAGGTACCGACCAGAGAGGCGATGATATCGGGCAGGATATCCATCGAATGGACCGGCACATCCATGAAGCGCATCGGTTCGCTGTTGATAGCGCCATGCACCGCAATATTCGATCCGTCGGGCGGTATCACTATTACCGGGATGCCGCGCCGGGCGGCCTGGCCGATGACTTCACGCGTGCCGCCACGTCCGCGCCCTGCGCCACCGTCCCAGATCGCGATCAGCAGGTCGCAATTGTCGAGCAGGGTCATTCCCGCCGCCTCATACGAGCGGGGGCGGTCATGCGCATCGCCGTCGAGTTCGATTACTGCCGATGCCTGGCTGAGCAACATGTGAAATTCGGTGCGCGATTCTGCGGTCTCGAAGTCCTTTTCATATTCCGGGATCGGGAAGGGCAGGACCACTTCCAGCGTTTCTCCCATATCCAGCGCGGCCTTCGCCGCCATTCTGTCCGCGCCTTCGGCAAGCGCGGAGACCATTCGCAACGGATGCTTCCCCGCCCGGAACAGATGGCCGGTGACGATATGGTCCATGGTTTCCTGGATCGACCGGAGCACTTCGTCCAATCGTGCGCGAACGGCGGCTTTGTCGGAAATGCGGTCGGCCCGGTGGCCCGTGATGCCCACGCTGAAGCCCAGGGAGGGAGGAGGCGCGGCGTTGCTCATCAGATGGGGCTTCCGTCGGGTAAGGCTGTCGATTGCATTGGCTCAGGCTCGGCAGTCGGTGCCCTGACGGGCGGATGATGATCTGTACTGGTTAGCATGGGGGTGGTGCAGCGCAACAGGCAAGCAAGATGCCGCAAATGTTTGAAAGAAGTGTCGGGCCCGTTACACAAAACGGGTACGGGAGAATCAGGAAGTCAGAGGGAAATAGGATGAAACTGAAAATATCGATGTTGGCGGCAACGCTGCTGGCCACGGGAATGATGGCTGCCGCACCCGCTTCTGCGCAAATGAAGCCGCTCAGCGATCCGGTTATCGCGCATCCCGATCCGGTTTCGCTGTTTAACAGCGCAGACCCCAAGGTTCACAAGAACAAGCAGGCGGCGCTCCATATCATGAAGGAGTTGCTCCAGTGCAATCAGTGGAGCCGCGCGCCTGAATGGATCACGGATCGTTACATCCAGCACAACCCTTTCGCCGCTTCGGGGCTCAAGGGTGTGATGGATTATTTCATCAATGTGGCGAAGCGCCCTGAGGACAAGGAGTGCAAGACGCTCACTTCGCCCATCGTGGCGGTGCAGGCTGAAGGCGATTATGTGACGGTGCTGACCGTGCGCACCCTGCCGATGCCGGGCGACCCGACCAAGAGCTACACCACTACCTGGTTCGACACCTGGCGGTTCGTGGACGGCAAGGCCGACCAGCATTGGGACCCGGCCAGCCTGCCCGAAGGTTCGCCCCCCGCAGTGGGTAGCGTGGATGCGGAACTGCGCCGCGCCAAGGACCGCGAAGAGATCGAGGCGCTGATGTGGCGTTATGACCGTGCGCTCGATAAGTTCAACGCCGACGCCTATGTCTCTGCCTTCACCGAGGACGGTTCCTTCGGCGAGACCAAGGGCCGTGAGGCGCTGCACAAGATGGTTGCCGATTTCACCAAGGATGGGAAGCCGGCGCCCAAGCTGCAGCATGCCACCAGCAACCAGTGGATCGAGTTTACCGGCCCGAACGCGGCCAAGATTCACTATTATTGGCAGACCTATCGCCTGAGCGAGACCGGCAAGCTCGATGATCCGCCGAAGCTGCTGGCTGCCGGTAATGGGGTGGACGAAGTCGTGCGCGTCAATGGCAAGTGGCTGTTCCACAGCCGCAAGGTTGTCGCGCCGGAAGATTGATGACTTGAGAGAGGGGCGGGGCTGGGAGTTCAGGCTCCCAGCTTTGCTTCCTCCAGCTTGACGAGGCGCCACAGTGTTTCGGTGACGGGGGCTTCGGCCCCAGCCTCTTTTGCAGCTTCCACGATCGCTCCGTTGATCGAATCCACTTCGGTGCGGCGTCCGGCCTTCACGTCTTGCAGCATGGAGGCTTCGTGATCGGCATGGTCGGTCATGGAAACGAGGGTGAGATCGTGGATCGGCTTGGAGGAGATCGCATAGCCATTGGCATTGGCGGCGGC
>DATJDU010000013.1:0-5569 GCA_035497315.1 Sphingomonadaceae bacterium
GAAGCGACCGCGCAGACGTTCCGCTAGCTCCACTCTTCTACCTTCGCCATTCCTGCCTGCGCGGAAATGACGAGAGATTATCTGGGAACCGCGTTCGCAGCCCGGCATGGCGCAGCCGGCATGGGCGGAATGGCGCTGAAATCAGGTCGGGGGAAATCAGGTGGGGGATTCTGTTGCTAGGCTCCCCCGGGCCCCCGGTATCCGTTCTGTTGCCCGGTCGGTCCAACCGCGCTTTAGCTTTGTAAATTCAGGCCGTTAAGCCCTAGAATTACGCGGCAATAGCGAGTGCTTCATTGTCATTGGCACTTGTGAGTTTTGAGCCTTGAACGGGTTACTCAGCCCGGGCAAAAACAATGCTTTTCAACACACGTCGATCCTAGTTCGGCCCCGTCATTTTCCCCCAAGTCATTGAAAAACAATGACATCGAGAAAGATGGTGGAGCCGCCGGGTACTGCCCCCGGGTCCGCTGTGTCTATTGCACATCGCAATTTATCACCATAGCCGGTCGAAACCGGCAGCCCCTATATAGGGGCTGCTTGGCTGAATGGGAAGTGGCTGGCGAAGGCCCGCGATCGAAACTCTCAATTCTTCGTCATTGCGAGGAGGCACAGCCGACGAAGCAATCCAGCGACAACGCGATTGCAGCGCAGCCTTCAGCCGCTCGCAATGACGAACCGCCATTCTCCCTATTTCTTCCCCTACTTCTTCAGCGCGTCCCTGATTTCGGTCAGCAAATCGATCTCGCTCGGCCCGGCGGGCGGCGGCGGCGCTGCTTCTTCTTCCTTCTTGCGCAGCACCTTGTTCACCGTGCGCACCATGAGGAAGATCACAAAGGCCAGGATCAGGAAATTGATTACGGCCGAAATGAAGCTGCCCCAGGCCAGTATATTGGCTCCGGCCTCTTTCGCGGCGGCCAGCGGAGTGCCCGGAGCGACCTCGCCGCTGAGCACGATATACTGGTCCGAAAAATCGACATTGCCGATGATCGCCCCCACCAGCGGCATGATCACGCTATCGGTCAGCGACGTGACAATGGCCGAAAAGGCAGCGCCGATAATGACGCCTACCGCCAGGTCCATCACATTGCCGCGCGCAATGAATTCCTTGAATTCCTTAAACATTCTATCCCTCTCCTGACTTGAGGTATCGCGGCCAACCTGCCAGCTTTGCGCAATTGTCACAAGCCGGGACTATCCGGTTATTCTTGAACAAGGCACCCACCGTGCTATCTAGGCAATACAGTAAGCCGCCCTTAGCAACCGGCGGCATGGAGGAATTATCGCCATGACCAGCTCGCTCACCGCCCGCATCACGCGCCTCGCCGTCGTGGCCATTGCCGCGCTCGGCCTCGCAGCCTGCGGCATCAACAGCGTGCCGACCAAGGAAGAAGCCGCCAAGGCCCAGTGGGGCACGGTGGAAAGCGCCTATCAGCGCCGCGCCGACCTGATCCCCAATCTGGTGGAAACAGTGAAAGCCGCCGCCGGCTCCGAAAACCAGATCCTGACCAATGTGGTGGAAGCCCGCGCCCGCGCGACTTCGATCAACATCACCACCGACGATCTTTCGAACCCGGAAGAATTCGCCAAGTTCCAGGCCGCGCAGAACCAGCTCACCCAGGCGCTGGGCCAGCTGCGCACAGTGGTGGAGGCCTATCCCCAGCTCCAGAGCCAGCAGGACTTCAAGGATTTGATGGTGGCCTTGGAAGGCGCGGAAAACCAGGTGAATGTGGAACGCATCCGCTACAACGAGAAGGCGCAGGATTATAACACCGAAATCCGCACTTTCCCTGCGATCATGGCCGCCAAGATCGTCTATGGCGCAAAGCCGATGGAATATTTCAAGGCCGATGAAGGCGCGAAGGAAGCCCCCAAGGTGGACTTCGGCGGAATGGCCGGCGCACCCTCTTCCGCCGCTCCGGCGAAGTGAGGAGGCTGATCAAGGCTAGGCCGTGACCCTGTCTCATCTGCGCGGCATCGCGCTCTCCGCGATTAACGCCCTGCTGGCAGTCATGCTGCTGGCAGGGCTCGCTGTCCCCGCGCAGGCGGCCGTGCCGCCGCGCCCCACAGGCCCGATCTATGACGGGGCCAATCTGATCCCCGATCAGCAGGAGGCCGCGATGGATGCGCGGCTGCGCGATTACAACGCGAAGACCGGCAACGCGGTGATCGTGGCGACAGTGCCCAGCCTCGATGGCGATGCGATCGAGCCCTACGCCACCAAGCTCTACGAAACCTGGGGCATCGGCGGGAAGGAGCGCGACACGGGCGTGCTTCTGCTGGTCGCGCCCAATGAGCGCAAGGTGCGGATCGAGGTCGGCTATGGCCTCACGCCCTATATCACCGACATTCTTTCCGGCCGGATCGTCCGCGACGAGATCACACCGCGCTTCAAGGCGGGCGACATGGCCGGCGGGATCGAGGCCGGGGTCAACGCCATCGTCACCCAGCTCGACCGTTCGCCCGAAGATGCCAAGGCCATTGCCGAGGCGGCTGCCGCTGCCGAAAAGGCGCGCCAGTCCGATCCCGGCGCCAGTATTGGCGGGATTATCTTCTGGATCGTGCTGATCGTATTTTTTGCGCTGGTATTCGGCCGCAGGAGCCGGGGCCAGCGCCGCAGCGGCTTCGGCAGCGCGGTGGGCAATATCATCCTGTGGGAAGCGCTCAATGCCGCCACGCGCGGCGGCGGCGGGCATCATGATGGCTGGGGTGGAGGTGGCGGCTTCGGCGGCGGCGGTGGAGGCGGCTTCGGCGGTTTCGGCGGCGGCATGTCCGGCGGCGGCGGCGCCTCGGGCAGCTGGTAGGGGAACGGCCATGGCACGCATCACCCTCTCGGAGGAAGAACGCAACAAGGTAAGCGACGCGGTCGGCAAGGCCGAGGAGCTTAGCGCAGGCGAAATCGTCACTATCGTGGCCGATCGGTCCGACGGCTATGTCGACATCGCGCTGGCATGGTCGGTGGCGGTCAGCTTCCTCGCCATGGCGCTGTTTTGCGCCTTTCCCGATTTCTATCTCGGTCTGATCGACCGCGTATTCGGCCTGTGGGGCCATGAATGGACCCATCGCGAGTTGCTCTTGCTGGTCATGGCGCTGGGTGTGGTCAAATTCATCGCCATGATGCTGCTCCAGCTGATCCAGCAGCTGAAATTCTTCCTCATCCCCTCGGGTGTGAAATCGGCGCGCGTACGCGACCGGGCGGTGAGCTTCTTCAAGGTGGGCGCGGAGCGGCGCACCCATGGCCGTACCGGCATTCTGATCTACCTCTCCCTGCGTGAGCACCGGGCCGAAATCGTGGCCGACGAGGCAATCGCCGGGAAGGTCTCCCCCGCCGTCTGGGGCGAGGCGATGGCCGACATGCTTGTCCACATCAAGGACGGCCGCATCGGCGACGGCATGGCGGCGGGCGTGCGCGATGTGGGCGCTATCCTCGCACAGCATTTCCCGCGTAGTGAAGATGACAGGAACGAATTGCCGGACCGCCTGATCGAAGTATGACCGAAAACACCATTCCGCCCGACGCCGCCATGCCGGAAGAAATCCGCTGGCAAGGCCGCTTCATCATCGCGAAAACCCGCGGAAACTGGGAATATGTCAGCCGCGCCCGCGATATCCGCGCCGCCGTGATCCTGGCCCTGGAGGGGGACGAGGTGGTGCTGGTCGAACAGTTCCGCGTGCCGCTGGGCCACCCCTGCCTGGAGCTGCCGGCCGGACTGATCGGTGATGAGCGCGAAGATAACGAAGATAGCGAAGATGCCCTGGATGCCGCCCAGCGCGAATTGGAAGAAGAAACCGGCTATCATGCCGCCCATTGGGAAAATCTGGGCGACTATTATTCCTCCCCCGGCATGGTCAGCGAAAGCTTCACCCTGCTGAAGGCCACTGGGCTCACAAAAATAGGCAAAGGCGGCGGCACCGCCGGCGAGAATATCACCGTCCACCGCGTGAAACTGAGCGAGATCGCTCAGACCATCGCCGATTTCCGGGCAAAGGGCCACGGGATCGACGTGCGGCTGTTGATGCTGCTCGGCGGAAGCATTATCGGCGCGTAATGTCCCGGCCCAAGGAATTGCTCGCCTTCCTACCCGAAGGCTTCCCCGCCAACCTCTCCTCTGCCGAGGCGGCCTGCCTCGTGGCAGAGCGTATCGCAGCGCTGCCTCGCGATGAGGCACCGCCGGTGATCGGCATCAATGGTGCGCAAGGCTCGGGCAAATCCACGCTCACCCAGCTCATCGGGCTGGCGCTGGAACGGTTCCACGCCATGCGTCCTGCGTTACTTTCGCTGGACGATTTCTATTTCGGCAAGCCCCCGCGCCTGCAGCTTGCACGGCTGATTCACCCCATGTGCGAGACGCGCGGCGTGCCCGGCACGCATGACGTGCTGCTGATGGCCGACACCCTCGATGCACTGGCCAAGGCCGGGCCCGACAGCCGCACGCCCCTGCCCCGCTTCGACAAGCTGGATGATGACCGGATCAGTCGTGAAGAATGGCCGGACTTCGAAGGCCGCCCGGACGCGATCCTGTTGGAAGGCTGGTGCGTGGGCCTGCGGGCCGAGGACGTTCCTGCGTGGACGGGCCCGATCAACGAGCTTGAAGAGGCGCAGGACCCGGAAGGCGAGTGGGCTCGCTGGTCTCTGGGTGAACTCGCACGCGAGTATCCCGCAATCTGGGACCGCTTCGCCCTGCTCGTCTCGATCGAGGTTCCGGACATCGAAACGGTGATCGCCTCAAGGCTCAAGCAGGAGGAAGGCCTGGCCCAGGGCAGCACTCGCCCGCGCATGGACCGGGAAGGGGTGACACACTTCGTCCAGCATTATGAACGCTTTACCCGGGCACTTTGGGCCGCCATGCCGCACCGGGCAGACATGCTGTTCCGACGCACTGCGGATTTCGGCTACAGCGCAGTGAAATAGCCGCGAGGCAAGCGGCGCAGGAGAGAATGCCATGAAGATTGCAATCGTCGGCGCCGGGGCCATGGGCTGCCTGTATGCCGCAGCCTTCCACCGCGCGGGCTGTGACGTCACGCTGGTGGATGTGAACCGCGAGCATATCGATGCGATCAATGCACGCGGGCTGGAACTGGAAACCCGTGCCGGGCTGGAAGTGCTGCCCCTGCCCGCCCGTCTGCCGGCCGACGCCGAAGGGATCATGGATCTGGTGCTGGTCTTCACCAAAGTGTTCCATACCGAGTCCGCGATGGAGGGCGCAAAGCACCTGATCGGCCCGGAAACCCATGTCCTCACCCTGCAAAACGGCCTCGGCAATGCGGAGCGGATTGCCGCCCATGTGGCGAAGGAGCGCGTGCTGGTTGGCATCGCTTCACTGCCCGCCGACCTTGAAGGACCGGGACGGGTCCGTTCCAAGGGCGAAGGCGGCTCCCGACTCTATCCCGCTTTCGGAAGCAACGAGAGCTTTGCGGCACAAGTGGCTGAAAAGCTGACCGAGGGAGGAATGACCGCCCTGCTCGAGCCCAGGATTCACGAAGCGATCTGGGAAAAGGCGATCTTCAACGCGGCAATGAACCCGCTTTGTGCCCTCACCCGCCGCACACCGGGCTTCTTCCTCGAAAAGCC
>DATJDU010000014.1:0-4718 GCA_035497315.1 Sphingomonadaceae bacterium
GGCTCGATCAATTCCTCGTCGCTGATACCTTCGGCGACTACTTCGGCCCCGATCTTCAGTGCCATGGTCACTGCCGCGTCGAACACAGCCTGCGAGGTAGGGTCCTTGCCCAGATCCGCGATCAGGCTGCGATCGAGCTTCAGCCGGTCGAACTTGAAGGTCTTCATCAGGCAGAGCGAGGAATAGCCCGTACCGAAATCGTCCAGGGCGATGCGGAAACCGGCGTTGCGCAGCAGGTTCAGCGTCATCAATGCGCGGGTATTGCGTTCGATGGAAAGCGATTCGGTCACTTCCAGGATGATCCGGCGCGGCGTTATCCCGTGCTTGCGGCAACAGCGCATCAGGAAGCCGACGAAACCATCCTGCTGCAATTGCAGCGATGAAATGTTGAGGCTCATCGAAATTCCCGGCCAGCGGGAAAGGTCGGCCAGCGCCTTTTCGATGATCCAGCTGCCCAGCCGCACGATCTGGTTGGAGCGTTCGGCCGCCGGAATGAAGCGCGAAGGGGAGACTTCGCCCAGTTCCGCGTGAGTCCAGCGTACCAGCGCCTCCACTTCATCCTCGCGTTCCGCATTGGCGTGGATCGGCTGATACACCATGTGGAGCTGGCTGCGCTCGAACGCCACGGCCAGATCCCGCTCCAGCCCGCGATCGGCCTCGCGTTCGGATTCCAGCGCAACAGTATAGGCGGATGCGCGGTTACGGCCGTGATTCTTGGAGGCATAAAGCGCCAGATCCGCCCGGTTGAGCAGCGCGTTCACTGCCGCCTCGCTCGATCCGCCATCCGCTTCCACAAGGCCGAGCGAGATCGTGACCGAAACGGTGAAGCCGCCCAGGTCGAAAGGCTCGCGCATGGCCGTCACCAGCCGCGATCCGACGGTGAAGGCGGATGCGGTATCGTAACAGGGGGCGCAGATCACGAATTCGTCACCGCCGGATCGCGCAACGATCGCCTGGTTTCCCAGCACCTGCTGCATCCGCTCGCCCACCAGCCGAACCAGCATGTCGCCGCAGGCGTGGCCGTAATCGTCATTCACATGTTTGAAATTGTCGACATCGGCGGCCATCACCGCCAGCCCCGCCTCGCCTTTGCGCGGCCCGGCTTCCAGCCGCACGCAGCTGCGTTCCATGAAGGCGCGGCGGTTGGGCAGGCCGGTGGAGGAATCGGTGTAGGCCAGGTTCTGCACTGCCAGCGCATTGCGGCGGAAGGTTTCCAGCGGGCCGGCCAGTGCGCTCAGTTCCTCAAGGTGGAATTGTTCGATCTCGAAATGGAGGTCGCCGCTGGAAAGGCGGCGTATCGTGCGATGCATCAGGCGCAGGGAGGGCAGGATATTGGTCAGCAAATCCATCAGGATCGCCAGCGCCAGCACCACCATGATCATGCCCGCCACGCTGACCTGCGTGTGCCAGCTTTGGGTCGATTCAGTCAGCTGGGCATAGGCCCGGTCGCGCTCTTCATCGAGCTTGGCTTCGATCGAGCGGGTCAGAGTCTGTATCTGCGCTATGCGTGCCTCGATCGAAGCGAGCAGCGGCCGGTCGCTTCCGCCCAGCTCGGCCTCGCGTCTGATGTCGCGCACCAATGGGCCCAGCTCGTTGAGGGGGCCGATATCCTGCGGGAGATCGAACAGCTCCACGCCGTCGAGACGCATCGCGGTGATGTCCCGGTCGATCTTCACGGCCGTGTCGGTCAGCGCTTCTTCGGCATTGTCGGGCTGGTTGGGCATCAGCGCCAGATGGGACTGCATGTGGAAATCGGAGACCGCGCGAATCAGCGCGCCTGCGCGTTCGGCATTCTCGGACGCCACGCGTAGCGCCTCGCTCTCGTCGCGCAGGGTGACGGATCGTTCGCCGGAGACCGCCTGCAGACCCGTGGCTGCCACAACGATCAACAGCAAGGCACCGGAAAGCCGCCTTTCCAGCGAGCCGAAAACCCATCGGAATGCGCGTTTCGGGCCCATGCCCCACCAACGCCCCATCAAGTGCCCCTTCTGCTCCGAGCGGATCGGCGCGAATGCACCGGTCGTGTCGTTCAGCCCGAGCCTTGCGCTAAGCAAAAAAGGTTGAGAAATTATCCTTCGGCACGGCACAGGCGGGGCCTGGCACATGGGGCGCTGGTTGCCTTAGTGACTTTACCGCCGCCCTTCCCTATATGGGCAGGCATGATGCTTTGCCGCTTCACGCTGCCGACTACCACCACCACCCGGTTTTCCCGGGGGCTGGCGGTCGCGTAGCTGAACGTACCGCCGCCCGGGTTCGGGCGGCGCGGCGTCGGCTTCCCGAACCTTTGCCAGACTGGACGACGCCGGGCCTTTCGGGGCGCGGGCATTTCTGCCATGGCGCCGCCCTGGGGAATGAAAGACGGGTTCGATGAGCGATATGTTGAAGATCAGCCTGCCAGATGGTTCGGTTCGCGAAATGCCGGCTGGGTCCACTCCGGGCGATGTCGCGGCCGCGATCGGGCCGGGCCTCGCCAAGGCGGCGCTGGCCGCGCGGGTGGATGGCGAACTGGTCGATCTCACCCGGCCCTTCGCGGGCGATGCGGCGCTGGCGCTGGTCACTTCGCGGGACGAGGCCGAGGCGCTGGAGCTTGCCCGGCACGATTACGCCCACGTGCTGGCCGAAGCGGTGCAGAGCCTGTTTCCCGGCACGCAGATCACTTTCGGCCCATCCACCGACGATGGCTTCTATTACGATTTCGCCCCGCCGAAGATTGATGGCAGGGACCGCCCCTTCACGGACGAGGATCTGCCCGCCATCGAGGCGGAAATGCGTAAGATCATCGCCGCGAACAAGCCGCTGCGCCGCGAGGTGTGGAGCCGTGAACAGCTGATCAGCCGCTGGAAGCAGCAGGGCGAGAGCTTCAAGGCCGAATGGGCCGCCGAACTGCCCGAGAACGAGGAACTGTCGGTCTATTGGTCGGGCGATGACTGGCTGGATATGTGCCGCGGGCCGCATCTGCCCTCCACCGGCAAGCTCGATCCCGCAGCCTTCAAGCTCACCCGCGTATCGGGCGCCTATTGGCGCGGCGACCAGAAGAACGCGATGCTCAGCCGTATCTACGGCACCGGCTGGCTGAACAAAAAGCAGCTCGACGCGCATCTCACCCGGCTGGAAGAGGCCGCCAAGCGCGACCATCGCAAGCTTGGGCAGGAAATGGACCTGTTCCACCTTCAGGCCGAAGCGCATGGTTCGGTGTTCTGGCATCCCAAGGGCTATCTCATCTGGCGCGAGCTGGAAGCCTATATGCGCCGCGCAATCGACGATTCGGGCTATCGCGAGGTCAAGACGCCGCAGGTTATGGACGCCCGCCAGTGGGAACAGTCCGGCCACTGGGGCAAATATCGCGAGAACATGTTCGTCATCCCCGACGAGGTTCCGAACGTCGATGACGAAGGGCCGATCATCTCGGGCGATGCGGACTGGATGGCGCTCAAGCCGATGAACTGCCCGGCCCACGTGCTGATCTTCAAGCAGGGCATCAAGTCCTATCGCGACCTGCCTTTGCGCATCTATGAGAACGGCTGCTGCCACCGCAACGAGCCGCATGGCGCGCTGCACGGGCTGATGCGCGTGCGCCAGTTCACGCAGGACGATGCGCATATTTTCTGCCGCGAGGACCAGATCGTCGATGAAGTGCAGAAGTTCTGCAAGCTGGCGGACCGGGTCTATAAGGACTTCGGCTTTACCTATTCGATCAAGCTGGCCCTGCGCCCCGAACAGCGCTTCGGCAGCGACGAGATGTGGGATCAGGCGGAGAACGAATTACGCGATGCGGTGGCTGCCGCCGGGCTGAACACCGAGGAATTCGGCTGGGAAGAACTGCCGGGCGAAGGTGCTTTCTATGCGCCCAAGCTGGAATGGCACCTGACCGACGCCATCGGCCGCACCTGGCAGGTGGGCACGATCCAGTCTGACCGCGTGCTGCCCGAACGGCTGGATGCCAGCTACATCGCGGAAGATGGCGAGCGCCACCGCCCGGTGATGCTGCACCGGGCGATCTTCGGTTCCTATGAACGCTTCATCGGCATCCTGATCGAGCATTTCGCCGGCCGCATGCCCTTGTGGCTCGCCCCGGTGCAGGCCGTGGTGGCCACCATCGTTTCCGATGCGGACGATTACGCCCGCGAAGTGGAGGCGAAGCTGAAGGCCGCTGGCATCCGCGTCGAAACCGATCTTCGTAACGAGAAGATCAACTACAAGGTGCGCGAGCATTCCGTGGCCAAGGTCCCGCACCTGCTGGTGGTGGGCAAGCGCGAGGCGGAGGAAGGCACTGTTGCCATGCGCACTCTGGGCGAACAGCAGCAGGAATTCCTCTCGCTCGACGATGTTATTGCCCGGCTGGTGGCAGGCGCCAAGGCGCCCGACCTGCGGAACTGATCATGAAATCCCCGCCGGGCATACCGGCGGGGACGAACCTCCCCCTTTGCGAAAGCCGGCGCTTGCGGCCTGCGCGCTTCTGCCTATTGTGCGCTCGCATAAGGGCGAAATGCCTCGGCATCGGGAGGATGGATGTTCAAGCGCGCATTGGCGGCAGCGGCTCTGGCCCTGCTCGCGGCCTGCAGCCAGCAGGCTGAAAACGGAGCGATCGACGAACAGCGGCTGCTCGCCGCGGAAGACGATCCCGATAATTGGCTCTCCTATGGCCGTACCTATGCCGAACAGCGCTATTCCCCGCTGGAGGATGTGAACGACAGCAATGTCGGCAAGCTCGGCCTCGC
>DATJDU010000015.1:0-36684 GCA_035497315.1 Sphingomonadaceae bacterium
GGCGCCGGGTAGTCTGGTCAGCGCCACCAGATTGCCCGCCTGCTGCGGGGCATAGCGCGGCAGGTTCATGTCGAAGAAGCGGCCGATGGCCACTTTCACCCCGGCAGCATGCATCCGTCCGACATTGGACTGGGTTGCCGCCAGCTGTTCGAACTGGGCGGGCAGGTCGTTCAGCGCATTGGCGATCACCGGGACCTTCTCCGCGGCGATCTCATTCGCCACAATCCAGCCTTCGCTGGCCCCGGCGAGTATCAGATCGAGTTTTGGGAAATCCTGCCGCAGCTTCAGCACCGCCAGAATATCGGCTGCGCGCTCCACATGGACGTAAAGCGGCTGGAGGCCTTCCACCACGGGGATAAGCGCCGCCGCATCGGGCCGATTGAGCAGCGCATCGTCATTCCGGCCATTGCGCCCGGCCAGATCCTGCGCTTCTGCAAGGGCATTGCGGAACGTGACATAGGCCGCCGTCCGGCTGCCCCCAGCGAGAGCCCCGCCGCCTTCGCCCAGCTCGACATATTGGAAGGCGCGCGGTTTCACGACCGGTTCGTTATCGGAGCCAAGATCGATCACCGCGCCCTGCCCGGCAAAGATCGCATTGCCGGAACGGGGGAAGACGCTGGCCCGCGTCACTCCGCCCGCGCGGCTGACCTTGATGTTCTGCGCCAGTGGATTGACCACCGGGGCAATATCCAGCGCGGCGCTGAATATGGATTTGTCCGCGCTGATGTCACGGCTCTGTTCCACTGCATCCACATCGTACAGGCCCAGATCGGTAAGGGCCGAGAACAGGCCGGGCGTCACCCATTTGCCGGTGCCGTCGATCTGCTCGACGCCCTGGGGCACTGCTACGCCCTTGCCCGCGGCGGCCACTCTGCCGCTGCGCACCACTACTGTGGCATCGGCAATTGGCTCACTTCCATCGCCCAAGGCGACCGTGGCGTGAGTGATGGCGAAATCCTGCGCGGCGGCTGGCGCTGCAAGGGCAAGCGCGGCAGCGGCGGCAAGGAGGGAGGAGAGGCGCGTCATTTCACGTCTCCTTCACCGGGCTGGCCCAGTTCGAAATCGCTCACCGGGCGGCGCTGCGGATCGAGCGCGTCGAACATCAGCGCGCCATCGATCCAGACCTTTTCGGGCCGGGAATAGACCGACAGCGGGTTGCCGTTCCACAGCACCACATCGGCCATCTTGCCCGCTTCAAGGCTACCGGTCTGCTTGTCGATACCCATGGCCTTGGCCGGGTTGAGCGTGAACCAGCCGACAACCTGTGCGTCTGGAATATCGATGCCGATCCGCCTGCCCGCAGCCTGTGCCTTGGCCGCTTCCTGATTGAGGCGCTGGATGCCGTTCTCGTCATCCGAATGGATGATCACGCAAGCCCCGGCCTGCTGGATCAGTGCGGCGTTTTCGGGGATCGCGTCATAGGCTTCCATCTTGAAGCCGTACCAATCGGCCCACACGGCGGAGCAGACATTGGCCTGACGCAGCAGATCGGCGATTTTGTAGCTTTCCACCGCATGGTGGAAGGCGGTGACCTTGTAGCCCATTTCCTTTGCCATATCGAGGACGAGGGCCATCTCATCCGCGCGATAGCAGTGGTTCTGGACGAGAATGTCGCCATCCAGCACGCCGGCCAGCGTTTCCATCGCGAGATTGCGTTCCTTGCGGTCACCCTCGGCATATTTCTTTGCTTCGAGCCAGGTCTTCCGGTTGACCGCGAAATTGCCCATCCGCGTCATCGGCGAACGGCCCTGGCTGCCATAGACGCGCTTGGGGTTTTCGCCGCAGGCCATCTTGAGGCTGTAAGGCGCGCCAGGGAACTTCATGCCCTGTACCGTGCGGCTGGGCACATTCTTGAGCGTAACGGAGCGGCCGCCCATCAGATTGCCCGATCCGGGCAGGATCTGCAGCGCGGTGACGCCGCCATTGGCCAAGGCGCGAGTGAAGCCCGGGTCCTGCGGCCAGACGCTGTGTTCCGCCCAGACCTGCGGGGTGGTGGGATCGGTCATCTCGTTGCCGTCCTCATGGGCGGCAACCGAAGGCGTGGGATAATCGCCAAGATGGGAGTGAATGTCGATCACGCCGGGGGTGACGAATTTGCCCGTCCCGTCGATCCGGGAATAGCCTTCGGGAATGGCAAGCGAGGCATTGCCTGTCGCAACCACCTTGCCTTCCGAGAAGAGCACTGTGCCCTTGTCGATCCTGCCGCCTTTACCGTCAAACACCGTGGCGCCCACCAGCGCGGTCGGCGCGCCGGGATAGGCGTGATAGGTGGAGGGATAGGGCTGATCCTTCGCTTCGGCTTTGCTGTTGGAGGCCGGAGCGGGGGCAGTGCTGGCGCTCTTGACCCCGCCCGTTTCCCCGCCGCAGCCCGCCAGGGCCAGAGCCCCGGCCAGAACCGTTCCGATTGCCCCCTTGCGCATTGTCATGCCGCCGCTCCGTCTCAGTTGGGCAGTTTGGTGGCGGGGTGAATGCCCGCCGCTTCCGCTTCGCCTGCCTCGGCCGTGCCCAGCAGATCGTCGCCCACATTGTCGTCCTTCAGTGTGTCGAGATGCATCAGCTTCTTCACCAGCGGGCTGACGACCAGCACGCCGATGCCGATCGCAATCGCGATCCAGCCCACGGTGGTCCAGACGTTGAGGAACAGATCCTTCGCCGCCTCACCGCTTTCCGCATTCTCGGCACCCGTCATCGCGGACAATTGCCCGGCGACGAAATTGCCGCCTGCGGTAGCGAAGAACCACGCGCCCATTATCAGGCCCGCCATGTGCCACGGGGCAAGACGGTTCATGGCCGAGAGGCCGACCGGGGAGAGACACAGTTCGCCGGTCGTATGCAGCAGGTAGAGGAGGACGATCAGCCACATCGAGGTGGCCGTGTTAACGCCTGCGGCCTGAGTACCCCACACCAGCAGGAGAAAACCGAGGCCGACCTGCACGATGGCGAGCCCGAATTTGGCGGGCGTGGAGGGTTCGAGCCCCCGGCGGCCAAGCGCGGTCCACAACCATGCGAAGAGCGGGCCCAGCAGGATAATGAAGGCCGCGTTGACCGACTGGAACCAGGTGGTGGGGATTTCCCAGCCCAGGAACATGCGGTCCACATGGCGATCGGTGAAGAGATTGACCGAGGCGCCTGCCTGCTCGAACAGGCCCCAGAATACCGGTTGCAGCAGCAGCAGGAAGATGATCACCAGAATCCGGTCCCGCTCATGCTTGCCCAGCTTGGTCACTGCGATCCAGGCGATATAGGCCAGCAGCAAAGCGCCCGACAGCAGCAGCATCCAGCCGACCAGTTCCTGTGCCTGAACGAGCACCCACAGCACGCCGATCGAGCCCAGGCTGATGGCGTAGAGCAGCCATTCGAGCCGGATACCGGCGATGGGCTTTGCCAGCAATTCGGGCGAAGGTGGTTCGGCCCGGCCCAGCAGCAGCGGTTTGCCAATGATAAATACGATCAGGCCCAGCAGCATGCCGACGCCCGCGGCGCCGAAGCCGTAGCTCCAGCCATAGGTTTCGCCCAGATAGCCGGCGATCAGCACGCCGAAGAACGAGCCGAGATTAATCCCCATATAGAAGATCGTATAGGCACCGTCGCGGCGGACATCGGTGAGCGGGTAGAGCTTGCCCACGATCACCGAGATATTGCCTTTGAGGAAGCCGGAACCGACGATGATGAAGCTGAGCGCCAGCCAGAAGATGTTGATTGCCGGATCGCCTTGTCCGCCGCTGCCTTCAAACGCCATCAGGAAGTGGCCCAGGGTCAGCACCACCGCACCGAACAGCACTGCTTTTCGCTGGCCCAGATAGCGGTCCGCCAGCCAGCCACCCAGAACGGGGGTGATATAGACCAGCGAGGTATAGGCCCCATATATCAGCGAAGCGCGCCCGTCGGAAAACAGCCAGTGCTTGGTAAGGTAGAAGATCAGGAGGGCGCGCATCCCGTAATAGGAAAACCGCTCCCACATCTCGGCGAAGAACAGGACGAAAAGCCCTTTTGGATGCCCCAGGAAAGTTCCGCGGGCATCCCCGCTTTCCGCATATTGGCTTGCCATCGGCAATCGGTCCCCATTCGTCTGCGGGCGTGGTTCAGCCCTGCTAAACGGCGCACACTAGCCGAAATGGCGGGCTTGTGAAGCACGCTTGTTGCATTCGTAACCGTATTGAGGGCGGGCCAATACGCCGGCCCTTCGGCTTGACCTGCCGCGCTGTATTATGGCACTGATGCACCTTGGCGTTTCCGCGAGAGCCTTAGGACCGACGATGTCGCATGCCCTCCGTCCTGTTTACCTGAAGCTGCGCGATCTGATTGCGGCGGCAATCATCGAAGGGCGTTACGCGGAAGGGGAGATGCTGCCTTCTGTGCGGGCCTTCGCCGCGGAACAGGGGGCCAACCCGCTCACTGTGGCAAAAGCCTATCAGCAATTCCAGACCGATGGGCTGGTGGAAGTCCAGCGCGGCGTTGGCATGTTCGTGGTTGCAGGCGCAGCAGAGAAATTGCGGCGGGCAGAGCGGGAGGCTTTTCTTGCGGTCGAATGGCCGGAGATTCGTGAGCGGATGCTACGCCTGGGTATTGCCCCGTCCGATCTCCTTGACGAGCCGATCTGCTGATCGAGGTCCTGCCTTCGGGATTGTACTTTTCCGGGGCCATACTCTCGGGGATTTGACCTAACTCATTGCAACGACGCGCAGGCTCTGGCAGTTTTGATCATTGGCGCATGAGGCGCCCTGCCCCAGGGGGTGAAACGATGATCAGATCCGAATTGCTGCAGGCGCTGGCCAAGGACAATCCCGAATTGCGGGCTGACGAGATCGAACAGGTCGTCGATATCTTTTTCGACGAGATCGCGCAGCGGCTGGCCGAAGGCGGCCGGGTGGAATTACGCGGCTTCGGCGCCTTTTCGACGAGGCAGCGCGAAGCCCGCACCGGGCGCAATCCCCGCAGCGGGGATGCGGTAAGCGTCCCATCCAAGCGGGTGCCCTATTTCAAGCCGGGTAAGGAAATCCGAGAACGCCTGAATAAATAGGGCGATAGTCTCCAGCATTTGATTGTCCGCCCCTTCCATTTGCGGGAGGGGCCGTGGGTTATCGTCTGGATGACATATCTTCGCAGCCGCGAGGGCCCTTGCGACGGATTCGGAATGGGCAAAAGAAAAGGGCGCGGAACCTTGCGGAACCGCGCCCTTCTTTGTGTGCTCCCGCCGGGCGGGAAGGAGATCAGAAGTTGCGTTTCACGGTGACCGCCCAAGTACGCGGGAGGCCGGGTTGCGCGGTGATCGCACCGAGCGAGGTCGTGATGTCGCTCTTCGAGAGGAAGTAGTACTTGTTGAAGATGTTCTGCACTTCCAATGAAACCTTCCAATTCTCGTCGGCCGTGGCGTAGCTGAGACGGCCATTGCCGAGGAAGGTGCCGTCGACCTTGCCCGCGACGGTGTTAAACGCCTCGGAGTAGATGTCGGACTGATAGCTTCCGTCGAAACGGGCGCTGATAGTGGCTCCAGACTTCAGTTCGTGATCGTATTGGATGCCGAAACTGTAGGTCCATTCCGGGGTGAACGGGGTCGTCGCGGTCAGCGGAACGCCCGAAGTGCCGGTATCCTTATATTTGAAGTTGATATAGCTCAGCGAGCCGTCGAGCGAGAGCCCGTCGACCGGATAGGCCGACACTTCAAGCTCGAAGCCTTTCACATCCGCCTTGCCAACATTGTTCGGCTGGAGGCAGGGCGAGATCGGACAGGCCGTCAGCGTCAGGATAATGTCGTTGTACTTATTGAAGAAGCCTGCGCCGTTCACGCGGAGGCGACGATCCAGGAAATCGCCCTTGAAGCCGATTTCATAGGTTGTGATCGTTTCCGGGTTGAACGATTTGAGCTGGTTGTTCGGCGAGGACGAGCCAAAGAACGGCCGCGGGTTCACGCCGCCTCCCTTATACCCGGTCGAGATCGAGGCATAGGCCAGGAACTGATCGGAGAAGCGATAGTCGGTGACCAGTCGCCAGTCCCAACGCTGACCCTTGAAGCTGTCCTGTTCTCCATAGAGGCCAAGCAGGAGGCAGTTGGGATCGTTGCCGATACCGGTCGGGCCGGCTGTCGGTGCGCCAAGGAAGAAAGCGCAAGGAAGCGGGCCGGGGACAGTGCCGTCCGGATTGCTCCGATAGTAAGTGTAGATCTTTTCGTCCCACGAATGGCGGATGCCGCCCGAGATGCTCCAGGCATCGCTCGGGTGGAGAGTGCCGTTGAAGAACACAGCCTTCGAAGTTGACGGAGTGGTGTCCGGCCCGTGGACGAAATCGATACCGGCGTAGTTCAGGTCGACCCGGGCGGTGTAGCTGCCGTCCTGGTCGAAATAGAACCCGCCGAGCGTATATTCGAACAGGTCGCCGCCCAGCTTGCCGTTCAGGCGCAGTTCCTGGCTCCACGCGCGGTGCCGCATTTCATTGTCGAGCTGCGCGACCGGAACGGGCGAACCGTCCTGATCTTCCGCCCACTTCGACGTATATTCACGCCAGCTGCTGATCCAGACGATTTGCAGATTGTCGCTGGCATCGACCGTCACATTGCCATGAATGCCCCAGCCGGTGAACTGCCGGATCGGATTGGCCGCGTAGCTCTTGTAAGGAGCCTGCGTTGTGGGATCCATATTGTCGAGGAAGCTGCCGTAATTGACGAAGCGCGGATCGTAACCGAGCGAAGGCGACAATGTGTCGCAGCTCGATCCGGCCGGCAGGCCCGAATGCTGGTAAGGAACGAAGCGGCAATCGAAGTTGACCTTGTTGCCGTTGAGGTCCGTCAACCAGGCCCCTCCATCGGCATTCGCTGAATCGTTGCCCACCGCAGCGCTGTCGGCCCACAGCAGAACCTGCGGTCCGGGTGTGCCCTTGTCATTGGTATAGTCGCCCGAGAGGTTCACCTCGACTGTGTCGATCGGCATCCAGCGGAGCGCGAGCTTGCCGGCGACGTAGTTCTGGTCGCCAAGTGTGCCCCATTCCGCATAGGCGCCGTGCGCGGCATTCGTATCCAGGTTGGAACCAGGATGGGTGAGGCCGTAGTTCAGCAAATGGACATAGCCGTCACGGCTCTTGGAAACACCGGCCACGCGCGCGAAAAGCTTGTCGGTCACGGCGAAGTCGGCAGTGGCACGCAGGTCCAGGCGATTATACGAACCATAGGTTGCCTGTACCGAGCCCTTGCCCGAACCATCGGGCTTGGCGCTGAACAGTTTGATGGCACCACCGATCGAGTTCTTGCCGGCCAACGTGCCTTGCGGGCCACGCAGCACTTCGATGCGGTCGAGGTCCATCAGGTCCAGCAGTGAGCTCGACAGGGTCGGGATGTAGACGTCGTCGATATAGACGCCGACCCCGGGATCGAGAGCATAGTTGAAATCGGTCTGGCCGACGCCGCGGATAAACGCGATCAGGCCGGTACCGCCGCCTTGAGGCTGCGCCTTCAAGGTCACGTTCGGAGCATTGGCCGCGACCTGCGAGATGTCGGTCTGACCCCGCGCATCGAGCATCTCCGCATTCACCGCAGTGATCGCAATCGGCGTGTCCTGCAGGTTGGCTTCGCGGAATTCGGCGGTGACGATGATTTCGTTGGTGCGGTTACCGCTATTCTCGTTTTCTTCGTCTTGCGCGAAAGCTGGCGCTGTCATGCTGGTCATGATGGCCAGCGAAGACACGACGCCCATGGTTTTGAGCTTCATGTAAACATCCTCCCAAATCGGGACCGGTACGGCCCCGAATTCTCACCAAGTTATCAATCGCGGGTGCCGACTGTGTCGGTTGACCGCGAAAGACCCCATCGGGGAGGCTTCCTGAAGAGCGCATTCGAGGCGCCCAATTTCCTCCCCATAGGGATGAACTAACCCTGATCAGTGGCGCCGCAAAGAGCCCAGAGCGCAAAGGACATGCGGAAAGCGAACTCGATGTCACTATGTGGCAACACTGTAAAATTCAGGAAATCTCACAGAATTTGACAATGTCCAAAATCCATCACTTCGCTCGGGAACAAGACGACTTGATACAAAGCAGCTAATTTCAGTCGAAGGACACAACTTACCGGGAGAGGGTAAATATGCGTAATTGCTTGTATAAGTGGTTCCCATGGCCGGCATGAGGCCTTCGGATACGGCTCCTACGAGTGACCTTCCGGGAGGAGCGCACTCTTCCGGCTACGAGTTGCGTGTCTTGCTTTTGCTCGGTCTGGCGTTCGGATTTGCCTATTTCGACCGCATGGCGATGACGTTCCTTGGGCCCTTCGTGATCGAGGATCTGTCGCTTTCCAACACAGAAGTTGGCGCGCTGGGATCAGGTCTCTCGGTCACTTGGGCGCTCGGGGCCTATTTCGTGGGGCGTTGGTCGGACAGCATCGGCGCACGTAAGCCTTTTCTGCTCGCGGCGCTGGTGATCTTCTCCTTTTGCTCGGTGATGTCGGGTCTGGCGTGGAATTTCGGCACACTCTTCGCAACCCGGATGGTGATGGGTGCAGCGGAAGGGCCATTCCTGCCGATCTGTCTGGCAATCATGGCGGCGGCCTCGGCCGAAAGCCGCAAGGGCCTCAATGCCGGTGTTGTGCAGAACGTGTTCGGCTCGCTGCTCGGCACGGCAGTGGCGCCCATCGTGCTTGTATGGCTGGCGGAAGCCTATGGCTGGCGCATGGCCTTCTATCTGGCGGGGGTGCCGGGGCTGATCCTGGCGTTGCTGATCTGGCGTTTCGTTGTCGAACCGGACCGCCCTGCCCCCGTGGCCGGGAAAGTAGCGAGGGACGCATCGCTCTCGCCCTGGCACATGTTGGCCGAACGCAATGTGCTGCTCTGCTCGATCCTGAGCTGCTTCGCTGTGGGTTCTGCCGTTGTCGGATCGATCTTCATGCCGCTCTATCTCGACGGCCCGCGCGGAATCGATCCTGCCACCTGGAAGTGGATGATGGCCGTGGTCGGTGTCTGTCCGGGCGTCGGCGCATTGGTGCTCGCGGCGCTATCGGACCGGATCGGGCGCAAACCGCCGATGATCGTGGGTGCCGCGCTGATGACATTGCCGCCGCTGGCCCTGCTGCTGATGCCCGGCACGCCTGCGATGCTTACTGCCCTGATGTTTCTGGGCTGGATGGGCATGGGGATATTCCCACTCTTCATGGGTGTGGTTCCTGCCGAAACGCTGGGCCGCGCCCGGGCTGCAACTGCGATGGGTCTCGTCGTCGGCATCGGGGAACTGACGGGTGGCGTACTGGGCCCGCTGGTGGCCGGGCAACTGGCAGATAACTACAGCCTCGATGTGGCGCTGTGGCTGCAGGCAGGGCTGGCTATCGCGGGAGGGCTGACGGCGCTCCTGCTCAACGAAACCAATCCGCGCGTGCTCGCACGCCGCGTCCAGGCGAGTTCGCTCAATGCATGAGAAGCAGAATGTCATCATCGTGGGTGCTGGCCCGGTAGGTTTTCTTCTCGCGCTGGGGCTCGCGCGGCAGGGGATTGAAGTGACCATCCTCGATGCGGAAAGGGACGTGAACACCTCGCCGCGTGCGGCTGTCTATTACCACACCACGCTTTCGATCCTGAACAAGCTGGGTGTGGCTGACGATGCGCATGAAATCGGCCTGCCCAGCACTGAATTCCGTATGCACTGGCTGGCAACCGGCGAGAGAATGAGCTCCGACATGCGCGAGACGCTCGATCCAGGGCAGGAATATGATCATAATCTGCATTTCGGACAGCATATCCTTGCCGCACTGGTAATGAAGCACCTCGCCCGCCTGCCACGCACGCAGGTGCTGTGGGGGCACAGGGTTGTCGCCATGGACCAGTCGACCGATGGCGTTAAGCTGACGGTGGAGACAGACGATGGCGTGAAGCAGATGGCTGCCCATTGGGTGATCGGCACCGATGGCGCGCGCTCCACCATGCGGCGGCTGATGGGGCTCGATTTCGAAGGTTTCACCTGGCCCGATCGCTTCGTTGCGACCAATATCGAATATCCCTTTCTGGAAAACGGCTTCTGCAACGCCAACATGGTGGTGGACCCCGTCAACTGGGCGGTGGTCGGCAGGCTGGGGCGTGAGAACCTTTGGCGTCTGACCTATGGCGAAGATGCCGGGCTGGACGAGGCGAAGATTCTCGAACGTCTGCCCGAGCGCTTCGCCGCGATCCTGCCCGATCCCTCCATCCCCTACCGGATTGATACTTTCTCCCCCTATCGCGTGCATCAGCGCAGCGCCCCGACCTATCGGGTAGGCCGCGCCCTGCTGGCGGGCGATGCGGCCCATGCCTGCAACCCTTGCGGCGGACTGGGGCTCACGGGCGGAGTGCTCGATGCCGATGCGCTGAGCGACGCGCTGGGCGCGGTAATCCACGCCAAGGCGCCGGAAAGCGTGCTCGATTTCTATTCGCAGGAACGCCGCCGCGTGTTCCTGGAAGTCGCTTCTCCCCTGTCTTCCAATTTCAAGCGCTTGCTTTCGGAAAGCGATCCGGTGCAGCGGGCCAGGGATAAGGAACAGATGATGGCAGAGGGCGAAAAAGGCGGGGCCGAAATCCGCGCTTCCTCGCTCGCCGAACTGATGAAGGGCCAGCCGATGCCGGTCCCCGCGCCAGTGATACAGGAAGATGCATGAGCGAATTTGCCTATAGCACCGAGGGTTTTGAACGGTCGGTCTACCGCATCGACGGTGTGGAGACGGTGGTCTACGAAATCGGTGACGGCCCGCCCTGCGTCTATTTCCACGGTGGCGGGACTTATCACGGCTTCGAATGGGCGCGCGATTTTGCGGATTCCTTCCGTATGATCCTGCCGATCCACCCCAATTTCGGCGAAAGCGGCGATGCCGATTTCACCGGCGTGGGCGATTATGTGATACATTACGAAATGCTCTTCGCCGCGCTGGAGCTGGAGACGTTCCACCTGATGGGCGCATCCATGGGCGGGCATTTCGCCGCGCGCTATGCCGGGGAGCATTGGGACGAGATCGACCGGCTGGTGCTGATTTCGCCCGCCGGTTTGAAGAGCGATCAGGCCTCCATCCCCGACTTCTCGCAAATCCCGCCGGAAGACCTGCCCGGCTGGTTCGTCGAAAGCCGCGAATGGCTGGAGCCTTACTGGCCTTCGCAGCCCGGCCCCGAATGGCTTGCCCTGCGCCAGCGCGAGGGCGCGGCGGCCTTCCGCACGCGGGACGAGGTTGCGGTTTCCGATGCGAAGCTGCGCGAAACGCTGAAAGGCTTCGACCGGCCGGTGCTGCTGCTGTGGGGCGGGGATGACCGGATCGTGCCGCCCGGCTTCATTCCCGAATGGCAGAGCGTGTTGCCCGATGCGGAAGTGGTGGTGATCCCCGGCGGGGCGCATCTGCTGCTCGACGAGAATATGGTCGCGCGCAAGGCGGCGAAGGACTTCCTGTTGGCCTGATCCTACCGCCCCGGCTCGATCCGTCGGGCGCGGTTGAAGGTCAAAGCGGAAAGCACGGCGGGCACGGCCATGGCGGCGCATACTGCGGCAATCTCCAGCCCCTCGCCCAGTAGCCATCCGCCCACGATCGGCCCGAAGATGGAGCCCACGCGCCCGGCCGTGGTGGCAAAGCCCAGCCCGGTGGCGCGCAATTGCGACGGGAAGGCATAGGCGATGGTCAGCCAGTTGGCCGTGGCCGATCCGAACAGCATGGCCCCGGTCAGCGGTGCGATCAGCCACAATGCCTGCGGATTGCCGACAAACTGGCCAAACAGGGCAATCAGCGCGGCGAGGCACAGCATGGTGGCCCACATCATGCGCTTTACGCCGATAGTGCCGCACAGGAAGCCGGTGGCCATCCCGCCCACGATCCCGCCATAGGAAACCCAGGCCGAATATTGCGCGCCCAGCGTGTCGGACGCATTGGCCTGCGCCACAAGCGGCGGGCCCCAGTTGATGATGAAATACCAGGCGAACATGTTCAATGCGTGCGCCAGGAACAGTTTGGCCAGTTCCTTCACATGGATCGGCTGGGCAATCTCTGCCAGCACCGCGCCGCGTGCGCCTTCCGGCCTGGGGGGAAGTTGGGAAATCTCGGGAATGGCCATTCGGCGCAACATGCGGTTGGTGCGGGCAATTGCGTTTCTCGGCTGGCGCGAGAGCAGATAGTCCAGCGATTCCGCCAGCCACAGGAAGGCGATAGGGAACAGCAGTGCGGACAGGACAGAGCCGACCCAGAAGATGCCGCGCCAGCCGTAATTGCCCAGCACCGCCACGGCCACCATGGCGCCGATGATCGTGCCCACCGGATAGGCGGCGGCCACGCAGCTTGCGGCGAATTCGCGGCGCCTGAAGCTGGCATATTCCAGCGCCAGCATCCCGGCGGTGCTGGTCATCCCGCCGATCCCGATGCCGGTGACGATGCGCCCCGCAGCCATGGTGTAGAAACCGTGGGACAGGGCGGAGATCGCCATGCCTGCGCTCATGAAGATCAGGCAGGAAAGGATCGCCGGGCGCCTGCCCCATTGGTCTGCCACGGGCGAGACGCCCAGCGCGCCGAGGGCCATGCCGACGAGGTTCATCGACAGGAGAGTGCCCAGCGCCGCGTCGCCCATCCCCCATTCGCGCTTCAGGGCGGAACCGGCCTGCGCAAGGGCAAGGATGTCGTATCCGTCGATCATGTTGATCAGCACGCACAGGCCGATCACCGCATATTGCGGCAGCTGCATCGGGCGATTGCCCAATATCTCGCGCGGATCGGAAACGGGCACAGGCGTTTCGCTCGCCACCAAGACTTCCCCCACTGCCTGCCGCTATATTGCGGCCTGACCGGCAGGCTATGCTGCGCAACATGGCGCGCCAAGTCCACCGGGCGAAGGAGAGGTTGACCGTGAGCGAAGCCGAGCGGATCGTCTGCGATGTCGAGACGGCGATGAACCATATCGTGCGCGGGGAGAAGGCGACCTTCCACCCCGGTGCGCGCGAAAAGAGTTACTGGCCGGTGGAGGAACATCGCGTCACTATCCGCGACATGCGGCCCCTGGCAGAGGAGTTATCGTTCGACCGCAACGGCTTCGTCCTGCTGGACGAGCCCTCCTCCGTCAGGGATTTTGACGATCCCGGCCAGCTTGCGCTCTATTGCCGCGAAACCGAGGCACTGGTGCAGCAGCTCACCGGTGCGGCGAAGACGATCAGCTTCGGCGCGGTAGTGCGGACCAATGCCGGCGGCACCCATGGCCACAATATGCCGGCCTATGGCGCCCATGTGGACTATGGCGACCGCACGGTGCGGGACTTCGCTTTCGATCTCCTGCCGAAGGAAGAAGCGGAACGGCGCCTTTCGGGCCGCTACATGCTGATCAATGTCTGGCGGCCGATCGTGATGGTGGAAAGTGCCCCTCTGGCCCTGTGCGATGCCAGCACGGTGAAACGCGAAGATCTGTTCGACAGCGAAGTGGTGGGCGGGCTGGGCGATTTCGGCCGCCGTTCGCTCTGGGGCTTCAACCTCGCCTGGGCGCCGGGCCAGCACTGGTACTGGGTGCCGCATATGCAGCCTTGGGAAGTGCTGGCCTTCAAGCTCTATGACAGCGATCCGGACGTAGTGCAGTTCACTGCCCACAGCGCTTTCGACATTCCCGGAACCCCGCCCGACGCCGCCCCCCGGCAGAGCATCGAACTGCGGACGATTTCGTTCATGGAGTGACGGGGCTCAGGCCTCCACCGGCGAAGGCGTCTCCAGCGTCTTGACGAACCATAGGCCGTTCCGCCGCGCATCGGGATCGCGAGCCATGAGGCGCAGCCCATCAAGCGCATTCTCCAGCGCCGTACCGCCGCCACAGGCGTGGAAGACGAGTTGCTTGTTGGCGATTGCTTTGGGCGAGGTTCGCTCAAGATAGATCCGCCGCCGCTCCTCGGCATACATATCCAGCAACGCCGGGTCCGCACCGTCCAGCACGATGGCGGCGAGCGTCGGCCACAGCGCATAGGCATCGAACAGCCCGGTGGTCAGGCCATAACCGCCAGTGGGATTGGTCACATGGGCGGCATCGCCCGCCAGAACTACGCGGCCCTTGCGGAAGCTCTCCGCCGCGCGCTGATGCATCCGGTAAGGCGCCGCTCTGTCCAGCCTGTGGCTCCCTTGTCCCACCAATAGGTGCTTGTATGTACAGGCCAGACGCTGGAGATAATCCCTTTCAGGCAGGGCGGCATCCTCCATATAGGTGCAGCGCCACAGCCCTTCTTCGTCGATTTTCACGATCACCGCGCCCCATTGGTCGTCGATCACCATGGTCGTACGGTCGTAACCCGCGCTTTCGAAATCGTGATAGACATTGGTCGCCACGAAGCGTTCCGGCCAGGTCATGCCGTCAAAACCGAGGCCGAGCGTCTTGCGTACCAGGCTGCCTGCCCCGTCGGCACCCACCACGTAGCGACAGGAGAGGAACTCGATCCCGTCCGGCCCCTCCACCGAAACCCGCGCTCCGTCGGCATCCTGCGCCAACGTGATCATGCCCGTGCCGAAACGGATATCCGCATTGGGCAGTGCTTCCAGCCGGTCCCGCGCAATGGCGGCGAGGCGATCCTGCCCCAGATGGATATTGTAGGGATAGGCCGTGCGACCCTGCAGCACCGAGAGATCGTAGCGGATTTCCTCGCCGGTCTTCTTCACCAGCCAGAGATAGTCACTCTTGGCAAAGCCGATCCGTTCCGCTTCCTCGCGAATGCCCAGCCGCTCCAGCCCGTCGAGCACGGACCAGTGATAAACGGCGGCGCGCGGGCTGCTGGCGATTTCCTCCTCGGTCTCCATTACGCAGACCTTTACGCCAGCCTGTGCCAACCCCAGCGCGGTGACGAAGCCGGTCGGCCCGCCGCCGACGATGATCACATCGTAATCGTACATATCGCTCTCCCGCTTCTGCTTCTGACAGAGGGCTTCGCGCGCTGCCAAGAGACTTTCGCCCATGTTCAAGCGGCGGGGCCGGGCGGGGCCTAGGACTTGGGCAAAGAGGAGAGGAATACAGTGGCCCAGGCAGAGCTTGACCTGACTATCGATGCGCGTGGCGGCAACTATCGCCTGCGCGGCCGCTACAACCCGGAATTTTCCGGCGTTGCCGAAGCCTTTGCCGAGAATTTCCGGGTAGAGGAAGAACTGGGCGGGGCCACATCGGTGGTGATAGATGGCGAAACGGTAGTCGATCTGTGGGGCGGCTGGGCGCGCGAGGATCGCTCGCAGGAATGGGACGAGCATTCCACCGTCTGCATGATGAGCGTGGCCAAGGGCGTAACCGGCATTGCCTTCAACATGGCGGTCGATCGCGGGTTGATCGATATCGATCTGCCAGTGGCTCATTACTGGCCCGAATTCGCGCAGAACGGGAAGGAAGACATCCTCGTGCGCTGGTGCCTCGATCACCGCGCGGCCATTCCCGTCCTCACCACCGACACGATGTATCCGGGCGGCTTCTTCGATTACCCCGCCTATATCCGCGCGCTGGAAGTGCAGGAACCGCTGTGGGAGCCGGGCACGCGCGCGGCCTATCACGTGCATAATCAGGGCTTCCTGGTGGGCGAGATTCTGCGCCGGGTAACGGGGATGACCGTGGGGCCCTTCCTGCGTCAGAACGTTACCGGGCCGCTGCACGCTGAATATTACATCGGCGGGATGAGCGAGGAAGAACAGTCCCACGTCGCCGAGGTGCTGCCCAACACCAAGGCGCGGCTGTTCGCGGCGAAGGACCAGACCGTGCCGCCCAAGCCGGCCACGCCGGAAGGCTGGCAGGACGGCGCGACCCTGCGCAGCTTTGCCTTCCTGCAGAACCCCAGCGAGCCGTGGCACACCACCATGAACTCGCCCATCTGGCGCACTTGCGAGATCGCCAGCGGCTCGGGCCACGGCAATCCGCGCGGTGTGGCGCGCATCTATGGCGCTGCCGTGGGCGAGGTCGATGGGGTTAGTTTGTTGTCGAAACACGCTCTGGAGGCGATGCTGGTCGAGCAGCACAACCAGATCGAACTGCTGCAGGACCGGCCCTATCATCAGGCCCTGGGCGTGCTGCTGAACACGCCGGAGGCGGTCTATATGGGCCCCAATCCGCGCAGCTTCGGCCATCATGGCCTCGGCGGATCGATCGGCTTCGGCGATCCGGAGGCGAAGCTCGGCTTTTCCTATTGCTGCAACCAGATGCACGCCGTGGGCGACAATGGCCCGCGCGCAAGGCGGCTGATCGATGCCGTCTACGCGGCGATCGGCTGAGAAAGGATACGATCGGATGGATAAGGAACTTTTCGACAAGGGCATGAAGATCCGCCGCGAGGTGTTGGGCGATGCCTATGTCGACCGGGCGCTGGCGAAGAGCGGGCCGTTCAACGATCCGCTGCAGGAACTGGTCACCACTTATTGCTGGGGCTGGACCTGGGGGCGCAAAGGCCTGCCGCGCAGGGATCGTTCGCTGATCAACCTCGCCATGATTTCCGTGCTCAACCGGAGCCACGAGCTGAAGGCGCATATTCGCGGCGCGCTCAACAATGGCCTCTCCAAGGAGGAAATCCGCGAAGTGCTGCTGCAGGTGGGCATCTATGCCGGCATCCCCGCCACGGTGGACAGCTTCCGCATCGCCAATGAAGCCTTTGCCGAAATCGAAGCGGAAGAAGCATCGTGAAAGACCCGAAACGCCTGCGGATCGAGGCCGAATGCGGCAAATTGCCGCTGCTGTTCGCCCGCTATGCCGACAATGGCGATCACGAGGCGATGGCTGCCCTCTTCACCGAAGATTGCATCTTCGCTCGCCCGTTCCAGCCCGATTACCCCTTCTACGGGCGTGACAAGGTGCAGGCGATCTTCCGCGATCGGCCGCCGATCCTGGTCCGTCATGTGGTGACCAACGTGCTGGTGGAAGTGATTTCCGAAACGGAGGCCAAGGGCACCAATTACCTGGCCATGCTGTCCAGCCACAAATCGGTGGAGCCGCCGCAGGAGGCTGGTGCGCTCTATGTCGGCGGGTTCGAGGACCATTATGTGAAGACCCCCGAAGGGTGGAAATTCGCCAGCCGTTACGGCCAGGTCGCGCTGCATCTGGGCGGGGCCATGCCCGTGATCCCGCCGCCGACCGACAAGGCGCGCGGCGTGGGCAAGGGAGAGTGACATGAGCGTAATCGCCGCCAATGCCGACGAGCAGCTGGTGCTCGATTTCTTCGAGGTGCTGTCCTCGGGCGATCTGGAGAAACTGCGCGGCTTCTATCACGATCAGTCCGTGTGGGAGCCTAAGGTGAAGGACATCGCTGGTGCCGGCAAGCACATCGGGATGGACATCATCGACAAGTTCCTCGCCCCGGTGCGCGGCATGTTCCATCCGGGCGACCCCAAGGTCCACGTGCACAACATGTTTTCGCGTGGCGGCTGGGTCTGCGTGGAATCCAATTCCACCGGCACCACCATGGACGGCAAGGTCTATGACAATGATTATTGCTGGGTGTTCGAAATCTCGAACGGCAAGATCGACGCGATGCGGGAGTATATGGACAGCCATTATACCGCCAAGCTGTTCGGGATGGACTGAGCGATGAAGTTCGCAGGTCGCCCCATCCTCATTTCCGGCGCCGGGCGCGGCTTGGGCGAAGGGATCGCGAAACACCTCGCCGCCCATGGCGCCATTGTCGGCGTGGCGGATATCAATCAGGCCTCCGCCCACAAGGTGGTGGACGAAATCCGCGCTGCCGGGGGCGAAGCGCATCCATATGGCGGTGATCTTGGCCAGAGGGCCCAGTTCTTCAGCGTAGCGGAAGCCTTCCGCTACGATGCCGGACCTTTGCGCGCGATCATCAACAATGCCTCCGTGCTGGTTTACGAGCCGATTGAGGATGTGACCGAGGAAACGCTTGAGCGGATGTTGTCTGCCGGGCTGAAATCGGTGTTCTGGGGCGTGCAGGCCTTCCTTGCCTATCGGGATGAGGAAGCGAGCGGCAACATCCTCAATTATTCGTCGCCGGTCGCTTATCGCGGACGGCCGAATACCGGGGCCTATACCACCATCAAGGCGGGGATCGCCGGGCTGACCAAGGTGCTGGCGGGCGAACTCGGCCCGCGCGGCATCCGCGTGAACGCCATTGCTCCGGGCAGCGTGCCGACCCCGGCAACGGATGGCTTCGTCACACCCGAACAATATGCCCAGCGCGCGAAGAACATCCCCCTGCGTCGCAATGGCACGCCAGAGGATATTGCCCGTGCGGCGGCCTTCATCCTCTCGGACGAAGCGGATTTCGTGAACGGGGCCATGCTGGCCATCGATGGCGGCATCATCGCGGCGGGCTGAAACAACAGGACAACCGAACATGGCAAAGGTCTGGCAGGAACGGCTCGACACACTGCGCGAAGTGATCCTCGCGGACATTGCGCGCGGGGATTATTACGGGCTGGTGCTCACCGTCGGGCGCGGCGGGGAGAGGGTGTTCGAGGAAGCGCTGGGCGCGCAGGATGCGGCGGGCGAGCGGCCCCTGCGGCTGGATAATGTCTTCTCGATCTTCTCCACCACCAAGGCCTTCACCAATATATTGATCCTGAAAGCGATCGAGGAAGGCCGCTTCGCGCTGACCACTAAGGTGCGCGACGTGCTGCCAGAATTCACCGGAAAACCGCGCGAGGAGGCGACTTTCTACCACCTGCTCACTCACACGGCGGGCATGCCAGGCGTGTGGACACCGAAACCTAACATGTACCTAGATCGCCTTTCGGAACTCTATGAGGCGACAATCGAGGCCGTGCATGGCGTGGTGGAGCCGGGCAGCCGCTGCGATTATTCGCCGCTGGTCAATCATGTGCTGATGGGCATGGCGCTGGTCCGCACCGACCCCAAGGGACGGGACTACCAGACCCTGCTGCATGAGGATCTGTTCGCCCCGCTGAAGATGGACAGCACCTCCATGGGGCTGCGGGCGGACCTGAAGGACCGCCATGTGCGGCCCGATCTGCGCGGCACCGTTCCGATCAAGCACCTGTCCCGCAATATCGAGGGCGACCATGCCCTGTTCGAAGACCCGGCGACCGAGGCCCCACATGTCGGCTGCGCATCAACCTCGGGCGATCTCTATCGCTTTGCCGAGATGCTGCGCCGGGGCGGCGAGCTGGATGGGGTGCGCATCCTTTCGCCGCGCATGATCAAGGTCGCCCGGCAGGTCCATACAGGCGAGATGCCCAACGAGCTTTACAAAGCCGCTCATCTGCGCGCCGGCTGGCCCGTCGCGCCTGCCTATATGGGGCTGGGCTTCAATGTGCGCGGTACGGCCATCGTGAACCACCAGTTGGGCACGCTGACTTCGCCGGAGACTTACGGCAATTATGGCGCGGGCAGCACGCTTTTCTGGGTCGATCCCGAACTGGATGTCAGCTTTGCCGCCACCAGCGCCGGGGTGATGACGCAGACGGCCAATATCGAACGCTTCCAGAAGCTGTCCGACATGGTCGTGTCGGCAATGGTCTGACGGCTCAAAGGGCCGCGGGATTGAGGATGATTGAATGAGCGACGCAGACATCATTGCCATCGGTTCGGGCCATAACGGCCTTGTCGCCGCGGCCTATCTGGCGGTGGCGGGCAAGAAGGTGCTGGTGCTCGAACGCAATGAATGGTTCGGCGGCGGCGTGGTGACGCGCGAACTGACGCGGCCCGGTTTCCGGCACGATCAGCATTCGATGAGCCACATCTTCATCCAGGGCAATCCGCTGCTGCTGAATGACGATCTGGGCCTGAAGTCGAAATATGGCCTGCGCTACGTCTTCCCCGAAGTGCCGATGATGAGTGTGTGGGAAGATGGTTCCACCCTGCCGCTGCACCGCGATCCGGTGAAATCGGCTGAGGCGATCCGCAAATTCTCCCACAAGGATGCGGAAACCTTCCTCGAGATGTCGCGCCAGGCCGCCCAGTGGCTACCGATGATCCAGGCGGGGCTCTATTCCCCGCCCATGCCGCTGGGCGCGCAGACGGCGATGATGGATCAGAGCGCCGAGGGGCGCGAGATCATGCGCACCATGGCGGTCAGCACGTTCGACCTGATGGAAGAGCTGTTCGAGCATGACAAGGTGAAGGCTCATTTCGGCCGCGTGGCGGGCGAAAACCTCGTCAGCCCGGATGAGAAGGCCACCGGCATCGGCGCCTATGTGTTCCTCGGCTTCCTCGAGAAATTCGGCTTCGGCGTGCCGATTGGCGGATCGGGCAGTCTCACTGCTGCGCTGATCGCCTGTATCGAGGATCACGGCGGCAAGGTGCTGAACAATTGCGAAGTGCGCGAGATCGTGACCGATGGCACTCACGCCACCGGCGTGGTGCTGGACGATGGCTCGCGCCTTTCCGCAAGGGACGGGATCATCGGCGCGATCCATCCGCATGTGCTGCCGGATATGGTCGCGGCGCTGCCGGAAAATGTCGCCCGGAATGCCAGGCGCACGCATATCACCGATGCGGCCTGCTTCACGGTCCACGCCGCTCTGGATGCGCCGATGAAGTTCAAAGCGGGCGATCTTTCGGCCGTGATGTATGAGCTGATGCCCGCCAGCTATGAGGATATGCGCCGCGCCTTCGACGAGCTGCGCTATGGCAATTTCTCGCCCACGCCGTTGGTCGGCGTCGGCCAGCTGACCCAGCACGATCCCAGCCGCGCGCCCGATGGCAAGGCGATCTTCCATGCGTGGGATTATGTGCCCTACACGCGCAAGGACGGGCGCGACTGGGACGAGGCCAAGGGCGAATTCGCCGAAAAGATGATCCGCCGCATGGGCACCTTCATCGAGAACGTGCCCGAGATCGTGCTCGACTATCATTGCGACAGCCCGGTGGATATGGAGCGGACCAGCCCCAGCTTCCTGCGCGGCGACCTCCACGGCATCGCCACCACCACCTATCAGTCCGGTTCGCACCGGCCGACGCCTGAACTGGGCCAGTACCGCGTGCCGGGGGTGGAGGGACTCTATCTGGTGGGGCCGTTCCAGCATCCGGGCGGCGGCGTGTTCGGCGCAGGGCGCGCCACGGCGCAGGTGATGGCCGAGGATCTGGGCATCGATTTCGACGGAATCAGGGTCGCATGAGGATCTATTCCGCCGACAAGAGCGAGCTGATGCAGGTTTCCGCCATAGAGCGGAAGGGCAACGATCTCGTGCTCAGGGGCAAGGTCTTCGGCACCATGCCGATGAGCGCCACGCTGACGCCGGAACAGGCCCGCGCCGCGTTCAAACTGCTGACGCCGAAGCTGATCCTGTTCCTCCTCACCATGCCGTTCCGGTCCTCCAAGGGAGACAAGAAATGAAGCGCCATGAAGGCAAGACCATGCTCGTCACCGGCGCGGCCGGGGCGATCGGCTATGCAACCTGCGAAATCCTCGCCCGAGAAGGCGCGCAGGTGATGCTGGTGGATATCGATGCGGCAAAGCTGGAGGAACGGGTGAAGGCACTCAGCGATGCGGGCCACACAGTGTTCGGCCACCACGCCGATTGCGCCGACGAGCAGCAGGTGATCGCCTATGCCGAGGCGGCGCTGAAGGCGATGGGCCGGGTGGACGGCTTCTTCAACAATGCCGGGATCGAAGGGCACCTTGCCCCCACTCACGAATATGAAGTCGCGGAGTTCGACCGGGTGCTGCATGTGAATTTGCGCGGCATGTTCCTGGGTCTGCGCTATGTGCTGCCCGATATGGTGAAGCGCGGCGCGGGCGCAGTGGTGAACACCGCCTCGATCGGATCGGAACGCGGCCTTGCGGGCGCCTGCGCCTACAACGCGGCCAAGCACGGCGCGGTCGGCCTCACCCGCACGGCGGCGAGCGAAGTGGCGCAGAAGGGCGTGCGCGTGAATTGTGTAATGCCCGGCGTGATCGAAACCCCGCTGCTGGTCGGCATGCTGGAACAGATGTTCGACGATGTCGCCGCCGGTATGCGCAAGCTGGGCGAAGTGGCCACGCTCAACCGCGTGGGCCAGCCCGCCGAAGTGGGCAATGTCGTCAGCTTCCTGCTCTCGGACGAGGCAAGCTACGTCAACGGCGCAAAGTGGGAGATTGATGGCGGCGCGCTGGCGACCATCCGCAACGACATTTAGCCGCTCAGTGCCGCATCCAGCCCGGGCACGATCAGCGTGCGCCCGCCGCCGAAATCGTTGCGGACCACGATCAGGCCCTTCTTCTCCAGATGTTCCAGCAGGCGGCGGATGCGGCCGGGGGAGCTGGTCCCATAGACGCGGGAAAGCTCCTCGTCGTCCGGCTCCCCGATCCCTTGGGCTGCATGGCGCGCGATGGTGAGGAAGGGGGCGAGCAGATCGTCGTCCAGCCCCTCGCCCATGGCGATGATCTTCTCGCGCAGATCGGGCTCCAGCCCGTCGAGTCCGGCCAGTGCGATGGCGAACATGCGGCGGAAACCCGCCATATCGGGCGTGGCGGCGCTCGCCTGTCGCTTGCGGCAATGGAGCAGGAAGGTCTGGTAGAGCGCGGCGGCGGGCTGGAAGGCGGCCCGCGGATCGCTCGCCATGGCGCGCATGATCTCTTCCACCACCTGCGCCGGGCGGGCAGAGGGTTCGCGCGAAACCTCCGTTCCGTCCTCGTTCTGCGCCGGCTCCGCCTCGAAGCGGGTGATCTGTTCGGACAGCTGCTCGGCCGTGAAGGCGGGCGGCGGCGGGGCGGCGCGCTTGGCTTCGGCCTGGCTTTCCATCACGGCTGCCAGCTCGGCATGGAGCAGCGCCTCCATCTCTTCCGCCGGAGCGGTGGGCAGCGGGGCGAGCTTGCTGGCGGTCTGCTTGGGGCCAGACTTCACCGGGCCGACCTTCACCGCGCTCGGCCGGCGGCAGATCGCCGGGCCAAGGCCGAGGAAGCGCCCACGTTCCAGATCGCGGATGCGCTCCGCCTGCCGCCGCTCCATGCCCAGCAAATCCGCCGCGCGCAGCATGTCGATATCGAGGAAAGTGCGCCCCATCAGGAAGTTGGAGGCTTCGGCTGCGACGTTCTTGGCCAGCTTGGCAAGGCGCTGCGTGGCGACGATCCCGGCCAGCCCGCGCTTGCGCCCGCGGCACATGAGGTTGGTCATGGCATTCAGCGTGATGCGGCGCGTATCCTCGCTGATCTCGCCCGCCACTGCGGGCGCGAACATCTGCGCTTCATCCACCACCACCAACGCGGGGAACCAGTGTTCGCGCGGGGCATCGAACAAAGCGGTCACGAAATGGGCGGCGCAGCGGATCTGCTGTTCCACATCCAGCCCTTCCAGTGCCAGCACCACCGAAGCGCGATGCTGCCGCACCCGCGCCGCCAGCGCCTCGATCTCGCCGGTGGAATGGGCGGCGCCGTCGATCACCACATGGCCGAAATGGTCGGCCAGCGAAACGAAGTCCCCTTCCGGATCGATCACCACCTGCTGCACCATGCCGGCGCTTTCCTCCAGCAGGCGGCGCAACAGGTGCGACTTGCCGGACCCGCTATTGCCCTGAACGAGCAAGCGGGTGGCCAGCAATTCTTCGAGGTCGATCCGGACCGGCTGGCCCGTTTCGTCCTCACCTATGACGATGTGCGAATCCACGCGCCTGAGCTAGCGGCAGGAGGCGGTTGGCCCAAGGGGGCGAGGGAGGTTTTCCAGATGTGCGTGCGGGAAGGGCCGGATTTGCGCGATATGTCACTCCGGATCTGATCCGGGGTGACGGCAGAGGATAAGGATGACCGGCCCTACCCCCGCCCGCCCGCGCGATAGTTTCTCGGGCTCATCTCGAAGCGGCGGCGGAAGGCGCGGCAGAAGCTGGAGAGGTCGTTGAAGCCGACATCATAGGCCACGTCTGTCACCGTCACCTCGCCGCCCTCGCGTTCCAGCCTGCGCGCGGCCAGTTCCAGCCGGCGGTTCTGGATGAAGGCGCGCGGGGTGGTGCCCATTTCGGCGAACAGCATCTGCACATAGCGGGCCGAAACGCCCATCCGGCGGGCAAGACGGTGAACGTCCAGATCGGGATCGGTCAGATCCGCTTCCACCGCTTCGAACAGGGTGCGGCGGCGCTCGTCGCGGCGATTGGGCTCCAGCGCGGGGCGGGACGAGGCATAGGCCATGTCCAGCAACGGCCAGATCGCATCGCCCAGCGCGTCCACCCATTCGCCGCCGCCATCATGCTCCAGCTCTTCCCAGGCGTTGCGGAGGAAGCGGGAGAACAGGGCCCCGGCGCCATGGCGGCCGCTCACCGGAATGCCGGCCTGGCTACGCAGATGGGGCATGCGCTCCTCCACTGTCGCCAGCGGCAGGCGCACCACGATGGCCTGAGTATATACTTCAAAATTCAGCCACAGCGGCTTGGAAGGATCGTAAAGCACGAAATCCCCTTCCTCCAGCACGGCAGTGCGGCCCCCGGTGTGATTGGTGCTGCGGCCCCGGTGTTGCACCTGGATGTTCAGCACCCCGGCATTTTCATAATTCGGCGCGCTGTATATCCGCGCCGGGCTGGAGCAGGGCGACAGCAATTCGCAATCGCGCAATTTGCGGCGATAAAGCCGGGCTTCGAAGGGCGTTTCGCCCAAGGGCTCGACCCGGATCGGGGCGACCATTTGCGCGATATCGTTCCAGAAGGGCAGGCGGTCGGATTGTGCGACCTCTGCCGTGCTCAGTTGCTCGAGCAGCGACATTGCATCCATACTCCCAATGCCGCGAGATTCGCGGCGGGCCTCGTAACGGGCCGTTGGGAAGGGAGGTTATGGAGCCTTTGGGCGCTTGGCAAGCGGTGCGCGAATCGGCGGGTTTCAGGCGCTTCTTTCCGGGTCCAGTCCGGCGTCACCTTCCACCACCTTGGCCATGGCGGTGAAATCCGCATCCTGCCCGTAATCGGCAAGGGCCCGCTCCAGATATCCGCGCACCACCTGCCCCAGTTGCAATGGCACGCCCATGGCCTCAGCCTCCTCCAGCAGCAGGTTCGTGTCCTTCAGGCTCAGCGCGGCGGCGAAGCCGAAATCGAAAGTGCGGGGCAGCACCGATCGCGGCCATTTGTCGCGCGTGGCGGAATTGATGCCGGTGCCGCTGTTAAGCACCTCGATCATGCGGGCAGGGTCCAGCCCGGCCTTGATCCCCATGGCCATGCCTTCGGAAGTAACGCCGATGGCCACCGCGCCCAGCAGATTGTTCACCAGCTTCATCACCTGCCCGGCGCCGGGCGTTTCGCCCATGTAGAAGGGCTTGCCCATCAACTGGAGCAGGGGGAGGATTTCGTCATATTGCGCCTGCGGGCCGCCGGCCATGATCGCCAGTGTGCCGTCCTTCGCGCCCTTGATCCCGCCGGATACGGGAGCGTCGATGCTGGCGATCCCCCTGGCAGACAATGCGGCGTCCAGTTCCTGCGCAAGGCGCGGGCCCGAAGTGGAAAGATCGCAGACGATCTTCACCCTGTTGCCTTCCGCCACTCCGCCGGGACCGAGGATCGCCGTGCGCACGATGGGCGGTGTGGGCAGGCTGGCGAACACAATGTCGCATTCGTCGCCCAGCGCTCTGGCCGATCCGGCGGCTTCCGCCCCCTGCGCCACCAGAGCGGCGACGGCTTCGGGCGAGACGTCATGCACCAGAAGCCGGTCTGCATGGCCGATGAGGTTGGCCGCCATATTGGCGCCCATGCGGCCAAGGCCGATGAAACCGACAATGCTCATAGAAACTCCGAAACGGGTTTGTGCGGAGCCAGATCCACGCGGGCGATGCCGTTTTCCGAAGGGAAACAGGCCAGCACCAGCGGGTCGTGGCCGGGAATGAGATGATCGAGCGATCCGCCCGCCAGTTCCAGCGCGCGGGCCTGCGCGGCGCGATATTGCGGTTCGTCGATAAAGATCGGGAAGGGCAGCTTGCGGGCGATATTGGCGTAAAGATGCGCCGCATCGCTGGCGAGGACGACCGTGCCGCGCACCGTCTCGCAGCAGACCACCATCAGCCCCGCCGTGTGGCCGGGACACAGGCGCAGCGCGATGCCGGGGGCGAATTCGCTGTCGCCGGCATGGAACACCACCCGGTCCGCATAGAGCTTGCGCACCAGCTGGGTGACCGGCTCCCCATCGAAAGGCGCGCGAATATCGTGGTCGCACATGGCACGGCTGGTGGCGAAGGCGAGTTCGGCATCCTGCACGTGGAAATGGGCATTGGGGAATGCGCCCAGCGATCCCGCGTGATCGTAATGCAGATGGGTGAGGATCACATGCTCCACCAGCAAATGATCGATCCCGGCATCGCGCAGTGCTTCGGCCACCGGGCGGATCAGCGTGCGCCCACGCGCCACGGCCGCTGCCTCGCCAAAGCCGGTATCGACGATCACGGGCGGATGGCCTTCCCGGTGGATCGCCCAGACATAATAGTCGAGCGGCATCGGCAGATCGTGATCGTCCACCGGCAGCGTGAAATTGGCTGCTGCCTTGCGCTCGTGCCGGGCATAAAGGATCGCGTCGATGCGGGTGACGGGGGCGGTCATGGGGCGATCATATCCTGTTCGTCACTCTTCGTCATGGCGACCCCGGCCTCGTGCCGGGGGACGCAATCCAGAACCCAGCGCGCGGCGCTGTGGATTGCCGCGGGCCTTCGGCCCTCGCAATGACGAGGGTGGGGCTCACGCAAACTTCAGCCGCACCGGCTGGCGGATCGGGCCGTGGCCGACGGTCGTCATCCAGGGCTCGTAAGACCCGGCCAGTTCGAAGCCTTCCACCTCGCGCACGATGGTGCCGAGCAGCGCCTGCGCTTCCATCTGCGCCAGCACGCGGCCCACGCAGCCATGCACGCCATAACCCCAGCCGAGCGAATGCCTGGTATCGCGCTCCAGCCTGTATTCCTCAGGCGCGTCCCAGAAGCGCGGATCGCGATTGGCGGCGGCGAACATCAGCCCGCAGCGCGTGCCGGCGGGGATCAGGATGTCGTCCACTTCCACATCCTTCACCGCCATGCGCCCGGCCATGCGGCTGGGGCTGTCCCAGCGCAGGCTTTCATCGAAGGCATTGCGCAGCAGCTTCGGATCGGCGCGCAGCTTCTCATATTCGCCGGGGAACATGGCCCAGGCACGGATGGCATTGGCCATGGTGAGATAGGTCGTATCCGCCCCCGCGCTCAGCACCGTCTGCAACAGCAGCTTGGCTTCGGCCAGAGTGACCTGGCCTCTATCGGCGGCGCGGAAGAATTCCGCCCCAATTCCTTCCGGGTCGATCGCGTCACGATCGCAAGTGCGTTCGAGCCATTCGAGCACGCCGGAAAAATCGGCCTGCATAGCCTCGTCGAACAGTTCTCCCGGCGGGCCCATCGTGGCCCAGACCATTTGGGAAAAGCCGTGCATATGGTGCCGCCCTTCCTGCGGCAGGCCCAGAATGTCGGGCAGCACGCGGAAGATATAGGCCTGGGTGATGTCGCCCACGGCGTCCACCACTTCGCCTTCCTTCGCGCGGAGCTCGTCCACGAATTCCTGCGCGGCGCCCTCGAAGATCACCTTCACCCGCTCCAGCGCGCGGGGGGAAAGGGCATCGGCCACCACCTTGCGCACCTGCGTGTGGCGCGGCGGATCGTCGGTCAGGAGGATTTCAGGCCGGGGCGAGTTGGGATCGTGCCACGGGCGCGAGGTGGAAGAGAAAGTCTGCCAGTCGAGCAGGCCCTTCGTCACATGCTCGTGCCGGGCGATCATCACCACGCCATCGTGCAGCCGCACGGCCGGGGCGAACTCGCGCAGGGCATCGTCCACCTCGCGCGCATTGCGCACGGCATCGGGGGTGAAGATGTCGAGCGGATAATCGGGGATCGTGCGCGCCATCCTACAGCCCCAGTCCCTTGAACCAGCGCTCGCCTTTGGCGTCGGTGGTGAAATGCCCGGCGGTGGGATCGGCGAAATGGGCGCCGATGATCAGCACGCCGCTATCGGTATATTTCTCGGCAAAGCGTACCCGGCTGGCGCGCCCTGCATCCTTGTCCATGTCGAAGGTCGCGTCGCGCTGCGGCATGGCGCATTGCATCGGGTGGTGCATCAGGTCGCCGGTGATGACCGCCCGCTCGCCATTCGATTCGATGCAGACATGCACATGGCCCGGCGTGTGGCCGTGGCTGGGTTCGCAATAGAGCTCCTCGCAGATGCGGTGATCGGCTTCGATGAAATCCGCCATGCCCGCCGCCACGATAGGATCGACACATTCGATCATGTGGCCCGGGTGGTGGATGCCGTCATTACGGATGTCCTTCCATGCCTCGAACTCGGTCTTGCCGAACAGATAGCGGGCATTGGGGAAGGTCGGTCGGAACTCGCCCGTTTCCGGGTCCTTGTAGGTGTTCCAGCCGACATGGTCGAAATGCAGGTGCGTGCACATCACGATGTCCACATCGTGCCGGTCCACGCCAAGGCTCTCCAGATCCTGCATGAAGCCTTCGGGCAGGTTGGTGAACACATCGAACTGCCGGTCGCGCCCGGCGCCGATGCAGCTGTCCACCACGATGGTCTTCGTCGGCGTCTGCACCACGAAGCCCTGAAAGTTCATCCGCTGCTGGCCTTCGGGCGTGGCGTAATGCGGGTGCAGCCATTCCAGCGCGATCACTTCCTCGGGCGTCGCATCGGGCATGGTCATGTTGATGTTATCGCGAAAGTCCCACACTTCCACGATCCGGCTGACGATGACGTCGCCCACCTGCCAGCTTTTGACGTGTTCCTTCGCCATGGTTTGCCCTCTCCTCAGGCGGCTTTCTTCTTCGAACGGGGTGCCGCCTTCTTCGGGGCGGTCTTGCATCGGGCGACCGATTCCGGCGGCAGCTCGGCGGCCGGAAGGGCGGGTTTGCCCAGGATGAAATCGGCCGCGCGCTCGGCAATCATCACGCAGGGGGCATTGGTGTTGCCGCCGATGATGCTGGGCATCACGCTGGCATCGGCAATGCGCAGCCCGGCAATGCCATTGAAGCGCAATTGCGGATCGACCACCGCTTGCTTGTCGCTGCCCATGCGGCAGGTGCCGACCGGATGGTGCACGGTGTAGCCGGTGCTGCGAATATAGGCGTCGATCTCCGCATCGCTCTGCACTTCCGGCCCGGGCGCCACTTCCACCCCGCCGAAACGGGCGAAGGCGTCGCTGGCGAAGACCTTGCGCGCGATCTTTATCGCGCGGATCAGGCAGTCGATTTCCCCATCCTCGGCCAGCAGGCGCGGGTCGATCACGGGAGCGGCGGCGGGATCGGGGCTGGCCAGCCGCAAGCTGCCGCGCGCCTTGGGATAAAGCGAGACCGGGCTGATCGCGTAGCCATGGCCGACCGGGAAGGGAATCTTCGTGGTCAGGCGCTTGGCCGGCTGGAACACGAACTGCACGTCCGGCCGGGCCAGCGCAGGATCGGTGCGCAGGAAGGCCACGCTCTCGAACACATTGCCCGCCAGCGGCCCCGTGCGGGTGAGGATGTACTGGAAGAGCTGGAAGATGTCGCGCGGCAGGGCGGGCAGCGACAGGCCATAAGATGTGGTGTTCGCCGTTTCCATATGGACGGGGGAGGCGACATGATCGTGGTAATTGGCGCCGACGCCAGCCACGTCCTTCACGGCTTCGATGCCCATTTCCTGCAGATGAGCGCCCGGCCCGATGCCGGACAGCAGCAGTATCTGCGGCGTCTGCACCGCGCCCGCGCACAGCACCACCTCATGCCGGGCGCGCACCACCCGCCCGTCGAGCAGTTCCACGCCAATGGCGCGCGCCTCCTCTACCAGCACGCGGCGCACCGGGGCGCCGGTCTGCACATGCACGTTCCCGCGCTTCAGGGCCGGGCGCAGCATGTTGATCGACGTGCTTTCCCGCCGCCCTGCGCGCATCAGGCCCTGCCGGCGGCCGTATCCTTCGGAATTGGCGCCGTTGAAATCGGGGCAGGCGGGGAATTGCAGCGAGGCAAGCCCGTCCATGAAGGCGTAGTTCAGCGGGTTGGGATTATCGACCAGTTTGACGTTGATCGGCCCGCCCTTGCCGTGGAACACGCTGGCCGGGAAATTCTCGTTATTCTCGGTGCGGGTGAAATAGGGCAGCACTTCCGCATAGGACCAGCCGGTGGCCCCGCTATCTGCCCAATCGTCATAATCGGTGGGATGGCCACGAAAATAGACCATGCCGTTGATGCTGCCCGATCCGCCCAGCACTTTGCCGCGCGGCACGAGGATCGGCCGCCCCGCCATGCCCGGCTGCGGCACCGTAGCGAAGTTCCAGTTGAGCGATTTCGTGTGGATCGCCGCCGCCACGAAGCTGGGTACATGGATGAAGGGATGGCTATCGGCCCCGCCGGCTTCCAGCAGGCAGGTGGTGCGATCCTCCCGTTCCCCCAGCCGCGCCGCCAGCGCCGCGCCGGACGTGCCGCCGCCCACAATCACGTAATCGAATTCGGCAACGCTCATCCCGCGTATCTCTCCCATTATGGGGGAGGGGATAGACCGGGCTGCGGCTCAGCGGCTTGGCGGGGTGCGAAGAAGGGTTGCCGGGGGGCGAAGGGCTGGTGTCACCCCGGACTTGTTCCGGGGTCCAGCTGCCTTCACTGACCGAGCATGCGCCCCTTCGAACCCTGCGTGTATATTATGGCGCGCCACTAACGCTTGAATATGTCCCCAATCCTTTTGAAAATCTCAGAATGATGGAGCTTGATGCCCATATAGGTGAGTTCTCCGCTAATAACGGGCCGTCCTTCATTGGTCTTTAGGAGCTTGGTTGGAGAAAAATCCGATAAGTCGGAAGATTTGGATACCTCTTCTACGACACGTCTAAGCAGGGACTTTAATTCAGGCACGGTGCGACAATGTTCACGCAAGCTTAGGAGAACCCAAGGAACGTCACTGTCCTCTGAATATGGCTGAGATGGCTCGCGCTGGAAATGTTGCGGTGGAAGTGTGCATATTAGGATGGCGGGACATACTTCTGATGCATCCACGCCAAACACGTTATGCCAAGAGAGCACCTCGTCAGCGAAATCGATATTTTTCACAGATGAAACTGCGACTGCGTTACCCAATTCTGAAAAATGCTCCTCCATATGCGGAATCTCTTCTAAGAGCGCCTGCATAATGTCATCTTCGATATTGTAGTAATTTAGGAAGTATATGAAGTATCCAATGCCTTGGATCTGAGGGGCATTCGCCACAACTTGAGCAACAGACGATACGTGTAGTCCCATCTAATATCCTCCTGCAGATTCGTTTGATAGCCACGCCCCATCATACTCAATCCCCTCCGCCGCCTTGCCGGACAGGATGAAGCCGATGGGCCGCTGTGCCTCTTCGGTCAGATGGCCGATCAGTCCCGCCGTGCGGCAGAGCAGGCCGATGCCCTTCAGTGCCGCCAGCGGGAAGCCGACATCCAGCATGATCGCCGGGATCGGGCCATTGACGTTCACCGGCAGGCTGCGGCCGATGGTTTCGGGCAGGGCGGCCTGCAATGCGCGCATCATCGCCACATGGTCGCCGGAAACGCCGCGCTGGTCGGCCAGATCGAGCAGCAGATTGGCGCGCGGATCGCCGTCCGAATGTTGGGGGTGGCCGAAGCCGGGGATGGCCTTGGTCGTCTGGCGCAGGCGAGTGATGTTGCGCAGGGCCACGGCGTTGATGTCGTCCCCGCTTTCCCGCCAGTCCGCCACGCAATCGGCATAGAAGCGGCCCGCCACTTCCGCGCTGCCCAGCACTACCGATCCGCAGCCCAGCAGCCCGGCGGCAACCGCTCCCTGCAAGGCCTCGGGCGCGGCGGCATAGGTCATGCGCGCGGCGACCACGCTGGGCACCAGCCCATGTTCCGCAAGCGCGCAGAGCACGGCATTGGCGAAGAACAGCTGGTCCTCATTCGGCTCCACGCCCGTCACCAGAAACCAGAAATAGCTGGTGAAGTCCGTCTTGCCGATGATCTCCCCCACCAGGTCCTTGCCGCGCACGGTGATGCTGTCGGCATCGGAGGTGCAGATGGCAGTGAAGGGGGCGTCCTGTTTGCCGATGCGCATAGTCTCTCTCCTTGCTGGTGCTATCCGCCGCTGCCTATAGCTGCGTCAAGTTTGGGAGAGATGCACAATGGCAAAGCCGCTGGATGGCATTCGCGTGCTGGATATGGGAACCTTCATCACCGGGCCGCAGGCCGGTTCGCTGCTGGCGGATCTGGGTGCGGAAGTGATCAAGGTGGAAATGCCCGAGGTCGGCGACCCGTTCCGCGCCTTCCAGGGCGGGCTCTATTCGCCGCATTACCAGACCTATAATCGCAACAAGAAGTCCGTCGAGCTGAACACCAAACAGCCGGAAGACCTCGCCGCTTTGGATGAACTGGTGAAGGGCGCGGATGTGTTCATCCAGAACTTCCGCCCCGGCGTGGCCGAGCGGCTGGGGGTGGATGCCAAGCGCCTTCAGGCGATCAATCCGCGCCTTGTCTATGCGCTGATTACCGGCTTCGGATCGGACGGCCCGCATCGCGACCGGCCTGCTTTTGACACGGTGGCACAGGCATCGTCCGGCTTCCTGCGGCTGCTGGTGAACCCGGAATATCCCCGCGTGGTCGGCCCGGCACTGGCCGATGCGCTGACCGGCTTCTATGCCGCCCACGGCGTGGTCGCCGCGCTCTATGAGCGGGAAAAGACCGGCAAGGGGCGTCTGGTGGAAACCAGCATGTTCGAGGCGATGTGCCACTTCAATCTGGACGATTTCACCCATCTGCTTTCGATGGGCGAGGTGATGGGGCCTTATTCCCGCCCCCATGTCTCGCAGAGCTATGTCTTCGAATGCGCCGATGGCGGGTGGCTGGCGCTGCATATGTCCTCCCCGCCCAAGTTCTGGGAAAATCTGGCGGAGGCAGCCGGTCAGCCCGACATGCTCCAGCGCCCCGAATTCGCGGATCGCAATGCCCGCATCGCCAATTACGACAAGGTGATCGCCTTCCTGGCTCCGATCTTCAAGCAGCAGCCGCGCAGCTTTTGGGCAGACCGGCTGGCGGAACTGGAAGTGCCGCATTCGCCCGTTTTCACGTCGCAGGAAGTGGTTGACGGCGAACTGGCGCAGCATCACCGGATCGTGCTGGAAACCCAGGGGCCGCAGGGCACTTTCCGCACGATCCGTTCTCCCCTGCGGTTCGATGGGGAGATGCAGGCAGAGGTGGTCGCCCCGCCGGTACTGGGCCAGCACAATGAGGAGATTCTTGGCCGCAAGCCCGGTTAATCAGCGAATTGCGCAAGGCAAAAGCTCTGATATGCTCCCTTCCAAAGCCGTGCCTGACAGGACTCGGCGCAAGGGAGAGCGATGATGAGCAAACTGCCCAGCCGGCTGCACCACACGGCTTATGTCACCAGGAATCTGGAAGCGACCCGCACCTTTTATGAGGATGTGATCGGGCTGCCCCTTTCGGCCACATGGTGCGAGACTGACCATCTGTTCGGCAAGGACCGGACCTATTGCCACGTCTTCTTCGACCTCGCCGATGGCAGCAGCCTGGCCTTCTTCCAATTCGCAGATGCGGAGGATCAGGCGCAATTCGGGCCGGAAATCCCCGCCTCGCCCTTTATCCACATCGCGCTGAACGTGGACAAGGAAGTGCAGGCAGAAATCGAAGGACGCATTGCAAAGGCAGGCATCCAGCCGCCCGATACCTATACGCTGGAGCATGGCTATTGCCGTTCGGTCTATGTCACCGATCCCAATGGCATGATCGTGGAATTCACCTGTGACGATCCGCGCGCGGCCGATGGCGCGGCTGATCGGCGCGCCCGCGCTCATGCGGAGCTGAAGCGCTGGCTGGCGGGCGATCACACCAATAACAACCTCTTCCGCCACGAAGAAGCCGCCTGATCGTGGCGCCCCCTTGCGGGCTTCGACATAGCACGGGGGAATGGCTGGCATGAGTTTCAGCACCACCCACACCGGCAGCCTGCCGCGCCCGGAAAAGCTGCTCGCCTTCGTCTTCGCGCGCGAAGGCGGGGAAGCTGTCGACGAGGCGGCATTCGATGCGGCGGTGGAGGATGCCACTGCCCATGTGCTCGCCCGGCAGGTGGAGGCAGGGATTTCCATCGTGGGCGATGGCGAAATGTCGAAGCCCAGCTACGCCACTTATATCAAGCATCGGCTGACCGGCTTCGATGGGGAAGCGGGCAGCTATGAATTTCAGGATCTGGAGGAATTCCCCGGCGCCAAGGCTCGGGTGTTCGGCGATGCCGGGCGGGCGCGGCGGTCTGCCCCGGCCTGCACTTCGCCGATCACGGTCAAGGACATGGAAGCGCCCCGGATCGATGCGGAACGGCTGAACCGGTTGGCGGATGGGCAGGAGACCTTCATGTCCGCCGCATCGCCCGGCGTGACGGCGCTGTTCTTCCCCAATCGCTTCTACAAGGATGACGAGGAATATGTCTTCGCCATCGCGGAGGCGCTGCGTCACGAATATGAGACAATCGCCAATGCAGGGATCACCCTGCAGCTCGATTGCCCGGACATGGCGATGGGCCGCCATGTGCAGTTCACGCACCTTTCGCTGGAGGAATTCCGCAGGAAGCTGGCGATGAATGTGGAGGCGCTGAACCACGCCGTCCGCAACATTCCGGCGGAGAAAATGCGGATGCATCTGTGCTGGGGCAATTATCCCGGTCCGCATCATTGCGACGTGCCCCTGGGCGATATCGTCGACATCGTGTGGCAGGCCAAGCCGCAAACCGTGCTGCTGGAAGGCGCCAATCCGTGCCACGCCCATGAATTCGCATATTTCGAGGAACACAGCCTGCCCGAAGACAAGGTGCTGTGCCCGGGCATGATCGAGCCGCAAAGCAGCTATATCGAGCATCCCGAACTGATCGCCCAGCGCATTGGGCGCTATGCCGATCTGTTAGGTCGCGAGCGGATCATGGCGGGCGTCGATTGCGGCTTCTCGGTTCATGCGGGCAGCGGAGGGCTCGATCCGGAAGTCGTCTGGGCGAAGCTCGCTGCGCTGGCGGAAGGGGCGCAGATCGCCGGGCGGCGATATCGTTAGGTTAATTGCAGTGCCGCCGCGAGGCCGGTGTTTGCACAAGACGGATGATGGCGAGCGGCTCGCCGGTTCAAAGAATTGCCGCTAAAAAGCGGGCGTGGCAGAATAATTATGCTGTCGTAGTAACCAATCGTTTCACGGGGCTGGCAGGTTGTTGCTGTCCCGCTTTGAGCCGGAATCATTGTTTCCGTGCGTGCTAAAACGCTCGCACGTCTTGTAGAAAGCCGTTATTCGGCAGGAGCTTAGTTGGTAAGCGTGGGTCCGTGGGGCGGGTCCACCCAATACGTGTGCGGGCGTGGCGGAACGGTAGACGCCGGGGACTTAAAATCCCCTGAGCATTGCTCGTGTGGGTTCGAGTCCCACCGCCCGCACCATCGGCATTTACTACAAGCCTTCACCACACACTTTATTCACGTTTCGGAGTGAGAGAAAATTAGCATTTGATGCGTAGATGTACCCATGCGGGGTGCAGTGTCTGAATTTGGGCCTGTCCGATCCGGAAATCCCTGCAAGACAGATAATTGGGCGGTTCCGGCCAGGCCCATAAGAGAAAACGCTATGACTGAGGTTGTGCATTCGCCCGACGGTCATGGGCAGGGCCAGACGGCAGGATCATCGGTCGACGATGGTGACGAACAACGGATCGCGCCGCGTTTCACGCTGCTGATCCGTACTGCGAAGCTGATCTGCTCGTTGGGCGAATATCTTTGCATCATTCGCGATGCCTCCTCCACGGGGGTGAGCATCCGCACCTTCCATCCGCTGCCGCCGGGCGGACAGTTGACGCTGGAACTGCCCAATGGCGACCAGCACGCGGTAGAGCGCGTATGGGAGAAGGAAGGCGCGGCCGGCTTCCGCTTCCCCGTGGCGGTGGATATCGACCGGCTGCTCGACAACAAGAGCCGGTTCCCCAAGCGCGCGGTGCGGCTGAAGCTGCAATTGCCGGCGCTGATTTCGTGTCATGGGCGCACAGCGGGGATAGTGATCCATAATATCTCGCAGCAGGGCGCGCAGATCGAAAGCCCGCTCTATATGGCGATCGACCAGAAACTGCGGCTGGAGGCCGACAATCTGCCGGTGATCCAGGCACGGGTGCGCTGGCGTAAGGACGCCAATTACGGGCTGGTGTTCGACGATACGTTCCAGTTCGCAGAGCTTGCCCGGCTGGCGGCGCAATTGCAGGGAAGCTGCAATATCGAGAGCGGTACGTGGATTCCCGGACCCCAGGATTCCTTCCGGCGTTAACCTGCTCCTAACCATTATCCTTCACTCCCGGACAGGACCACTTCACCGGGGGGCAGATTGTGACCGAGTTCAGCCAGAAATCGCAGTACCGCGAAATAGATGTCGATGTCGCGATTGTCGGGGCTGGCCCCGCAGGACTTACGGCAGGCTACCTGCTGACCAAGCAGGGCAAGAGCGTTGCCATCATCGAGAAAGACGAAACCTATGTCGGCGGCATCAGCCGCACTGTGGAGCATGAAGGCTACCGCTTCGACATTGGCGGGCACCGGTTCTTTTCCAAGAGCGCGGCCGTGGTCGATCTGTGGAACGAGATCCTGCCCGACGATTTCATCCAGCGCCCGCGGATGAGCCGCATCTATTACGAGGGCAAATTCTATTCCTACCCGCTGCGCGCCTTCGAGGCCCTGCGCAATCTGGGTATCTGGCGCTCCACCACCTGCATGGTCAGCTATCTGTGGTCGAAGCTTTTCCCGATCAAGGATGTGAAGAGCTTCGAGGACTGGACCACCAACCAGTTCGGCCAGAAGCTCTATTCGATCTTCTTCAAGACCTATACCGAGAAGGTGTGGGGCATGCCCTGCAACGAAATGAGCGCCGACTGGG
>DATJDU010000016.1:0-29297 GCA_035497315.1 Sphingomonadaceae bacterium
GGACGAAGCCTTCGCCGAATTCGCAGGCAAGACCTGGAACGGCAATTGGTGGGAGATGGGCGGCGGCGGCACCGTGTGGGATTCGGTGGTCTATGATGCCGATTTCAACCAGCTGATCGTGGGCGTGGGCAATGGCTCGCCGTGGAACCACCGCGCCCGCTCGGCCGGCAAGGGGGACAATCTGTTCCTCTCCTCGATCCTCGCGCTCGATCCGGATACCGGCAAGTATAAGTGGCATTATCAGGTGAATCCGGGCGAGACCTGGGACTTTACCGCCACCCAGCAGATCACGCTGGCGGAGCTGACCATCGACGGGAAACCGCGCAAGGTGCTGATGCAGGCGCCGAAGAACGGGTTCTTCTATGTGATCGACCGCAGTAACGGGAAGCTGATCAGCGCCGAAAACTTCGTGCCGCAGAACTGGGCGGAGAAGATCGACCTTGTCACCGGCCGCCCGGTCGAACGCCCCGAGGCACGCTTCGCCGACAAGCCTTACATGGTCTATCCTTCGGGCCTTGGCGCCCATGCCTGGATGCCGATGAGCTATTCGCCCAAGACCGGGCTGGTCTACATCCCCGCCATGCATGCGCCGATCACCATGGCGGACAATGTGAATTACGAGCGGCATCCCGGCCGCTGGAACACCGGCGTCAATATGGGCGGGCTGCCGCCCAAGGGGCAGGAGAAGGAAGCCGCCTTCATGGGCTGGCTGGTCGCGTGGGACCCGGTGAAGCAGAAACCCGCATGGAAGGTCGAGCGGCCCTGGCCGTGGAACGGCGGCACTTTGGCCACCGGAGGCAATCTGGTGTTCCAGGGCGACGCCTATGGCAAGTTCCACGCCTATGACGCGCGCGACGGGAAGGAATTGTGGACCTTCGATGCACAGCAAGGCGTGCTGGCCGGGCCGATCACCTATCGGGTGAACGGTGTGCAATATGTCGCGGTGCTGGCCGGCTATGGCGGCTCCATGGGCATGGCGCGCGCGGCGGACTGGATGGAAACCCCGCCCCCGCCGGGCAAGCTGCTGGTGTTCAAGGTCGGTGGCACGGCCAAATTGCCGGAACGTCCGCCCCACATCCCCCCGCCCTTTGCGGTGAGCGACGAGACATTCACTCCGGCCCAGCTGGCGGAAGGCCAGAAATGGTACCTCGCCTATTGCAGCATCTGCCATGCGGGGCCGACCAATCCGGACCTGTTCCGATCGCAATATGCGCTGAGCGCGGACGCATGGCGGTCCGTGGTGATCGACGGCGCATTGCAGGATAACGGCATGGCGAGCTTTGCCGAGCAGCTGACGAAGGAGCAGGCCGAATCGATCCGCGCCTATATGCTCAAGCTGGGCAAGGAAGGCACGGCTGCGGAAACGGCCCGCACAGCGAAGGGGAAGTAGTCGGAGCTTAGAACAGCGCCGGAAGCGCGGGCCCTGCGGCAATCAGGGCCAAAGCGCAGCCCCACACGAGAACGCGGCGGAGAAGTTCCACCGGCTCGGGCGTGATGTCGTAAGCGAGGGCGAGGGCACATGCCATGAGCGCCTTTTCGCTCCGAAAGTCCTAACGAAGCGTTAAGTTTCGTATCAGGCGATAGCGCTGGGCATCTGCTGGCTGGCGCAATGAAAGCTGCCGCCGCCCGCCAGCACGCCGTCTGCCGGCAGGCCGATGGTCTCGCGGTCGGGGAAACAGGCCGCCACGGCCGCAACGCCTTCCTCGTCCAGCGGGCTGCCATAGGTCGGCACCACGACCAGCTTCGAGGTGATGGCGAAGTTCATATAGCTGGCCGGTTCGGCATCTTCGCCCCCCACCAGACCCGGGGAGGGAATGTCCCGCACTTCCAGCCCGAAGGCCTTGGCCCGTCCGCGCGCATCCGCATAGACTGCGGCATTGGGATCGTCTGCCCCGCTCGCTACCGGCAGCGCCAGCACACCCGGCGCCACGAAACGGGCAAGATTATCGACATGACCGTCCGTATGGTCGTTGAGCAGCCCCTCGCCCAGCCACAGCACCCGGTCGAAACCGAGATCGCGCGCCAGCCGCATTTCGATTTCCGCGCGGGAAAGCTGCGGGTTGCGATTGGGGTTCAGCAGCACCTGTTCGGTGGTGACAACAAGGCCGGTCCCGTCATTGTCGATCGCGCCGCCTTCCAGAATCCAGTCGCAGCTTTCCACCGACAAACCGGCATCGCGCGCGATTTCCGCGCCGATTTCCTGATCGCCCGCCATCAGATATTTGCCGCCCCAGCCATTGAAGCCGAAGCGCCGGGCAAGGCGGTTGCCCGCATCGTCCATCACCACCAGCGGCCCGGTGTCGCGCAGCCACACATCGCCATAGACGCGCCGTTCCACCGTCACTGCCGCGCTCACCAGAGAACGGGCGCGGGCCTCGTTCTCCTCATTGCGCACCAGCAGCCGCGCCTGCTGGCCGCTTTCGGCCACGGCGCTGGCAAAGGCGGCGATCTGTTCCTGTGCGCGCGGCAGCGAATCGGGCCATTCCACCGGATCGTGGGGAAAGCCGATCCACAGCCAGTCCTGCGGGGCGAATTCTGAAGGCATGCGATAGGTCATGGTAAGTCTCAGCAACCGCCCTTGGTCTTCTTGCAACTGGCATCGCGAATGCGGCGGAACTCGTCGCCGATCTGCCAGTTGGGCCAGGCGCTGCTCTGGGCCATCATCCGCCCGAGCATGTAATAGAGCTCCATATCCTGCCGGGTGGAGTTGAAATCCCACTTGGGATCGAATTCGTCATTCGCGGCGTGATAGGCGTTCATCGTATAGCGTTCCTGCCATGCGCCGCCCGCTGCGCGCCCGCCATCGACGAAATCCTCGCCCCCTTCGACATAGAGCATCGGCACGCCGCGTTTGGCGAAGCTGAAATGGTCCGAACGGTAATAGAAGCCTGCCTGGGGAGACTGGTCGGGCGTAGCGGTGCGGCCTTGCTTTGCCAGCACTTTGGCCAGGAAGGCGTCCAGCTCGCTCTTGCCGCCGCCCACCACGCTCACGTCGCGTGCGGGGCCCGCCAGCAGCGGCGTATCGATGTTGAGCCCGCCCACGATGTGGTCCAGCGGAAAGATCGGATTGGCGGCGAGATATTCGCTGCCCAGCAAGCCCTGCTCTTCCGCCGTCAGCGCGACAAAGGCCATGCTGCGCGCGGCAGGACCGGCCTTGGCCTGCGCCTGTGCCAGCGCCACGATCGCGCCCACGCCCGCCGCATTGTCGATCGCGCCATTGCAGATATCGTCGCCCTTATCGTCGGGAGTACAGCGACCGAGATGGTCCCAATGGGCCGAATGGAGCACATATTCGTCGGGCCGGGTGGTGCCCGGCAGCACGCCGATCACATTCTTCGAGACGTAACGGCGGATGTCGTTGCCGAAGGCCGTGGAGATCGAGAGGCCCAGCGGCACCGGCTTGAAGCCCTTGTGCATTGCCGCGCCTTCCAGCGTGTTCAGATCCTTGCCGGCGGCGGTAATCAGCTTTTTGGCTGCATCGTTCTGCAGCCAGCCGTTCATCAGCGTCTGGTCCGCCCCGCCATCGGCGCGTTCGGCAAAGGCTTGCGGGCCGGTCCAGCCTTCCTGCACCACGTTCCAGCCATAGGATGCGGGGAAAGTGTCATGCACGATCAGCGCGGCGGCTGCGCCCTGCCGGGCGGCTTCCTCGAATTTGTAGGTCCAGCGCCCGTAATAAGTCATGGCCGCGCCGCCGAAGGGGCCTTCGAGACTGTCGGTCAGCCAGTCGGGATCGTTGACCAGGATCACTGCGGTCTTCCCGCGCATGTTGACCCCGGCATAATCGTTCCAGCCCTTTTCCGGCGCCACGATGCCATAGCCGACGAACACCAGCTCGCTGTCCTTCAGCTCGATCTGCGGCTGTTCGCGATAGGTTACGCCCACCCATTCGGCGCCATGGGCCAGGTCGATTTCTTCCCCATGGCCTTTCACGGCCATCGTCCCGAAATCGCGCCCGGTGATTTCCACCAGCGGCACGTCCTGGAACCAGCTGCCCTTGTTGCCCGGCTGCAGCCCGGCCTCGGCGAATTTCTTCACCAGATAATCGAGAGTTTTCGTCTCGCCCGCCGTGCCGGGGAAACGGCCCTCGAACGCGTCGGAGGAAAGTACTTTCGTCACTTCGCGCATCAGGCCGGTGTCGATCGGCGCGGGATCGACATCGGGGATGTCCATCGTCGCGACATCGGTCATGCCCTGGGCCATGCTGGTGTCGTAAGTTCCGCCAGTGGCGCAGCCGGCCAGCAGCAGCGCGGCACCGGCGGGAAGGATAAAGCGAAGCATTGCGGGCCCTGTTCGAATGCGTGATCCGCCCCCAGCCTTGGCAGAGCGCAAAGAGCGACACAAGCGGGGGCGCTTTCTCCTGCCCTTGCTCCCTTTCGCGCGGCAGGGCAGGGAGGGGGCGATGGAACGATCCTGGCAATCCGCGCTCGAACGGGCACGCAAGCATTCGCCCTTCCTCTCGCTGGGGCTGGACCGGCAGCCTGAGCTTGTCGCCCTGCTCGAAGCGGGCAAGGGTGCGGAGGCGCTCGAATGGGCGAAGGCCGCTGGCGAAGGCGCGCCCGATGTCGCCACTGCGCTGCGGCGGGAACGCTGGGGCCTTGCAGTGGCGCTGGGCATTGGCGATCTGGCAGGCACCTTCCCGCTGACGCTGGTGATGGAGGAACTGTCCGCCTTTGCCGACCGGGCGATGGACCAGGCGATTGCCGCCGCGATCCGTGCGCGGGTGGAGGATGCGGAGCCTGCGGGCTTTACCGCGCTGGCACTGGGCAAGCATGGCGCGAGGGAGCTGAACTACAGCTCGGACATCGATCCGATCCTGCTTTACGATCCCGAACGCCTGCCCCGCCGCGAGCGGGACGAGCCGGGCGAGGCAGCCCAGCGTGTGGCGCGCAATCTGGTGGAAACGCTCTCTCGCCAGACGGCTGATGGCTATGTCTTCCGGGTCGATCTGCGGCTGCGCCCGGCATCCGAAGTCTCTCCCTTGGCTATTTCGTTCAACGCGGCGCTGACTCACTACGAATCGCTGGCGCTGGCGTGGGAACGCGCGGCCTTCATCCGGGCGCGGGCCTGTGCGGGGGACATTGCGGCGGGGGAGGAATTCCTGCGCCAGATCCGTTCCTTCGTGTGGCGGCGCAATCTGGATTTCGGCGCGATCGAGGAAATCCGCCGCCTCACCGCGCGCATTCGCTCGCACCACGGCGGGCCGCAGGCGCCGGGGCCGGGCTTCGATGTGAAGCGTGGGCGCGGCGGCATTCGCGAAGTGGAATTCTTCGCCCAGACCCATCAGCTGATCCATGGCGGGCGCAGGCCCTCGCTCAGGGTGCGCGGCACCCGCGCAGCGCTGGATGCGCTGGCGGTGGAAGGGATCATCGCCACCGAAGACGCCCAGGTACTGGGCGAAAGCTATGATCGGCTGCGCGTGATCGAACACCGGCTGCAGATGGTGGCGGACCGGCAGACTCACAGCCTGCCCACCGATAGCGATGCGCTCGACAATGTCGCCTGGCTCGACGGGCTGGCGGGCGGAGAGGCGCTGCTGGCCGAGCTGGCCGAAATCACCGACAGGGTCGCCAGCCGCTACGATGCGCTGCTCGACGGGCCGGACAGTGCCGCCTCCCCCCTGCCGCTGGGGCAGGATGGCGTGGTGGCGGAGCGGCTGGGCCAGCTCGGCTTTTCCGATCCCACTCATCTGGCCGAGCGGATCGAGGGCTGGAGCGATGGGCGCGTACGTGCCTTGCGCAGCGAAGCCGCCCGCGCGGCGTTCGAGGCAGTGTTCCCCGCTTTGCTGGAGGCGCTGGCCAAGGCCCCGGACCCCGACCGGGCGGTTGCCCGGTGGGAGAGGTTGCTGGTCAATCTGCCCAGCGCGGTGAATCTTTTCCGCCTGCTGGAGGCGCGGCCCGGCCTGCTGGAACAGCTCATCGCCATCCTCACTCTCGCCCCGCCGCTGGCGGACGAGCTGGCGCGGCGGCCCGATCTGCTCGACGCGCTGATCGATACATCCGCGCTCGATCTGCCGGGCAGCGTGGAAGACCTTGCCGCGCGGATGAGCCTGCCCGAAGGCGCGGGCTATGAGGAACTGCTCGACCGGGTGCGGCGCGTGGTGGGCGAAACCCGCTTTGCGCTGGGTGTCCAGCTGATCGAAGCCGCGCAGGACCCGCTGGAGATTGCCGAGGCATTGTCGCGCACGGCTGAGGCTGCGCTGGCAGTGTGCCTCAAGGGGGCGGAGGCGGAATTCGCCCGTATCCACGGCCGCATTCCGGGGCACGATCTGCTGGTGCTGGGCCTCGGAAGGCTGGGTGGCGGGGCGCTTACCCATGCCTCCGACCTCGATCTGATCTATCTGTTCAGCACCGGGGACGGGGCAAGCGACGTCCAGTCCGATGGCGAAAGGCCGCTGGGCGTCACGCTCTATTTCAACCGGCTGGCCCAGCGTGTGACGGCGGCACTCAGCGTCGCCACGGCGGAGGGGCCGCTCTACGAAGTGGACACGCGCCTGCGCCCGCAAGGCAATCAGGGGCCGCTTTCGGCCAGCTTGGACAGCTTCGAACGCTACCAGAAGCAGGATGCCTGGACCTGGGAGCATATGGCGCTGAACCGCGCCCGCGTGCTGGCTGGCCCGCCGCAGGCCCGCGCCCAGCTGGAAGCGATCCTGTCGCAGGTGCTGCACACCCCGCGCGATCCGGTGAAGCTGAGGGACGATGTGCTGAAGATGCGGCATGAAATGGCCGCTCACAAGGCACCCAAGGGCGCGCTGGACGTGAAGCTGCATCGCGGCGGGCTGGTCGATCTGGAATTCCTGATCCATTATCTGCAATTGCGCGAAAGGATCGCGCTGACGCCCGAAATGGTCGGCGCGCTGACCGGGCTGGTGCAGGCGGGGCTGCTGCCCGATACACTGCTGAATGCGCAGAAGCTGCTCATCCGGGTGCTGGTGGCCGCGCGGTTGCTGGCGCCCGATTCGCAAGAGCCTTCCGCTGCCGCCCGCGCCGTTCTGGCGCGCAGTTGCGGCGCGCCCTCCTACCCTGCCCTGCTTGAAATGCTGGCCCAGGCGCGGCACGACGTGGCCGCTGCCTGGGCGGCGACTTTCGGCGAAACACTGGAGATGGAATGATGAGCGAACGCACCGATAGTGGCCCCGGCATCGGCGACATCTTGCCCGACATCGCCCTCGAAACGCCCGATGGCGGCAGCGTGAAGCCCTCCAGCTTCAAGGGCCGCAAGCTGGTGCTGTTCTTCTATCCCAAGGACGATACGCCCGGCTGCACGACGGAGAACAAGGATTTCTCTGCCCTTGCCGGCGAGTTCGAACAGGCCGGCACTGCCCTGCTGGGCGTCAGCAAGGACCCGCCGAAAAAGCACGCCAAATTCATCGAGAAGCACGCCCTTGCCGCTCCGCTTGCCTCCGATGCGGAAGTGGATGGTCTGGCCGATGCGCTGGGCATCTGGACCGAGAAGAGCATGTATGGCCGCACCTATATGGGGATGGTGCGCACGACCTATCTCGTCGATGCCGACGGCCGGATCGCGCGGGTCTGGCGCAAGGTGAAGGTGAAGGGCCACGCGGAGGAAGTTCTGGCCGCGGCGAAAGCACTCTAGGCTCCCTTATGTCCCGCTCAGTCGCCGCTGCGGTCCGTTCCGCATTGCTCACTGCAGAGCCGCGCGCCAAGGCCTTTGCCGCGCGGGAAGTGGCGCGCAACTGGCGCCTGGGCAGGCTGGACTTCGCCTTCGACGCGGAGATGCCGGATCGCCCCGCATCGCCCGATGCGCCCGAGCTGCTGCCGCCCAACCGCATGCCCAAGCGTGGCAAGGGCGGTTCGGAGCGGGCCCGCATCGCCTTGTGGCACGCGCTTTGCCATATCGAATTCGTCGCCATCGACCTCGCGCTCGACATGGCCGGGCGATTCGGGGCCGAGATGGGCGAGGAATTCGTTGCCGACTTCCTTGGCGTCGCGGCGGACGAGGCGATGCATTTCGCCCTGCTGGAGCGCAAGCTGCGGGCGCTGGGCAGTTTCTACGGCGCCTTGCCCGCCCATGGCGGCCTGTGGGAAGCGGCGGACAAGACCCGGCACGATGTGGCTGCGCGGCTGGCGATCGTGCCGATGGTGCTGGAAGCGCGCGCGCTCGACATCACCCCCGCCACGCGCGACCGGGTGCGCGCGCAGGGCGATGAAGGCGGCGCCAGGATTCTGGAAAGGATCCTGAACGATGAAATCCGGCATGTTTCGATCGGGACGAAACACTTTGCCGCATGTTGCTCGAAGACGGCGAAAAGCCCGGAAATCCGGTGGCGAGAACTGGTCGCAACCCATTTCAGTGGCGGCGTTAAGCCACCGTTCAACGACTCAGCGCGTTCCGCAGCCGGTTTGTCGCTGAGCTACTACGGCGTGCTTGCCACCTGAGCCCACCCTTGTTTACCACCCTGTCAACAGGGGGCACGGGGTCAATTTCCCGGCTTTGAAAACAACCAACGGCCTGTTCCTGGGCCATCGCTCTTGGGGGATCGAGGGCGACGTAAGTCGCACTAGATTTTTAGGACGGGACAACAGGTCGCATATGGTTTTTTCGCTTTCGCTCCGCACCTTATCGGCAGCCGTGCTTGCCGTTGCCGCGATGATGGGTGCAAACCCCGCTTCGGCCCAGACCGAAGCCACCGCCGCCCAGATCAGTACCACCGTCCACAACCTCACCGATGGGCCCGCTACCAAGCTCGGTAAGGGTGACGAAGAATTCAGCCAGCTGTTCGACAGCTGGAAGTCGCTCGACAGCGGCCTCGGCATTGCGGCGCCGGCAGCCCGCGCCACGGTTTCCGTGCCGTCGCGTTCGCCGCTCGCCAAGCTCACCCTCACCAGCGGTTTCGGCATGCGCACCCACCCGGTGCTGGGCGGCCGCCGCAACCACAAGGGTATCGACCTGGCCGCTCCTTCGGGCACGCCGGTCTATGCACCGGCCGATGGCGTGGTCGCCCGTGCCGACTGGTTCTCCAGCTATGGCAATTACATCCAGATCGAACATGGCGGCGAATTGCAGACCCGTTATGGCCACCTTTCCGGTTTCGCGGTCCATGCCGGGGAGCAGGTTCATAAGGGCGATCTGATCGGTTATGTCGGCACCACCGGCCGTTCCACCGGCCCGCACCTGCATTATGAAGTGCGTGTGGCCGGCGAGGCAGTCGATCCCAGCCCCTATCTCGTCGGCGATGTTTCGCTCGCCAATCTTGACGTGAAGGTGGCCGAAGGCGCGCAGGGCGGCCCGGACGACGAAGACCAGGATTAAGGCAATCTCGCCGATGGGCGGATAAAGGGCGGCAGGGGAAACCCTGGCCGCCTTTTTGCTGCCTGTCGTTCTTGCGATTTGGCGCTCGGTTGCCTTGGGACGGAGCGGCAATCTGTCGTTCTTGCGATTTGGCGCTCGGTTGCCTTGGGACGGAGCGGCAATGCCGCCCGTTTCGGTTCACCGATTTCAGCCCGGCCGTTTTCAGCCCAGAAGCCGCTTGGCGATGGCACGCACTTCGTCGCGCATGTCCTCGCGCTCCAGTGCAAGGGCCAGGGTCGCCTCGATGAAGCCGGTCTTGCTGCCGCAGTCGAAGCGCCGGCCGGCGAAGGTCACGGCGTGGAAGGGCTGCTGGCCGATCATCTTGGCCATGGCATCGGTCAGCTGGATTTCCCCGCCCGCGCCCTTTTCCTGGCTTTCCAGAGTGCGCATCACTTCGGGTTGCAGGATATAGCGGCCGGAAATGATCTTGTTGGAAGGCGCGTTTTCACGCTTCGGTTTTTCGACCAGCCCCTTCACTTCGGTCAGCGATCCCCTGGCCTCGCCCGGATCGATCACGCCGTAAGCGGAAACTTCCGCCATCGGCACTTCCAGCACGGAGATCAGGTTGCCGCCCACTTCGTGATAGGCTTCCACCATCTGCTTCATGCAGCCCGGCGTGCCGATCATCAGCTCGTCCGGCAGGAAGATCGCGAAGGGATCGTCCCCCACGATCGCGCGGGCGCACCAGATCGCGTGGCCCAGCCCCATGGGGACTTGCTGGCGCACGGTGATGATATCCCCCGGCGTGGCGCGGGTCGGCTCCAGGATCGCAAGATCCTTGCCGCGTTCCAGCATGGTCGCCTCAAGTTCGAAGGCGACGTCGAAATGCTCGACAATGGCCGATTTGCCGCGCCCGGTGACGAAGATCATCTGTTCGATGCCCGCTTCTCGCGCCTCGTCCACTGCATATTGGATCAGCGGCCGGTCGATCACCGGCAGCATTTCCTTGGGGATGGCCTTGGTCGCTGGAAGGAAGCGCGTGCCAAGCCCGGCGACGGGGAAGACGGCTTTCTTGATGGGTTTGCGGCTGGTCATGCAGCGGGATGTATGAACACCCGGAGCGGGGCGTCAACCAGCAGAAATTAACTAACGGCGAGAGGCCGCTTGCCCCGTTCCGCATTCGGGTTAAACGGCAGCATGGACAAGATCATAATCGAAGGTGGCCGCCGCCTTTCCGGCACCATTCCCGTCTCCGGTGCGAAGAACGCCGCGCTCACTCTGCTGCCCTGCGCGCTGCTCACGGAAGAGCCGGTGACCTTGCGCAATCTGCCGCGCCTGGCCGATATCGACGGCTTCCAGCATCTGATGACGCAATTCGGCGTTTCGACCTCCATTGCGGGTGCGCGGCCGGAGGATTTCGGCCGGGTGATGACCTTGCAGGCTACGCGCCTGACGTCCTCCACCGCGCCTTACGATCTGGTGCGCAAGATGCGCGCTTCGATTCTGGTGCTGGGTCCGCTGCTGGCCCGCGCGGGGGAGGCGACCGTTTCGCTGCCCGGCGGCTGCGCCATCGGCAATCGCCCGATCGACCTGCATCTGCGCGCGCTGGAAGCCCTTGGTGCCGAGATCGAGCTGGCCGCCGGCTATGTCCGCGCCCGCGCGCCCGATGGCGGCCTGCCGGGCGGGCGCTATTCCTTCCCGGTCGTGTCGGTCGGCGCGACGGAAAATGCGCTGATGGCGGCAGTGCTGGCCAATGGCAAAAGCACGCTCCACAACGCCGCGCGCGAGCCGGAGATTGTGGATCTGTGCAATCTGCTGGTGGCGATGGGTGCCGAGATCGAAGGCATCGGCTCGTCGGAACTGACGATTCACGGCGTGCAGCGTCTGCATGGCGCAACCTACAAGGTGATGGCCGACCGGATCGAGGCCGGCTCCTATGCCTGCGCCGCGGCGATCACCGGCGGCGAAGTGACCTTGCAGGGCGCCAGGTTCGAGGAAATGGAAGCCACTGTGCAGGCCCTGCGCGATGCGGGCGTGACCGTGAATGCCGTGAAGGACGGCATTCACGTGGCGGCCGATGGCCCGATCAAGGCCGTCACCCTTTCCACCGCACCTTACCCCGGTTTCGCCACCGACATGCAGGCCCAGCTGATGGCGCTGCTCTGCCGCGCGGAAGGCACCAGCGTGCTGACCGAGACGATCTTCGAAAACCGCTACATGCACGTGCCCGAACTCAATCGCATGGGCGCGCATATCGAAACCTCGGGCCGCACCGCTATCGTCCATGGAGTGGCGCAGCTCACCGGCGCCGAAGTGATGGCGACCGACCTGCGCGCCTCGATGAGCCTGGTGATCGCCGGGCTCGCCGCCCAGGGGACGACTCAGGTCCATCGGCTTTATCACCTCGATCGCGGATATGAACGGCTGGAAGAAAAGCTGGCCCTGCTCGGCGCGCAGATCGAACGCGTCGGCGACGGTTAGGTACATTTCAGGACCCTTTGAGCACACCTGTGCGTTGGTCCAGGAGAACCTGCAAGGGAGTGACGCATATGGGCATTGTAAGGCTTGGAATCTTCGCGGCACTGGGCGCTTTCATCTATAACGCCTTCCGCAAGGGCAGGCAGGAAACACCGCCTGCCGCCTTCGCCGACGGGCAGCAGGCACCGGGAAATCACACGCAAGTGCGCGATGCCGGCCCCGAAGCCATGCGAGATCGCACTCGCAGACCGTGGACCAAGGAAGATGAGGCAAGCGACGAAAGCTTCCCGGCAAGCGATCCACCGGGGAATTATTGAGCGCTAAGGCGACCCGCCAGCCACAATCTGATCGCGCCCGCCAGCCCGGGCGGGGACTCTGCCGCGATCCGCTCGACATCGATCCGGGCGACCAGCGCGTTCACCGGCATCCCTTCACGGGCCGCGGCATCGCGCAGCATCTCCCAGAAGAGCGGTTCGAGGCTGATCGAAGTCTTGTGTCCGGCGATCTCGACCGAACGCTTGACCGGCGGGTGATAGAGTTCGGCCATTGGCTCAGGCGCGGTCCGGGCCGAGCATCTTTTCCGGGCGCACGATCCGGTCATAATCCTGGGGCGAGACCGCCCCGCTGGCGAGCGCGGCCTCGCGCAGGGTCAGGCCTTGCGCATGGGCGTGTTTGGCGATGGCGGCCGCCTTGTCATAGCCGATGGTGGGAGCCAGCGCCGTCACCAGCATTAGCGAGCGCTCAACGCCGGCGGCGATATTGTCCTCGCGCGGCTCAAGCCCATCCAGCAAATGTTCGGTAAAGCTCTCTGCCGCATCTGCCAGAAGGCGGACTGATTGCAGGAAATTCTGTGCGATTACAGGTCGATAGACGTTAAGTTCGAACTGGCCCTGGCTGCCGGCGAAGGTGAGTGCAGCATTATTGCCAAACACCTGCGCGCAGACCTGCGTCATTGCCTCGCATTGGGTGGGGTTCACCTTGCCCGGCATGATCGAGGAGCCCGGCTCATTGGCGGGCAGTGCCAGTTCGCCCAGGCCGGAGCGCGGGCCGGACCCGAGCAGGCGGATATCGCTGGCGATCTTGTATAGCCCGGCAGCCAGCGCATTGAGCGCGCCATGAGCGAAGACCAGTGCATCCTCGCTCGCCAGCGCTTCGAATTTGTTGGGCGCACTGGTGAAGGGCTGTCCGGTGATAGCGGCGATCTCGGCTGCCATGGCCTCACCGAAACCTGCGGGCGCATTCAGCCCCGTGCCCACAGCAGTGCCGCCTTGTGCCAATGCCTGGATACCGGGCAGAGTCAGTTCGATCCGCTCGATCCCGGCCGCGACCTGCCTTGCATAACCTGAAAATTCCTGGCCGAGCGTCAGCGGCGTCGCGTCCTGAGTGTGGGTGCGGCCGATCTTTATGATACCGTCCCAGGCCTCCGCCATTGCGGAAAGCGAGACATGCATCAGTCGCAGCGAGGGTAGCAGGCGGCTCGTCACTTCCAGAACGGCTGCGATGTGAACCGCGCTGGGGAAGGTGTCGTTGGAGGATTGACCCAGATTGACGTGATCGTTCGGGTGAACCGGACTCTTTGCGCCCAATTGCCCGCCAAGAGCGAGGTTCGCGCGATTTGCGATCACCTCATTGGCATTCATATTGCTCTGCGTACCCGATCCGGTCTGCCATACGACCAGTGGGAAATGATCGTCCAGCGCGCCCGACGCCACTTCGGCGGCAGCACTGGCAATGGCGTCTGCAAGGTGCGGATCAAGCAGGCCGAGTCGGGCATTCACCCGGGCCGCGGCTTGCTTGATCACACCCAATGCGTGAATGACGGGGAGCGGAATGCGTTCGCCGCCGATACGGAAATTTTCGAGGCTGCGCTGGGTCTGCGCTCCCCATAGCCGGTCGGCTGGGACAGCGATTTCACCGAAAGTGTCAGTCTCTATCCGCGTATCGGCCATCCCGATCCCCATCAGAAGCGCTGGCGCGCCTCAATACATATGCTGGCCGCCATTGAGCGACATGGTCGAGCCGGTAACGAAGCCCGCTTCTTCCGCAGTGAGGAAAGCCACGCCGCGTGCGATTTCCGCCGCATGGCCCAGACGGCCTACGGGAATCTTGGCGACGATCTTTTCCAGCACGGCTTCCGGTACCGCAGCGACCATGTCGGTATCGATATAGCCGGGGGCGATCGCGTTTACGGTTACGCCGGAGCGGGCACCTTCCTGAGCCAGTGCCTTGGTGAAGCCGTGGATGCCGCTTTTGGCGGCAGCGTAATTCACCTGGCCATATTGCCCGGCCTGGCCATTGATCGAACCGATGTTGACGATCCGGCCCCAGCCGCGCTCCCGCATGCCCGGGAAGCAGGCCTTGGCCATGTTGAAGCAGCCGCCGAGGTTGATCCGCATTACCTCGTTCCAGTCTTCGAAGCTCATCTTGTGGAGCGTCGCGTCGCGGGTAATGCCTGCATTGTTGACCACGATCTCTATCGGGCCGATTTCAGCTTCCACCTTGGCGCAACCTGCCAGTGTAGCCTCATGATCGCCCACGTCCCACTTATATGCCGGGATGCCTGTTTCTTCGGTGAAGGCGCGGGCCTTCTCCTCATTGCCGGCATAATTAGCCACCACGGTGCGGCCTTGTTCCTTGAGGGCGAGGCTGATTGCCTTGCCAATGCCGCGGGTGCCGCCGGTGACGATTGCGACGCGTGCCATGCATGCTCCTTTCAGATAGTGTTTTGGCTTTCTCCTCACCGCCATCGTTAGGGGGAGTCGGGAAAGCAGGCAAAGAAAAACCCCGCATTGCTGCGGGGTTCTTTCAAGTTCGCGACAGTCGTGATGAATCAGAAGCGGAACTGGGTTCCGACATAGACGGCCTGACTATCCTGCTTGCCATTGGTAAGCGGCTCCAGCCGGTCACGATCCTGCGAATAGCGCACACCAGCCGTGACGTTGAGATTGCGAGTGAGCGAATAGCTGCCGCCGACATCCACCGTCTGATCGCCGAGCGCATCGCGCGTACGTGGTCCGCGGCCGGTCTTGTCGTCCTGATCCAAGGCAATACGGGCGGCGAAGCGGCTAGGCTTCTCCTGCGCACCGGCGGAAGGCTGGAAGGCTGCGAGATCTGGGATCGCAGCGTCATTCAAATCCTTTGCCAGCGCGGGTGGGCGGGCGAAGCCCTGATAGCCAAGCGCACGGCCGAGATTGTAACGCGACGGTGCGAGGCGAGCCACGGCCATGCTGTCTTGCGGGTCACCGACGGAAGCCAGCGCCTGACGGACCGAGATGGCGCGGGCGGCATTATCGTCAATCCGGACGGCTACAGTTATCGAACGACCAGAGCGTTCGGCCGCGCCAGCGGGCGTGAAGCGCATCAGCTTGCTGCCGGAACCGGAACCGCGTGCGACCAACTCAGCGAGGCGGGGGTCGACCGAAGCAGGAGTAAAGGAAGTAAGGCTGGCACTGGAAAGCAAGCCGATGGTTTCACCATTAAGCGCGCCAAGAGCGAAGCCAGCGCTGGGGGCGCCTACGAGCAGTGTGGCAGCGGCAAGCAGCAGCGTCGCGGAAAGTCCGCCTCGCTTCGCCGTTTTACCTTCCCTTGCCATTTTCCCCGTTCACCTTGTCCCAGTATGCGGACTTATCAAACGACCCTAACCGTGAACCGTCCCTTACACGATCAGGGAATCGATCCATTGATGCTTACTTGACCTCGATAGGTTTTCCACAAGCCCATGACCAGATTCGAATTCAATCTAGAGCACGTGTTTTGCAGGAGTGTTGCAGTCTGTCCACAGCGCTCTTCTCCAATACGCCCCGGTTAAGCGCATATTCACGCCCGCGCTGCGCATTGGCGACCTCCAGGCAGGTGAGCGCACGGGCCTCGCACGCACTTGCCGCGCACGGTGCGGCGGCTATAGAGGCTCGAGCGCAGGGGCAAGCCCGTACGGGGATTGCGCCGGCCTGGTGGAACAACGGGAACGACATTCGTGATGACGGTCAGCAGCGGGAACGGAATTTCTTCGATGAAGCGCACAGGCCGGGTCCTGCTGGTCGGTGCGGTCCTGGCCGGCCTTGCGGCATGTGGTGGCGGCCGCGACAAGCGGCCCCAGGCGGATATTGCGTCGGCGCAGGTCACGTCGATTGGCGTCAATTCCTATCTCTGGCGCGCCACGCTTGAAACGCTGGCCTTCATGCCGCTGACCCAGGCCGACAGCGCCGGGGGCGTGGTGGTGACCGATTGGTACACCAATCCTGCCAATCCGAGTGAACGGATGAAGGTTTCGGTGACGATTCTCGATCAGGACTTGCGGGCCGACGCGGTGCGTGTTGCCGCAAGCCGCCAGGTCCTTCAGGGCGGGACATGGGTCGAAGCGCCGGTGGAAGCCGCCACGGTCCAGAAGCTTGAGGACATCATCCTGACCAAGGCGCGCGACTTGCGCCGTTCGGCCATCGGCTGATCCTTTAAGCGGGGCGGCCGGGGCTCCATATCACGATTTCGCGCGCAAGATGCTTCGATCCGGGCGCTTCCAACTCGAGAATACAGCCTCTAGGGGCACATCATGAACGAAACACGATTCGATCCGTCGCAGGCCGACGGGCGCTGGCAGCGCGCATGGGATGAGGCGCAGAGCTTCCGTGCCGACGACACTTCCACCAAGCCGCGCGCCTATGTGCTGGAGATGTTCCCCTATCCTTCGGGGCGTATCCATATCGGCCATGTCCGCAATTACACCATGGGTGACGTGCTGGCGCGCTACAAGGCGATGACCGGCCATGCGGTGCTACATCCGATGGGGTGGGATGCCTTTGGCATGCCGGCGGAAAATGCGGCAATCGAACAGGGCGTCCATCCCGGTGCCTGGACCTATCAGAACATCGCCAACATGAAGGCCCAGCTTCAGCGGCTGGGCTTCGCGCTGGACTGGAGCCGGGAGGTTGCGACCTGCGATCCGTCCTATTACGGCCACGAACAGGCACTGTTCCTCGATCTCTATGCGGGCGGCCTCGTCTATCGCAAGGAAAGCGCGGTCAATTGGGACCCGGTGGACCAGACCGTGCTGGCCAATGAACAGGTAATCGACGGGCGCGGTTGGCGTTCGGGTGCACTGGTAGAAAAGCGCAAGCTATCCCAGTGGTTCCTCAAGATCACCGATTTCGCACAGGAATTGCTCGATGGGCTGGCCGGGTTGGAACACTGGCCCGAGAAGGTGAAGCTGATGCAGGAAAACTGGATCGGCAAGAGCCAGGGCCTGCAATTCGCTTTCACCCTGTCCGATGGGGATAAGCTGGAGGTTTATACCACCCGGCCCGATACCATCTTTGGGGCAAGCTTTGTTGCCGTGGCGGCGGACCATCCGGTCGCGCAGAAGGTTGCCGCCGGAAATGCCGACGCGCAGGCTTTCATCGAAAAGTGCCGCGAAGGCGGGACCACCGCAGCCGAGCTGGAGACGGCCGAGAAACTGGGCTTCGATACCGGCATCACGGCGAAGCATCCCTTCACCGGCGCCGATTTGCCGCTCTATATCGCCAATTTCGTGCTGATGGATTACGGTACCGGCGCGATCATGGCCGTGCCGGGGCATGACCAGCGCGACTTCGATTTCGCCACCAAATACGGCCTGCCGATCACGCGTGTGGTCGCCGCCAGTGCCGCCGATGCTGACAAGCCCTTCGCCGGCGAGGCCGAGGCGGGCGACGGAGTTTGCGTCAATTCCGGTTTCCTTGACGGGATGAGCGTGGCCGACGCCAAGGCCGCCGTCATCGCCCGTGCCGAGGGAGAAAGCTGGGGCGAAGGAAAGACCGTGTGGCGCCTGCGCGACTGGGGCGTTTCGCGCCAGCGTTACTGGGGCACGCCGATCCCGTTCATTCACTGCCCCAGCTGCGGCGTGGTGCCGGTGCCGAAGGAGCAGCTGCCCGTCACTCTGCCGGAAGATGTCGACATGTCGATCCCCGGCAATCCGCTGGTGCGCCACCCGACATGGAAACATGTCGATTGCCCGGCATGCGGTGGCAGCGCCGAGCGCGAGACCGACACGCTCGACACGTTTGTCGACAGTTCGTGGTATTTTCTGCGCTTCGCCAGCCAGCCTGCCGACCGCCCCTTCGATCCCGAGGAAGTCGCGCGCTGGATGCCGGTGCAGCAATATATTGGCGGGATCGAGCATGCGATCCTCCACCTGCTCTATGCCCGTTTCTGGACCCGCGCGCTGAAAGCCATCGGCAAGCTCGACGTGGCCGAGCCGTTCGCCCAGCTGTTCACACAGGGCATGGTGACTCACGAGACCTATTCGCGTGACGAAGACGGCCGCCCCGTCTATTTCAGCCCCGGCGAAGTGGAGCGCGGCGCGGATGGCGCGGTGCTGAAGGACGATGGCAAGCCGGTGGAGATCGGCCGCGTCATCAAGATGTCCAAGTCGAAGAAAAACGTCGTCGACCCGGATGAAATCGTCGCGAAATATGGCGCCGATGCCGTGCGCTGGTTCATGCTGTCCGACAGCCCGCCCGAGCGCGACCTGCCCTGGTCCGAGGCCGGGATCGAAGGCTGCTGGCGCTTCGTCCAGCGCCTGTGGCGCCTGTTCGGCCAGTATGATGCTGCCGCCATGGGCGAAGACAAGGCGCTGGATCGCAAGGTTCACCAGATCGTCGCCGCCGTGGCCGACGACATCGAGGCGCTGAGCTTCAACAAGGCCGTCGCCCGCATCTATGAACTGACCAGTGCGGCCGAAAAGGCTGCGCCTTCGGCCAGCCGTTCAAATGCGATTCGCGCCGTGCTGCTGCTCGCTTCGCCCATGATGCCGCATCTGGCTGAGGAAGGCTGGGCAGCCATCGGTGAAACCGGGCTGGTGGCAGAAGCTGACTGGCCCGAGGTCGACCCGGCGCTGCTGGTGGAAGATGAAGTTACCGTAGCCATCCAGGTGAAGGGCAAGCTGCGTGATACGCTGACTGTCGCCAAGGGGACGTCGAAGGAAGAGCTGGAGGCGCTTGCCCTCGCTTCAGAGAAGGTGCAGCGTGCACTGGATGGAGCGGAAGTGCGCAAGGTGATCGTGGTGCCCGACAGGCTGGTCAATCTCGTCGTATGAGGGGTGCAGGCGCCCTTCTTGCCCTGGTGCTTGCTGCGCCTGCACTTGCTTCCTGCGGGCTGCAGCCGATGTATGCCAGGGGCGGTAATGGCGAAGTCGCCCGTTCGCTCGCATCGGTGGATATTCCCGCGATAGAGGGGCAGGCAGGCTGGCTGGTGCGCAATGCATTGCAGGAGCGGCTGGGCGATCCCGACGGTTCGGCGCGCTACCGGCTCGACATCAGGCTGGACGACAAGCTGGAGGGCCTGGGTCTGCTTACCGATGATACGATCGGTCGCGAACGCCGAACCTTGCGCGCGCGCTATCAGCTTGTCGATACTGCGACAGGAGAAGTGCTGCTGGATGCCAGTGACGGGTCCGATGCTGGCATCGACGTAGTCAGTTCCGAATATGCGACCATCGCGGCCGAGCAGTCCGCACTTGAGAATCTTGCTCGCGATGTGGCCGATCGGATCGTTACCCGTCTCGCGCTGACCCTGCGCAAAGAATCGTGAAGGCTACTCAGCGGGACTTCGCCAACGTCGCGCCCAAGGCCGCCGCTGCTTGCAAGGTCTTCTTTTTCTGCGGACAGGACGAAGCCGGTGCCTCCGCGGCAGCCGAGCGGATCGTTTCGCTGCTCGAAAATCCGGGCGAGCGCGTGGAAATGCAGGGCAGTGACCTGCGCAAGGATCCGGTCCTGCTGGGCGATGAGGCGCGTTCCACCTCGCTATTCGGCGATACACGCCACATCATGGTGCGCGCTAGCGGCGACGAAGTGCATGATGCGCTCGATATCCTGTTCAAGGCGATCGACGCGAAGGAGGGCGAGCCTTGCCCTGTGCTGGTGGTAGCGACATCGGCCACCGACAAATCCCGCACGGCAAAGCTGCTGGAAAAACGCGGCGATGCGCTGCTTGCGATGTTCTATCCGCCCGATCTCGCGCAGGTGACGCAATCGGTGCGCACCATGGCGAGTGTGGCAGGTTTGCGGCTGTCGGGCGATCTGGCGGAGCGGATCGCGCGCGCTTCCGGCCTCGATGTGCGATTGGCGCAATCTGAAGTCGCCAAGCTTGCCCTCTATCTCGATGCCAGCCCTATCGAACCGAAGGACGCTCAGGTCGAAGCGTTCGATGTGATCGGAGCGAAGACAGAGGAAGACGGGTTCATGCCGCTGGTAAACGCCGTGCTCTCAGGAGAGACCGGTAAGCTGGCGGGCGAATTGCGGCGGATGCGTGAGACTTCGATGAACCCGGTGGGGCTGTTGCTGGCACTGGAACGGCGCGCGGCGCAGCTTGCGGCACTTGCGGCCAAGCTCGGTCCGCGTGGGGACGTCAACGGCCTGCTGGAGGGGGAGAGGCGCGCTCGGCGGATATTCTGGCGCGACGAGCGCGATCTCTCTGTGCAACTCAGGCGTTGGCGAGGACGGAAGCTGGATCGCCTGGTGGCCCGGCTTATGGAATTGCATCGCGCACTTTTGGCAAACAACCAGTCCGCTGAGTTGTTGCTGTCGCAAGGCCTCGCGGAAATTGCACGGGCCGCCGCGCCGAAGCGGTGAGCGCAAAGATCAAATTAACCTTCAAGAACGTCGGTTTTCTGTGCTTTTTCCTGCCAGTTCCGTGATTGTATGGCCAGGTTACGATAACCATCCTTGTGCTGCAGGTGCGAGAAAACGGTTGGCCTGATCGCTTTCAATGGGCTAAAAAGCTGCTGGCTGGCATGGTGCGGTCGGGTGAGCGCCGCGCCTGATGAGGGAACGGGAATGATGAGCAAGTTCAAGGCTGGCTTGGCGGTTTGCGCTGCATGTGCGGTGATCTCGGCTGGCCCTGCTTACGCTGCCGGGGCGACTCGGTCGGCCCAGGCTCTTCCGCTGATGGCTGCGAGCGTCGGTTCTGTGCCTTATTCTCAGGGCATCGAGAATGAATGGCGCTGCGTTCCGGTGACGGACGAGGCTCTCAAGCTGAAGAAGAAGAACGTGCAGGTCGATACTACGGGTCGAGTGGTGCTTAGCCCGAAAGGCCTGCCCTATCGCTGCAAAACGCCTGCTGGCGCTTACAAGCTGGGTGCCAGCAATCGTTTCCCCTTCGAGATTGTGCTTGGTCTGCTGGGCGTGGGCGGTGTGCTGATTGCACTTGCTGGCGGCAGCGGGAGCGACAGTCCCGGTTGAGGCATTGGGTTTGTGCTGAGGCTGGCAAGGATGTTTTGTCTGATCTCTAGACTGCCTCAAGCATGCGATGCTGGCTGAATCAGGGCGTGAGGAAGGCCGCGTGGCAGTATTTGCCGGATTTCCGGAGATTGTGTCATCCGCAGGCGCCGCAACCGGTTGGCCAGGGCCTCTTTCCGATTTTGCCATTTTCAGAAGCGCAAACTTAACGTCTTTGGTGGCATCATTGTCGCCGGACCATCCGAAACAATCCGCACTATGGGGTCCGCGCGTCGGCATGACTGCGTATCTGTCCGGGGTGCAGGATGATCGATCAAGGCCGGGGAGCTGTATTTCTCCCGGGCGTGTCTGAAGGGGATACAGTGCGAATAGCCCAGCCTTTCAGCCTAGTGCGGCTTGCACCTTTTGCGCTGCTGGCGGCATGCCAGCCTCAGCTCCATCCAGATGTTCCTTCCGGGCCAGCGGCTTATGACGTGCTATCTGCCGCCAGTGCGGAACAGAATGGCGCTTATTTGCTCCATTCAGGCGATGTGGTCACGATCAACGTCTTCCAGGAGCCCGATCTGACCCAGGAGGAAGTCGCAATTGACGGTTCCGGCAATCTGTATTTGCCGCTGATCGGCGCAATTCGGGCCGAGGGGCGCAGCCAGGCGGAGCTTTCGCAGGAGATTGAGCGGGCCTATGCCGAGGGCTATCTTCGCAATCCGCGTGTGGTCGTGGTGGTCAAGCAGGCGCTTTCGGCCACCATTTCTGTGGAAGGCGATGTTGTGCAGCCGGGCGTTTACGCGATCCAGCCGGGGGCAACCCTGCTCACCGCGATGGCGTTGGCCCGTAGCCCCACGCGCACAGCGAAAATGGACGAAGTGCTGGTGTTCCGTATGGTCAACGGGCAGCGCATGGGCGCGCGCTTCGACCTGACCGACATCCGGTCCGGCACTACGCCCGATCCGCAGATTCTGCCCGGAGACGTCGTTGTCGTGGGCTTCTCGACGGTGCGTGGCGTGTGGCGTGACATTCTGGAGGCGGCGCCTCTGTTCAACATCTTCACGCGGTTCTGATGACCGTGGGGTTCAGCGATCCGATGGACGCAAGGAGCAGCAAGTGAACCTGTCCACGCTGGAAAAACATGAGCCTGCCTATGACGCACAGCAGCCTTATGGGCTGCCGATGGGTGTCTATGGCCCAGGCGCGATCGGTGAACTTGTACGCTATGTGCTTTCGCTCATCCGCCGTAATCGGTGGCTGATTGCGGCAATCATCGGGTTGGCACTGGCTGCATCCATTGCGGCTACCATGATCGATACGCCGCGCTACACCGCCTCGGCCAGCGTGCAGATCAACGACCAGAGCGAGCAGGTTCTGGGCGAGGAGCTCGATGCGCAGACCGAAGTGAACAAGGCTTCCGATGTCGAACGTTTCCTCAATACGCAGATCGAAATCCTGCGTAGTCGGGGGCTCGCGCAGCGTGTGGCCCGGCGGCTGGACCTGACCGGCAACGAGCGGTTCTTTGCCGCGATGGGACTGCCGTTGCCCGACAAGGATATGTCTCAAGCTGCTCAGCGGGATCAGCTGATCGACCTGCTGCAATCCAATATGGATACGAATTTGCCGCGTAACAGCCGCATCGTGACGATCAGCTTTTCCAGCACTGATCCCGCCTTGTCGGCCTCGATTGTCAACACTTTCGCGGATGAGTTTATCCAGTCCAATCTCCAGCGGAGGTTCGACAGTTCCGCTTATGCGCGCACTTTTATCGGTGAACAGCTTGACGAAGCCCGGGCACGGCTCGAAACCTCGGAGCGTGAGCTGAACGCTTATGCGCGCAGTGCTGGGCTGATTCGGATGCGCGATACGACGTCCGATGGTCAGGGTTCCGATGGCGGATCAGGCAGCGTTACCAGCTCCAGCCTCATGCAGATCAACCAGGCTGCCAACAGCGCCAAGGCTGAGCGCATCGCGGCGGAAGGGCGCTGGCGTACGGAACAGTCGACCCCGCTTTTTGCGTCCCAGGCGGTCCTGTCCAATCCCACCGTGCAGAATCTTATGACCCGCCGCGCGGAGCTGGAGGCCGAGCTGAAAAAGAACCGGCAGCGTTATCTGGACGATCATCCCACGGTGCTTCAGGGCGAGGCGGAACTCGCCACTGTGAACCAGCAGCTCACCCAGGTGGCCGCGAATGTGCGCGATTCGATCCGTGCCCAATACACGGCAGCACAGGCAGCGGAAACGCGGCTCAGCTCGCAGGTGGAGCAACTCCAGGGCGCAACTCTGGCGGAGCAGGATCGCGCTGTGCGCTACAATACTCTCGCGCGTGAGGCGGATACAAACCGCTCGCTCTATGACGGGCTGCTGCAGCGTTTCCGCGAACTCAATGCCGCCGCCGGTATTGCGAACAGCAACCTCGCGATTATTGACCGGGCCGATCCACCGCTGGATCCTTCCTCGCCCAGCCTCATCAAGAACCTTGCCATTGCGCTGACGCTAAGCCTTGTGCTGGCAGCGATCGTGGTATTCCTGCGCGACCAGCTCGATGATGCGATCCGCATCCCCGAGGACGTGGAGGAGAAGGTCCATCTTCCACTGCTGGGCATCATTCCCGATGCGGGCGATTCGTCGCCGGCGGAAGAACTGGCCAACCCCAAATCGGCAATAGCCGAAGCCTATGGTTCGTTGCGTGGCGCGCTGCTCTACTCCACGCGTCAGGGTCTGCCGCGCCTGATGCTCGTCACCAGCGCGCAACCGACCGAGGGCAAGAGCACGACCGCCTTCGCAATCGCCTCAGGCTTTGCGCGGATGGGCCGCAGAGTTTTGCTGATTGATGCCGACATGCGCCGCCCTTCGGTGCATGGACGCATTGGGCATGATAATCGCCGGGGCCTTTCCAGCCTGTTGGTCTCGCAAGAGACAGCCGCCAGCGCTGTGGTGGAGACGGCTATCCCCGGCTTCTTCGTCCTGCCGTCTGGTCCCATTCCGCCCAGCCCCACCGAGCTGCTCACCTCACCGCGTATGGCAGGATTGCTGGAGGAGTATCTCGGTCAATACGATGTTGTCATGTGTGACAGCCCGCCAGTGCTCGGCCTTGCCGATGCGCCGGCTCTTTCGGCGCTGGCGGATGGTGTAGTGTTCGTGATCGAGGCCGATCGCGGTCGCCGCGGTGCGCTTAAGACCGCGCTCAAGCGTCTCCGTGCGGTCAATGCCGTGCTGCTGGGCGCAGTGCTCACCAAGTTTGACCCCGACAAGTCGGGCAATCGCTACTCCGAATATTACGGTTATTCCTATTACCGTTATGAAGCGGGTGACGAAGCTAAGGGCTGATTGGCGCGGGCGTGAGCCCTAATATGCGAAACTTCGGTACTGGACCGATTGGAATGCGCCGGGCTGCCGATCTGTGACGGCTGATAATATCGCCTAACAGAAGCGGCAAACAAGTGTCCCCCTTCGGCTCTTGACCCCTCAGTTCTTGGGAACGGTAAAGGTCCCGCTTACCCGGCCGGAAGATGTCGTGGTTCCTGCGGCACCGTTCGCACGGCCATCTATACTTGAAAGGCCAGTCTTCAGATCGATCACCAGGCGCCCGCCTGAGAGGGAATCGCTTCCCCGCCGAAGTTGAACGCCGCCCGACATGACGATTACGCGCCGGTTGAAGTCATATACTGCCGCCGCGCCCCGCGCTGATTCGTTGCCGCGCGTCACTTGTACGCCGCCGGTTGCATCCAGGCGCTGGATTTCCAGCGAACCGCTATCGGTATAAGCCACGGTTGTACGGCCCGCTGTGAGCCTGAGGTCGCTCTGTGTGATCACGACATTACCTGAGAGGACAACGCGATTCTGCTTGTCCTGCAGTTCGATCCGGTCGGCGCTGAAGTTCACCGGAGCATTGGTGTTGTGCGATCCAAGTGCCTGGGCCGCAGGCTGCTGCAACCCTGCTACTGCGGCAGTGGTCAGCGCGAAACCGGCAAGCGCGGCACGGAAGGAACCGTTGCGCAGCAGGGCGGGGAAAGAAATCTTACGGTCCATTTATGGCATCCTCAGCTTGCCGGGCTCCATATGGAGTCGGGCATGGCCGTCCAGCATGATCGTGCGCTCGCCAAGGTCCGCCACGATACGGTCAGCGCTGAATGTCCCGGCGGGAATGGCGCCTTCCACCCTGCCTTCGCCCACCAGCGCCCTTTTCTCAAGGTCGATCGAGACATCGCGCGCCGTGGCCCGATATCCATCCGCAGCGGCAAACTGGACCAAGCCGTTGATCGCGACCTTTTGCGTCTCGAAATCATACTCACCCGAACCCGCGCTCAGCACTGCCGGGCCCTCTGCCAGCAGGATGCGAGCCTGAAGGTCGCGCATTCGCACAACCGGCACTCTGGCGCTCTGCTGCACGGCTTCTCCAGCAGTAAGCGAGAAAGGCCTGCCCTTGTTGTCCTCGCCGCGATACATCGCGTTTTCGACGCGCAGCCGGTCTTCCGCAATGGCCACTTTGTGCCGGTCGAGAATGAAACTCACCTCGCCACGTGGGGCTAGTGGAGTGAAGATCATCAAAGCTACGATCACACCGATCAGCGCAGGCAACACCCGGGCAAGCACGGTCACCAGCCGGTCATGCGATCCACCAGGCCAGGCAAAGTGGCGCCGGTCGCGACGCAGGGTGTCAGCTTGCTCAGTCATTATCAGGGCCGGTCATGGGCGGGACCTCGGGCGCAGCCTCATTCGTGGCTGAAGATATCCTTGTCCGCCCAGCCCGCAAGATCGAGCCGAGCGCGGGTTGGGAGGAAATCGAAACAGGCTTGCGCGATTTCGGTTCGCCCCTCGCGCTCCAGCCTTTCGGCCAGAACGTCGCGCAGGCGGTGAAGATAGCGCACGTCCGACGCGGCATATTCGCGCTGGGCATCGGTCAGCACGGGGGCGCCCCAGTCGGAACTCTGCTGCTGCTTGGAGATATCGGTACCGAGCAGTTCGGAGACCAGGTACTTTAACCCATGCCTGTCCGTGAACGTGCGGATCAGCTTGCTGGCGATTTTGGTGCAGAATACAGGCGCGGCGGTGACGCCGAGGTAATGTTCTATTGCGGCCAGATCGAAACGGGCGAAGTGGAATAGCTTGATCCGCGCAGGATCGGCCAGCACGGCCTTCAGATTCGGTGCATCGAAGGCACTGCCTTTGGCGAAGCGGACGAGGTGCTCGTCGCCGCCGCCATCGCTGATCTGGACGACGCACAGCCGGTCGCGCGGGGTGATGAGCCCCATGGTTTCGGTATCGACGGCGACCGGGCCGGGTGCGAGTACGCCTTCGGGAAGGTCTTCTTCGTGAAAATAGACAGCCATGATTGCCCCCTAGAGCATTTTCAGGGCAGGTGGAAACACCTGAAGGCTCGGAAAATGCGGAGTGGCGCAAAGGTTGCCCGTCAACGGCCCATTTGGGGATAGAGCAAACGGGGTACTGGCAGCTAGGACAGTGAGAGGATAGCAGGAGCACATGGCAGAAAGTGCACTCCCCTCATCCTGGCAGCCCGAGCTTCTTAGTGTGCTTCAAACGCCCGAGGCGCGCAGGCTCGGTGGCTGGCTCAAGGCAGAGGAAGCGGCGGGTAAGCAGGTCTATCCTCCACGCGGCGCGCGACTGCGTGCGCTGGAACTGACCCCGCTTGACCAGGTGAAAGTCGTGATCCTGGGGCAGGATCCTTATCACGGGCCTGGGCAGGCGCACGGGCTGGCGTTTTCGGTGCCGGAAGGGGTACGGGTCCCGCCCTCGCTGGTGAATATCTACAAGGAACTGGAGAGCGATCTGGGTGTAAAGGCACCGCCGCACGGAAATCTTGAAAGCTGGGCGCGCCAAGGGGTCTTGCTGCTCAATAATGCGCTGACGGTGGAGGCCGGGCAGGCCGGATCGCATCAGGGGCGCGGCTGGGAAGCGATCACCGATGCCGCCGTGGCTGCCGTTGCTCGGCGAGAAGAGCCTTGCGTATTCATCCTGTGGGGTAGCCATGCCAAGAAAAAGGCAATGCGGGTGCCGGAGCTGGCGAACAACGTGCGCCACCTGATTCTCACTGCACCGCATCCCAGCCCGCTATCGGCCTATGCGGGTTTCTTCGGATCGAAGCCCTTCAGCAAGGCCAACGCCTTCCTCACCGCGCATGGGCGCGGTGCGATTGACTGGTAGCAGGCGAAATTCCCGCGCCGTTTTGTCCGCGATCAATTCGCTGATATCATTAGCTCGCTATGCGAATTCCGAAAGGCAAGGGGAGTTCGCACAATCATGGCCATCAAGGTTGAACCAATCTCCGAACGTTTCGGTGCGGAAGTATCGGGCGTGGACATCACCCGCCCGCTGGACCGGGAAACGCAGCGGGAAATCGTCGACATCCAGAACAGATGGGGCGTCACTGTGTGGCGTGACACAAGGCTGGACGATGCCAGCCATGTCGCCTTCTCGCGCATCTTCGGCCATGTCGAGCTTGCTCCACGTCATTCAGGCAAGCCCAGCCGTATGCCCGAGCCCGAATTGTTCGACGCCTCCAATCTCGATCGCGACGGTAATATCGCAAGCAATGAGAGTATTCGCCTAGGCGCCAAGGGCAACCGGTTGTGGCATTCCGATTCCTCTTTCATGGAAGTCCGCTCTGCACAGGCGCTGCTGCTGTGCCACGAAGCGCCGCCCCATGGGGGGCCGACCTGGTTTGCCGATACACGCAGCGCCTATGAAGATTTGCCGCAGGCAATGAAAGATCGGATCGAAGGGCTTGGCGCGGTCCACTCCTATTTCTGGTCTCGCCGCCGGGCAGGCTATCCTTATACCGAAGAGGAGATCGACGCGAAGCCGCAGGCCGTGCATCCGGTCGTCCACATCCACGCGGGTTCAGGCCGCAAGGCGCTGTTCGTAGGCGCGCATACTCGCGACATTATGGGAATGGAGCGTGGGGAAGGCCGCAAACTGATCGACGAATTGATCGAATGGTGCACGCAGCCTCAATATGTCTTCGCCGTGCATTACAAGCCGGGCGACATGACGATCTGGGACAATCTGTGCACCCTCCATCGCGGCGGCGAATATGATGATACGCTGTTCCGGCGCGATATGCGCCGCACTACCGTGCGCGATCCGAACGCCCCGGCGGCGGCGATCGACCATTTCACCAAGATGTTCACCGCTGCTGGCGACACGCCGTTCTCGCCTGCCGATGCAACGAAGGAACGTATCCTCGCGTCAAGCTGATCATTGCCCTTTCCCCGGTACGGCCCGGCCTTCCAGAGCACCGGTCGGGTCGTACCACCCTTACCATCTGTCTACCTGCGCTTTCCCTTGCCTGCCCGGTACGGATTGCCTATTGGCTTGCGAGGATAGTTAGCAAGCTAGGAAATAAGGCATGGCGCTCACGGTCACACCGATCCTTGAGAACTTCGGCGCGGAAGTGTCGGGTGTGGACATCACGCGCCCACTGGATGAGGAAACCCAACGGGAGATCGTCGATATCCAGAACAAGTGGGGTGTTACCGTTTGGCGCGACACAGGGCTGGACGATGCCAGCCATGTGGCCTTCACCCGCATCTTCGGCGAGATCATTCTGGCCCCGGCACATAAAGGCAAGCCGCGCTTCGCCCATCCGGAGTTGTTCGACGCCTCCAATCTCGATCGCGACGGCAACATCGTCGATGACGAACATCGCCGGGTGACCAATCGCGGCAACCGGCTGTGGCACATCGACAGTTCCTTCGTGGCGGAGCGCGCGGCCCAGTCGCTGCTGCTGTGCCACGAGGCACCGCATGGTGGACCGACGTGGTTCGCCGATGCCCGCACCGCGTGGGACAATCTGCCCCAGTCGCTAAAAGACCGGATCGAAGGGTTGGAAGCGCGCCACTGCTACTTCTGGTCGCGTCGCAAAGCGGGCTATCCCTATACCGAGGAAGACATCGATCGCTTCCCCCACGCCGCCCATCCGGTGGTGAATTTCCATGTCGGATCAGGCCGCAAGTCGATCTTCCTGGGTGCCCATGCGCGCGACATTGTGGGCATGGAGCGGGACGAAGGCAGTGCCCTTATCAACGAGTTGAACGAATGGGTCGTGCGGCCGGAGAATACCTTCCCGGTCGAATATCAACCGGGTGACATGGTGATCTGGGACAATTTGTGCACCTATCACCGCGCGGGGGATTTCGATGAAACTCTCCACCGTCGTGACATGCGCCGCACGACGATCCGCGATCCGCAGGCGCCCAACGGCGGCGAAGGGTCGGTGAAGGCAATGTTCAGCGAAGCGAGTATTGCCGACGCGCGGGTTTCCGGGCTCAAGCCGCTCGAAACGGGTTGAGGTGACGCCTGGCGGTCAACCTGGATTTAACCAAGCTCGTCCGTGAGGCGATAAGGCTGGAGGGTTAG
>DATJDU010000017.1:0-25204 GCA_035497315.1 Sphingomonadaceae bacterium
TGCTCGATCAGGCCGGGACTGGCGCCAGCATAGACCTTGCCCGAATGAAGATCGAGGCTGCACGCGTTATGCTGGAGATGAGTTCCAGCCGTCCGATCTAGGGTCAGGACGAACGGGTGTGGTGAGAAGGGGTGAGCCTGCCTCCCTCTCATTCCTCCGGCTGGGCATAGAGATCGCGCTGGAGAGTGCGAGCGGCCAGCACATAGTGCAGCGCGGCCCAGGCGAATATGCCCAGCACGCTGATCAGCGCGTAGCGCAGGCCATCGCTTGATGCCGCAAGGCATGCCGCATCCAGTGCGGTGCCCATGCCGTCCATGCCGCGACCACCGGGACAGCTGGCGAGGAAATCGGTGCCCTTGAACAGGCCCGTCGCGAATTTGTCGCTCAATATGCCCGTTACCGTCGGCCCCAGCCCCGCGCCAAGGATGCCGATGACCAGCGCTGTGATGGCAGAGGTCGTCGCACGCATCCTTGGCCCAGCCATATTCTGCATCGCCGCCATGGAAGGCGCCATGAAGGTTGCCAGGGTGAGATTGCCGAAGAAGATGAAGGCCAGCGAGATGTAGATCGCATGGCTCATGAAAGCGCCGAAATAGATCGGAATGCGGAGCACCATCGCAATCGCAGGCCCCCATAGTGCCCAGCGCAGATCACGCTTGCCCAGCGCATCGAAGCCGAAGCCCCCCAGCAGCATGCCCAGCCCGTTGGAGAAGAAGCTGACCACCCCGAACATCACGCCCATCGTCGCCAGCGGCACGGCGAAACCGCGCAGGTAGAAAGGCAACACGAAATTGGCGATGGCGTTCATGGTGAAGCTGGCGATCACGAAGCCCGCCAACAGGTGCCGGAAGGTCGGCTTGCCGAACAGATAGATTAGCACCTGCGTCAGCGATGGCGCAGGCTCCGCCACAGGTTTCGCCGTTCCGTCTGCCAGACCGCGCGGCGGTTCGCGCAGAGTGAAGGCCACCAGCAGCGCAACAAGGAGCCCGGGCACTCCCATCATGTAGAAGGCCGCGCGCCAGCCCCATTCGCTCGCCACGATCCCGCCGAAGGATTGCCCGAGAAGGAACCCGAGGGGCGAGCCGAGCAGAATCAGCGAGAAGATCGAGGCGCGGCGACTGGGCCGGAAATGGTCGGAAACCAGCGAATTGGTGATCGGCTGCGCCCCTGCCTCCCCTATGCCCACGCCGATCCGGCCCAGCAGCATAGTGGCGAAATTGGTGGCGAAACCGCAAGCCACGGTCATGGCCGACCATGCCGCGACGCAGGCTGCCAGCAGCCGGGTCCGCGTCACCCGTTCCGCCATCAGGCCCAACGGAATGCCCAGGATCGAGTAGAGAATGGCGAAGCCCAGCCCTTGCAGCAGGCCGAGATCCGTGTCGGTAAGATGCAAGTCTTCCTTGATCGGCTGGGCCAGCACCGCAAGGATGGCCCGGTCGGCAAAGTTGAAGATGCTGACCAGCAGCAGCACGAAAACCAGCCAACGCTTGTAACCGCCGGAAAGTAACGGGTGTTGCCCGGTTTCCTTCGCCATCCGATTTCTTCCCCCGATATGGCCCTGCATTCCTGTGCAGGGCTCTGTTCTTTGCCGAGATTGGCCTGCCTCAGGGCAGTGCGGATTCGATCATATCCGCAGTCTCTTTGGCCGCCACATGCTGGAGATCATGCGTGAAGGGCATTTCCTCCACGCGCCAGTCAGGCCGCTCGCGCAGCTTTGCCGCGACCGGGCCGAACGTATCGTTCTGATAGCCGGTGGCAATCACATAGGTCTTCTGCGCGATCCGTTCGCGCGCGCCGGAAAGGCGGGCTTTCTCGCTGAAGCAATAGGCCGATTGCGGGGTGCGCCGCTCCTCGTAAGAGGCACGTGCTTCGGGCGACATATGCGCGTTGAAGCCCACTGCGTTCATCCGGGGCGGCGGGACCAGATATTCCTCACCCTCCGGCGGCAGGTGCGGCGGGCCGGGAACCAGATCGTTCAGGCTCTGGCCGTCTTCAGGATAGAAGGCATCGAGATAGAGGATCGACTGGATGACGCCTTCGGGCACGAGTTCGGTCGCCACGGAAACCGGCATTCCACCATAGGAATGGCCGACCAGCAGGATATTCTCCAGCTGCTCATATTTGATGACATTGGCGATATCCTGCGCATGGAGCGACAGGTTCACCGCCGGGCTGGTCAGATGCGCCCGCTCGCCCAGCCCGGTCAGCGTGGGCGTGAACACGTAATGCCCGCGATCGCGCAGATCGTCCGCGACAGTGCGCCAGCGCCAACCGCCCACCCAGGCGCCCGGGACGATGACAATCGTTGCGCGCTTCAGTGCCATTCTTCCTTCTCCCTTATCGCGCCGTTTGCCCGGCACCGATCCAGCGATGGCCGCCGAGTTCCGGGTAACGCCTTCAGGTCCATATGAATCGCGGACCCTTTGAAAATAGTGCTCTCAATTCCGGCCCCGCCCCCAGACAGGAGCGATGGGCCGAAGCGCCATCAGGCCGCGCTCAGCGCCTCTTCCGCGAAGGGGACGACCTGCACCTTATGCGCCTGGAGGCGGGGCAGCACTTCGCTGCCGATGCGGCGGATCTGGTTGAGGAACATTTCCTTCGGCATGGGCCCGCGATTGCAGACCAGCAGGACGTTATCCGCCCCCGCCTCGTTACATTCGGCGATGATCCGTTCCACCACTTCGTCCGCCGTGCCGATGGGCATGTGTTCGGCGGCGGCGCGAACGGATTCCATGGTCCATTCGTTGAAGATTGAATCATCCTGCGCCAGCGTGCCCTTGGTTCCTTCGCGCAGATGCTCGAAGGCGGTGGAGCTGTAATATTTGGTCTTCGCCACGTCCTTCTGGAACACCTGATCGTAGATCAGCAGCGTGTTGAATAGATACATCAGATAGGGGCCATATTCCTCGATGGCCTGCGCCTTGGAATCCGCGACATAGCAGTCCACCATGATGCTGATCTTCTGCGGCGTGACCGTATGGCCATGCTCGGCCGAGCACTTCTGGAAGTAGCGCAAAGTATCCTGCCGCATCTGGCCCGGGAACACGCCCGGCGTGATCGCGGCATCGTTGCGCGCGGCCCATTCGATGGTTTCCTTCGATCCGGTCAGCGGCACCCATAGCGGGGGATAGGGCTTCTGCACCGGGCGCGGCCAGATCGACACGTCATTGTAATTGAAGTGCTTGCCGGCAAAGTCGAAGCGATCCTCCGTCCAGGCCTTGCGCATCACTTCATAGGCTTCCTCGAACCGGCTGCGCGATTCATCCAGCGGCACGTTGAAGATCTTGTATTCGCGCGGCGCGCCCCGGCCCACGCCGTTGATCAGGCGGCCATTGGACAGGCAATCGAGCATCGCCAGTTCCTCCGCCAGACGCAGCGGCTCGTGAATCGGCAGCAAATTGGCATAGATCAGGATCTTCATGCGCTGGGTCAGCCGCGCGATTGCCGCCGCGATCAGGTTCGGCGAATTGCCGAGGCCATAGGGCGTTGCGTGGTGCTCGTTGATAGCCAGCCCGTCAAAGCCCTGATTTTCCATCTCCACCCAGGCATCCAGATGCTCGGTATAAGTATCGATCGCCACCTGCGGATCGAAATGCTTGGCACCAAGGCGCGGCAGTTCACCATTGACGCGGAACTTGTCAATATTCTCCCCATAGGCAAGCCAGTCAAAGATGAATACCTGCATAATAATTCTCCCATTAATTACTTGCCATATCAAGAATAGGATTTATCAAATTCACCTATCCCCAGAGGCAGGAGCTATGAAATGAAAAAGACGTTTGCCGCCATCGTGAAGAGAACCGAAGCCTGGGATCATTCCCGCGAGGCGCATGAACAGGATGGCTTTGCCGATCACGCTGCCTTTGTCGGCGGGCTGGAAGCGGACAACTTTATCGCCATGGCCGGACTTATGGAGCCGAGCAGCGATGTGCTGTTCATCTTCTGGGCGGACAGTGAAGAGGAAGTGCGCCAGCGCATGGCGCAGGACCCGTGGCAGCAGGATGGCCACGCCAAACTGGTGCGAGTGGAGGAAGTCGCCTTCCGCATCGGCGCGCCGCAGCCCAAGGAGGGCTGAGGGCGGCCCCACATGCCCGTTCCGATCAATGGCGGCCAAGACCGTCATTGATCGAACAGGGCGATAGTGCGCACTTCGAAGCTCTCGCGCTTCGGTGCGCCAGACTCTGCAGTGGGGTCCACAATCGCGGTGTGGCCGCTCATGTGCCAGAGCGGATCGGCCGTGTCGAACAGGCGGAAGACCAGCGCCTCATCCGGCTGCATGTCCGGATAATAATACCACTCATGCTTCGGATTATAGGCCATGTTGAGGCCGCCCGGCGTCTTCGGCGTCACGGGGTCGTCCGTCTTCCCCAGGCGGACGAGCATGAAGTCCCCCTTCTCCACGCTGCGCGCATCGCATACTGCCAGCGGGCTGTTGGCGACCGGCTTTGTACCGCGCCAGACGTTCACATTCATCAGGCGCTTGTCGGAAATGTCGCCCCATTCAGGGCGCAGGCGAACAGCCCAGTCGCGCACTGCCTGTTCATTGAAATCGACATGGGCACTCAGCGCCGGACCGCCGCCCAGATCGCCCTCGCCGCCCCGCAGAATGCCCATGAAGGCAAAGGCATCACTGGCGCCGGTCATCTCCTTCACCAGCCGCTCCACCTCGGGATAATAGCGGCGCTCGAAATCTTCCTTGTCGGTAAAATCGACATCGACCGGGTGCTTCACCAGCGTGAAGCCATGCGTAGCGAAGGCGATGTTTGCCAGCCGGGCATTGCGCACACGGAAATCGTGATCCTCCATGCCGAAGGAATATTGCCCGTTGCGCTCGATATAGCCGCCATCCGCCGTACGGTCGGAATAACGCACGAAAGTATCGATATATTCGCGATCGAGCGTGTCGCTCGCAGCCGCATGGTCCACTGGCTCTCTCCATCACCTCCGGAAAGGCCGCGGCCTTCCGGATTTTCTTGTGTCCGACAGTGCTGGGCACGGCCGCTTGAAAATAGTGCCGACATTGGCCGGGTACGGCAAACGCCCCGATCAGACAGACTGCCCCGCCGCCCGCATCGCCAGGATGCGTTCGCGATAGGCCTTCACGCCCAACCAATAGACCAGCGCGCTGGCGGGGAAGGTCAGTACGGCCGAAGTCAGGATCGAATAGCGCAGCAGCGCCGGATCGCCGAAGACATGCTCCGTCAGGAAGGCGAACAGGGTGGGCCCGATGCTGCCCCCCGCCGCCAGCATGATGAACAGATAAATAGCCGTCACGCGCCCGCGCATTTCGTTGGGCGTGACGATCTGCAGTGCCGTGTTCAACGATGGCGCGGCCACCAGCATGAAGGCCGGACCGATGGCGTTGAAGATCAGCGCCAGCCAAGGCGAAGGCATCAAAGGCGCCGCGATCATGAACGGCGCAGCCGCCGTGATCCCCATGGCCATCACGCGCATGTTGGTGTCGGCATGGCCGCGCTTGTGGAACAGTTCGTTCACCCAGATCGCCCCGATCAGGGCCGGGGCAGCCAGAACCAGCGTCAGGACACCGGAATAGGAACCGAATGTGGACGGCTCCCAGCCATAGGTCCGGGCGAAGAAGGCCGCGATCCAGTTGCCCATGCCCATCATGTGGATGGAGGTGAGCGAAAGGCCCAGGAACATCGGCCCATAAAGGCGCCAGTTGCGCAGCAGATAGGCCAGCACTTCCATCAGGCTGGCATCCTTCGCCTCCATCCCCATCACTGCCGAAAAGCCGGGCAGAGCGGCGCGGCGGTTCGGAAATGGCCATCACCAGCAGGGTCACCGGCAGGCCGATCAGCCCCGTGATGATGAACACCATCTGCCAGTCCCGCACCGTGCCGATGAGCGGCACGTCCATTACCGGCGTATCGGCGAAAAGCCGGATCAGGAAGGCACCCAGCAACAGCGACAGGGCCCCGCCGCCCTGCAATCCGACATTGTAGATCGCTATGCCGCGCGGCAGCTTGTTGGGCGGGAAATAATCGGCCAGCAGCGAATAGGAGAGCGGGCCGTTGATCGATTCCCCCGCTCCGATGCCGAAACGCGCGGCGAAGAACTGCCAGAAATTGCCCGCAAACCCGCAGGCTGCCGTAGCCGCGCTCCAGACCATGATCGAACCGGCGAGCAGCCATTTGCGGTTATAGCGATCCGCCAACCGCGCTGCCGGAATGCCGATCAGAGCGTAGAACACCACGCCCGCGAAACCCAGCAGATAGCCCATCTGCATGTCGCTCAGTTGAAGGTCGCGCTTGATCGCCTCCACCAGCAAGGTCGTGACGCCATTGTTCAGCGTGGCGCACATCTGCGCGACCGCGAGCACAGCGGCGGCGACATAGGCCTGCCCGATGGAAGGCATGGACCGATGGGGCGCGACCTCGCCCCCGCTCAAGGCTGCGCTCCCCACCCCGCCTGCGACACCTGCCTGTTCGACTGCGACATCGGCCATCCGGCCACTCCCTGTTCCAAAATTCACAAATCAAGGTGCCTCTGCCGCGTGCCCATCTGCGAGCACCCGGCAGAGGCTGGGAGGATCGTCAGAACTTCTTGCCGATCTGGACCTGGATCACACGCCCCAGCGGGCTGGCAAACGTCGGGTCGAAACGAAGCGCAGTGCCCGCAAGGCCAGCCTGGTTCACCACCAGCGGCGGATCGGTGTTAAAGACATTCTGCACGCTGAGCATCAGAGTGAAATCGTTGGCCAGCCACGATCCCTGATCGCCGGTATCGAGCCCAATCGTCAGGTCCACAGTCGTGTTGGAATCGATCTTTGCGTAGGAGGCTGGGACGCCCACCGGCAGCTGGCCGGGGTCCATTTCATAGGAATTGGCGTAATTCACATAGGCCCCCGCGCTGAGGCGGCCGATGCCGGTATCCTTGCCCCACCGCGCATAGCCGCGCGCGCGGAACTGCTGGGGATAGCCGAAGATATTCACTTCATCCGTCAGCGGAGCGCCATCGATAGGCGAAACCTTCCAGTGGAGAACATAGGTGGCAAGGCCGCCAATGTCCCATTGGCCGATGCCGCTGTCGAAGCTGTAATTGGCGGTGAAGTCCAAGCCGTCGGCGGCCGTGGTCCCGGCATTGATGCGGCGGCCATTGACCAGGGCCAGCGCCTTGTCGGAAGTGGTGGGGACGCCGAACAGGCCGCCGCGTTCCCCGCCCGAATTGAAGCACTGGATCATCGCGTCGTAAACGGCCTGCGTATTCGCCTGCTGACCGATCGCGGCCGAGCAGCCGGGCTTTGTGGGATCGAGCGTCGCCGTGTTGCCGAAGAAGGCAATTGGGTTGTTCGCCGCCAGTTCGGGGAAAATCGCCGGGTTGTAGATGATCTGCGAATTGTAGATCCCGCGATTGATCGCCGAAATGGTGCCGACATTATAGGCCGGGGCGTTGATCTGCCCCTCGTAAGTGGTGTGCCAATATTTCACCGAAGCGGTCAGGCCCGGTACGCTACTGGGCTGCCACTGGGCACCGAAGGAATAGGTTTCCGAAGTTTCCGGCTTCAGATTGCCCTTGGCCCCGCCGATGGTCTGGTAAATCGCCGCCTGGGAAAGACCCGGCGCCTGGCAGGCCGCGCAGATCGAGGGGGAGATCTGGCCACCCGATACGATGGTGGAAAGGGCGCTGGTCTGCGAATAGGGATCGTTATCGCCCAGCCCCGGCGCGTGGAACGAAGTACCGTAGCTGCCGAACAGTTTCAGGCTCTCCGTCGGCCACCAATTGACGCCGAAGCGGGGATTGGTGGTGCCGCCCGCATCGCTGTAATCGTCATAGCGCAGCGCTGCGGTCAGCTCGAGCTTGTCGATGAAGGACACGCCCATGTCGGAGCTGATGAGCGGGATGTACAATTCGCCATAGACCGATTTCACATCGCGGCGATTGAGGCGATAGGTGCCGAGATTGTTCTCGTTGAGCAGGCTGCCCTTGTAATATTCGGCGCCGATAGCTGCCTTCAAGTCCCCGCCGGGCAGCGCGAAAAGCGTGCCGCTGGCGTTCACTGCATAGTCTTCCATTTCATAGCGAGTATGGTTCTTCAGCGTGATCGTGGTAGCCAGCATGGCCTTGGCGGTGGCATCGTCCGTGCAATCGAATTTGCTGGAATCGCAGAAGAAATTGAAGCTGCCCAACCCTATCGGCAGGGTCGTTCCGCCCAGCTGCGTGGCCGTGGCGTCTTCATCCTGCGTACCGGCATAGGCGGTGAGCGTTACCGTCCAGTCGAAGGGCAGAGTAAACTCCGCACCGCCGCCATAGGTATAGCCTTCCGTATTGCCGGTCCGCTGAGGCGGCCCGACATCGTAGACAGTGTTATAGGCCACTTCGAGATAGCCCGCCCCGCAGGCCGCCACCAGATCGGCCGGGCCGGTCACCACCCCGCCCGCATAATGGCTGGGGTTACAGGGGCTGTAGGGATTGGTGTTGGGCACCTTGGGCAGCATGCCCGTGGGGAAGGTCAGCGCGCGGTTGGCCGTTGGCGAGGACGGGCCGTTGAGCAGAATGTGGCGCTTCACATAATAGCCGTCACCGAATACGCGCAGCCAGTCCGTGAGGTTCTGTTCGAAATTCACTGCTACGCGGTCGGCCTGCATCTCGGGGATAACGCCGATATTGGTCCAGGTGTTTTGCCGGTTGGGGCTGCCCGGAGCGCCGAGATCGGCCAGGGTCAGCTTCTCCCCATTCTGCCCGGCGGGAATGGCGTAATATTTGCCGCCGATGAGAATATTGCCCGGCGAGGCATAGATCGGCGAAGGCTGGCCGCCATAGGGCGACAGATCGTCATTATAGAGGTCGGGCCGCTTGGAGGCCATGAACATGTCCTGGTCCGAATGCTGGTAGGATACGATGATCCCGCCTTCCAGCGCGGTGCCTTCACCCCAGCGCACGCCGCCTACGCCGGTGATGTAATAGGAATTCTGATCGCCCTCGTTGGTGCCGTAGCCCGCATAGACTTCCAGCGTATCTTCCGGCTTGCGCAGGATATAGTTCACAGTGCCGGCAATCGCGTCCGCGCCGTAGAGCGCCGATCCGCCATCCTCCACCACGTCGATCCGCTGGAGCATCTGGGCGGGGAGATTATCCCCGTCGAAGGCGTTCATATTGCCGCCTTCATAGGGCACACGATGCCCGTTCATCAGGCTGAGCGTGGCACCATAGCCGAAGCCGCGGATATTGGGCGACTTGTTGAAATTGAACGAGCTGAGCGTGCTGCCCTGCTGGGACTGGCCGCCCGTATAGGCATTGCCGCCGCCGATCTGGAGGATCGAGGGGACCGTGTTGAGCACATCCGCCGTGCTGGTCAGGCCCGTGGCGAGAATATCTTCCGTGCCGAGCTGGACGAGGTCCGAGCCGACCGGCGCAACACCCTGGATGCGCGTGCCGGTGACGATGATGGTATCGCCCGATCCGCTGCCGGACTGCGACGCATCCGCTTCAGCCTCGGTCTCCTGTGCGAATGCCGGGCCTGCGATCCCAAGCATTGCCACACTACTCAGCAGCGCCAGCATCCGTGCGCCATGTCCGATAAGAGCTTGACGTTTGATGACAGTATACATCGAAGGGCCTCCCCCAGGCTGGCCTATGCGGCCTTGTCATTTTCCTCTTCGCACCGCGCCATTCGGGCGGTGCATGGCAGCGCTTGTCCGCGCTTGCTTTTCTGCGTGGGTGAAATGTGCGCCCTTCGCGCGGGACGAAAATAGTGCCGTCATTTATCGGCTCGCAGCACACGCAGCCCCACGCGACACGTCGCAAAAGACGGTACTATTTTGGCAGGCTCCCCGGGCGCAGATTGAACGAAAAGGGAAAACCGTGGCCGATGCCCGGCCTTTCCGGGTGACTTGGAAAGCAAGCGCAGGAAAGTGGAGCAAAGGGCGAAACGAGGATGAGAAGGCACCAAAGACCATGCAAATAAAGCAGCTCCACCCGCGCTTCGTGGGCGAGATCACCGGCCTCGACACATCGGTCGCGCCCACGCCGGAAACAATTGCCCTTGTCGAGGACGCCATGGCGAAATACGCGGTCTGCGTCGTGCGCGGCGCGAGCCTTGCAGACGAAGACCATATCCGCTTCAGCCGGGCTTTCGGGCCGTTGGAGCTGCCTCCGCCGGGCGGAAAGCGCATTGCTCCCGAGCTTTACGACATCGGCAATCTGACTGCGGATGGTGAGATCAAGCCGCCTGATCCCGAAGGCGCCCAGCCAACGGATTTCGAGCTTTTCCACACCGACAGCCCGTTCAACTCGCTACCCACCAAATGGTCGCTTCTGCTGGCCTATATCGTCCCGCCAGAGGGCGCCAATACCGACTATATCGATACGCGCGCGGTCTATGACGATCTTCCGCAGGACATGAAGGACAAGGTCGAGAACCTGAAGGTCGAGCACAATCTGTTCCGCGCGCTGGAACGAAACGGCGTCACCTTCGGCGATGAAGCCATGCGCAGAAACTTCCCCGGAATGGCCCACCCTCTGGTCCGGGAATCCGTATCTGGCCGCAAGGCGCTCTACATGGGCTGGCACGGCGTGGGAATCGTCGGCTGGGAAGAACCGGAGGCCATGGAACTGCTGGACGAGCTTTACACATTCGCGACGCAGGAAAAGTTCGTCTATTCCCACAAATGGCAGCCGGGCGATCTCGTGATCTGGGACAATCGCTGCACGATGCACAGTGCCACCCCATTCGAACGCTATCGCTACAAGCGTGACATGCGCCGCACCACGATCAACGAATATGGGCCGGAAGTCTCGACAATCGAGGCTGCACGTGCAGATGCCGAGGCTGCGGCGGCGCAGTGAAACGTCGCCGCAGCGGGAAGCGGACGTATATCATCGCCATGAGGCGGATCACCTCGGGTGATGAGTTGAAATAGCGGAACGAGCTGACTGACTTTTGGGCGCGAAGCATGTCGATACCCCTGTGGGGCAGTTCTCACCGATCGGTGCATTTTGCCTGACAGCACCGTAGCGACTTCATTCGTCTGAAACAGAGCAATGCGCGCTCCCTTCGATAAGGCAAGCGCTCTGAGCCTCCACTCGGTTTTCTGGCTAAATAGACACTATTTTCAATCGGTTGCTCTTTTTTCCAAGAATGCCCTCCGACGAACATGCTGGATCACCCTATTGAAAGGATCGGACAGGCTGCTAGCCATCCGCCACAGGGATCAGGTGATGGCAATCGATCGTCAGATGGGTAAGAGAAGCGGTTCGATTCGGTCGATTGCGCCGTTGCTGCGGCCGGACCCGCATGTGAATGAGACGCTACAAATGCAGCTTCGCAAGCGCGTTGTGGCAGCAATCCATGCAGCGATCCTACCCCGAGGGAGCAAACTGCCCTCATCTCGCAAGCTTTCTCTCGAACTGGGCATCTCCCGCAACACGGTATCGATCGCCTATCATCATCTGATTGCCGAGGGGCATCTCATTACGCGAGAGCGGAGCGGTGTCTATGTGGCGGACGAGGCAGTCGCCCGCCCCTCGCTTCCGCGCGACGGCGGCCGCATCGCCAGCCCTTCGATGACGAGCGAGGCTTCGCTGGCAGCCCGTTCCATTCACGCACGGCTGTCGGACACGCATGGCTATCGCTGCCCCACGGATTGGCAGGCCTACCCATATCCCTTCATAGACGGTCGCTACGACCGGTCGTTGTTTCCGGTGGCGGAATGGCGGGAGGCCAGCAGGCTGGCCCTGGCGGTCAAGGAAATCGATCAGTGGTCAATCGACAATGTGGACGCCGATGACGAACTCCTGATCGAAGAAATCCGCACCAAGCTGTTGCCGCGCCGGGGGATCAGTGCCCAGCCCAACGAGATACTGATCACTGCCGGAGAGCAGCAGGCGCTTCATCTCCTGACCGCGCTGTTCGCCTCCACCGATGTGAGCTTCGGCATCGAGGACCCGGGCCTGCCCGCCATGCGCGAACTCGTTTCGCTGGCAGGCGCGCAGATCGTTCCGCTGCCGATCGACCGCAGCGGGCTGATCGTGGGCGAAGCCCTGTCCGGGTGCGGCTTGGCCTATGTGACGCCCAGCAGGCAGCGGCCGACCGGTGTGACCATGTCCCGGGCTAGGCGGGAGGAGCTGGTCGCCGCAGCGCGCGAGCGGGATTTGCTGATCATCGAAGACGATTTCGAATGCGAGATGAACTATCTGCGTGAGGCATTGCCCGCCTTGCGGAGCATGGATAGCGACCGCGTGCTTTACGTCGCATCGCTCTCGAAACTGCTCGCGCCCGGTATTCGCCTGGGCTTCCTCGTCGCCCCACCCGAGATCATCGCCAAGGCGCGCAAGCTGCGAGAACTGACCACCAAGCGCCCTTCCCCCAACAATCAGCGCACGGCCGCGCATTTCATATCGCTGGGCCATTACGATGCGATGCTGGCCCGGCTCAATCGCGTGTGCGAGGACCGGCTGATCGCCTTGCGCGACGCGCTCAACCACTACCGCCCGCAATCCATTACCATTCCCGCGGTGGACGGCGGCACAGCCTATTGGGTGGAAGGCCCCGAGAGCCTGGATGCCAGCCTTCTAGCCGAAATAGCCGAACGCCGAGGTATCCTGATCGAGCCGGTGCAGGAATACTTCCTCGATTCCGCCGATCACGCCAATGTCTTCCGCCTGGGCATCACTGGCATCCGACGTGAGGAAATCCGCCCCGGGGTTGAGCAGCTATGTGCGATCATGCGCAATCTGTCGGCCAACCAGGCCTCTGAACCGGCCAGCGAAGGGCGCTGGCTCACCCAGCGCGAGCTCGAACAGGTCCTTCCCGGCGCGACGCTTCTCTACAAGACTGTATATGGAGACCCCTGCACCATCGAACTGATGCCCGACGGCTCGCTTCGCGGCCGCGCGGGGCAGACTGACGAGGAAACCGATACCGGCCGCTGGTGGATCGAAGGCGACCGCTGGTTCCGGCAGTGGGACAGTTGGGCCTATGGCGAACCATCCGGCTTTCACATCCGTCTCGAAGACATCCTGCTAAAATGGTTGAACGGCGAAGGGAAGGTGGTCGACACCGCAATCCTCTCCATGCCCGGGACACAACTGGCCAATCAGAACTGGCCCCATTGAATCACTCAATCTGGCTCTAAAGCCTTCCGCCCTCCTCTGCGAGTTTCGATCTCCCGGCAAATGCGGGCCGTCCGGTCAGCTTTTGCGACCGGCAGATTGTATGGGTGGCTTGATGAGCAGACTGGGCGTTGCAGCACTTCAACTTTCGGCGGCGAGGTCTGGCAACATTGACCTTGTCGAGGCCGAAATCCGGGCGGTCGTGAAACGTTTCGCCTGGGTCGAACTGGTCGTGCTCGGGGAACTCGTCATTCACGGTACATCGCTCGACGCAGCCGAACCCGCCGGCGGCGAGACCGAAGCCAGACTGGCCGGCCTCGCCCGAGAACTGGGCATCTGGCTCATCCCCGGCTCGGTCTATGAAGAACGTGACGGCCAGATATACAACGCGGCGCCGGTCTTCGATCCGCTGGGGCAGGAAGTGGCCCGTCACCACAAGCTCTATCCGTTCCTCCCATATGAGCGGAACGTTGCTTCGGGGACTTCGCACACGGTCTTCGACATTCCCGGCATCGGCCGGATTGGCATCGCGATCTGCTACGATATGTGGTTTCCCGAAGCGATGCGTACGCTGGCCGCCATGGGCGCCGAAGCGATCATCGTTCCGGGCATGACCAACACCGTCGATCGGGATGTTGAGGTCGCGATTGCTCGCGCCAACTCAGCCACCTGCCAGGCCTATTTCATCGACGTCAACGTCGCCGGCGATCTGGGCAATGGCAGGACGGTGGCGTTCGGCCCCGGCGGCGAGTCTCTTTATGAATGCGGCACGGGCCGGGACATTGCCGCCTTCGAACTGGATTTCGGCTACGTCCGCGGCGTGCGTGAACGCGGCTGGCACGGGCTGGGACAGGTTCTCAAAAGCTTCCGCGACGGCAGCGTCGCATACCCGCTGCATGCCTCGGCATCCGCCCGTCACGAGGCGATGCGCGATCTGGGGCCACTTGCAGTGCCCCGCGGCCTGCTGCGCCGCGAGACCGAAGCCGACGGGGGCCTGAGCTAACGATCTGAGGTGACGCGGGTACCGCCCGCCGTTGAAATGCATCGGGATTGCATCTCGAAATTGGAGGACCGACAGTGACTAAATATACGAAATGGGGGGCAAGTTGGTCGGCCGTGGGCGCTTTGCTGGGCGGTACCGCACTGTCCATGACAATGGCGGGTACGGCGTTCGCACAGGAAGCGACGCCTGCGAGCGAGGCCAAAGCCGAACCTGCGCAAGGCGAAATCCTGGTGACGGCCACGCGGCGCGAACAGAGCGTTCTTGACGTGCCCTACAACATCTCGGCACTCGACGGCGAGGCAATCGAGAAGCGCAACGTGCTCGACGAGACGGAGCTTCTGCGTTCGGTCGCCGGCGTTGGTGTGATCGACCGGGGCGCACGCAATTCCGGCACGCTCAACCAGATCCGCATCCGCGGCCTCAACATCGACAGCAATGCGCTGGGCGATTACGCGGTGTCCTCGGTTGCGTCGGTTTCGACCTATGTGAACGATACGCCTATCTTCGCTAACTTCCTGCTACGCGATCTTGAGCGTGTAGAAGTGCTGCGCGGGCCGCAGGGGACGCTCTACGGCTCCGGCTCGCTCGGCGGCACTGTCCGCTACATCACCCGCAAGCCCCAGCTTGAGACCTTTGGCGGCTCGATCGCCGGTTCGGCATCCAATGTCGATGGCAGCGCGGGCATCGGTTACACGATTGACGGCGTGCTCAACGTGCCGCTTGGCTCCACTCTCGCCCTGCGCGTGGTGGGAAGCTGGGCGGACTATCCGGGCATCACGGATTACGTGAACGTCTATGAGCTTGACGCGAACGGCATTCCAGTGGCGCCCGATGGCGTGCTCGCGCCTGACGCTTCCTACAAATCCGTGAAGGATGCGGACTGGGTGAAGCAATGGATGACTCGCGCCACCCTGCTGTGGGAGCCTGTCGAAGGCTTCAGCGCCAATCTGGTTTACGCGCACCAGGAAGACGATATCGGCGGGCGGCGCGCCCAGGCAATCGGCAACGACGGTTGGGGAGAACCCTATGGCCGTTATGAAAACGGCTCTGTCCAGCTTGAGCCCTCGACCCAGAATGTCGACATGGCCGCGCTGGAAATGGAAGTGGACCTCGGCTTCGCCACGCTGACCTCCTCCACGTCCTATTACGACCGCGTGGGCGACAGTACGAGCGAGAACACCGGCTTCTATGCCAAGGCCGGGTTCCTGCCCTATTATTACAATTACCCCCGCCCGATGGCCTCGGCCGTCCGCGATTTCCGCGACAAGGCATGGACGCAGGAAGTTCGCCTAGTGTCCGATGGCGGCAAGCTGTTCGACTATGTAGTGGGCGCATTCTATCGCAGCCAGGACACCGTCGCCACGCAGGACAGCTACCTGCGCGGCATCAAACAATGGTGGGACGAATGGGCCCCCGCTGCCGCCGACGCCGTCACCGGCGATCAGGATTTCGCCTATCGCCGCGACGAACATTTCGAGGAACTGGCCGTCTTCGGCGAGCTGACCTGGCACGCGACCGAGACGCTCGATTTCACTGGTGGCTTCCGCTATTTCGACAATAGTTCGAAGAACGACACCTTCATCGATCTGCCGCTCTATGCGGGCGCCTTCTCGCCCACCACCGCGACCTTCGAAACCGACGAGAACGACGTGTTGTTCAAGGGCAGCCTGTCGTGGAAATTCGCTTCCCGCGACCTGCTCTATGCCACCATCTCCGAAGGCTATCGCCGCGGCGGGACGAATGCCGTGCCGCTGACCGGCGCATTCGCGGAGAACCCGGACTGGCAAATCTACAAGGCCGATACGGTCATCAATTACGAGGTCGGCCTGAAGGGCAGACGTGGCGGCATCACTTACGATCTGAGCGCATTCTATGTCGACTGGCAGGATCCGCAGCTCAACACCGCCACCACCAATTGGGGCTTCTATGCCGTGATCAACGGCAAGGCCGCCCGTACGCAGGGGATCGAAGCGCAGATCGACGGTTATCTGGGCGACGCCCTGCATTATTCGCTGGGCTATACCTATGTGGATGCGAAGCTGACCGAGGATGTCTACATCCCGGGCAATTCCTTCACCCCGGTCGCACTGGACGGCGCGCGCCTGCCGGGCGTTCCCGAACACCTGATCAATTGGGGGCTCGAATATAACGCTCCGGTCTCTTCGGACTGGGACCTGTTCGCGCGGATCGACGGCAGCTATCAGTCAGGCATGCGCAATGCCCTTGGCACCTCGGCGAAATACAACGTGCCCCTGGGCGGCTTCTCCCTGTGGAACGCCACGCTCTCGCTGTCCAACGGGCCGTTCAGGACCTCGCTCTGGATGAAGAACATCTTCAATCAGAAGGGCGTCACCGGCGTCTATACGGAAGCCTATATGGGCACTTCGCCCGCTGACGGATATTACGGCAGCGGCGCCAAGGAACTGATTTCGCTTCCCCGCACCGTCGGCATCTCCGCCAGCTATTCGTTCTGACGCGGATGGCCAACACTCCCGGGCAGACGATCTGGCAAGGTGGCTTTGCTCAAGGCAAGGCAGCCGCACCGGATCGCCTGCTCGCGCAGGCGGACGGGCTGCTTGCCCAGCGCCGCCCGCAGGATGCGCAGGTGCTTTGCCTCCAGTTGCTTCGGGAACAGCCGGATAATATTCCAGCACGGCTGATCCTCGCCCGGGCGCGGCAGATGCTGGGTGACTGGCAGGGAATGTTCGATCAGGCGGAAGCCGCGCTGGCCCTGCAGAAGGGCAATCGGGTTGCCGCGCTCATGCTGGCGGAGGCATGCATTTCGCTGGGCCGGATCGCGGATGCGCGCATGGCGGTGGCCGGTCTTGTACAGGGGGCTGGCGGCGATGCCGGCCTGCTTGCGCGCATTGCCGAGATCGCGACCCAGATCGGCGATCACGCACAGGCGATGGACCTGCTGCGGCAGGCGAGCATGCTGACGCCGGGCGACCCCGCGATCCTCTACAACCTCGCCTCGGCGGAAATCGCCAATGGCGCGCTGGACGATGCCGAGGCCCATCTTGACGAAGTCATCGCCCGTAGCCCCGGGGATGGCGATGCCTTCTACAACCGGGCCACTTTGCGCAGGCAGACCGCCGCGACCAATCATGTGGCGGAACTGGAGGCGCAGCTCTGCCGGGCAGGCGATCGTCCGGCGACACAAACGGCAATCGGCTTCGCCCTGGCCAAGGAACTCGAAGATCTCGGCCAGCATGAAAGCTCCTTCGCGGCCCTCGCCCGGGCCACGGCGGGCAGGCGCAGCGCGATGCGCTACCGGGTGGAAGGCGACATCGAAACGATGGAGGCCATTGCCAATGCCTTTACTGCCGAATGGTTCGCCGGGGCACCCCGCGGCCACAGCGAGGCTCAGCCGATCTTCGTCCTCGGCCTGCCCCGTTCCGGAACCACGCTGGTCGAACGGATCGTCTCCAGCCATCCCGAAGTGCGGAGCGTGGGCGAAGTGCACGATCTGCCCATGGCGATCACCCGGCTGGCGGCGCCCGCCGCCGGCAAGCTCGAACTCGTCGCCAATGCCGCGCGAATGGACCTTTCCGCACTTGGCCGCGCCTATTGGCGCAGCGTGAGCGAACGAGCGCGCCATTCCGGCCCGGTGGTGGACAAGACGCCGCTCAACTTCCTCTATGTGGGGCTGATCCTGGCGGCGATGCCGAATGCCCGCATCGTCCATGTGGAGCGCGATCCGATGGATGTCGGCTATGCCATGTTCAAGACGCTGTTCCGGATGGGCTATCCCTTCTCCTACGATCTGGAAGAGATCGGCCGCTATATCCTCGCCAAGCAAAGGCTGATGGATCACTGGCGCGCCATCGCTCCGGGCCGGATCATAGAGATTTCCTATGAGGAGCTGGTCGCCGGGCAGGAGCGGGAAAGCCGCCGCCTGATCGATGCGCTGGACCTGGCGTGGAACGATGCCTGCCTCGATTTCCACGCCAGCACATCGCCCAGCGCGACCGCCAGCGCGGCGCAGGTGCGCAGCCCGATCTATCAATCCTCGGTGGGGAAATGGCGCCAGTACGAGCGGCAATTGCAACCCCTGCGGCGGGCGCTCGGCCAATGATCGCCCGGGCTCTTTCCACGATCTGCGCCTTGCTGCTGGCGCTGGCTGGCATGGGTGGCGACGCACATGCGCAGCCGGCCAAACCCACTCTTCCGGTAGCCCTGTTCGCAGGGGGCGAAGCCCCGGCCAATGCCCTTCCCACATCGGTCTTCACCCCTCCGCCCGGCGCCCGGCCCGCCCCCATGCGGATCACTGGCAAATTGACTCTTGCGGGAGAGGCATCGGACCGTTTCAGCCTGATCGCGGACGATTTCGGCAGTATCGATGCCGGGGAGCCGGTCGCATCCCTGCCGCCGCTGGAGATCGATCTGGTCGCCACGGGTGACGAGGTGATCCCGGCGCGGCGCGGGCCGATCGCTGGAAACCACCATTATTGGGAATGGATCGTGGAGCCGGGCAGGACCTGGGAAGATCCTTCCCGCCCCGGCACCAGCATGGTCGCGCTGCCCTTCTCGCTGATCGAACGCAATGCCAATTGCATTCACAACGGCCTGCTGCTGATCGCCATCGGGACGGACGGGAGGGCATCGCGGGCGCTCTACCAGATCGGTTCGGAAACCTGCGCCTATCTCCAGTTCGACATGTGGGGGATCACCGATGCCACCTTCACTCCCGGAGAGGTGGCCGGCAGTGACCGGCTGATCCTCGCCTATGATCGCGAAAAGGCCGAGCGGCGGCCGGTGCGGCCCATTTCGGACCTCGGCGATGTGGCGACAGCCGGCTTCGGATCACCCGAAGAGGTCTCCCCAGCGGCTCTCACCACTTTCGGCTACAGCACCGGCGGCACGCTCTTCGCCGGTCCCTGCCCAACCCGGCACGGCCCCTACCCCTATTGCGACGTGCTGGATCTGCCATCCTATTCCTGGGCCAAATCGCTGGTCGCGGGGATCGCGGCAATGCGGCTGGAATTCCTGTTTCCGGGGGCGATGGAGGCGAAAATTTCGGACTATGTGCCCGAATGCCTCGCCGCCGACTGGCAGGGCGTGACCTTCCGCAACGCACTCGACATGGCGAGCGGGCATTACAATTCCGACAAATATGACGAGGACGAAGCCTCGCAGCAGATGCGCGCCTTCTTCCTGGCCGAAACCCATGCCGAGAAGATCGCACTGGCCTGCACTGCCTTCCCCCGCAAGGACGAGCCGGGGCGGCGCTTCGTCTATCGCACGGCCGATACCTACATTCTCGGCACCGCGATGGCCGCCTATCTGCGCAGTCATGTGAAAGGCGATGTCGATCTCTATGACGGGCTGATCGTGCCGATCTGGAAGGCTCTGGGCCTCAGCCCGGCAGCGATGGTCACGCGGCGGACGCTGGACAGCCAGGGCCAGCCCTTCACCGGCTGGGGTCTGGTACTGCACCGCAACGACATCGCCGTGCTGGCGGATTTCCTGCAACGCGGCGGAACGATCGGCGGGCAGCCTATTCTGGACCGGGCGATGCTGGACGAGGCCTTGCAGCGCAACAAGCGCCGGCGCGGGCTGCGCGCGGTGGTGGAAACCCAGCGCTATCAACACGCCTTCTGGGCATGGAATGCGGCCTCTGCGCTCGGCTGCGCGGGCGAGGCCTGGATACCTGCCCTGTCGGGCTATGGCGGACTTTCCGCCGCGCTGATGCCCAATGGCGCCACCTATTTCTACATCAGCGACGGCGGACAGTTCGCCTGGGCAAAGGCGGCGGCGGCGTCCAATCGCCTCGCCCCGTTTTGCGAGCGCCTGCAATGAGGACCGGGGGAATGGATGACATCGGCGGCAGGCGTTTTCCGACCGCGCCGCCCGATGGGCTGATCGCGGCGATACTCCTGTCGTTTCTGGCGACCGCCGGCCTGTTCTACGTCAACATCATGGCCGCGATCGTCGACGGACTGATCAGCGGGTTGGGCTTCAGCGATGCGCAGGCGGGCAATATCGGCTCGGCCAACATCTATGGCGCGGCGCTGGGCGCCTTGTTCGCGGTCATCCTGGTGAAGCGCATCGCATGGCGACCGGCCTCGATCGGCCTGCTGGCCCTGCTCATCGTGCTGGACCTGGCATCCATGGCCATTGCCTCGCCTCTGGCCATGATCGCCATCCGCCTGCTGCACGGACTGACCGGCGGCCTGCTGGTGGGGATCGCGTTCGCGGTAATCGCCCGGACGGGAAATGCCGAACGGACCTTCGGCGTGATGATGTTCGTCCAGTTCGGGCTCGGCGGGCTGGGCGTGCTTACCCTGCCGCAACTCGTGCCCATCTACGGCACTCCGGCGCTGTTCGCCGCCCTTGCGCTGTTCAGCCTGGCGACGCTGGCCATGGTGCCGTTCCTGCCCGACTATCCCCCCCGGCAGCCCGCGCAACCCGGCGAGCCTGTGGTGCAGGTGGCGCGGGGACCACTCTATTACACTCTCGCCGCGATCTTCCTGTTCCAATGCGCCAACATGGCCCTGCTCGCCTATATGATCCGCCTCGGGCTCAATTACGGCCTTGCGCGCGATTACGTCTCGACCGCGCTGGGCCTTGCCACCTGGGTGGCGCTGGCCGGGCCGGCGCTGGTGGTGATGCTGGGGACGCGGCATGGGCGTTTCCGCCCCCTGCTCGCTTCCATGGTGCTGACCCTGGCCGGGATCGCCGCCTTTCATTACAGCGCCGACCGCTGGATTTATCTGATCGCCAATTGCGCCACCGGGATCACCTGGGGGCTGGTGGTCGCCTATCTGCTGGGCATGACGGCCCGGTTCGACGGGACCGGGCGCTCCGCCGCCGCCGCGGGCTTCGCTTCCAAGATGGGGCTTGCCTCCGGTCCGCTGTTTGCCGGGCAGATGCTGGCCCATGGCGCCAGTTTCTCCGCGCTGATCAACGTCGCTCTCGTCTTGCTGCTGCTCAGCATGGTGGTCATGCTTATTCCCGCCGCCCGGCTCGATCGCCAGCCCTGCGCCTGAGACGGGCCGGGCTCCAGACTGGCACCATCGCTTCCCCGCAACTGGCCCTCCCACCCCTCCCCGCCCGGGAGCAGGAGTTCGGCCTGCTTTCAATTCGAGACGAAAAATGCCAGCCAATCCCTTGCTTAAATCGTCCGCCTATATTGACGGAACATGGATTTGCGCCGTCGATCGCGCGCAATTCGCAGTGTACGATCCGGCGGACGGAAAACTCATCTCCCATGTCGCCGATTGCCGCGCCACCGAGACCGAGGCCGCCATCGATGCGGCCCACTGCGCTGGTGGAGCGGGCGAGAGCGATGCGCGTGGGCCGCGGCAATGCGCCGGGGACGGAAATCGGCCCGCTGATCAATCTGCAGGCTCTGAACAAGGTGGAAGGCCTGATCGCCGATGCGCGAGCCGATGGCAACGAGGTGCTTGCCGGAGGAGCGCCTCACGAGACCGGCGGGCTGTTCTAAATACTCGACCGAAAGCGAAACTGCTCGATCGGAGAAAATGGTGCTGTCAGTCGGACGGCAACTTGCCGCCGATCGGCGCACCAAAGGGCTGAACTGCCAGCGATGGCTGGTCCGGCTGCATATGCCTCCGACGCCAGTGTGGGCGGGAAGCGGGCATACATCATCACCACAAGGCGGATTCCCTCGGACGATGAGTTGAAATACCGGAATGGGCTGGCCGATATTCCGGGTCGAGCCATCGTGTCGCCCTACCCCAACAGCTTCACTTTTCAATCCGGTGCATTTGCTCTGCCTCCCATCAGACAAACACCGCCCCGGGAGATCATTCGATCACGGAAGGCTGATCTGGAGTAGTACTCCTTCGAGCCGCTGCATTGCTTCATCCACAATTTCGTCAGACACAGTCAATGCCGGCAGGAAGCGAATGACATTTCCGCGAATACCGCAGGATAACATGAGCAGGCCCTGCTCAGCTGCAGCTTGTACGATCGCGTTAGTGAGTGCTGGATCCGGCCGATCTGGATCGCCTCCAACCACGATTTCAGCCGCCACCATGGCACCGGGTCCGCGAATATCGCCCAAAAACGACAGCCCCCTGCCTTGAAGCTCTCGCAGCTTCCCTTTGATCTTGCTGCCAATCGTCACTGCACGCTGGCAGAGATTTTCCTCGTCGATGATCTTAAGGACTTCAAGGCCTGCAACGCAGCCCAACGGAGAGCCGCCATAGGTTCCGCCCAGCCCACCGGGGCCGGGTGCATCCATGATCTCGGCCCGGCCAATCACTCCCGAAATGGGGAAGCCTCCTGCCATCGCCTTTGCGATGGTCATGATGTCGGGCGTCACGCCCGCTGCATCGCTCACCCAGTCCATCGCAAAAACTCGTCCAGTACGGGCAAAGCCCGACTGCACTTCATCTGCAATCAGGAGAATTCCATGCTCGTCGCAGATTTCCCGCAACGCCTTGAAAAACGCATAAGAAGCAGCATAAAATCCGCCCTCGCCCAACACAGGCTCCAGCACGATCGCAGCGACAGCGGAAGGTTCGATTGAGGCTGCGAAGAGCGATTTCAGCCCATGAATCGCCTGTTCCTCGTCAAACCCGTGATAGGGGATGGGAAAGCGGCTGTGGAATATATCACCCGGCAAGGGCCCAAAGCCCACTTTGTAGGGCTGCGTCTTGCCTGTCATCGCAAGAGTCAGAAGTGTGCGTCCGTGATACCCCCCTTGGAATGTGATCACTCCACGCCGTCCGGTATGGGAACGGGCAATCTTGACGGCATTTTCCAACGCTTCTGCGCCGGTCGAGAAGAAGATCGTCTTTGCCGGTCCATCAATGGGAGCAAGCGCGTTGAGCCGTTCCGCCAGTGCCACGTAAGACTCATAGGGTGTCACCTGGAACGAGCAATGTGAGAACTTGTCCAGCTGTTGGCGGACGGCCTCGAGAATGCGCGGATGACTATGCCCCGTGTTGCACACTGCGATACCGGTTGCCAAATCGATGTAGCGTTTACCGTCAGCGTCGAACACAATGGAGTTTGTACCCCGTTCGAAAAAGCGCCGGTGCATCGAGGCGACCCCACGCGGTACAGCCTCTTCCCGGCGCGCCCAAAGCTCCCGGTTGTTGCTCATGCGGCGAGTCCCCCAATCAGAGAATATTTGACCTCGAGATATTCTTCGATCCCATAATGGGAGCCTTCCCGCCCAAGGCCGGATTCCTTGACGCCTCCAAAGGGAGCGACTTCGGTTGAAAGTGCGCCTTCGTTGACAGCCACCATCCCGTACTCAAGGCCTTCCATCACACGCCAGATGCGGCCGATGTCGCGCGAATAGAAGTAAGCCGCCAGACCATAGGGCGTGGAATTCGCGATCCGCAGCGCCTCTTCCTCGGTCTTGAAGGAAATGACGGATACGACCGGTCCGAAAATTTCCGTGTTTGCAATAGTCATTCCAGCCGTCACGCAGTCCAGCACGGTCGGCTGGAAGAACTGCGGCCCTGCGGGGTGGAGCCCCCCCCCCTCCAACACAATCGCCCCCTGTTCGACCGCATCGCGAACCAGGGCGACGACTTTTTGCACAGCGTATCTGTTGATCAGGGGACCTACCTGGGTCTGCTGCACATTCCCGGGCCCCACTTTGAGCTTGCGCACGAGCGGCAGCAGGCGCTCAAGTACAGCCTCTCGGATCGAGTCATGAACCAGCAAGCGGTTGGCACAGACGCAAGTCTGTCCTGCATTGCGGAATTTCGACAGCATAAAGCCCTCGACTGCCGCGTCTATGTCCGCATCGTCGAAGATAATGAAGGGCGCATTACCGCCCAGTTCCATGCTGACGCGCTTCACCGTGCCAGCTGCCTGCGCGAGCAAGGTCTTTCCAACTGCGGTAGAGCCTGTGAAGCTCAGCTTGCGGATTTGCGGATGTTCGCAGAACAGCTTTCCAACGGAAACTGGATCTTCGGTGCAGACGATCCTGAAGAGGCCCTGGGGAAGTCCTGCCTCAACCGCGAGACTTTCAAGCGCGAGCGCCGAAAGAGGTGTGGCTTCCGCAGGCTTGACCAGCATGGCACATCCTGCGGCAAGTGCAGGTGCGACTTTGCGGGTTATCATGGCTAGCGGGAAGTTCCACGGTGTGATCGCCGCGCAGGTACCGACCGGCTGTTTAAACGTCAGGACCCGCTTGCCCTGCGCGAAAGTCGGTATGGTTTCGCCGTAGGTTCGCTTGCCCTCCTCGGCGAACCATTCGACAAAGGAAGCTGCATAGGCAATTTCGCCCAGCGACTCCGCAAACGGCTTGCCGCACTCCATCGTACAAATGGCCGCCAGTTCCTCCTTGCGGTCCATGATAAGGCTGTGCCAGCGCTTCAGAACAGTGGCTCTGTCCCTGGCCGTCCAAGCAGCCCAAGCGCGCCCTTGGGAAGTCGCTTTGTCGATCATCGCATATATTTGCGGCAGGGTGTGGATCGCAACTTTCGCAACCACTTCGCCAGTCGCGGGATTCTCAACGGACAAACAATCATGGTCTGCCAGGAACATTGAGAGATAGTCAGGGAGCATCGCATTCCTGCCCGGAAGTGTTCTCATCAAGCCGAGGATCGAAGGTCGGGGCCCATCGTGGATGCCGGCCAGCTTCAATCGTCATGTCACATGCGACGCTCGTAATGTGTAAAGCCCGCCGTCTCTTGGCAGCGCAGGCCAGGTTTTGAATCCGGCCGGTTGCGCGATCAAAGTGCATGATCCAGTCGGCTAACATGCCGACAACTCCCACGGGAATCGCGCCCTCATACGCGACCCCGTGGGATTTCTGCCGGCAGCTCCGTGGACTATTTGGATTGGTAGACCGTTTCGCCTTCGATGATGGTCATCAGCACCTTGGTCTTATGAACGTCGGTGATCGGAATCTTGAAGATGTTCTGATCGACCACGATGATGTCCGCTGCCTTGCCGATTTCGATCGAACCGGTGAGAGCCGAATTGTTCTGCTGGCGCGCTGACGCCATGGTGAACATGTCGAAGGCTTCATCGAGTGTGATTTTTTCGGCCTCGCCTGTCCCCCGTCAGCACCAATGGCACAGATTTGAGGTTGTGAATTAAGGAGGGTTGGGGCTTCGTCGTAGTGACGAAGGAACGAAGATGAAGCCCCAACCCTCCTTGAAAAAATCGCCGGTAAAGGCCCCCGCTGAGCGG
>DATJDU010000018.1:0-46381 GCA_035497315.1 Sphingomonadaceae bacterium
CCGGGGGCGGGAGCTGGGGCTGGAGATCGACATGCGCCAGTCCAACCATGAAGGCCATCTGATCGACTGGATGCACGAGGCGCAGGCCGAGGGGGCCAAGGCCATCCTCATCAACCCCGGCGCCTATACTCACACCTCCATCGCATTGCTCGATGCGGCGAAGTCCATCACCACGCCGGTGATCGAAGTGCATCTTTCGGACCCCGAAAAGCGCGAGGATTTCCGCCATCTTTCCTATATCGGCATGGCTGCTGTGAAGACCGTCAAGGGCTTGGGAACAAAGAGCTATCTGGTGGCGCTGGAACACGCCGCCACGCTCTGAAAGGCGGCGCTTCGCGCTACGGCCAAGGGGGAAATCGGGCCGCAACCCCTTGCCAGCCCGCCATTGTCTGCGCATAGCGGCCGCAAAACTGGATACCCACGAGGAACGAATGGGCGAAAGCAAGGGCGCTTCCAGCCGTAATGGCCGGATGAATGTCGATACTGATATGGTTCGCGAGCTGGCTGAGATGCTGGCCGATACCGGTCTTACCGAAATCGAGGTGGAAGATGGCGATCGCAAGATCCGCGTCTCGCGCGGGGCTGTAGCCGCCGCGCCGCTGGCTGTTGCAGCCGCCGCACCTGCTCCGGCAGCGGCTCCCGCTGCTGCGGCCGCGCCGGTGGAAAGCGCGCCGGCCGATCACGCCAATGCGGTGAAATCCCCCATGGTGGGCACGTGCTATCTCTCGTCGGAGCCCGGCTCCCCTGCCTTCGTGAAGGTGGGCGATAGTGTGAAGGCTGGCGATACGCTGCTGATCGTCGAGGCGATGAAGGTGATGAACCCAATCACTGCCCCCGCCCCCGGCACCGTCAAAGCCATCCTGGTCGAAAACGCCCAGCCGGTCGAATATGACCAGCCGCTGGTCGTGATCGCATAAAGGCCGCGCCGCCATGCCGATTACCCGACTGCTGATCGCCAATCGCGGCGAAATCGCCCTGCGCATCCACCGTGCTGCGCATGAAATGGGCATCGAGACGGTGGCGGTGCATTCCACCGCCGATGCGGAAGCGATGCATGTACGCCTGGCCGATCAGGCGATCTGCATCGGGCCGCCTTCGGCCACCGATTCCTATCTCAACATCGCCGCGATAATCTCGGCGGCGGAAATCTCGGGCGCGGATGCGATCCATCCGGGTTACGGCTTCCTGTCGGAAAACGCGAAATTCGCGGAAATCGTGGAAGCCCACGGCATCATCTGGATCGGCCCCAAGCCGGAGCATATCCGGACCATGGGCGACAAGGTGGAAGCCAAGCGCACTGCTGGCGCGCTGGGCCTGCCGCTGGTCCCCGGATCGGACGGCGCGATCAGCGATCCGGCGCTTGCCGCGAAGATCGCCGAGGAGATCGGCTATCCGGTGATCATCAAGGCCGCATCGGGCGGCGGCGGGCGCGGCATGAAAGTGTGCACCAGCCCCGACCAGCTCGAAACGCTGATGGCGCAGGCCGGCAACGAGGCGAAGGCCGCCTTCGGCGATGCCACCGTCTATCTCGAGAAATATCTGGGCAATCCGCGCCACATCGAATTCCAGGTGTTTGGCGACGGCAATGGCAATGCCATCCATCTGGGTGAGCGCGACTGTTCGCTGCAGCGCCGCCACCAGAAGGTGATGGAAGAAGCCCCCTCCCCCGTCCTCTCGAGCGAGGATCGTGAGCGGATGGGCGGCATCGTGGCCAAGGCCATGGCCGATATGGGCTATCGCGGCGCGGGTACGATCGAATTCCTGTGGGAAGATGGCGAGTTCTATTTCATCGAAATGAACACCCGCCTGCAGGTGGAACATCCCGTTACCGAAGCGATCACCGGGGTGGACCTGGTGCGCGAACAGATCCGCATCGCCGACGGCAAGCCGCTGTCGGTCACGCAGGACGAGCTGGAATTCAAGGGCCACGCGATCGAATGCCGCATCAATGCGGAAGATCCCTGGACCTTCGCCCCCTCGCCCGGCAAGGTCACGGCCTATCACGCCGCTGGCGGGATGCATGTGCGCGTCGATAGCGGGCTCTATGCCGGCTATTCGATCCCGCCTTACTACGATTCCATGATCGCCAAACTGATCGTCTATGGCCGCACGCGCGAAGGCTGCATCATGCGGCTGAAGCGCGCGCTGGAGGAAATGGTGATCGAAGGCGTGAAGACCACAATCCCCCTCCACGGGGCCCTGCTCGAACAGCCCGACATCCTGAATGGCGACTATTCGATCAAGTGGCTGGAAGAATGGCTGGAAAAGCGTTCGAGCTAACGCCCCTATCCTGCGGAAAATACGACGAATTGCGGTAGAAAAGTCAACTTTTTCCCGCTTGTTGTTAACCAATGGCCATTAGCTTGCTCCCAAAATACGGGGGCTTCGCAAAAGATGAGCACGCGCAGGACAGCAATGGACAGTGTCGCGGCATGGCTGCTGGGCGCCCGCACGCCTGTATCGCCATCGATCCATGCCGAGTTGACAAGAGGCCTGTTCTCCACGCTTCCGATCTTCCTGGGCGGTGTGCTCAATACAGTCGCCGTGGCGGGAATTGCCGCCTGGCGGCTGCCCTATCCGCCCTTCATCGCCTGGTTTCTGTTCGAACTTCTGCTCGGCGTCGTGCGGGTGGCAATGCTGGTCCGCGGCCGCAGGGCCCTTGCTTGCGGGCGGGAGCCCCAGCGGCTGCTGACTGCGTTGTTTTCCTGCATCTGGGCCGCCTCGGTCGGCTTCGGAACGGTAGCGGTGCTGCTGAGCGGCGACTGGATTCTCTCCGTCATCATCTGCCTGTCGGCCTCGGCCATGGTGTGCGGCATCGTCCTGCGCAATTACGGCACCCCGCGCCTTGCCGCGCTGATGGTGCTCATCGTCCTCGGGCCCTGCGCCGTGGCCGGCTTCTTCACCGCCGCGCCGGTCCTGATCATCATCAGCCTGCAATTGCCGATCTATATCGGGGCGATCTATTCCGCCACCTTCGCACTGCACAAACTGGTCGTTTCGCGGACAACCGCCCTGCGCGAACTGCAGAAGAGCGAGAGCCTCAACGAGACGATTCTGCGTTCGAGCCCCGATCACACCCTGATCCTGGACAAGGATTACCGCATCCTCTTCTGCAACCGGCCCGACGGCACGCCCGAAATGGGGGAATGCGTGGGATTTTCCTGGCTGGAACTTCTCACCCAGGAAGACCGTGGCCCCGCAAGGGCCGCGCTCGCCGTGGCCGAAGCCGGCCAGCAGGGCAATGTCCTCACCCATCGCATGGATGCCAATGGCCAGCCCCATTGGTTCGACGTGATCGTGAACCGCATAACCGACGGTTCCGACCGCGTGATCGTGGTCGCGCGCGACATCACTCACCAGAAAAAGTCGGAAGAGCGGGCCTTGTGGATGGCCTATCACGATGCGCTGACCTCGCTTCCCAACCGCGCCCTGCTGCAGGACAGGCTGGATGCGATGGTAGGCAGTATCCACGAGACGGAACCCGGCGCGCTTCTCATCCTGGATGTCGACAATTTCAAGACCATCAACGATACGCTGGGCCACGATGCCGGCGATGCGCTGCTGTGCACTTTCGCCAGCCGCCTGCGCGCCGCGCTCGACGAAGGCGATCTGGTGGCGCGCACCGGGGGCGACGAGTTCGCCATTATCGTGAAGGCCGGCAGCGAACAGGATGTCCATGTCGCGGCGGAACGGATCTTTGCCCAGCTGCGCGAGCCCTTCTGCCATGAAGGGCGCCTGCTGGAATGCGGCGCCAGCATCGGCGCCAGCCTGATCCCGCGCGACGGCAACAACCGTTCGGAGATCATGAAGGCCGCCGATATCGCGCTCTATGCCGCCAAGGCGAGCGGCCGGGCGCGGCTCAAGCTGTTCGAACCGGCCATGCTGGTGGAAGTGGAACGCCACCAGACCATGATCGCCTCGGCCCGTCGGGCGCTGCAACGCGATGCCATCGTTCCGCATTATCAGCCCAAGGTTTCGCTGCGCACGTCAAGGATCGTCGGTTTCGAGGCCCTGCTGCGCTGGCGCGACCAGTTCGGCAAAATGCGCGGCCCCGACGTTCTGAAGGCCGCCTTCGACGATCCCGCCCTCAGCGCACCGCTGAGCGACCGGATGCTGGAAGGCGTGCTGGGCGATGTCGAGATCTGGCTCGCGGCGGGGCTCGATTTCGGCCATGTCGCAATCAATGTCACTGCCGCCGATTTCCGCCGGGGCTCCTTTGCGGAACGGCTCATGGGCAAGCTGGAGGAACGCGGCGTGCCCCCGGCCTGCATCCAGATCGAAGTGACCGAAACCGTCTTCCTCGGGCGCGGCGCGGGCTATGTGGAAGACGCCCTCAAGCGGCTGAGTGCGCATGGCGTGCGCATCGCGCTTGACGATTTCGGTACCGGCTATGCCTCGCTCTCGCACCTCAACCAGTTCCCGGTGGACTTGCTGAAGATCGACCGTTCCTTCGTGGGCGAGATCGGCTGCAATCCGGATGCGGAAGCGATCTCCACCACAGTCATCAACCTGGGCCACTGCCTGGGGCTCGAAGTGATTGCGGAAGGGGTGGAAACCCGCGCGCAGGAAGCTTTCCTGGCCACTGTCGGCTGCCACACGGGCCAGGGGTTCCTCTATGCCGAAGCGCTGCCGGCAGCGGCGATCCCGGCGATGCTGCGCAATCAGGGAGAGGAAGTGCGGCGGGCATGAGAGAAGCCACCTGCCCGGATATCGTCAATCGAGCGGAACGCCCGGTTCCTGCTTGGCGGTGCGGATGGTGAGCGAAGTCTTCACGCTCGCCACATTGGGGGCGGGTGTGAGCTTGCTGGTAAGAAATTCCTGGAAGCTTTGCAGGTCCCGGCTAACGATCTTCAGGATGAAGTCGATCTCGCCATTGAGCATATGGCATTCCCGCACTTCAGGCAGGTTGCGCATATGCTGTTCGAAAACGCGCAAATCTTCTTCGGCCTGGCTCTTGAGGCTGACCATGGCGAAGACAGTGATGGCAAAGCCCAGCTTGGAAGGATCGAGGTCGGCATGATAGCCGCGAATGACGCCCTCTTCCTCCAGCGCGCGCACGCGGCGCAGGCACGGCGGAGCGGTCAGCCCGACACGCTGTGCGAGTTCCACATTGGTAACCCGGCCTTCAGCCTGCAACTCGGCAAGCAAACGCCGGTCAATCGCGTCGAGATTTGCCATATTCGAAAACCCCTTCGCCTTGTGCGCGAAGTATTTGCCCCTGTTTCGAGCAAGGACTAGCACGATTGCGCATCGCAGACAGCAATATTGTTTTATTGCCTGACAAATGTCCCGCTTTGCAACGCGGCAACCTGCCACGTTCCTCCCCGACGGGAAGCTGTTAGGACCTTGGTACCGCATCGTGGCTATTCCAACGCCAATACGCAATCGGAGATTCAATGCAGTTCGACGACCGCCTTGCCACTGTTCTGCGTATGCAGGCGGGCAGCGTGCGGGCGGCGCACACGCAATTCCGCCAATTGCTGGATCTTGCCGGCAGCGCGCCGGACAGTGCCGACGATGCCCAGCTCGAAACCGCTTATGAGCGGCTGAGCGTGCTTTCGGCCGAAATTCCGGCCGAAATCCGCGCGGCCATGATTCGCGAAGCGGGTATGAGGCTGCGCAATCCAGCCTTCGTCGCCTATCTCGCTTCTCAGGAACTGCCGGTGGCAATTGCCGCGATGGGCAGCGCGCGACTGGGCGATGCGCAATGGGAAGCCTTGATTCCCGCCCTGCCCGTGGCCGTACGCGCCCATCTGCGCCAGCGCACGGATCTGCCCCCTGCCACGCGGGACCTGCTTGCGATTCTTGGCGTCAGGGATCTGGTGTTGCCCGGCGGCGATGCGCAGCCAGGGTCAATGGTGATCGACCAGCCTTCCAGCGCCATACATCCGGGCGTCAAACCGGCGATGGCGCCAGCCGTCCGCACCGGGCCTCAAGCGGCCCCTGAACTTGCCGACCAGGCCATCGAGGTGCTCGACCTCGATCCCGCACTGGCTTTGGCCGGCGAAGAAGACAATGGCGGCATCCGTGCGATCGTTCGCCGGATCGAGGCCTTCCAGCGCGCCCGCGCGGAGGCTCCCCGTCCCGCCACCTCGGCCGACGCTCCGCGCCTGCCGCTGGGCGAACAAGCCGACGAGAATGCCGCCGATCTGCCGCAGAGCTTCGATTTCATCACCGACGCAGACGGGCGCATCGCCTGGGCAGAACCGGCGGTTGCCTCCATGACCGTGGGCATGGCGCTGGCCAGCAAGAAGGGCGACTCCCCTGCCCGTGCCGACGTGCCGACCATGGCCGCGATGCGCCGCCGCCAGCCGGTGCGCGGCGGACGGCTGGTGCTGGAGGGCGCCCCTGCCATCGAGGGCAACTGGCGGATGGATGCCATGCCGGTGTTCGCTCCCAGTGGTGGGCGCTTTGCCGGTTATCGCGGGCGGATGCGCCGCCGGGCGGAACCTGCTGTGGACGAAGCGGCGGCCGAACCGATTGACAGCCCGGCCGACCGGATGCGCCAGATAATCCATGAATTGCGCACTCCGGTGAACGCGATCCAGGGTTTTGCCGAAATCATCCAGCAACAGCTGTTCGGCCCCACCCCCAATGAATATCGCGCGCTGGCCGCCACCATTGCCGGCGATGCCGCGCGGATGCTGGCAGGCTTCGAGGAGCTTGACCGGCTGGTAAAGCTAGAAAGCGGCGCGCTCGAGATGGATGAGGGATCGAGCGACCTCAACGCGATCGTCGCTGGCACCGTCGCCCAGCTTGATCAGGTACTGCGTGCCCGTAGCGCAGGCCTGACATTGCTCGCCAAGGGCCCCGGCTGCCCCGTGCCGCTTGCCTGCAACGACGCAGAAATGCTCATATGGCGCATTCTCGCAACTCTGGCAGGCGCTGTGAGCCCCGGTGAGGAGTTGCGGGCCGTGCTGACTCAGAACGGAACGAAGGCCGGGCTGGAGATCGATCTCCCCGCCGCGCTTGCCGGGCGGGACGACCTGTTCGAGAGCACAGCCCCTGCCCAGGCACAGGCCGTAAGCGCAGGCATGTTCGGCGCGGGCTTCACCCTGCGCCTTGCGCGCGCGGAGGCACGCACGGTAGGCGGAGAGCTTGCCCGGGAAGGGGATTTCCTGATCCTCTCGCTGCCGCTTTTCGCGTCGATACGGCATGAAATCGCCAATAACGATATGGACTTGGACGGCCAGATCGCCGACACGGGCTGAGGAGCGCTGTTAACGAAGGTTATAGGGGGGGCCGCGAAAGCCATGCGTTCGATTACCGAAGCGCCGGCACGGATTGACAAGGCCAGGTTCCGACCCGCGTTCGGGCAGCGCTTCATTCTGACTGTCGACACTGAAGAGGAATTCGACTGGACTAAGCCCATCCGGCGCGAGGGCTATGGGCTTGACCATCTGTCACGCCTCACCAAGTTCCAGCAATTCTGCGAGAATGAAGGCGTCTGTCCGGTCTATCTGGTTGACTGGCCGGTAGCCACCAGCGCACAGGCGGCCGATATTCTGGGCGATGCGGTAGCGCAGGGGCGCGCCGAAGTGGGTGTGCAATTGCATCCCTGGGTCAATCCGCCCTTCGACGAGACCGTGAACAACTACAATTCCTTTGCGGGGAACCTTCCCCCCGAGCTGGAACAGGCGAAATTCACTCGCCTGCGCGAGGTGATCGAGACGAATTTCGGCGCTGTTCCCAAGATCTACCGCGCAGGCCGCTATGGCACGGGGCCGAACACGGCCAGAATGCTGCGCCAAGGCGGCATCGCCATCGACAGCTCGGTTCGCACGAAATTCGATTATTCGGCCGAAGGCGGCGCGGATTACCGCAAGCATCCGCTGGAACCCTATTGGCTCGACACCGATCACTCGCTGCTTGAACTACCGCTCACCACCACCTTCTGGGGCATGCTGCGCCGGCAGGGCGATCTGCTCTATCCCCTGATGTGGCGCGCGCCGTCCCTACGCGGTGTGCTGTCACGGCTGGGGCTGCTGGAACGCATTCCCCTGACGCCTGAAGGTGTTTCGGTGGAAGAAGCGATCCGCGGCGTGGACATGGCACTGGATGACGGGCTGCCCTTGCTGGTCTTCTCGTTCCACAGCCCCTCGCTTCACCCAGGCCACACTCCCTATGTCCGCAATGAGGAAGATCTCGATGCGCTGTATGGCTGGTGGCAGCGGATATTCGCCTATCTCGGGCAGCGCGGGGTAAGGTCGGCAAATGTGCAGCAGATAATGGATGCAATTGAGGTTTAGCCGCCTTGTATTACCCGGACTTCCGGGCTAGGTCGCCCGTCACGTTCGGCATAGGGGGCCTGTAGCTCAGCGGTTAGAGCTGGCCGCTCATAACGGCTAGGTCGCGGGTTCGAATCCTGCCGGGCCCACCATCGCCGCGGCGAAAACTAGAGTCGGGGAGTAGCGCAGCCCGGTAGCGCGCCTGCTTTGGGAGCAGGATGTCGCAGGTTCGAATCCTGTCTCCCCGACCAGTTTTTTCTTATATTTCAGCGGCTTACAGAGCAGCCAATTTCAGCGCATTGCAAAGCCTTCCAACAATCTTGTTGGAAGGCTTTTGGGAAAATGCCCAGAATAACTATCTGAAAATAAGCGTCTTTAGATTTGCGCGCCTGCTTTCGCCGCGCAACCCTGTAACGCGAGTCGAAACGTGCAGAACGTGCGCCGAACCGCTTTGACAAAGTTGTCCCAGAGATTCAGAAATCCCGGCGGGGCATTAACCCCGCCGGGCAACTCAAGTGAGGAAAAAGACGAGCAGCGCGATAGCTCTAACTACTGCTGCGACGTCGATCTTCCATTCCACCATCACCGTTTTCGTGACCTTGGGCTTCATATTGATCCCCAGGGCCGCGACCGGCCGCAGCCACAAAGGGTTGCGAACTAGCGCTCCGCGTTACGAGTTGACCGTCGTTCGCGGATCTATCGGCCCAACATTCTCGGGGGCCCCCGAGTCTGCTGGCATCGGTTTAGCATGCGGGGCTTTGGCACCTGGTCCCCCAGTTTCCCAAGATACAGGTTAGGCCAAGCTAGGCCGCTCCGATGATCGCCGCCAAACCCTCCGCTGGATCTTGCTACAGATTGCCTCAGGGACGGCATTTCAATGATGCATTTCCCAATGGCAGAGTCGAGTCTTCAGACGACTTACCTGGGGATTTGGAGGATGGCACATCAGAGGCAATGGAGTGTCCAACAAAGGCCGTTGACCTCATCACCCAAGGCGCTTTGGTTGCTTGCTTTCGTGAGGAAGCTCGGCGCTATCGGAAGCACCGTGGCTCCGCTCGAATGATCGATCAACGATGTGATATGCATGAGATCACAGGGCTTCCAACATTACCGCCAGAATTGCACTTTGTTGGAAGGATTTTTACCCGCAGACCAGCAGAAATCCGTTGTTCGGTATACTTTGGGAGCAGGATGTCGCAGGTTCGAATCGTGTCTCCCCGACCAGTTTTCCGCAGACGGCACGTCTGTCCCGGCCACCTTCATTTTGATCGGACCAATCCGGTGCGCCCCTTGCGCATTTGCGAATATGGTTAACGATCGATAGAAAGGTCATGGTCGCCCCTGAAACCACCCCCGGAGCCATGCCCATGATCGTACGCAACTGGGAAGGCCGCGTCCCCAATTTCAAGTCGCCGGAGTTTCTGCGCCTCATGCGCGAGGTGACCATCCCCGATTATCGCGCCATCGCCGGCAATCGCGGTGCCTGGTGCCTCCATCGCCACGAAGGCCCGGTGACCCGCATACGGATGGTGAGCCATTGGGAGAGCTGGGATGCCGTCAGGGCCTTTGCCGGGGACGATATCAGCCGCCCCCGCAAATATGATTTCGACGCGGATTTCCTGATCGAGATCCCCGAAACGGTCGAGCATTGGGAAATGCAGGACGGGCGGTCAGCCGCTGCAGCAGCCGTCGATCACCAGAGGCGCGTCAGCAGGTAGAACAACGCCCCCACTGCGGCGCTGGCCGGAATGGTGATGAACCACGCCACGATCACCCGGCTCGCCACCGACCAGCGCACAGCACTTGCCCTGCGCGATGCGCCCGTGCCCACCACGCTGCCGGTAATCGCATGAGTGGTGGAAATCGGAATACCCATCGCGCTCGCGCCGAACACAACGAATGACCCGGCCGTGGAGGCGCAGAAGCCCGAATGGTGGTTGAGCTTGGTCAGTCCCGTACCCATCGTCTTGATGATCTTCCACCCGCCCGACATGGTCCCCAGCGCAATCGCACTATAGCAGGACAGCACGACCCATTCGGGCACGTGGAATTCCCCGCCCAGATGGCCGGTGGAATAGAGCAGGACAGCAATGATCCCCATGGTCTTCTGAGCATCGTTGCCGCCATGGCTGATCGAATAGGCCGCGGAAGACAGCAGATGCAGACCCTTGAAGATACTGTCCGCCCTGCGCGGCTGGGTCCCACGGAAAATCCAGCTGGTCAGCACCATCATTGCCATGGCGATGACAAAGCCGATCACCGGCGAAAGGAAGATCGCCAGCACCGTCTTAACCGTGCCTTCGGTTTCGACCACGCCTGTCCCGGCATGGGCGATACCCGCCCCCAGCAGCCCGCCGATCAGCGCATGGCTGGAGGATGATGGGATGCCCTTGATCCAGGTAACGACGTTCCAGAACATCGCCCCCACCAGCGCGCCGAACACCACGGCGGGTGTCACCGCATCCTTGTCCACAATGCCCTTGCCCACCGTTTCGGCGACATGCAGGCCCACCAGCCAATAGGCCGTGAAATTGCCCAGCGCAGCGAACACCACCGCAGCAAAGGGCGACAGCAACCGCGTGGAAACCACCGTGGCGATGGCATTGGCAGCATCGTGCAGGCCGTTGAGGAAGTCGAAGGCCAGTGCCAGGGCAATAAGCCCGATCAGCAGCGGCAGGGCGAGCGTGTGGTCCATCTGGCCGGGCCCCGCGCGTCAGGAATGGTCGATCACGAGACCGTCGATCTCGTTCGCAATATCCTCGAACCGGTCAACCACGCGCTCCAGCCGCTTGAACATCTCCTGACGGACAATGAACTGCAACGGGTCCTTCTTGCCGATCTGCTTGTAGATGCGCTTGAGGCCGGCGGCGTGGATTTCGTCGGCATGACCTTCCATCCGCACGAGCCGTTCGGTCAGTTCATGCAGGCGATGGCCGTTATCGGCAATCTTGCGCAGCAACGGGATCGCTTCGGCGGTAAGCCGCGCCGCATCCACGATGATCGCAGCCATGTCTCGCATTTCCGGCTCGAACTCGTCGATCTCGTAAAGATCCACCGCACCTGCGGTCTGCTGCATCTCGTCGATCGCATCGTCCATCGCGCCGATCATGTCGGTGATCGCGCCCCGGTCGAAAGGCGTCAGGAAGGTGCGGCGCACCGTCTGCAGCACTTCGCGGGTAATTTCGTCCGCGTCATGTTCGCGCTCTTCGATTTCGCGAATATGCTCCGCCTTATCCGGCCCACCCTGCGCCAACCGGGCCAGGGCGTCCGCCCCGGCCACCAGCGTGGCAGCATGCTGCTCGAAGAGGTCGAAGAAATTCCCCTGCTGCGGCAGCAGCTTCTGAATCCAGCCGAACATGGCAGATATTCCTGTCCTTTTACCGACCGTGCTGATCGTATTGAAAATGATGCGCCCTTGGGTGGCGGCGCGAAATTCGCTGGCCCCGAAGCTGCGGATAAGCGCCCTCAGGTCCGGCTCGTCCACTGCCTCGGCGGCTTCGGCCAGAGTGAACCAGCGGCGCTCGCGCTCATGCTGTTCCTTCCAACTCTCAAGCTCTTCGGTTACCGCGAAAGGGAACACGTCCACATCGGTCCACACGGTGGCCCCGGAACGGCGCTTCTTGCGATAGCGAAAGGAGCCGATCGAGGTCGGGCAGGTTGATCCGAGCACGCCGGCCTCTTCCTCCGCTTCTTTCGCGGCGCTGGCGTGGGGCGGAAGCTTGTTCTCCAGCCCGCCCTTGGGGATCACCCATCGGCCCGTGCCGCGCGTGGTGACGAGCAGGATGCTGATCGGCGCGTCCACCAGGGGGGATTCCGTGCGGTAGGGCAAAACGGCAATCTGCCTCAGCGCCATGTCGCACCCCTTCCTTCCCGCAGTCTCGCGCGTTGCCCCGCTAGGCGAATGACAGAGTTATGACAAACTGGATTCACGTCGCTTTCCCCAATTTCGCCCGCAACAGCCCCGCAAGGGCCAGAAAGAACCCGCCCGGAAGGCCGAACCGGCGGCAAAGAGACGGTTTCCATGCTTGCCCCGATGCCCTGCAATCCCTATCTGCCGCACAACTCCTCACACATCCGGATTGTCCGCCAAAGGACTACCCCAAAGGACGAACATGGCCGCCCAATACGCATACGTCATGAAAAGCATGACGAAGACCTTCCCCGGCGCGCAGAAGCCGGTGCTGTCGAACATCAATCTCCAGTTCTATCAGGGCGCCAAGATCGGCATCGTGGGCCCGAACGGCGTCGGCAAATCGACGCTGATGAAGATCATGGCAGGGATCGACACGGATTACACCGGCGAAGCCTGGCCGGGCGAAAACATCACCGTAGGCTATCTGGCGCAGGAGCCGGAGCTGGACGGCAGCAAGAACGTGCTGGAGAACGTCAAGGACGGCGCGCGCGAAGTGGCCGACATGGTCGATCGCTTCAATGCGATCAGCGCCGAAATGGGCGACCCGAAGGACGACACCGATTTCGACGCCCTGATGGAAGAAATGGGCACCCTTCAGGAAAAGATCGACGCGGTGGACGGCTGGACGCTGGACAATCAGCTCGAAGTGGCGATGGAAGCGCTGCGCTGCCCGCCGGGCGACTGGCCGGTGGACAGCCTTTCCGGCGGTGAAAAGCGCCGTATCGCCCTCACCCGCCTGCTGATCCAGAAGCCTTCGATCCTGCTGCTGGACGAACCGACCAACCACCTCGATGCCGAAAGCGTCGAATGGCTGGAAAACCACCTCAAGGAATATGCGGGCGCGGTGCTGATGATCACCCACGATCGCTATTTCCTCGACAATGTGGTGGGCTGGATTCTCGAACTCGACCGGGGCAAATACTTCCCTTACGAAGGCAATTACTCGACCTATCTGGAAAAGAAGGCCAAGCGCCTCAGCCAGGAAGAACGCGAGGAAAGCGGCCGCCAGAAGGCGCTCAAGGAAGAACTTGAGTGGATCCGGCAGACCCCGGCCGCGCGCCAGACCAAGTCCAAAGCCCGTATTCGCAAGTTCGAACAGCTGCAGGAAGCGCAGGACGGCCGCCGCCCCGGCAAGGCCCAGATCGTCATCCAGGTGCCCGAGCGCCTGGGCGGCAAGGTGATCGAGGCCAAGGGCATCACCAAGGCCTATGGCGACAAGCTGCTGTTCGAAGACCTGTCCTTCATGCTGCCGCCCGGCGGCATCGTGGGCGTGATCGGGCCGAACGGCGCGGGTAAGTCCACCCTGTTCAAGCTGATTACCGGTCAGGAACAGCCCGATAGCGGCACCATCGAAATCGGCGAAACCGTGCGCCTGGGCTACGTGGACCAGAGCCGCGACCATCTCGACGGATCGAAGAACGTGTGGGAAGAAATCTCCGACGGGCTCGATTACATGAAGGTCAATGGCCACGACATGTCGACCCGCGCCTATGTCGGCGCGTTCAACTTCAAGGGGGCGGACCAGCAGAAGAATGTCGGCAAGCTCTCGGGCGGTGAGCGCAACCGCGTCCACATGGCCAAGATGCTCAAGACCGGCGGCAACGTGCTGCTGCTGGACGAACCGACCAACGATCTCGACGTGGAAACGCTGGCCGCACTGGAAGACGCGATCGAAAACTTCGCGGGCTGCGCCGTGGTCATCAGCCACGACCGCTTCTTCCTCGACCGTCTGGCCACTCACATCCTCGCCTTCGAAGGCAACAGCCATGTCGAATGGTTCGAAGGCAATTTCGAAGCCTATGAGGAAGACCGCCGCCGCCGCCTCGGCGATGCTGCGGACCGGCCTACGAAGCTGGCATACAAGAAGCTGTCACGCTGAGGCGACAGCCGCTTATTTAATCCCCGGCCGGATGGAGCTTCTGCTCCTCCGGCTTGGGTTGTGGCATGAAACCCTTGGCAAGCGTGTGATAAAGCCGCTGCTTGCACACCTTGGCACCCGCCCAATCCGCGATCAGCGCCGTGGCGAAAAGCGGCAGGATCATGCTGGTGCTGCTGGTGGTTTCGGCCAGAATGATCACGGCGGTCAGCGGCGCGCGAACGACGCCGACGAAATAGCCCACCATCCCCAGCAGCACGATCGCTCCTGCATCTTCCGGCGCGAACAACGGGGTCATCAGTTCGCCCAAACCCGCGCCCACGGACAATGAGGGCGCGAAGATACCCCCCGGGATCGCGCTCGCACTGGTGGCAAGGGTGGCGATCAGCTTGGCCGGGCCGAACCAGAACTCGCCTCCACCACCCGCCAGCATCGCGCGCGTCGGCTCGTAACCTGTGCCCCAGGTCGCCCCACTGGTCGCAAAGCCGATCACTGCCACCACCACACCGCAAAGCATGGATGTGAAGACCGGCCGCTTCCGCAAGATCGCGGTCCAGCGTCCGCCCGGCCCCCGCAGCATGAGGAACATGCGTGAGAAAAGGCCCCCTGCCGCACCGCCTGCAATGCCGATCAATGGCGCGGCCCACAGCACTGTCAGCAGTGGCAGATCGGCCCCGACATGGCCGAAATAGACATAGTCGCCAGCGATGCCCTGACTGGTCAGGCCCGCTATCATGACCGCGCCCATCGCCAGCACAGCCACGCGCTGCTCATAGGCGACGGCCAGTTCCTCGATTGCGAAGGCAATACCCGCCAGCGGCGTATTGAAGGCAGCGGCAACGCCCGCCGCGCCGCCCGCGATCAGCACACCTGGCGTGACGCGCACACGCAAAAGCTTGTGCGCGGCCACCATTATCGCGGCGCCGAGCTGCACAGTAGGCCCTTCACGCCCCACCGAAGCGCCCCCGAACAATGCACCTACGGTCAGCACCAGTTTGGCAAAGGCCGCGCGCAGCGAGATCAGGCCCCGTTCCTCCTCCCCGTCAGGATTGCGGGCCGCTGCAATGACCTGCGGAATGCCCGATCCCCGCGCCTCAAGCGCAATCTTGCCTGTAAGCCAGGCCACCACGGCGAAGATCAATGGCGTGATGATGAGGGGGGCATAGGGATTGGAGCCGGATATTCCGCTGAAGGCAGTCTGCGCCATATCGCCCGCACGCGCGAAGAGCAGGGCGAAGAGCCCGACGAGCAGCGCGCCTATCAGCGTCGCAAGGCGCCGGCGCCATTGCGGTAATTCGAGATCCTCGTCATCCGCGATGCGCTTGAGCCATTGGCCAATCTGCCGGTTTGGTTGCATCGGGCCTCCCTAGCCACAGCGAGGCCCAGCGTCCATTGCGCATCGCCCGCTTGCAACACACACCGGGAAGTCGGAAACAATCCGACATTATTCGGCAAATCCCTTCATGTTCAGCAAGAGAAACCTGAACGGGAGGCATCCAAGCCGGTTCAGTTTCCTGTCAGCGCGACTCGCTTAGATACATTGTCAGACAGGGCCGCAAACCACTCGGCGGCATGACGGAAGGAGATGCCGCATGACTATCAGAGGACTGCTCAGGTCGAGTGGGCTCGCAGCGCTCGCCACCGCCATGGCGGTGACAGCGATTCCCGCCGAGGCTTTTGCCAAGGATACCGACACTCGCGGAAACTGGTCGCGCGGGCCGGGTGACAGAAATTCATCCGATCGCGGATCGCGTGGGTCCCAGGCCCGTGCTGCCGAAGTGCGCAATTCCCCCGCCGTGCGCCGTGACAGCGGCAACGACAGGCGGAATGCCGAAGCCAGGCCCAGCCCCCAAGACAGGCCCGCTCCTCAAGACAGGCGCAATGCCGAAAGGCCTGCCCCGAGGCGCGTCGATGCGCGGCAGGAGCAACGCCAGGCGCCCCAATCCGGCTCTCGCCCCGCAGCTGTGCAGCGGCCCGCACCGCAGAGCCGCAGCTATCGCCAGAACGACGGCAATCGCGGCCCGGCTACCACCACTCCGGGCTCGGTCCGCAACAACGCTGGCCGCCCGCAGGGGAGCCAGGATCGCGTCCAGGACAATGATCGCTTCCGGGACAATGATCGGAGCCGGGACAACTCGCGCACCAACTGGCGCGGCAGCGGCCAGGATCGCCTCGATCCGCGTCGCGATAACACCCGCAGCCGCGACAATGACCGCAACAGTTCCTATCGGGACGGGAACCGGAACGGCTCCTACCGCGACGGCAATCGCAATGGCTCCTACAGCGGCCGCGACCGCGATCACCGCAATTGGGACCGCAAGTGGCGCAGCGACCGGCGTTACGACTGGCGCGATTATCGCACGAGCCACCGGCACATCTACCGCGTTGGCAGATATTATGCGCCCTACCGGAACTATTATTACCGGCCGCTGAGCATCGGGATTTTCCTCGACTCGCTGTTCTATTCGAACCGTTACTTGATCAGCGATCCCTATTATTACCGGCTTCCGCCCGCATATGGCTCCTATCGCTGGGTACGCTATTATGACGACGCCTTGCTGGTGGACATCTATTCCGGCGAAGTGGTGGACGTGATCCACGGCTTCTTCTGGTGACCTGACCCTCCTGTGCTGCCGGGAGAGTGGCCCGGCAGCCAGGGCAAGTCCCCCTCCCCTTGGGCGGGGGGCTTGCTTCGTTCAGGCCGGCCCGTCAGGCCTTGGGCGTGCCGAAGGGCAGCATCCGGAACAGATTGCCGTCCTTGTCGATCACAGTGTGCTTGAGCGCGCCCAACACATGCAGCACGATCAGCGCCAGCATTATCGTGCCGCCCGTTGCATGCGCTTCGAAGATCGTGTGGCCGAGATCCGGGTTCTTGCCGACCGGCAGTGCCGGCAGGGTGAAGACACCGAATACATCCACGGCCAATGCATAGAAGGACTGGCCCAGCCAGCCGCCCAGCGGCAGGCCGATCAGCAGCACATAGAACACCAGATGCACCGCCTTGGCCAGGGTCTTTTCCCAGGGCTTCAGCGTGGAAGCCAGCGGCGGCGGGGCCTTGGCGAAGCGCCAGAGCAGCCGCAGCAAGGTGAGGATCAGGATCACGATACCCAGCGATTTGTGCTGGTCCATCACTCGCATCTTTTCCGCGATTTCCAGATTCTCGGCCGATTCCGCGATCCGCCAGTTCACGATCACCGCGATCGCGATCAACCAGTGGAGCAGCATGGCCACCGATGAGTAACGCGCCTGCGTCATTTCCCGTCTCCTCTTTTTCCCCGTAAGCCCAGTGTTACCCGTAAGCGCCGAGGCAGCAAGGAGAACTATTCCTTACTGCTGTCAGCAGCCTGACCTTCTACGTGGCCCAGCTCGCGAGCCAGCCGGTCGAGCTTGTGGGAGAGGCGGATCAGTTCCAGCTGGGCGCGCAAATTCACTTCGTAATCGTGGCGCGCGGCGATGCGATCCTTGGCCGACTGGCGGTTCTGGCTCATCATGATGATCGGCGCCTGGATCGCGGCCAGCATCGAAAGCATCAGGTTCAGGAAAATGAACGGATAGCGGTCGAACGGCTGGAAACCCAGCGCCGCAAATGCCTGGCTGTTGATCAGCACCCACACGAGCAGCACGATGCCGAAGGCAATAATGAAGCCCCAGCTGCCACCCACCGCCGCCACCCGGTCGGCCAGGCGGTCGCCGAAAGTGGCGTGGGCCTGGGCGCTCTCTTCCGAATCCGCAATATAGACTTTGCCGGCGGCAACGCGCTTGATCACGCGCTGCTCCTCAGGCTCCAGATCCGCCAGTTCGCGGCCCAGCAATTCGCGGGCGAGCTTGTGAGGATCTTCCGGGCTTCTCACCGTTCAAGCGCCTCTGCGATCAGCTTGCGGGTATTCGCCACGCCGTAAAGCGCGATGAAGCTGCCCATGCGCGGGCCCTGGCTGGAACCCAGCAAGGTCTCGTAAAGCGCCTTGAACCAGTCCCGCAGGCTCTCGAAGCCGAAACTTTCGTCCTTGCCGATCTCATAGACCTCGGTCTGGAGATCCTCCGCGCTGGCACCCTCGGGCGTTTCCGCCAGCAATGCGTCGAGCGCCCTGAGCGCTTCCGCCTCATTGGCGGCGGGCGCACGGTGAACCAGCGTGGGGGCCACGAAATCGCGATTATAGGCCAATGCGCAATCGACCAGCGTGTTCAGTTCGGGGTGATGCGCGGGATCGGCATCGCGGACGTAATTGCCCAGATAGTTCCACACCTGCCCATAGGTGGCATTGCTGCCCAGCACCCCCACCAGATTGAGCAGCAGGCCGTAGGTGACGGGCAGAGTATCCCCATCCCCGCCCTTGTAGCCATTGGCGCGCAGCAGATGCCACACGGGATTGCCCAGTTGCTGTTCGATCGGCTGTTCGGGAATCTTCGCCCGGAACTGCCAATATTCATCCACCGCGCGCGGGATCACGCCCACATGCAGTTGCTTGGCGCTCTTGGGTTCGCGGAACAGGTAGAAGCCCAGCGATTCCTCGCTGCCATAGGTCAGCCATTCCTCGATGGTCAGGCCATTGCCCCTGGACTTGGAGATCTTCTCGCCATTAGCATCCAGGAACAGCTCGTAGATCATTCCCTCGGGCTTCCGTCCGCCGAGAATCTGCGCGATCTTGCCGCTCTGTGTAACGCTGTCGGTCAGATCCTTGCCGCACATTTCGTAATCGACACCCAATGCGACCCAGCGCATCGCCCAATCGACCTTCCACTGCAGCTTGGACCTGCCGCCCAGAATCGACTGTTCGACCATTTCGCCATCATCCTCGAAACGGACGATCCCGGCTTCGGCATCGACCACTTCGATCGGCACCTGCAGCACATGGCCGGTCTTCTCGCTGATCGGCAGCACGGGCGAATAGGTCTTGCGGCGTTCTTCGCGCAGAGTGGGCAGCATCACGCCCATGATCGCATCGTAATGCCTCAGCACATTCTTCAGCGCATCGTCGAACTCGCCGGAATCGTAACGGTCCGAGGCCGCCACGAATTCATAGTCGAAGCCGAAGCGATCGAGGAAATCGCGCAGCATCGCATTGTTGTGATGCGCAAAGCTGGCATGGCCCTTCTCGAACGGGTCGGGAATGCGGCTGAGCGGCTTGTGCAGATTTTCGGTCAGCAGATCGGCATTGGGGATATTGTCGGGCACCTTGCGCAGCCCGTCCATATCGTCCGAAAAGGCGATCAGGCGCGTGGGATGGCCACCGGTCAGCACTTCATAGGCGCGGCGCACCAGCGTGGTGCGCAGCACTTCCTGGAACGTGCCGATATGCGGCAGGCCCGAGGGGCCATAGCCGGTTTCGAAAATCACGGGGACGAGGTGGCCCGCCGCATCGCGCTTGCCGCCCGGAAAGCGTTTGGCGAGGCGCTGCGCTTCCTGGAAGGGCCAGGACTTGGAAGACTGTGCGGCGTCGATCAGGGAAATGTCTGTCATCGTCGCGGTCCATTGCCGCTTGCGCGCATTTTCGCAAGTGCGGCGATTCGATCCAGCCGATTTCGCCCCTGAATTCCGCCGAAGTTGACACTGTTGACACGGTACGACGCATTCGATTTCCGGCATTCGAAAGCGGCGCAGCACCGGGCGGGACGCAGACCCGCGGCAAGCGCTGCGTATCCCGGGTCAGCAGAGTGATGTGTAACCTTTCCGGGCAGGAAAATGCCCCTTTTGGTGCAAGGCATCTCGCCTCCACCCGCCCCGGTTTCAAGCCGTTTTTCGCAGCCGGGGGCAGTCTGGAGTGTCACCTTCCAATTCGGGTTTTCGTGCAGGCCGCGCGCGGCGTGCAAGGCCGGGTGGGTACGGGCTGCACAGGCACGGGGCTGAGGGGCGGAAGCAAGGCTGTTCATCGATCCGGATAAACGCCATTTGCAGCAGTGTAGGAAAGAGCTTTCTGGTGAACAGCGCGGGAGAGGCCCCGGCGCTTCCCCGGTGAAGGGCAGATGCGAAAGGAGGCGACCGCTTGCGCGGCCGCCTCCTCCCCGCAGGGGGCATAGGTCAGGCCGCCTGCAGGTGCTTGCGCCGGGCCAGTTCGGGCCAGACATTCGGATAATCGGCAAGATCGATCCAGGGATCGGCCCGTTCGAATTTGCGGCCGATGGATTGCAGGATCAGCCGCGCACGTTTCAGCCTTGCGCGGCGCGAGCGGAACGGATTGGCCCTGTCAGGCCGGGCATCCAGCATCCGCTTGAGCAGCGCATCGCGCTCTTCGAAACTTGCCGGAACCGCGCGCGGCAGCTCAACCGCACGCGGCGGTCCGGCAAAGCGCGGCTGCACCGCAAGCGGGACAGGCGCCGCGCCAGCCGCCTCCACCGGCACCGCACGGAGCGGCTCTGGCGGGCGCTCCACATAGGGCTTCACCAGCGTGGGAGGCTGCTTCACCGGCCGGCGCCTGCGCAGCGGCCCGGTGAACAGCGCCAGCAACAGCACCATGCCTGCCGCACCCCAGGCCATACCGTCGATGACCTCCAGAACCGGATTGTCCGGAACGCTCGGGCTGCTGGCGGCAAGCGGAGCACTTTCCGCCAGCGGGGCATCATTGGCGGAAAAGGTGTTCTCGGCCGGGAAATAATCGGTGTTGGCGGGTGGCGGCGCAAGCGCCTCTTGCGGAGCGCTCTGTGCGACCGGCGCGACTGGCGCCGCCGGGGCGGCAGCGCTTTCGGCCACCGGCGCACGCTCTGCCCTGGGCTGCGGGCTCGCTTCCGCCGGGGGCAAGGCCTGCACAACGGGCGCTGACTGCATGATCGGGGCAGGCGTCACGGCGGCAGGTGCAGCCGATGGACTTGCGGGGGGAACGGCTGCCGGCTCCGTAGTCGGCTCAGGCGCTATCGGCACCGCCGGTTCCGGCGGGGGCGCGACCTCCGGCGGCGGCGCGGCGGGCGGGTCCACCTGAGGGGGAACCACCTGGGCGGAAAGCCCGGTTGAACCAAGCGCAAGTACCGCGGCAATCGCGGCAGTCGCGCAACGAGCGGATGTGATTTTCCTTTCCATAGTGAGAAGTAAAACGCCCGCCTGACGGGCAATGTTCCTTCATTCACCGTTCACGACCTGCCGAAAACCCTGAGTTTTCCTTGATTTTTGTTCATGGGGAACGGGGCGAACGGAATGTCGCTTACGGCAGGCTGCAACGCCTGAAAACCGAATGAATATTCGCCCCCAACGACTTGCCGATGCCGTTATTCATTTCGTCTCAAGGCAAATCCACATCCTTCCTCTCCCCTTGCGGGAGAGGAACCACTTCTCCAACTTGCCTTTCGTTCTCATTACGTTCTAAACCTCGCTCTATCGACTTCGAGGAGAGACCCATGCCCTATTCCGGACAATGCCATTGTGGCGCGGTGAGCTTCACCGTGGATGCCGACCTTCCCGAGAGCGCGATCGAGTGCAATTGCAGCCATTGCAGCGACAAGGGGCTGATCCTCACCTTCGTGCCCGCCGGGCAGTTCACGCTTGAGGCGGGAGCGGAAGATCTCGCCGAATATCGCTTCAACACCCGCACTATCGGCCATCGCTTCTGCACGATCTGCGGCTGCGAGCCCTTTGCCGAGGGGGTGAGCCCGAATGGAGATGTCCGCGCGATCAATCTGCGCTGCGTTTCCGCTGCGGACATTTCCGCAATCCGGCTCGACCCGGTGGACGGCGCCTCTTACTAAGTCTTTCGTCATTGCGAGGAGGCGAAGCCGACGCGGCAAGCCAGGGCCGGATGTAACTGCCCTGGCTTGCCACGGGACTGCGTCCCTCGCGATGACGAGCAAGTGGGCTCTTCGAACGTTCCAATTCCGCACCGCAGGTTCCAGGCTTTTTAGAAATGTCCCCCGCTCCCCTCCCCCTGCCCGCGCTTCATGCCAGCCATGCCGGCAGTTGGCTGCGCGCGGCCAATGGTTCCACCCGCACGGTGGGCAAGGGGGAAGCGATCATGGCTGCGGCCGATACGCCGCTGCTGATCCTGAACGCGCCGCTGGTGGCCACGCGGCTGGGCTATCCCGACCTTTCGGGGCTGGACCTGCTGGAACTGTTCGCCTTCGTCCATCCGGCGCGTTTCTGCGTGCCCACGCCCAAGGGCCTTGCCCATGCGCTGGGGCTGGAGGAACCGGCGAGCGACGATCAGGTGCCTGCCCTGCTCCAGCTTGCCGCCGGGAAGCTCGCCGAAACCTGCGAAAGCCCTGACTGGCCGGAGCGCGAAGGGGCGTGGAGCGTGCTCCAGTCGCTAATGCGGCTGCGCTGGCCCTGGGCGCAGGTGATCGCACCGCATATCCGCCAGCCCGAGCGTGCCGAACGCTGGCTGTTCACGCGCCTGCCCGAATGGGAGGAAACGCCTGAGCGCCCCCAGCCCGCGCAGGTCACGCTTTCGGAAAGCGAAGTGCGCGCCCGCCTCGCCACTCTGACCGGAGCAGGCGCGGAAGAACGGGAAAGCCAGCGCGCCTATGCCGCCGAAGCCGCCTGGACTTTCGCCCCGCGTGACCGGCGCGGCATGCCGCATATGCTGCTGGCGCAGGCCGGAACCGGCATCGGCAAGACCCTGGGCTATCTCGCCCCCGCCTCGCTCTGGGCCGAGAAATCCGGCGGCACGGTGTGGGTCTCCACCTTCACCAAGAACCTCCAGCGCCAATTGCGCCGCGAAAGCCGCCGCGCCTGGCCCAATACACGCGCGGACGGATCGCCGCCCGTGGTGGTGCGCAAGGGGCGCGAGAATTATCTCTGCCTGCTGAACCTCGAAGACGCGATGCAGGGCGGCTTCGGCGGCAAGGCGGCAGTGCTGGCGCAATTGGTGGCCCGCTGGGCCTCATGGTCGCAGGATGGCGACATGATCGGCGGCGATCTGCCCGGCTGGCTGGGCACCTTGTTCCGCAATCGCGCGATCCGCAGCCTGACCGACCAGCGCGGCGAATGCGTCTATGCCGGCTGCCCTCATTACCGCAAATGCTTCATCGAACGCGCCGCGCGGGCCAGCGCGCAGGCAGATCTGGTGATCGCCAATCACGCGCTGGTGATGGTCAATGCCGCGCGCGGCCGGGATCATGCCCAGCGCCCCACCCGCATCGTGTTCGACGAAGGCCATCACGTATTCGATTCCGCCGATTCCACCTTCGCGGCCGAACTGACCGGGCTGGAATGCGTGGAACTGCGCCGCTGGATCACCGGGCCGGAACGCGGATCGAAAGGCCGCCGCCGGGGCCTCGCCGCGCGGCTGGCGGACATCGCCTCTTATGACGAAGCAGGCGGCAAGGCCGTGGCCGCCGCCGTTTCCGCCGCAGAGGCGCTGCCCGGCGAAGGCTGGCTGCAACGGCTGGCCGAAGATCAGCCCTCCGGGCCGCTGGAAGAACTGCTCGCAGGCGTGCGCGCCGTCACCTATGCCCGCGACGAAAGCGGCGGGCAGGAAGCCGGCTATGGCATCGAGACCGAGGCCGCCCAGCTTGAAGGGAACTTCATCGAACTGGCCCAGCAGGCCGCGCAGGCCCTGGCCGCAATCCGCTCGCCCCTGATGAAGCTCTCAGTCCGGCTGGAAGCCTTGATGGAGGAGCCGCCGGACTGGCTCGACGGGCCCGGCCGCGCGCGGATCGAAGGGGCGCGCTATTCGCTCAAATGGCGGATCGACATGCTCGCATCGTGGGAGGCCCTGCTCGACCGGCTGGGCGGCGCGGCGGACCCGGATTTCGTCGATTGGCTCGCCGTCGACCGTTCCGACGCGCGGGAGTTCGATATCGGCCTGCACCGCCGCTTCCTCGATCCGATGAAGCCCTTTGCACAGACCGTGCTGGAGCCCGCCCATGGCGTGATGCTGACCAGCGCGACCCTGAAGGATGGCGGCGAATGGCAGGCCGCCCTCACCCGTTCCGGCGCCAACTGGCTGGATATGGCGCCCCATCTTTCGGAACATGAGAGCCCGTTCGACTATGCCGCCAATGCCGAGGTGCTGATCGTCACCGATGTGAAGAAGGGCGATATCGCAGCTCTGGCCGGCGCCTATGCCCGCATCACGGAGGCATCGAAGGGCGGCGTGCTGGGCCTGTTCACCGCGATCCGGCGGCTGCGGGCAGTCCATGGCCGCATTGCCGACCGGCTGGCCCGCAATGGCCTGCCGCTCTACGCCCAGCATGTCGACCCGATCGACACCGGCACGCTGGTGGACATCTTCCGCGACGATCCGCGTTCCTCCCTGCTGGGCACCGACGCCCTGCGTGACGGGGTGGACGTGCCCGGCGATTCGCTGCGCTGCGTGGTGATGGAGCAGGTGCCCTGGCCCAAGCCTTCCATCCTCCACCGCGCCCGCCGCGCGGCAGGGGGCGGCAGTTCCTTCGATGACCGGATCATCCGCGCGCGGCTGGCCCAGGCCTTCGGCCGGCTGATCCGCAGCAAGGACGACAAGGGCCATTTCGTGGTCCTTTCCGCCGCCTTCCCCACCCGGCTGACGGCGGCATTCCCCAAGGGCACGCCTGTCATCCGCCTGACGCTCGATGAGGCTTTACATCGGATCGCGAGCGGTGTTTCTGGGGCAAGCGATGCGATTCCGGCCCCTTCGGCATCGCCGCTGGAAGGACCCTCACCCTGGTGAAAACGCTCGGCCTCCTGCGCCATGCCAAATCCGATTGGGACGATCTCGGCCTGCGCGATTTCGATCGCGGGCTGAACAATCGCGGGCGCAAGGGTGCCGCGCTGATGGGCCGGCATATTCGCGATTATGGCGTGGCGTGGGAACAGGTGCTCGCCAGCCCCGCCGAACGGGTGAAGCGTACGCTTGAGGCAGCGGGGATCGATGGCGATATCGATTGGCAGGACCGCGCCTATCTCGCCGGGCCTGGCACGCTGATGGAACTGCTGCGGGCAGTGGAAGGCAATCCGGCCAGCGTGCTCCTGTCAGGCCATAATCCGGGCCTGCAGGAACTGATCTTCGACCTGGTTCCTCCCGATGGAGAAAACGCCCTGTTCGATGCGGCGGCGGAGAAATACCCCACTGCAACTTTCGCCGTGCTGGAACTGGATATCGACGATTGGGCCCAGCTTGAGCCCAATTGCGGCCGCCTGATTCACCTCGCCCGTCCGCGCGATCTCGATCCGGAACTGGGGCCCGAAGGCCGGGCCTGAATACCAGGCTGCGCAAGCTCGAAGCCAGGGGGCAGCCCCCGTGATGTCAGCTTTCCAGCGCGGCAGCCAGACGATCGCGGATCGCGCGCAATTGCGGAACGATCTCGGCCTCGGCCCGGGGCGCAGGCCGATGTTCCGCTGCGGATTGCGTTGCCGGGGCAGGCTTCCCGCCCGTCAGTGCCAGGCGCGCGCCTTTCAGCGTATAGCCTTCACGGTTCACCAGCCGGTCGATCGTATCGACGATTCGGATATCTTCAGGCCGGTAATACCGTCGCCCACCACTCCGCTTGAGCGGCTTGAGCATCGGAAACTGCTGTTCCCAATAGCGCAGCACATGCTGCTTGATGCCTAACGCGCGCGCCACTTCGCCGATGGTGCGCAGCGCTTCGGCATCCTTGCCGTCGCTGAACCTCGGATCCACTTCCACTTGCCCCTGCTTTCCTGTTTTTTAACCTTGGCTAACCCGGTCTTTCAGGATCTGACTGGCGCGGAATGTCAAGACGCGGCGCGGGGTAATCGGCACTTCGATCCCCGTCTTCGGGTTGCGGCCAACCCGTTGTTTCTTGTCACGTAACAAGAACGTCCCAAATCCAGAGATCTTGACGTTCTCCCCTTGCTCCAGCGCGGCGCTCATATGATCGAGGATAGCCTCCACCATGGCGAGCGATTCCGCACGGGAAAATCCCATCTTGCGATTAATAACCTCGGCGAGGTCTGCGCGTGTGAGCGTGCCAACCGAACGCATCATCTTCCCGTCCCCTGTTCAGATTGCCTGGACAGATCCAATATGAACAACCTAACACTTTGTGGAGACATAGCAATATAGCCCGCATTTCTGCGGGTTCTTCGGATAGCCGAAGTTTTCACAAAATCACATGCGAAGCAGGCTGGCACCCCAGGTGAAACCCCCGCCCATGGCTTCCAGCATCACCAGATCGCCCGGTTTGACACGCCCGTCACGCACCGCAGTATCCAGTGCCAGGGGCACAGAAGCGGCCGATGTATTGGCATGGTGATCGACAGTTACGATCACTTTTTCGGGCGCCAGGCCCAGCTTGCGTGCGGTTGCATCGAGGATGCGGGCATTGGCCTGATGCGGCACGACCCAATCGAGGTCACTCGCACTAAAGCCCGATTCTTCAAGCACTTCCTCAAGAACTTCGGCCAGGTTGACCACGGCGTGGCGGAACACTTCGCGGCCCTTCATGCGCACCTTGCCCACAGTTCCGGTGGTCGAGGGGCCGCCGTCGGTGAACAGTAGTTCGTTATGCGCGCCATCGGCATGGAGACGAGTGGCGAGCACCCCCGGACCATCCGCGGCAACGTCCTGCGCAACCAGCACAACGGCCCCCGCGCCATCGCCGAACAACACGCAGGTTGCGCGATCCTCCCAGTCGAGAATTTTGCTAAAAGTTTCCGCGCCGATAACCAACGCACACTTGGCCATTCCGGTGCGCAGCATCGAATCGGCAACACCGAGCGCATAAAGAAAGCCCGAGCAGACCGCCGACAGATCGAAAGCGATTCCCCCGTTGCAGCCCAGCGCATCCTGCACCTTGGTGGCCGTTGCAGGGAAGGTCTGGTCGGGTGTGGCGGTGGCAAGCACGATCAGATCGACCGAGCCCCCATCGATCCCGGCGGCGGCAAGCGCATTGCGCGCCGCTTCGGTGGCAAGCGTGGCGGTCGTCTCACCCTCACCCGCAATATGGCGCGAACGGATGCCCGTGCGTTCCACGATCCATTCGTCGCTCGTATCGACGGTTCGGGCAAGCTCTGCATTGCTCACCACATCGACGGGTAGGGCCGAGCCGGTGCCCTTGACCACGGAACGGATCATACTGCGTTCTCTTTGTTCTGACCGTTTGCGGCAGAGGAAGTGCCGTTATGACGCAACCGTTCCTCGCCCATTTCGGCAAGGTCGGCGGCGATACGTTGGGTAATGCTGGCTTCCAGCAGACGCGCGGTCACGGCAACGGCATTGGCCACGCCCTTGGCATTCGCGCTGCCGTGGCTTTTCACCACCACGCCATTGAGGCCCAGGAACACCGCACCATTGTGATTATTGGGGTCCAGATGGTGGCGCAGCAGTTCGGTAGCCGGGCGGCTGACGAGGAACCCGAATTTGGAGCGCAGCGAACTCTGGAAGCTGCGGCGCAGCAGATCGGCCACGAAACGGGCGGTGCCTTCCACGGCCTTGAGCGCGATGTTGCCGGAAAATCCGTCGGTCACCACCACGTCCACATCGCCGCGCGACAGGCCGTTTGCTTCCACGAAGCCTTCGAACTGCATCGCAAGCCCCGTCGCCTCGCGCAGGCGGGCCGCGGCTTCCTGCAATTGCTCGGTGCCCTTGTTATCTTCGGTGCCGATATTGAGCAGCCGTACGCGCGGCGCCTCACGGCCCGTAACGATCCGCGAATAGGCAGCGCCCATGATCGCGAACTGCACCAGATTGCGGGCATCGCAATCGGTGTTCGCGCCAAGATCGAGCATGACGAGATCGCTGTCGCCGAGCGTAGGCATCAGCGCAGCGAGTGCCGGCCTGTCGATCCCCGGCATGGTGCGCAGGGCAAGCTTGGCCATAGCCATCAAGGCGCCGGTATTGCCGCCGCTTACCGCGGCGCCGGCTTCGCCCTGCTTCACGGCATTGATCGCCAGGCCCATCGATGTGGACCGCGCGCGGCGCAAGGCCTGGGTAGGCTTCTCGTCCCCCGCCACGACATCTGCCGCATGGAGGATTTCGGAAGCACCGCGCAGATTGGGGTGTTTGTCGAGCGCACGTTTGATACGCTCCTCGTCCCCGACAAGCAGGAACTTGAAGCGATCATGGCGGCGGCGAGCAAGCGCCGCGCCTTCGACCATCACGCGCACGCCTTCATCGCCGCCCATCGCATCGACGGCGATACGCGGCAGAATCATGCGCTTACCCCTGTTAGACCGGGCTTAGAGCCCGACAGCGACAATCTCGCGCCCGTTATAGTGGCCGCAATGCGTGCACAGATTGTGCGGACGCTTGAGTTCGCCACAGTTCGAGCATTCGTGGAACGCTTCAACCTTCAGCGCGTCGTGCGAACGACGCATGCCCCGGCGGGACGGGGACGTTTTTCTTTTTGGGACAGCCATCGCGGCACCTGTTCCTGCAAATTCTAGATCGGTTTCTCTGGCCGCCCTAAGCGATGGTCCGGCGATACACAAGTGCGTGGGCACTTGTGTGCGGGCCGGGATCGCGGCTGGCGGTGAAGGCGCGGCCTATAGCGAATTTCACGTGCGTTGCAACCTCTCCCGGTCTAGCCAGCCAGACAAAGCGAACCGGGGGAGAAGACCGTGCTGCTACCAACAACCCTTTGCCTGGCTGCTGCGGCAGCCATCGTCAACATCTGGCTGGCCAACCGCATCGGCCAGCTGCGCCAGAAACTGCACGTCTCCATAGGCGACGGGGGACACGATCTGCTGGCCCGCCGGATGCGTGCCCAGCTGAATTTCGCTGAGAATGTGCCAGTGGTTCTGGTGCTGGTCGCCGCGATCGAATTTTCCCAAAAGGGAGGGCTGTGGCTGGCCATCGTTGGTGCCATATTCATGCTTGGCCGCCTGCTGCACGCATTCGGCATGGACGGAGGCAAGGCACAATGGGGGCGCATGGTGGGAATCGTGTCGACTCTCCTGGCCCAGGCCGGCCTGGCCGTGGCGGCGGTGCTGATTGCGGCTCGGGTGATCTGACGGAAACCGCCGCAGGAGCGCCGATGTTCGCCGATTTCGCCAATCACTGGATCATCGCAGGCGTTTCCGCCGATTTCAGGGCCGGAAAGCTCCATCCGCTGATTGTGGCGGGGGAGCGGATCGTGCTGTTTCGCGATGGCGCCGACACGCTTTGCGCGCTGATCGACCGCTGCCCGCATCGCGGCGTGGCCTTGTCGCTGGGCAAGCTGACGGGCGGCACTGTCGAATGCCCGTTCCACGGCTGGACCTTCGACGGCACAGGCGCCTGCCTGTCCGTCCCGTGGAACCCCGACGCCAAATGCGAGACGCTGGGCGCCCTCGCCCTGCCGCTGCGCGAAGCGGGCGGGCTGGTGTGGCTCTACACCGGCTTCCACCCGGATTCGGAGCCGATGGTAAGCGAAAGCCTCTCCTCCCCCGGCGTGGTGCTGAGCGCGCAATCGGCGCTGTGGGATATCCACTGGACCCGGGCGATGGAGAACATGCTCGATTCCCCGCATTTGCCTTTTGTCCACAAGGCCACGATCGGCCGCTTCATCGCCCCCTTCGTGCATGGGCGGATGGATACGGACTGGATCGAGACACCCTATGGCGCGCGGATCGAGAACCTGGTCGAGGGGCGCGACCGCCCTGCCCGGCTCGACTTCCGCTTCCCCAATGCGATGGAACTGTTCATCGATCCGCCGGGCAAATTGCTGCGGATGATGGCGCTGTGCATTCCCGAGAAGGAAGGCCAGACGCGGCTGACGATCATCACCCTGCGCGATTTCGCCCGCTCGCCGCTGCTCAACCCGATCTTCCGCCGGATGAACCGCCGCATCGCGCTGGAAGACCAGGCGATTCTCGAAAGCTCGCTGCCCAACGAAGTACCGCCTGCGGGCGAGGAAAAATCCGTCCGGACGGACAAGCCGACGCTGGCCTTCCGCAAGCTCTATTTCGGACGGATCAAGGGCAGCAGAGCGGAACCCTAGCCTGCCATCGCCGCATCGCTCACATAGGGATTGTCGAGCCTTTCCTGCCCGAATGTGCTGACCGGGCCATGGCCGGGAATGAAGGTCACATCGCCCAGCGGCCAGAGCTTCTGCGTGATCGCGGCGATCAGATCCGCGTGATTGCCCATCGGGAAGTCCGTCCGTCCGATGGAGCCGCGAAATAATACGTCGCCCACGATGGCAAAGCGGCTCGGGCGGTTGAAGAACACCACATGGCCGGGGGTGTGGCCGGGGCAATGGATCACTTCCAGTTCCACCTCGCCCACGGTGACGATGTCGCCATCCTCCAGCCAGCGATCCGGCTCGAAAATCTCGCCGCGCAGGCCCCAGCGGCGGCCATCCTCGTCCAGCCGGGAGATCCAGAAACGGTCCGCCTCATGCGGGCCCTCGATCGGCAGGCCTAGTTCCCTGGCCAGAATGCCCGCCTGCCCGCAATGGTCGATGTGGCCATGGGTGACGAGCAGCTTTTCCAGCGTCACGCCTGCCCGGCGCACCGCATCCTTCAGCTTGTCGAGATCGCCGCCGGGATCGACCAGCGCGCCCTTCATCGTCTTCGTGCACCAGATCAGCGAGCAGTTCTGCTCAAGCGGCGTGACGGGAACGATCGCCGCGCGCATCGGGGGGCTTTGGGGCGGAGTATTGGCTTCGGACATGCCGCCTAGGTGGCGGGAGGGCGGCGGGAATGCAAGTGCGCCTAAATCCGCCCGCCCTTCCAGACGACTCGCCCGATCACATCCACTTCCGCCAGCGGAACTTCCACCGGCGGATAAGCAGGATTGGCGCTGATCAGGGAAAGCATGCCCGGCCGCGCGGCCTGAATGCGCTTTACATGCAGCGTGTCGCCAAGGCGCACGACATGGATGCCCTCACGCAGGGGGCGCGGGGTACGATCCACCAGAATTTCGTCCCCGCCGCGCAGCACCGGCTCCATCGAATCGCCCGCCACCGCGATGGCGGACAGCATCGCCGGGTCGAGCCCCTGTTCGCGCAGCCAGCGGGCGGAAAACCGGAATGTGTCGAACGGCACTTCCTGCGCGCTGAAGCTGCCCGGCCCGGCCGAGGCATCGAGCGCGAGGCGCGGCACGTCCACCCACCCGCTATCGGCCTTCATTGCGTAGGATTTATCCGCCGCCCCGCCCAATTCGCTTTCCCCCACGCCGAAGAAGCGCGCCAGCACCAGCCGGTCTTCCTCCGCCAGCCTGCGCGGGCTGCCCTTGGTGATGAATTGCTGAAGATATGTGCCGTTCTTCCCGATCAGGCGAGAGAGCGCGGCAAGGCTCACGCCGCGCTCACTCGCCAACGCCACCAGGCGTTCGCGCGGATCGGCAGCGGCGCTTTCTAGGGTTTTTACCATGACACCATCCTACACATAGTATTTTTCCTATACAAGTAGGATTTCGCGAGCGAGGAATCGCCCATCGAATCGCACCTGAGGCACCTCCCCACGGCGCCCCGGGCCAACCAGACGAAGGAGTGACGATGCTGATTCGCAAGGTCGAGAAATTCCTGCGCCGCACCGGCATGCCGGCCACCAAATTCGGCAGGCTGGCCGCCCATGATCCGCGCTTCGTGCTCGACCTGCGCAATGGTCGCACCCCGCGCCCTCGCATGGAAAATAATGTGGAACATTTCATGAACAAATATGAGGAAAGCACCCATGTTGGCTGATCCCGCCACCCTTCCCCACGCCGCCCACAAGGTCCCCAGCATTCGCCGCCGCACTATTTCGGACCGGCTGCGCGCCGCGCTGCAGACGCTCGCCTGCGGCCATGCGCGTATCGCCAGCCACCGCGAAACATCATGGGCAAGCATCACCTTCGCCGGCACGCGCCACCGGCTGGAACTGCTGTTCGAAGGGCCGGAAGGTATCGAGGCGGGCGAGCATTTCATCGCCGAACTGCCCGAATATGAATTCGACATCCCCCGCCAGTTGGTCGCCGATGCGGCGGTGACGGAAGTGGACCACACGCTCTCGCCCCAGCCACGTCTGGCGGTGTGCGTGGAATTGCTCCTGCTGGAGGATGCGTGATGGGCGCTAATTCGTCATTGCGAGGGACCGCAGGTCCCGAAGCAATCCAGGGCACAACGCGTCACGCCCTGGATTGCTTCGCTTCGCTCGCAATGACGAGGCTTCCCCTAATAGCCCAGCAATGGATTGAAACGCGGCTCCAGCGGCACACCCTGGCGATAGCGTTCGCAATTTTCCACAAAGCGGATCGCCCCGCGTAGCATGCTCTGCGGCGTAGGAATGCCGGAAAGATGCATGGTGATATGCGCGTTATCCAGATCCCACAAAGGATGCTCCGGCGGCAGCGGCTCAGGGTCCGTCACGTCGAGCATGGCGGCGAAGATGCGGCGTTCCGTCAGCGCCGCAGTCAGCGCGGCCTGATCCACCACATTGGCGCGGGCGAAATTCACCAGCACGGCTTCCGGCTTCATCGCGGCAATCTCGGCGTGGCCGATCATCCCTTCGGTTTCAGGCGTGCCGGGCACAGTGAGTACGATCCAGTCGAACTCCCCGATCCGCGCGCGCCATTGGTCGGGCGTCAGCACGCCGTCCGCCGCATGGCGGCGCACCGGCACCACTTCCACGCCGAAGCCCGCAAGCTTCTCCCCGATCTTCCGCCCGATCGCGCCAAAACCCAGGATCAGCGCCCGGCTGCCCGCCAGATCGCGAATGCCCGGCGCGGCGGCGAGCCATTCATGCCGATCCTGCGCGCGGACGATGGCGCGATAATTCTTGGCAATGGCTAGCATCCCCATAACCGCAAATTCCGACACCTGAATATCGGTCAGCCCGGTGCCGTTGGTCAGCTGCACGCCGCGCGCGCGCATCTCGTCCATCGACAGGAAATCGAGCCCGGCATAAACGGAATTGAGCCATTTCAGGCCCTTGGCCAGCGCCACCGCTTCCAGCAGAGGCGGCTTGTAATGCATGTCGAACCAGCCGATCTCTGCCTCCGGCGCGAGGGCGTGAAGCTCCTCCACCGAATGCCACCAGCGCGGCTCGATCCACTCCGGCAGGCGCGATTCCAGCATCGGCCGGGCAAGGCCGGGAAGGACGGCGATGGTCACTGGCTCTGCTCCGCGTCTTCGTCCGATCCGGCGGGACGCAGCAGCTTATGCGCCAAAATCGCTGCTACCAGTTCCACTTTCAGGCCCTTGGGGAAAGAATCCGAAACGATATCGTCCAGCGTCCAGCGGCCATTTTCACGCAGCATGTAGAGTACGCTTTCGGCCGTCTCGTCGCCTTCCCAGCCGAGATTGACCCGCGCATCCACGGTCGAAACATCCGTGCCCCCGGCGTGATGGACTTCGAATTCCACCCCGAAGGTCTTGGGGTCGAAATCCTGACACTGACACAACCAGCTAAAGCCGTTGAGATCCTCGACGTCTTCGTCGCTAAGTCCAGCCTTCCATTGCGCGATCAGGGCGCTGGTGTCGCTGGAGAACAGCGGCATGTCCCAATCGGGCTGGGTCCAGGGTTCTTCTTTGCTGTAGGGCGCGAAGGCGGCCTGCGCAGCGGCGAGAATATCGTCATCCTCGTCGGCCAGCGCCGGGCTGGCCGGAAGAGCCGCCATAGCGAGAGCCAGAACCGCGCAGCGCAATGCCTTCATCATCCCAGCTTCCATTCCCATCCCAGCGGATCGCCGTCCATCACATCCACGCCCTTGGCGGCCAGCTCGTCGCGGATCGCGTCGGACGTGGCGAAATCCTTTTCGGCGCGGGCGGCCTTGCGGCGTTCCAGCGCTTCCTCGATCCCGGCCGGATCGATCACGGCGCCCTTGGGCCGCAGGCGCAGTTCGGCACGCTCCAGTTCCAGCAGATTGAGGCCGAGCACCGCATCCATCGCCTCCAACAACGCCAGCGATTCATCGGTGGGCATCTTCTTGAGCGACAGCAGCTCTTCCAGAACCGTCAGCGCCACCGGCGTATTGAGATCGTCGGAAATCGCCTCGTCGAAACGGATCGCCAGCGGGCGTAAAGTACCGCCGATCCCGTCGATCAGCCGCGCGAATGTCCAGCCGCCCTCGGGCGCTTCCACTGGATCATGCCCCTTGGCGGCATGGCGCTGCTTGAGCGCCTGCACTGCCAGCACCATCCGCTTGAGACGGGTCAGCGCGGCGGATAGCCCGTCCCAGCTGAATTCCAGCTCGCTGCGATATTGCGCCTGAAGGCACAGCAGGCGGTAGGCCAGCGGGTGATAGCCCTTGTCGATCAGCAGTTGCAGGCGGAGGAACTCGCCGGAAGATTTGCTCATCTTTCCAGAGCGTTCGACCAGGAAGTTGTTGTGCATCCATATGCGCGCGCCGGAATTGGCGGCTTCCGACAGCCCGCCGCAGCCGCAGAAGGCCTGGTTCTGCGCGATCTCGTTCGGATGGTGAATCTCGCGGTGGTCGATCCCGCCGGTGTGAATATCGAAGGGGAAGCCCAGTAGCTTGCCGCTCATCACCGAGCATTCCAGATGCCAGCCCGGCGCGCCCTTGCCCCAGGGCGAATCCCATTCCATCTGCCGCGTCTCGCCCTCAGGCGTCTTGCGCCAGATCGCGAAATCGGCCGGGTGGCGCTTGCCATCGACGGCCTCGATTCGCCCTTCCCCCTCATCGGTCGCGGCGCGGGCGAGCTTGCCGTAATCCTCCACCGTCGAAACGTCGAAGTAGAGTCCGGAAGGCAGCTCGTAGCAATGCCTGTCGGCAATCGACTTCGCGAAATCGAGCATATCCTCGATATAATTGGTGGCGATGGACCAGTCGGCCGGCTGGCGAATGTTCAGCGCCTTGATGTCCGCCCAATAGGCTTCGGTATAATGGCGGGCGATCTCCCAGATGGACTGCGCTTTCTCCGCCGCCATCTTCTCCATCTTGTCCTCGCCCTGATCGGCATCGTCCGTCAGGTGGCCCACATCGGTGATGTTGATCACATGGGTGAGCTTGAAGCCCTTCCAGCTAAGCGTGCGGCCCAGCACATCGGCGAAGACATAGGCGCGCATATTGCCGATATGGGGGTAATTATAGACCGTCGGCCCGCAGCTATAGACCCGTGCCTCGCCGGGATGGACCGGGGTGAAATGTTCCGCCTTGCGGGTGAGGCTGTTAAACAGCGTGAGGGGTGCGCCTTCGATCATGTGCGTGGCTTTGGTCCGAAGGGCGGGCCTTGGTCAAGCGGCAGGCGCTTACTCCTTCGCCAGTTCCGGCTCGGGAATGTCGATTGCCGCCAGTTTCCATGACAGGCCGTCGCGCGTGAAGACCAGCGCGGGAAAGGCCCTTTCATTCTCGCCCTTGGGCACGGCGCGGAAACTGGAAAGGCCGGTACGCTGCACCGCCCAGTCGATTTCTCTGGCCGGGTTTCCATCACGCATCGGCACGAGGCTGCCCGTCACCAGCAATGCGCCAACGCCATCGGGCGTGATCACGCCGTCCACCACGCCATCGATGAAGCCATTGGCAAGCAGAGCGCCTGAACCTTTCAGCGGATCGTTCTCTCCGCGCCTGCTGGCCTCTCGGGAAAGCGCCGCCCGCATCTGCTCTTTCAGCGAGGCGCGCAGGGCGGGAAAATCGATGTTCTGTTCCAGCGCTTCGCGATCCGCCTCGCGCGCGGCATCGCGCAGGCTGTCCATCGCGATCCAGGGCGAGGCAAAGGCCCAGCCTCCTGCCAGCAGGGCCACAATCACGGCGCCGATCACGATCAGTTTGCGCATCGTCTCTCTCCTTGGCCGCGAGCCATGGCGAATTGCTTTAAGCCCGGCAAGCTGAACGCAATCAGACTACCGCGCGCAGCAACAGCCCGATACCCAGCGCGACCAGCGCGATGCCGGTCCATTCGCGCGCGCCGAGATGCCTGCCCGAAACGCGGCGGTTGAGCAGCGCGGCGAGCGGCATTTCCACCAGCCCAAGCGTGCGGACATTGGCCGTGGCGGTCAGCGCGAAGCCCGTGAACCACAGCAATGTGGCGACCATGCCGGTAAAGCCCGCACCAAGGCTGGGCCGCCATTCCCGGAAGGTCGCGGAGATCACGCTGCGATCGGTGAACCACAGCCAGCCCAGCATCAGCGCGGTCTGCACCAACAGGGCGATGGTCATCACATGCAGCGCCGCCATCCACGGCGCAGCGCCCTTCAGCGTCAGGATCGCCGCACGGAAGGCGAGCGAGGAAATTCCGAACAGCGCCCCGCTGAGCAGGCCGCAGAACATCGGCGCTGCCTCTCCGCGCATCGCGGCAAGCCCGCCGCCGCGCGGGAGGGAGGCCCACATCACGCCCAGCGTGGCGATCACTATCCCGGCCCATGCACCCAGCGGCAGAACGTCGCCCAGCAGCCACCAGCCGCCCACTGCCAGCATCACCGGCTCGGTCTTGATATAGGCATAGGCGATGGCGAAACCGCGCATATGCATCGCCACCAGCATCAGCGCGGTGGCCCCGATCTGCGCCAGTGCGCCCACCAGAGTCCAACCGACCATCGCAGTGGGAAATCCCGGAACCGGCTCGCCCAGCCCCCACACCGCGACGCCATAGGCCAGCAGGGCGAAAGGGATCGCATAGAGGAACCGCACCATGGTGGCGCCCAGTGTGCCGACCGTGCCCCTCAGCCCCGATTGCAGCGCATTGCGGGCCAGCTGCGTAACGGCAGCACCGATAGTGATGGGAATCCAGAGCATTGCGGGGATGGTATCGGCGCGCGAACAGATACTGTCCAACTAGCTCCGCTTGCGCCGGTCCAAGCTCAAATGTTCGCGCTGCTCAATCCACCTCGAACAGATCGGCCAGCTGCTCCACGATCGTGCCGCCCAGCTGCTCCACATCCATGATCGTCACGGCCCGCTTGTAATAGCGGGTCACGTCATGGCCGATGCCGATGGCGACGAGCTGGACCGGGCTCTGCTTCTCGATCCAGTCGATCACCTTGCGCAGGTGCTGTTCCAGATAGCCGGCCGAATTCACGCTGAGTGTGGAATCGTCCACCGGCGCGCCGTCGGAAATCACCATCAGGATGCGGCGATCCTCCGGGCGGGCGAGCAGGCGGGTGTGGGCCCACAGCAGGGCCTCCCCGTCGATATTTTCCTTCAGCAGCCCTTCGCGCATCATCAGGCCGAGGTTCTTGCGCGCGCGGCGCATCGGTTCGTCGGCCTTCTTGTAGATGATGTGGCGCAGGTCGTTGAGGCGGCCCGGCTGGCCCGGCTTGCCATTGCCCAGCCATTTCTCGCGGCTCTGCCCGCCCTTCCAGGCGCGGGTGGTGAAGCCGAGGATTTCCACCTTCACGCCGCAACGCTCCAGCGTGCGGGCCATGATGTCCGCGCTGATCGCCGCAATGGAGATCGGGCGCCCGCGCATGGAGCCGGAATTATCGATCAGCAGGGTGACGATCGTGTCCTTGAACTGCTGGTCCTGCTCGACCTTGTAGGACAGCGAATGACCGGGGCTGATCACCACGCGGGCAAGCCGCGCGGCATCCAGCAGGCCTTCTTCCTGGTCGAAATCCCAGCTGCGGTTCTGCTGCGCCATCAGGCGGCGCTGAAGCCGGTTGGCAAGCTTGGTCACCACCCCCTGCAGCCCGGTAAGCTGGCTGTCGAGATAGGCGCGCAGGCGGGTCAGCTCGTCATCGTCGCACAGATCGCCGGCGGCAATGACCTCGTCGAATTCCTCGGTATAGACCTTATAGTCGAAGGTGGAGGGGTCCTCCGTCCAGGGGCGGTTCGGGCGGACGGGCATCATGCCCTCCTCCCCGTCATCGCCCACATCGCCGTCGGTCAGTTCCTGTTCCTGCTCGGCTTCCTGATCGCTTTCGCCATCATTCTCGCCCTCGCTGGAGTCGGCGGCGACGTCCTGCTGCTGACGCTGCTCGTTCTGGCCGTCTTCCTGCTCGCCCTCGTCCTCGCCGGACTCGTCGCCCGCCTGATCCTCGCCTTCCTCATTGGACGGCTGGTCGATCTCCTCGGCGCGAGTCAGTTCGAGATGGCGCAGCATATCCAGCGTGAGCGACTGGAAGGCCTTTTGATCGTCGATCGAAAGCGCCAGCCGGTCAAAATCGCCGCCCGCCTTTTCCTCGATCCAGTCGCGCACGAAATTGACGCCCTGCTCGGCCGCCTGCGGCACCGGCTGGCCGGTCAGCTTCTCGCGCAGGATCAGGCCCAGTGCGGTCTGGAGCGGCACTTCGTCCGCGCTGGTGGCACGCGAAATGGGATCGGACGCCATGCGCATATCGAGCGAGGCGGCCAGATTGCCGCGAATACCGTCGTAATTATTCTCGCCCAGCGCCTCGTAACGTACGGCCTCCACCGCATCGTAACAGGCACGGGCCGACGGTTCGACCGGAGCATGACGGTTATGGAGCCCGGCATTGTGGTGCCTCAGCCGCAGCGAATAGCTGTCGGCAAAGCCACGCGCCTGCTGTGCCTGTTCCAGCGGCAGGGTCCGGCCCGGCATGGGCACCTTGATCGATTCCCCCACGATCCCGGGCGTGTCGGACGTCCAGGTGACATCCAATTCCGCATCGCGCGAAATTGCGCGCGCGGCGCCGGTCAAAGCCTGCTTGAAGCGGTCGAGGGGAGTTTCGTTGGCCACTGAATTACTTCCGGCGGGGAATCCGCCCTATTTGAGGATCGTCTGCCCGGTCTTGGCCCAATCGGCAAGAAAGCCTTCGATGCCCTTGTCGGTCAGCACATGCTTGAACAGGGCACGGATCACCGCGGGCGGCATGGTGGCCACATCGGCGCCGATGCGCGCGCTTTCCAGTACATGGATCGGATGGCGGATCGAGGCGGCGAGGATTTCCGTCTCGAAATTATAATTGTCATAGATCAGGCGAATGTCGCGCAGCAGATCAAGCCCGTCGAAGCCATTATCGTCATGCCGTCCGACGAAGGGCGAAATGAAACTGGCCCCGGCCTTGGCCGCCAGCAGCGCCTGATTGGCGGAAAAGCACAGGGTGACATTCACCATCGCACCATCGCCGGTCAGCGCCTTGCAGGTCTTGAGGCCATCGACAGTGAGCGGGACCTTGATGCAGACATTATCCGCGATCTTCCGCAGAACTTCCGCTTCCTTCATCATGGTCGGATGATCGAGCGCAATCACTTCCGCACTCACCGGTCCAGCCACCATGGCGCAGATTTCCTTCGTCACTTCCATGAAATCCCGGCCGGACTTGGCGATCAGGCTGGGATTGGTGGTGACGCCATCGAGCAGGCCGGTGGCGGCCAGATCGGCGATTTCAGCGGTATCGGCAGTGTCGACGAAGAACTTCATGGTTCATTCCAGGCAGGCAAAAGGGACTCGTGCGGGCGGCTATATGCTCACGGCGCGAGCTAGGCCACCCCGGAACCATCGAGATTCAGCCCACTCCCCCTTGCCATTCCCGCGAAGGGGGAATGGCGAAAGAAGAAAGCGCGACCTAATAACCGCCCGCCAGAGCCCCGATCAGCACCGGGTCGTTCGTGCTGCGCGGATCGGCGCGGATTGCCTGTTCCTGGCGGCCCATTTCGGCCCAGATCGCATCGTCCACCTCGCCCGCGAACTGGTGGGCGACGCCCGCCACGTCCACCCCGGTGAGCTTGGCCAGCGCCTCGCCCACCAGCGGTTCCTGCGAAATACGCAGCGCATCGGCCAGTTCGGGCGACATCGCCTCGATCAGGCTGCCCGCCATCTGCCCGCGCAGATAACCGGTGGCGGCAGTCGGCCCGCCATCCAGCAGGGCCCTGGCATTGGCGATGCCGATCACCTCCACCGCATCCGCCACTACGGGGGCCGCACGGCGCGCGCCGCGTTCGGCAACACGGTTGAATTCGCGCTGCAGCCGGTCCTTGAACACCACCGAAGTGAGAATGCTGGTGAGAATATTGCCACGCGATCCCAGCGCTTCGGGCAAATCCAGCCGGGTGAGTTGACTGTCCCAGAAGCCGCCGGGCGCCATCAGCCGGGCAAAGGCGTTGGCCTGGGCGTGATAGAGCAGGCGGCGCACTGCATCCACCAGACTGTAGCGCTGTATCGTTGCGCAGCCCTGCAGCGCCAGCAGCGCCGCACCCGCCGCGCCAGCCAGCACAGTCCTGCGGCCGAGCCTTGGCCCACCAGCCATTTCCACGTTGCGTTCCATCATCCAGTCCTCCCGCGCTTGCGATGCAGCCATGTCCAGCCCATTAAGCACCGCATATCATGAACCGCGTCAGACTGCTCCACTTCAACGCCGCACTCGGCCCGCTGGACTACCGGCTGCCCGAGGGAATGGACGCGCCGCCCGGAACGGTGGTGGCCGCCCCGCTCGGCCCGCGCCAGATCATCGGCATCGTGTGGGAAAAGGATCGGCTGCCCGCAGATGAGGTACCCGATTCCAAATTGCGCCCACTGCTGGGCAAGCTGCCCGTCCCTCCGCTCAAGGCCAGTCTGCGGCGGCTGATCGAATGGACGGCGGATTATTATTGCGCCCATCCTGCCTCCGTCGCGCGGATGGTGCTTTCCAGCGGCGGCGCCCTGAAGGGCCCGGCGACGATGACCGAATATCGCCTGACCGACCAGACGCCCGAACGGATGACGCCCCAGCGCGAGGCTGCGATCGATGCGTTGCAGGGCGAACAGGCGACTATCCGCGAACTGGCCGGAATTGCGGGCGTTTCCGAAGGGGTGCTGCGCGGCCTGGTGAATCAGGGTGTGCTGGAGCCGGTGGAGGTCGATTGCGACCGGCCGTTCGAGCGTGCCCAGCCGGACTTTCACCTGCCCTCGCTCTCGCCCGCGCAGATGGAAGTGGCGAACCGCTTTTCCGGCGCAGTGGAAAGCGCAGCGGATGGTGGGGGCTTCGCGCCCTTCCTGCTCGACGGGGTGACGGGTTCCGGCAAGACGGAAACCTATTTCGAAGGAATCGCCACAGCCCTGCGCAAAGGCCGGCAGGTGCTGGTGCTGCTGCCGGAAATCGCGCTGACCGAAGCCTTCCTGCGCCGTTTCGAGGAAAGGTTCGGCGTGCCGCCCGTCACCTGGCATTCCTCGCTCAAATCGACCGAACGGCGCCGGGCATGGCGGGCCATTGCCGGAGGGACCGCGCAAGTAGTGGTCGGCGCACGTTCGGCCCTGTTCCTGCCCTATGCCAATCTCGGCCTGATCGTGGTGGATGAAGCCCATGAGGTGAGCTTCAAGCAGGATGACGGGGTGCGCTATAACGCCCGCGACGTCGCCGTAATGCGCGCCCGGTTCGAGGCGATCCCGGTGATCCTCGCCAGCGCGACCCCGGCGCTCGAAAGCCTGCAGATGGCCGAGGCGGGGATTTACGAGAAGCTCGACCTGCCTGCCCGTTTCGGCGGGGCCGAACTGCCGCAGATCGAGACACTGGACCTCACCAGGGAACCGCCGGAACGCGGCCGCTGGCTGGCGCCCCGGCTGGTGGAGGAAATGAAGCTCCGGCTGGAACGGGGCGAGCAATCGCTGCTGTTCCTCAACCGGCGCGGCTATGCCCCGCTCACCCTGTGCCGCCATTGCGGCTATCGCTTCCAATGCCCCAATTGCAGCGCCTGGCTGGTGGAGCACCGCCTCTCTCACCGCCTCGCCTGCCACCATTGCGGGCACGAGACGCCCACCCCTTCCAATTGCCCCGAATGCGGCGAGCCCGATTGCCTTGTCGCCTGCGGCCCGGGGGTGGAGCGCATTGCCGACGAGGTGGCGGAGATCCTGCCCGAGGCACGGGTGGCCATCGCCACATCCGACACGCTCAACTCACCCGAGAAGATCGCCCAGTTCATCGGCGCGGTGGAGGAAGGCGCAGTGGACGTAATCGTGGGCACGCAGCTCGTCACCAAGGGGTTCCATTTTCCGGAACTGACACTGGTAGGCGTGGTCGATGCAGATCTCGGCCTCGAAGGCGGCGATCTGCGCGCGGCGGAGCGGACCTATCAACAGGTGGCGCAGGTGGCAGGCCGGGCCGGGCGCGGGGCGAAGAAGGGCGAGGTCATCATCCAGACCCGCCACCCCGAAGCCGCCGTGATCGCCGCCCTCGCCGCCGGGGATCGCGATGCTTTCTACGAGGCCGAAGCCGAAGGCCGTCGCCACGCAGGCGCCCCGCCCTTCGGCCGCTGGGCCGCGATCATCGTCTCCAGCGAGGATGAGAACGAAGCCCGCGAGGCCGCCCGCCAGATCGGCGCGACCCGGCCTAATGTGCCGGATGTGCAGATCCTCGGCCCCGCTCCGGCACCCTTGAGCCTCCTTCGGGGCCGTTATCGCCACCGTCTGCTGATCAACGCGCGCCGCTCCGCCCAATTGCAGGACGTGATCCGCGAATGGCTGGGTTCGCTTAAATTTCCCGTTGGCGTTCGGGTGAATGTCGATATCGACCCCTACAGCTTCGTCTGAGCGCCCTTCAGGTCGCTTTCAGCGCACGCCTTCGCGGGCCAGCAAAGCCTCTTTTATGGCCGTTCCATAGGCATAACCGCCGATCGATCCATCGCTGCGCACCACCCGGTGACAGGGGATCAGAACGGCCACATTATTGGCCCCATTGGCCCCGCCGGCTGCACGGACGGCCTTGGGTTTTCCGGCAGCGGCGGCGATTTCGGCGTAGGAGCGGGTCTCCCCCTTGGGAATCCTACGCAATTCGCGCCACACGGCTTCCTGGAAGGCAGTGCCCTTCACGTCGAGCGGGATATCCTCGCCAGTCCCGGGGCTTTCGACGGCGGCAACCACCAGTTTCAGCAGGGCCGCGAAATCCTCCCCACCTTCCGCCAGTTCGGCCGCCGGGAAGATCGCGCGCAAATCCTCCTCCCCCTCGTTGAAGGACAGGCGGCAGACGCCCTTTTCCGTGGCGGCAACCAGCATCGGCGCCAGTGTGGTTTCCACCACGGCCCAGCGGATCGTCACGCCCGCCCCGCCCTTTACCCATGCCGATGGCGTCATGCCCAATCTTCCCTTCATTCCATCGTAAAAGCGCGAAGGCGCCTCAAATCCCGCATCATAGATCGCCGCCGTCACCGATCCGCTGCCGCTCAGCGCCTCGCGCGCCCGCGCGTCACGCAACGCGCGCGTATAAGAAGAGGGGGTAAGGCCGGTGAGGCGCTTGAACACCCGCTGGAAATGGGTGGGCGAATAGCCGGTCAGCGCGCCCAGCTGTTCCAGCCCCGGCTGCTCCATCCCCGGATCTTCCTGCGCCGCACGGATCGCGGCAATGGCCGCCATCACGGCCTGCCCGTCACGCGCGGCCTCGTCAGGCTTGCAGCGCTTGCAGGGGCGAAAGCCCGCCGCCTCGGCACTTGCCTGGTCGGGGTAGAAGGCAATATTCCGCGGCAGCGGCCGCCGCGCCGGGCAACTGGGGCGGCAATAGATACCCGTGCTCTTCACCGCGACAACGAAGCGCCCGTCCTGCGAACGGTCGCGCGCGGCAAAGGCGGCTTGCATGGCTGCGAGCGTGGAGGCGTCGGTAATTTCCATAAGAGGCACCATATTCCAGCAGTCGGACGAATGCGTCCCGATTCTTGCGCTCAAACGAAACTGCGATGCCGCTGGCCGAACATTCACCAAAGCGCCTTGCGAAGCGCCGATGCCAATGCGACATTAACCAGATGTCCCCCTTCCGTTTCATGCGCCGTGCGCTGGCTGCCGTCATCGGCCTGGCGCTGGTGCAGTTCTCCACCGCCGCACAGGCCGATCCCAGCGATATCGACGCCTCCTCGCGCGGGGTGGTGCGGGTAATCATCATCGGCGACGATGGCGGAGGGGCCTATCCCGTCTCCCACGGCACCGGCTTTGCTGTGACGCCCGAACGGATCGTGACAAATGCCCATGTGGTGGAAGAAGCCCGCACCGACCGGGATCTGTCCATTGCCATCGTCCCGTCCGACGGGGGCAAGGTGGTCTATGGCAAGATTGCCGCCCTCTCCGCGCGCAACGATCTGGCACTGCTGGCCACCACCAGCCCGCTCAAGCTTCCACCGCTGACTATCTCCGGCACTCCCGATATTGATTCGGGGCCAGTCACCTCGGTTGGTTATCCGATGAATGTGGACCGGGCGCAGGGTCTGGGTGTGAATGACATCTTCAAGGCCCAGCCTCCGGTAAAGAGCCGCGGTTTCCTTTCCGGCCGACGGCCCAGCCGCGATTTCGACACGCTGCTGCACACCGCCCCGATCGGCAAGGGCAGTAGCGGCGGCCCCCTGCTGGACAATTGCGGCCGTGTGGTTGGCGTGAACAGCTTCGGTGCGGAGAGCGACGGGACGGATTCGGAATTCTACTTCGCCGTTTCCACGCGCGAGCTGCTGCCTTTCCTGCGCGCCAATGGGATCATGGCACAGGTCAACGGGCTGCCATGCCGCTCGCTGGCGGAACTCGATGCCGCCGAACGCGCCCGGGTGGAGCGCGAACAACTTATCGCCAGCCAGCAGCAGCAGGCCAAGGCGACGCGCGATGCGAAGCGGGCGGAAGATCTGCAACGCCAGCAGGAATTCGCCATCATCACCGAGCGTGAAGATGCGATGATGCTCACCTTCCTGCTGCTGGTCTGCGGGGTTGCAGGTGGCTTCATTGCCTGGCGCGAGCGTGAGGAAGGCAAGATCGGTCCGATGAAGATCGCAGCGAGCGCTGCCGCTGTCGCCTTGATCGTCGCCCTCGCTACCTGGCTCGGCCGCCCTTCATTCAATGAAGTGGAAGACCGGGTGGCGCAGATATTGGCGAAGGACACCGGCAAGGAATCCGGCAAGCCGGGCAACGCCGCAGTGTCGCCCGGCCCGAATGCCGAAGATGCGCGGATGATCTGTGTCGTCAATGTCGAGCGCAGCCGGATAACCAGCATCGCGACCGACGATATTCCCATGACCTGGAGCACGCAGGGCTGCGTTAACGGACGCACCCAATATGGCCGGAAAGACGGCAAGTGGGCGCGCATCCTGGTTCCGAACGACGAAGCAGCGGTTTCGGTCAATTCCTATGATCCCACGACCCACGAATATAGAGTGGACCGCTATCTCCTGCCGCATGACGCGATGGACGCCGTGCGCATGGCCCGTTCTGAATACGAAGCCCCGCAATGCGGTGCCCAGCCCGATGCGGTGGCAGCGCTGGGCAGCAATCAGGCAGCGGTATTTTCACTGCTTCCATCCCAGCCCAACGAAAGGGTGATCTACGATTGCCACCCTGCGCAATAGGCTGACTTAGACCCCGACTTGTCATTGCTGTCTAAATCCCGGCGCGAGTCGGGTTGCGTTGTAGGAATGCCGGTGCTAGTCGCGCGCCAACCTTGCTGGGGGCACCTTCGGGGGCCTCGTTTGGGCTGGGTAAAGTTTACCGTTTCTTCGGACCCAAAAGGACCCTTCGCGCGTGGAGATTTCCGCCGGAATTCAGGCTAGCCTCGCCGGGCGTTACGCATCGGCGCTGTTCGACCTCTCATCGGAGGCCGGCAACGTCAGCGCGGTCGAATCCGATCTCGAAGCGCTGGACAATGCGCTCACCGAATCGGCCGACCTTGCCGCTCTCATCCACAACCCGGAAGTGAGCCGCAGCGATCTGGGCAAGGCCATGGCCGCGCTCGCCGATGCAATGAAGCTCGACAAGCTCACCCAAAATTTCCTGGGTGTACTGGCGGCCAATCGTCGCCTCTCGCAGCTTCCTTCTGTCATTCGCGCCTTCAACGCGATTGCCGCCGCCCAGCGCGGGGAAGTGACCGCGCAGGTCACCAGCGCCCACGCGCTGAGCGAAGATCAGGTGGATGGCCTGCAGAAGAAGCTGAAGGCCCGCGAAGGCCGCAACGTCAAGATTCGGACCAGCGTCGATCCGGAACTGCTGGGTGGCCTGGTGGTCACTATCGGTTCCAAGCGCATCGACAGCTCGATCCGCACCCGTCTCAATTCCCTCGCGAACGCGATGAAAGGCTGAACATGGAAATCCGCGCCGCAGAAATCTCCAAGGTCATCAAGGACCAGATCGCCAATTTCGGCACCGAAGCGCAGGTTAGCGAAGTCGGCTCCGTCCTTTCGGTCGGTGACGGCATCGCCCGCATCCACGGCCTCGACAGCGTTCAGGCCGGCGAGATGGTGGAATTCGCCAATGGCGTGCAGGGCATGGCCCTGAACCTGGAAGCCGACAATGTCGGCGTCGTGATCTTCGGCTCGGACTCGAACATCAAGGAAGGCGACAGCGTCAAGCGCACCGGCACCATCGTGGACGTGCCAGTCGGCAAGGGCCTGCTGGGCCGCGTGGTTGATGCTCTGGGTAATCCGATCGACGGCAAGGGCCCGATCGTTGCCGAAAAGCGGATGCGCGTCGAATCCAAGGCTCCTGGCATCATTCCCCGCAAGTCGGTGAACGAACCGGTGCAGACCGGCCTGAAGGCGATCGACGCCCTGATCCCGATCGGCCGCGGCCAGCGCGAGCTGATCATCGGCGACCGCCAGACCGGCAAGACCGCCGTTGCGATCGACACGATCATCAACCAGAAGCGTGTCAACGCCGGCGGCAACGAGAAGGAAAAGCTCTACTGCGTCTATGTCGCGATCGGGCAGAAGCGCTCCACCGTGGCGCAGATCGTCAAGACCCTGGAAGAGCAGGGCGCGATGGAATACTCCATCGTCGTCGCCGCCACCGCGTCGGACCCGGCGCCGCTGC
>DATJDU010000019.1:0-60093 GCA_035497315.1 Sphingomonadaceae bacterium
GGCCGATCATCGCGCAGCCGCCCATCCCGCCAAGGAAGCCGGTGAAGAAATTGGCGATGCCCTGCCCCTTCATTTCTCGCTGTTTGTTGGATGGCGTGTCGGTCAAATCATCGACGATCTGCGCGGTCATCATGGATTCGAGCAGGCCGACGGCGGCCATGGTCAGCGAATAGGGCAGGATGATCTGCAGTGTTTCAAGCGTGAACGGGACATTCGGAATCAACCATGCCGGTAGCGACGATGGCAGTTCGCCCATGTCGCCCACAGTGCGAACATCGAAGCCGGCATAGAATACCAGCGCGGTCAGGAAAACAATCGCCACCAGCGGCGACGGAACGGCCCTCGTAAGATAAGGAAACAGGTAAATGATCGCGAGGCCGCTCGCCACGAGCGCATAAGTCAGTATCGGCACGCCGGTAAGTTCGGGCAATTGCGCCATGAAGATCAGGATCGCCAGCGCGTTGACAAAGCCGGTGATCACCGAGCGGGATACATATTGCATCAACAGATGCAGCCGCAGGAAACCCGCGGCAAGCTGGATCAGGCCCATCAGGATCGTGGCGGCAAAAAGATAGTCCAGGCCATGCTGCCGCACGAGCGGAACTACCACCACCGCCACCGCGGCGGTCGCGGCCGAGATCATCCCTGGCCGCCCACCGACCAGCGAAATGATCACTGCGATCGAAAACGAGGCATAGAGGCCGACACGCGGGTCCACCCCGGCGATGATGGAAAAGCCGATGGCTTCCGGAATGAGCGCCAGCGCAACGACGATCCCGGCCAGGATATCGCCGCGCGGATTGGAAAACCACTCGCGCTTTAGGGCTTCGAAATGGAGCATATCTGACCTTGTGCTTTGCCGATGCGCCTCAACCCGCATGACGCGAGACCTGTAAAGGCCTGCGTATCAGGGTGTCCGGAGCGTAAGTAGGTGAAGGTTGTCCCGGGGATAGGCGCCGGGCCGAGCCACTCGGCATAGCCGAGTCCAGCGGATATGGCCTGCCCATAGGTCGACATGCGCCAAGCTGCAAGTTCAGGCCCGCCTGACTCGCTCGGAGCGGCCCGCCAGAATAGTTCGATCATTCTCGAAACATCAATTGACAACTTCAGCTCATACGGTATTTCTATCATTCTCGAAGGATGCGAAGATGATTGAACTCGACCCGCAGGATTGGGCCATCGATGCCCTTGCAGCACTGGCCCATGAAACCCGCCTTTCGGTGTTCCGAATGCTGATTCAGGCCGGCCCAGATGGCCTGATCGCCGGCGCCATTGCCGAACGGGCGAATGTCCCGCCCTCCACCATGTCACACCATCTGGCGACACTGGAACGTGCCGGGCTGGTCCAATCGGAGCGCGAAAGCCGCCTGATTCACTACCGCGCCAACTATGCCGGCATGCGCCGCCTGCTCGGCTTCCTGATGCAGGACTGCTGCCAGGGTAACCCTGAAATGTGCGCCGATCTGCTCGCCAGCGTCACCTGCAATGCCGCCTGATCACTGAAAGCCAAGGTCCGAGGCCGACATGTCCGACAAGATCTACAATGTTCTTTTCCTCTGCACAGGCAATTCCGCCCGCTCGATCCTTGGCGAGGCGCTGATGAACAAAATGGGAGAAGGCCGCTTTCGCGCCTGGAGCGCGGGCAGCCAGCCTACGGGCGCAGTTCATCCCATGGCGCTCTCGGTTCTCGGGGGTCTTGGCTATGATGTCAGCGGGTTCAGATCCAAAAGCTGGAGCGAGTTTGTCGCCTCCGATGCCCCACAGTTCGATTTCATTATCACCGTCTGCGACAACGCTGCTGGCGAGACCTGCCCAATCTGGCCGGGCAAGCCGCTGACCGCGCATTGGGGCATCGAGGACCCGGCAACGGTCGAGGGTGACAGCCAGCGTGAGGCCTTCATGCAGGCGCTGCGCTATCTGGCGAACCGCATCAATCTGTTTCTGTCCCTGCCACACTCCAGCATCGACGAGATGGCGATGCGTCAGAAACTCAAGGAAATCGGCCGCGCCGAAGGCGCAAGCATCGGAGCGAGCGAATGAGCGCCGACAATCACCCCGTCGATATCGTAATCTACCACAATCCCGAATGCGGCACCTCGCGCAATGCTCTGGCCATGATCCGCAATGCCGGGATCGAGCCGCATGTGGTGGAATATCTCAAAACGCCGCCGTCGCGAGCCATGCTCGAAAGGCTGATCGAACGGGCAGACCTCTCCCCGCGCGCGCTGCTGCGCGAAAAGGGTACCCCCTATGCCGAACTCGAACTCGGCAATCCGAACCTCACCGAAGCAGAGCTGATTGACGCGATGATGGAACATCCGATTCTGATCAACCGGCCTCTGGTGGTCTCGCCGCTCGGCGTAAAGCTCTGCCGTCCATCCGAGGAAGTGCTCGATCTCATCCCGGCCGCCCAGCGCAGTTCATTCGTCAAGGAAGACGGCGAGCTGGTAGTGGACGCCGCAGGAAACCGCGTGAAGCAGGAAGGCTGAACGATGCCGCAAGATGCACAATTGGCCGGTTCATCAGCAGCATCGCCGCTCGGCATCTTCGAACGCTGGTTATCACTGTGGGTGGCGCTGGCCATCGTCGCGGGGGTCGCACTGGGCAACATTGCCCCCGATGCCGTCGCCACGCTCGCCGGACTGGAGATTGCGTCGGTCAACCTGGTGGTCGCCGTGCTGATATGGGCCATGATTTACCCGATGATGGTCGGGGTCGATTTCGCCAGTATCCGCGACATTGGCCGCAAACCGCGCGGCCTGATCATCACTCTGGTGATCAACTGGCTGATCAAGCCCTTTACCATGGCTGCCATCGCGGTGCTGTTCTTCGATTATCTTTACACCGGCCTTCTGCCGCCAGCCGATGCGCAGCAATATATCGCCGGGTTGATCCTTCTGGGGGCGGCACCTTGCACCGCAATGGTCTTCGTCTGGTCGCAAATGACCAGAGGCGATCCAGCCTATACGCTGGTTCAGGTGTCGGTGAACGATCTGGTGATGATTGTCGCCTTCGCTCCCATCGTGGCGCTGCTGCTGGGTGTGACGGACATTGCGGTGCCGTGGGAAACGCTGATGCTTTCGGTCGGCCTCTATGTGGTCATTCCGCTGGTGGCAGGCGCCTTTACCCGGAGGCAGGTGATTGTTGCCCATGGCGGAGATGAGGAAGCGGTCGAGGTGTTCACCGCGCAGCTGAAACCCTGGTCGGTGATTGGCCTTCTGGCTACCGTCGTGCTGCTGTTTGCCTTTCAGGCCGGCACGATCGTTTCCAACCCGCTACTGATCCTGCTGATTGCCGTCCCGATCATTATCCAGTCCTATGGCATCTTTGCCATTGCCTATGCCTGGGCTTTCGCATGGAAAGTACCGCACAACATCGCGGCCCCTTGCGCGATGATCGGCACCTCGAACTTTTTCGAGCTGGCGGTAGCCGTAGCGATCGGGCTGTTCGGCCTTACGAGCGGCGCGGCACTGGCAACGGTCGTTGGCGTGCTGGTGGAAGTGCCGGTGATGCTGTCACTGGTGGCCTTCGCCAACCGCACGCGACACAATTTTTCAGACGGAACAGCATGACCACCGCACCCTCGTCCGAGCGCCTGCGCATTTTGCCCGATCCGGGCAGCCTACCTGCGTTGAAGCCCGAATTCGTCCATTTGCGTCCTTCGCTCGGCCTTGGTGAACTCAGTCCACCGCCTCGCATATTGCTGCTCTACGGCTCTCTGCGCGAACGCTCCTACTCTCGGCTCGCGGTGGAGGAGGCGGCCCGGCTCCTGCAGCTCTTCGGCTGCGAGACCCGGATCTTCGATCCAACCGATCTGCCGCTCCCCGATCAGGTCAGGGATGACGATCACCCTGCGGTTCATGAGCTGCGCGAACATTCGCTCTGGTCGGAGGCCCAGGTCTGGTGCAGTCCGGAGCGGCACGGCCAGATCACGGGCATCATGAAGGCGCAGATCGATCATCTGCCGCTCGCCTACAAGGGCTTACGCCCGACACAGGGCAGAACACTGGCGGTGATGCAGGTCTGCGCGGGCTCTCAATCGTTCAACAGCGTCAACAGCTTGCGAATCCTGGGTCGGTGGATGCGCATGTTCACTATCCCCAATCAATCATCCATCGCCCGGGCCTATGAAGAATTCGACGAGGCCGGGCGGATGAAGGCGTCAAGCTACTATGACCGGATCGTGGACGTGATGGAGGAACTTGTCCGCTTCACCGTCCTTCTGCGCCCTCATGCAGAACAGCTGGTCGATCGCTACTCCGAACGCAAGGACCGGAACGAACCTGTTACAACCCATGTCGAAAAGGCAGGGTTGGCGGCAGTTGGATCGCCCGGAAATATTCTCGGATCGGAAAACGGGAAACAGCCATCCAAGTCAGGCACATGAGGAATACCCTTGAAAGTGGGTACTTTCACTATTGCCGGAAGTGAATTCGCCGCCTTGCCTGCGTAGAAAATCTATCTTTCCCGGCGTCCAGCGCCGCTGCATCTGATCGCCTGAGAATCAGTAGCGGCAGGCGCCATGGACTTTTCAAGTTTCGATATTGGCGCGCTTCTGCCCTTCATCGCGGTGGGCTTTGCCGCGCAATTGGTAGACGGTGCGCTGGGCATGGCCTTCGGAGTGCTCGCCAACATGCTGATGGTGGGGATATTGGGCGTTCCACCCGCCTTCGCCTCGCAGCGCGTGCATGTGGTGGAATGCTTCACCACCGCCACTTCTGCCATCAGCCACCTGCTGCACGGCAACATCGAAAAGACGCTGTTCTTCCGCCTGCTGATCCCCGGCATGATCGGCGGGGTGGCTGGGGCCTATCTCCTGACCTCGATCGATGGCGCGGTGATCAAGCCCTATGTGCTGGGATACCTCACCCTGGTGGGCGTTTATCTGTTGGCGCGCGGCATTCTCTATCCACCCAAGCCGCGCAAGCCGAAGCATGTGGAGCCGCTGGGCCTCATCGGCGGATTCCTCGATGCGGCAGGCGGCGGCGGTTGGGGGCCGGTGGTTACCTCCAATCTACTGGTGCAGGGGGCGGAACCTCGCAAAGTGATCGGCACTGTGAACGCAGTGGAGTTCTTCCTCACGCTCACGATCTCGGCCACCTTCATCTCGCAACTGGGCGTTGCGGACCTCGCGGGGCCCACGCTGGGCTTCCTGATCGGCGGAGTGGCCGCAGCACCCTTCGGCGCCTATGCCGCCAAACACTTCTCCACCAAGGCGATGCTGATCCTGGCAGGCCTCGTGCTGACGCTTACCAGCGCTTATGGCGTCTACAGCGCCTTGACCTGACGCCCCCGCTCAACTGGCGGCCTCTTGCACTTCGGCAGCGAAAATGTGGGTGTCGAACCCGCTCGGCTCCTGGAACAGGCGCAGGCCGAATTCTGGGATGACCGAAATCAAATGGTCGAAGATATCCGCCTGGATCGCCTCATAATCGGCCCAGGCAGTGGTAGTCGTGAAGCAATATATCTCCAGCGGCAGCCCCTGTCCTGTGGGCTGCAGCTGGCGGACCAGCAACGTCATATCGCCCGAAATGCGCGGATTGGCCTTTAGATAGGCAAAGATATATGCGCGAAACGTGCCGAGATTGGTCACTCGCCGCTGATTCACCGGATCGCGTCCTGCCTCCTCGAGGTCGGCGTTCCAGTCCGCCAACTCACCCCGCTTACGGCCAAGATATTCGTCGATCAGGCTGAAACGACGCAGCCGCTCAATTTCCTCCGCGCCAAGAAAATGGGCACTGCTCTGATCGATCAGCAACGAACGCTTGATGCGCCGGCCACCCGATTCCTGCATCCCGCGCCAATTCTTGTAGCTTTCCGAGATCAGCCGGTGGGTGGGGATGGTCGTGATCGTCTTGTCCCAGTTCTGCACCTTTACGGTGTGCAGAGCGATGTCGATCACATCGCCATCGGCATTGACCTGCGACATCTCGATCCAGTCACCTACACGCAACATGTCGTTGGATCTGAGCTGAACCGAGGCGACAAGCGACAGGATCGTATCCTTGAACACCAGCATCAGAACCGCCGCCATCGCGCCAAGGCCCGACAGGAGCAGCAGAGGCGATTGCTCCATCAGCACGGCAAGCATCAGGATCGTCGCAGCGCAGAAAACCAGGATCTTGGCGACCTGGATGTAGCCCTTGATCGGACGACTGGCTGCATCGGGGCGATGCGAATACAGTTCGTTCACGAAGCTCAGCGCACGGCTGATCGCCAGCGCGATGGTCAGCACAATAAAGGCGCCGATGATATTGCGGGTAACGGTGACGACCCATTCCGGCAGATGCGGCACCAGAGCGATGCCCGACGATACGATCATCGCCGGCACGATATTGGCGAGCCGGGCCGAAATCGCCGCCGGTGCGGGCTGCGCCGTGGGAATCAACCGGCCCATCAGCCGCAGGATGACATGCTTGACCACGAAGTTCGCGGCGGCCGAGGCGCATATCAACGCAGCCAGCCCGGCAAGGGTCCCGACCCAGGGAGGCGAATGGGGAAACAGGGATAAGGCTTCGGTAAGGGCGGCGTTATCGCTCAGGGTCATCTGATATCCAGTACACCCCGCTGCCAATGGCATGAGGGTAACCTGCCGGCTGATTGGAGGAAAGGGCGGATGGCCAGAAGCTGCCAGCCCCGCCCGCCGCTGTCAAACCGGCGGGGCGGGGCTGCAAGAGTCAGCCCACTACCCCCGCCGCAGCCAATACGGCCAGCGTCAGTACATCGGGCGCGATCGCCGTCATCGGAGCGATCTGCACCGGCTTTTCCATCCCGATCAGCATCGGCCCGATAGTGGCATTGCCGCCCAGCTCGCGCAGAAGCTTCGCGGAAAGATTGGCCGATTGCAGGCCGGGCATGATGAGGACATTGGCCGGGGCCGAAAGGCGGCTGAAGGGATAGTTCTTCATCACCGTGGGGTTGAGCGCCGCATCGGGCGCCATTTCGCCTTCATATTCGAAATCCACGCCCTGCTCATCCAGCAGATGCACCGCATCGCGGATGTTCATCAGCCATTTTCCCGGCGGATTTCCGAATGTGGAATAGGACAGGAACGCAACGCGCGGTTCATGCCCCAGCCGCCTTGCGACCTGTGCCGCGCCGCTCGCAATCTGAGCCAGTTCCTCGGCGCTGGGCCGTTCGTTGATCGTCGTATCCGCCAGGAAAGCGGTGTAGTTCTTGCCGATCATCATGTGCATGCCGAAGGGGATCGCCCCCGGCTTGGGATCGAGCACATGGCGCACTTCGCGCATGGTCTGGGCGAAGGGGCGCGTCAGGCCGGAAATCATCGCATCGCCATGGCCCAGAGCGACCAGCAGCGAGGCGAAGACATTGCGTTCCTGGTTGACCATGCGGCGCACGTCGCGCTCGGTAAAGCCGCGCCGCTGCAGGCGCCGGTAGAGATAATCCACCATCGCCGGGACATATTCGGAAACGGCCGAATTCTGGATCTCGAAACTGTCGGGATCGCTCACACCCAGTTCCACCAGCTTGTCGCGCACGGCCTGGGTGCGGCCGACCAGCACCGGCACGCCATAGCCGAAATCCTTGAACTGGATCGCGGCGCGCAGGGCCACTTCCTCTTCCGCCTCGGCAAAGACGACCCGCTTGGGATCGCGCTGCGCATCGGCATAGACCTGGGTCAGGACCGAAGTGGTGGGATTGAGCCGCGCCTTGAGGCTGAGGCGATAGGCCTCGAAATCCTCGATCGGCTTGGTCGCCACGCCCGTATCCATCGCCGCCTTGGCCACGGCGGCGGAAACCCGCTCCATCAGCCGCGGATCGAAGGGGGCGGGAATGATATATTCGGTGCCGAAGCTCTGGTTCTTGCCATAGGCCGCGGCGACTTCTTCCGGCACGCTTTCCCGCGCGAGCGAGGCGATCGCTTCGGCGGCGGCAATCTTCATCTCTTCATTGATGGCGGTCGCGCGCACATCCAGCGCGCCGCGGAAGATGAAGGGGAAGCCCAACACATTGTTGACCTGGTTGGGATAGTCGCTGCGCCCGGTGGCGATAATCGCATCGGGTCGCACCGCTTTGGCATCGGGCGGAGTGATTTCCGGGTCGGGATTGGCCATGGCGAAGATGATCGGTTGCGGGGCCATCTTGCGCACCCACTCGGGCTTCAGCGCACCGGCAGCGGAAAGGCCAAGGAATACGTCTGCCCCATCGAGCGCCTCTTCCAGCGAGCGGGCGGCCGTTTCGGCAGCATGGGCGCTCTTCCACTGGTCCATCCCGTCGGGCCGGCCACGCCAGATCACGCCGCTGCGGTCGCACATGATCACATGATCGTGCCGCACGCCCATCGCCTTGATCAGTGCAGTGCAGGCAATAGCTGCCGCACCTGCCCCGTTGACCACGACCTTCACGTCCTTGATGTCGCGCCCTGTGATATGGCAGGCATTGATGAGCCCGGCAGCAGTGATGATCGCGGTGCCGTGCTGATCATCATGCATCACGGGGATCTTCATCCGCTCGCGCAGGGCCTGCTCGATGATGAAACACTCGGGCGCCTTGATATCCTCAAGGTTGATGCCGCCGAAGGTCGGCTCCATCAGGGCGACTGCGTTGATGAAGGCTTCCGGATCTTCCGTGGCGAGTTCGATATCCATCGAATCGACATCAGCAAAGCGCTTGAACAGCACCGCCTTGCCTTCCATCACCGGCTTGGCGGCCAGCGCGCCGAGATTGCCCATGCCCAGAATGGCCGTGCCGTTGGTGATCACCGCCACCAGATTGCCCTTGGCGGTATAATCATAGGCTGTCGCCGGGTCCGCCGCGATTGCCTCTACGGGAGCGGCGACGCCGGGCGAATAGGCGAGCGACAGATCGCGCTGGGTTGCCACCGGCTTGGACGGAACGATCTCGATCTTACCGGGGCGGATTGTCTTGTGATAGAAGAGCGCCTCACGCGTGGTGAAGCTCTGATTGTCGTCGTCGGCCAAGCCTGCCTCCCTGTTGTGGCACTGCCCTAACGCGCAAGGGCGCGACGCGATAGGGGAAAGCTTGGCTTTCGCCCTCCCGAATCACGCATTTGCCGTCTAACCCGGCAGAAGCATGTCCGGTTCCGCAACCCCAATGATGGAGCAGTATTTCGCGCTCAAGGCGGAGGCAGGCGATTGCCTGCTGTTCTACCGCATGGGCGACTTCTTCGAATTGTTCTTCGACGATGCCCGCACTGCCAGCCAGGTGCTGGATATCGCGCTGACCAGCCGGGGCGAACATGGCGGCACGCCCGTGCCGATGTGCGGCGTGCCGGTCCATGCGGCGGAAGGCTATCTTGCCCGGCTGATCAAGGCCGGCTGCAGGGTGGCGATTGCCGAGCAGGTGGAAACGCCCGAGGAGGCCAAAGCGCGCGGTGGCTACAAGGCGCTGGTGAAGCGCGATATCGTGCGCTTCGTCACGGCTGGCACGCTCACCGAGGAAGCGCTGCTGGAACCGCGCCGGGCGAACATGCTCGCGGCGGTCTGCGATGTTCGCGGCACGATCGGCATTGCCGCCTGCGATATCTCCACCGGGCGGATGGAGCTGGAGGAATGCGCGCCCGAGCGGATGGGCGCTGCTCTCGCCCGGATCGGAGCGAGCGAGCTGGTGGTGCCCGAAGGATGGGGCGAGGCGCCGCTCGATGCGATCCCCCGGGCACGCACCACCTTCGCCAGCGACGAGGGCGAAGCCCGCCTCAAGCGCCTGCACGAAGTCGCCACGCTGGACGCCTTCGGCAGCTTTACCCGCCCCATGCTGGCAGCGGCGGGCGGGCTGATCGCCTATCTGGAGCATGTCGGACGCGGCAAGCTGCCCTTCCTCCTTCCGCCCGAAGCGCGCGCGGGAGAAGAGCGTCTGGCGATGGACGAGGCAACCCGCGGCAGTCTTGAAATTCTCTCCAGCCAGCAGGGCGGCCGGGCCGGCAGCCTGATCGCTGCGGTGGATCGCTGCGTGACCGGCGCAGGCGCGCGGCAGCTGGCGGACGATCTTTCCGCCCCGCTGACCGATGCCGGCGCCATCACCGCCCGGCTGGCGCTGGTACAATATTTCCACGAGGACCCGCTGCTGCGCGCGGATTTGCGCGAAGTGCTGCGCGGTGCGCCCGATATCGGCCGCGCGCTGGGCCGGATCGTCGCCGGACGCGGCAGCCCACGCGATCTCGGCCAGATCCGCGACGGGCTCAATGAAGCACGCAATATCGGCGAGCACCTCCAGCGCCGCAACGGCAGGCCCGATCTGCTCGACACACTGCTGCCAAGGCTGGGCGGGCACGGCGCGCTGACCGACCTGCTCGGCCGCGCACTCGTCCCGACGCCGCCAACCGAGCGCAGCCAGGGCGGCTTCATCGCGGAAGGCTACGATCACGCGCTGGACGAATTGCGCGCCGTTTCCGGCAATGCCCGCCGCGCCATCGCTGCGATGGAAGCGCGCTATCGCGACGAGACCGGGATTTCCGCCTTGAAAATCCGCCATAATGGCGTGCTGGGCTATTTCATCGAAGTGCCCGCCCGCCATGGCGACCGGCTGATGGCACCGGAGAGCGGCTTCACCCATCGCCAGACCATGGCCAATGCAGTGCGCTTCAATTCGCTGCAATTGCATGAGGAAGCCAGCCGCATCGCCGAGGCGGGCGGCCATGCTCTCGCTGCCGAGGAAGCGCATTTCGAGGAGCTGATCGCCGCCGTTGCAGCAGATCGGGAAGCGATCGCCGCCACTGCCGCCGCGCTGGCCCGGATCGACGTTTCCGCCGGGCAAGCCGAGCGGGCGGCCGAAGGCAATTGGTGCCGCCCGGAGATTTCGGAAGGCCTCTCGCTTGATATCAGGGGCGGGCGCCATCCGGTGGTGGAACAGGCTCTGGCGTCCAGTGGCGAGCGTTTCGTGGCGAATGACTGCACCCTTTCTCCTGCCGACCGGCTGTGGCTGATCGGCGGGCCGAATATGGGCGGCAAATCCACTTTCCTGCGGCAGAACGCGCTGATCGTGCTGCTGGCGCAGGCAGGCGGCTATGTCCCGGCCGATACCGCCCGGATCGGGCTGGTCGACCGCCTGTTCAGCCGCGTGGGCGCATCCGACAATCTGGCGCGCGGGCGCTCGACCTTCATGGTCGAGATGGTGGAAACCGCCGCGATCCTTGCCCAGGCATCCGAACGCAGCTTCGTGATCCTCGACGAGGTCGGGCGCGGCACCTCCACTTATGATGGCCTCGCTCTCGCCTGGGCCGTGGTGGAGGCCGTGCACGGCAAGAACCGTTGTCGCTGCCTGTTCGCCACCCATTATCACGAGCTGGCCCGGCTGGCGGAGACCTGCGAGGCGCTGTCGCTCCACCACGTCCGCGCCCGCGAATGGAAGGGCGATCTGGTGCTGCTGCACGAGCTGAGCACCGGCCCTGCCGACCGATCCTATGGCCTGGCCGTGGCGCGGCTGGCAGGCGTGCCCGAACCGGTGGTGAAGCGCGCCCGGCAGGTGCTCGACCGGCTGGAGCGAGGCCGCGCCGAAACGGGCGGGCTGGCCGCGGGCCTGGGGGACCTCCCGCTCTTCGCCGCAGCGCAGGTGCAGGAGGAAGAGGTGCGCGACGGCTTGCGCGACCGGCTGGAGGAACTGGAAGTCGACGCGCTCACCCCGCGCGAGGCGCTGGACCTCCTTTACGAACTGAAGCGTCTTTCCGCCCAAGGCTGAGGGCAATCGGGCGGCGGCGCTTACTTCGAATTAACCCTGCTGCCTTACATCGCCGGAGATGAATCAGTTCATCTTCAGGAATCGCTGGTTCGCGGCCGGCTTTGTCGCGCTGATCCTTCTGGGCGCCTATCTGCTGGTGGGCGACAGGGAGAGCGGCCCGCTTGCGCGCGTGACAAATGGAGTGGCTGACAGGCGGCAGGAGCTGAACACGCAGATGGCCCAAGCCGCCGCTCCCGCGCCGCTACCTCCACCGGCTGTGCCGGAGGCTGCAGGCGAAGAACATGAATTTCTGGACGATGAAGACCTGATCGATACCGCCGCCGGCATGGACCCCACTCCGCCAGACGAAATGGCGCAGGGCGATGACGATGGCGATATCGGTGCAGATCGCCCGGCAGAGACAGCCAATACCGGATCCGACCAGCAGTTCGAATTCGTCAATGGGGTGGCCATTCTCAGGCAGGGGCGCTGAGGCCCTGATCCGTCAGACAGCGGGCACCGGCACTTCGCCCGAATAATCGTAGAAGCCCCGGCCGGTCTTGCGGCCCAGCCAGCCCGCATCGACATATTTTGCCAGCAACGGCGCCGGGCGATATTTGGAATCGCCGGTAGAGGCGAAGATTACCTTCACGATCTCCAGGCAGGTATCCAGCCCGATGAAATCCGCCAGTTCCAGCGGCCCCATCGGGTGATTGAGGCCCAGCCGCGCGCCCTTGTCGATATCGGCAACGCTGGCCGTGCCCTGCCCCAGCACGAAGCATGCCTCGTTGATCATGGGCAGGAGGATGCGGTTGACCACGAAGCCCGGCTCGTCCCCGCTCAGCACCACCTGCTTACCCAGGCTTTCGGCAAAGGCGCGGGTGCGGGCCACGGTATCGGGGCTGGTGGCAAGGCCGGGGATCACTTCGATCAGCTGCATTACCGGCACGGGATTGAAGAAATGCAGCCCGATGAAGCGCGCCGGATCGGCAGTGCCCGCCGCCATGCGGGTGATCGGGATGGAGCTGGTGTTGCTGGCAAGGATCGCGTCCGCGCCCAGCACTTCGCCCGCCCTTGCAAAGATCGCGCGCTTGATATCCTCGCGCTCGGTCGCCGCTTCGATGATGATCCCGGCCCCGGCCATGGGCGCATAATCGGCCACGGGCACGATCCTGCCCAGCGTGGCGGCGGCATCGGTGGCGGAGATCTTCTCCTTCTCCACCAGCCGGGCGAGGGTCTTCCCGATCTTCGCTTTCGCCTTTTCGGCCAGCGCCAGATCGACATCGCACAACAGCACTTCGATGCCCCGCTGGGCCACCGTCTGGGCAATGCCCGAGCCCATCTGGCCTGCCCCGATCACTCCGACGATGTCCATGCCCATATCCTTCGCAGTTGCAGCACAAGCTTAGCCATTATGCAGATTCCACGCCATGATTCGTCATTGCGAGGGACCGCAGGTCCCGCGGCAATCCAGGGCTGAACGCATTGGGCCCTGGATTGCTTCGCTCCGCTCGCAATGACGAAGCGCTAGCGGTTCGCCCCCGGCTGCCACAGCACATCGCCGCCTGCATCCGCATTGAACGCGCGGGCGAGGACGAACAGCCAGTCCGACAGGCGGTTGATGTAATGGAGCGCCGCCGGGTTCACCGGCTCCGCCGCCGCCAATGCAGCCATGGCGCGTTCGGCGCGGCGCACTGCGGCGCGGGCGACATGGGCGCGGGCGGCCGCTTCGGTACCGCCGGGCAGGATGAAACTGCGCAGCGGTTCCACCCCTTCGTTCAGCGCATCGATTGCCGCTTCCAGCGCGGAGACCTGCGCGGGCACGATCCGCAGCACCATTTCGGAAGGCTCGAATTCCTCGCCGGGCGTGGCCAGATCGGCGCCGAGATCGAACAAATCGTTCTGCGCCCGGGTCACGCCCCCAAGGCGATCGCTGCCCGCCAGCGCCACCGCCAGCAGGCCGAGCGCCGAATTTGCTTCGTCCACCGCGCCGATTGCCTCGAAGCGCGGATCGGCCTTGGCCCGGCGCGAACCGTCGACCAGGCCCGAAGTGCCGTCATCCCCCGTGCGGGTGTAGATCTTCGAAAGCCGGACCATCCACCCGTACCGTCAGCCGATCAACGGCCGGCGGCGAGGATGATCACGATCACCACGATTGCGAGCGCCTGATATTTGATGCGCGCGAACATCATCTTGTTCTGCTGCAATTGCAGCTCGTGCAAATTCGCCTCCCCGCCATTGTCGATATTGTGCCGGGTGCTCTGCAGGAACGCGACGATCCCGCGCACGAGCGAATAGACCACCATGGCCATCAGGCCGAGCAGGACGATGACGAGGAACGTATTCATAAGCCCCTATCTAGGCCCTTGCTGAGCGAAATGCCAGATGGCAGCGCGCCGACCCGCAGGGCATCGGCCAGCGCCCGCCCATCTTCCCCCGCCAGCCGCAATTCCGTGAGGCCCAGCGATCCCGCGCCCGAGCCGCGCCGCTTGGCCAGCTTCCTCCCCTCCCCATCCACCAGCAGCGGATGGTGGTGCCAGACCGGCACCTTCAGGCCGAGCAGCGCCTGCAGCAGCCGGTGGACATGGCTGGCCGGGAACAGGTCCATCCCCCGCGTCACCAGAGTTATCCCGTCCGCTGCATCGTCCAGCGTGGCGGCGAGGTGATAGCTGGCGGGAGCTTCCTTGCGCAGCAGCACCATGTCGCCAAAGATTTCCGGGGTCGCGCGTTGCACGCCCGCCAGTTCGTCCACCCATTCGAGCGGCCCTGCCAGCGCCACGGCCTTGGCCATGTCGAGCCGCCAGGCGACTTCGCCCGATGGATCGACATGCCCGCCCCGGCAGGTGCCCGGATAGATCGGCCCATCCGGCCCGTTCTCCACTGCCGCGGCCACGATCTGCGCCCTGGTGCACTGGCACGGATAGAGCAGGCCCATGGCCTTCAACCGCTGTGCCGCCGCTTCGTAAGTCGCAAGGCGAGCGGATTGCCGGGGCACTTCCTCCCATTCCAGCCCCAGCCAGGCGAGGTCCGCGCGGAAACCTTCCGCCAGCTCGGCCCGGCTGCGCGCACCGTCGATATCCTCGATCCGCAGCAGGAAACGCCCATCCCCTGCCTGCGCCAGATCATGCGCCACCACCGCCGCAAAGGCGTGGCCAAGATGGAGCGGCCCGTTGGGGCTGGGGGCAAAGCGGGTAACGATCATGCAGAAGACGGGTTCTTTCAGGCGCGAATCAGCAAAAATCCTGTGGATGCGCGATTTGTAACAGGCTTGACGCTTTTCAAGGCAAATGCTCCCTTGCGCATATCAGGGAGGACACCACACTGTGTTCAAAGCCGAACTGATCGAACGGGCAGCGCGCTTCCGCAGTGCGGAGGGCGACCCCTTGCGGAAGCTGGACAGCTGCCCGGCTCTGGTTCTCAATGCCGATTATACGCCGCTGTCCTATTACCCGCTGAGCCTGTGGCCGTGGCAGACCGCGATCAAGGCGGTGTTCCTGGAACGGGTGGATATCGTGGCGAGTTACGAGCGGGCGGTCCATTCGCCCTCGCTCGACATGAAGATTCCCTCGGTGATCGCCCTGCGGCAATATGTCCGGCCCAATGAATTCCCCGCCTTCACCCGCTTCAACCTGTTCCTGCGCGATCGCTTCTCCTGCCAATATTGCGGCAGCCCGGAACATCTGACCTTCGACCATGTGATTCCCCGCCGGCTGGGCGGCAAGACGACATGGGAAAACATCCTCACCGCCTGCGCCCCCTGCAATCTCAAGAAAGGCGGCCGCACTCCCGCCCAGGCGAAAATGCCCCCGCTGGTCCCCCCGATCCGCCCGACGAGCTGGCAATTGCAGCAACAGGGCAAGAGCTTCCCGCCCAACTATCTCCACGAAACCTGGCGCGACTGGCTCTATTGGGACATCGAACTGGAAGCCTGACACGGCAGCGAAAGTGACACGAAACGGCCCGCGAAACCTTGTGACCTTCGGGCTCGGTTTCGGGGCGCATCGGGCCTTTACCTGCCCGGGAATCGGCAGTTTTCCGTGATTTTTTCCGACATTCTCCACGGCGGATCGCGTTCTGGCCGCGCAATCGCGCAGAGCGATCTGTGACTTTCCGCAAAGGTACTGTGTCACCCTCTGCGCGGCGGCAGGTCGAAGCGGAAAGAGGAAGCTGGCGATCATCCCGCAGGATGAAGCAAATTTTGCCTGAGTAGGAAAATGTTTGTTTGGCACGGCAAGGGAGGGAACTGTCGCTGTCCTCCCTATTCGTCATTCCCGCCGGTGAACTCCACATGCGCGATATCCACCAGATGCTCTGGCGGTGCATAGTTCGAACCCGCCACGGAAACGGTGAGCTTGCTCCGTGCCATAGGCATATCGCCCGGCTTCGGCTCCAGATGGTCCGAAATGAACAGGCCAGCCCAGCGGTTCGCGCAGTCGATCACGGCCGCTTCCCTTGCGTCGGACGCGACGAATTCCCGAACCTCGCCGTCAAATACCGGGACCTTGCGCCACAGGGTACCGTCCAACCCCTCGCTGCGGCTGCACGAATTGAAGGTGATATCGAAATAACGCTGCTTGGCCCTGCCGGAATTCGCATAGGCAATTGGGGCGAGGAAGATCGCCAATATTGCCGCTCCGGCGACGATCTTCGGCCAGCGTGATCGACTGTGTCCGCCCATGCCGCGATTTCCTAGCTGAGGTCCGCTGAATGATAGTCGGCTGCAGCGTAGTGGACAATCGGATCGCTTCCAGACTTGTCTTCCAGAGCTATCCTCCAAAAACCCTCTCCCGTTGACGGGAGAGGGATACGCAGACTTAGCCCGCGAGGGCCTAGCCGGAGTTGGGTGAGGGTTTGCGGTCTTTCGAACCGGCAGGCACCCTCATCCAAGGTGCGCTAGCTCCTGCGGAGCAAGCTGCGCTATCCTTCTCCCCTCAAAGGGAGAAGGACCACACGCCCTAGCCCTCGATAATCCGGCTCGATGGATGGTGCTTGTCGAGATGCTTCTTCACGATCCGCAGATTGCGGCTGTTGGAGCGATAGAGCAGGTCGAACAGGTCGCCCGCCACCGGGATCGCGCCCAATGCCGTGTCGAAGGCGATATTGGCGGCCATGCGCGCCAGTTTCCATTTGGGCAGGCCCAGATTGCGCGCTTCCCATACGATATAGGCGCCCATGGCGGCGGTCAGCACATCGCCCAGCACCGGGATGATTCCGACAATCGCATCGAGCCCCACGGCGCGGTTGATGCCGGGAATAGTGAAGCTGCGTTCCAGCACCATCTCCATCGCTTCGATGCGCTGGCGAACGGAGGCGGGATCGGTGCCCACCGGCAGGGTCACGCCCATGGGGCGGGGACGGCTGGATTGGGTCATCTGCCCTATCTGGGGATGGTGGCGAGCTGGGGCAAGGGATGGAACACCCAGGCATTGGCGGCATAGCCGGCCACCCCGGCCCGCACCAGCGACCAGCGCACTGGCGGGCCGAAGGGAATGAAGGCATTGAGCGAGGTGAGTTCCGCCTCGGCCTCGGCCATCAGGGCGGCGCGTTCGTCGGGGTCGGCGCTTTGCGCAGCCTCGGCCACGCGGGTATCGGCCTCGCTCGAACAGAAGCCGCGCTTCAAGCCGCAATTGAACTGGTTGAGGAACCAGCGGGCGCTGGCATAGCGCGCCACCCGGTCGACCAGTTCCAGGTCGCCCGTCTCGCCCTTTTTCGCCCGGCGCAGCGTGACGCCGATTGCGGAAAGATTGCGCGAGAGCCCTTCGAACAAGACATCGCCCCCCGGGCCCACCGGCAGGGAGATAGAGATTTCGGGAATCTTGCCGCCATTCACCGATTTCCAGGTGGCGACCCGCGCCGTGGCCGCGGTGCGGCGCTGGGCGAGCGAAGTGCCGTCCCAGCGTTCGCCGATGGTCCCCAGATCGCCCCGCAGGCCCGGCGCGACCAACCGCGAGGTAGGTTGCCAGCCGCCGACATTGAACGGCGCGATCAGGGCCGCCCGGTCGATCGCCATGGAGATCGCTTCCCGCCCGGAAGCGTCGCCCAGAATCCCTTCCGCATTGCGCACCGCCAGGCCGAACAGGCCGATCGCGGGATCGAGCCGCACTGTCCCGCGCGAAAGCGGGCCGGTATCGACCAGCGGCAGGCTTTCGATCCTGCCGTTCAGCACCACATCGATCTGGCCTTCGTCGAACAGGGCGATGGCGCGCTTCACCTCGGTTCCGTGGACCCGCAGCTCGCGCACGCCCTGTTCCCAGCCTTCCACCACCGGAAGGCCCCGCGCCTCGGGCGAGAGCATGGAGAGCACGGCCGTCTTGCCCACCTTGCGCAGGCTCATCGGGCCAGTGCCGCGCCCCTTATAGGGCAGGCCCAATTCCGGCTGGGCCAGAAGCTGCAGGAAATCGGGCATCGGCCCCTTCAGGCGGATTTCCACCACCCGGCCGGCCATGGCGCGAATCTCGTCGATCTGGGAAAGATCGTAGCCCAGCGAAGTGCCCGAAAGGCGCTGAACCACGCGGCGCAACGCGCTGCGGGCGCTTTCGCCGGTCAGCTCGCTGCCATCGGGCCAGGTGCCGTCGCGCAGGCGGAAGATGTAGCTCTTGCCATCGTCGGTCACGATCCAGCGATCGGCCAGCGCCGGGGTCACCTGCCCCTGGGCGTCCAGCCCGACCAGCCCCTCGGTCGTTGCCGCATGGACATGCTGCCCGGCGGCCGAGAGCAGCACGCCTTCCTCGAACGGGTCATTCTCGCCGCCAATGATGGCGACTTCCAGCGCGCCCTCGTTGCCGCGCCCGCAAGCGGCCGCGAACAGCGCCAGGCCGAGGGCCAGAATGCGAAGGGAACGAGACATCAAAGCCAGCCGTAAGCCTTGCCGCGGCGCGCTTCAATGGGCGGAAGCGATTGTCAGATCTTGCGAAGCTTGGAAGGCTCGGGAATCATGGAAGGCAGCGGCGGGCGCACGAAGCGCGGCGTATCGAGATCGCCGGTGGGATTGGTGTTGGTTGCCAGCACTTGCCGGTGGTCCACTTCCTCGATGAAAGCGATGCCGAAACGGTCATCCTGCTTCCAGGCCACCGTGCCATCGACCCAGCCGATATTGCGCAGATCGACGCTGACCAGCGAACCGCGCGAAACTTTCACGTCGCCTTCGGCCATCATCCCGGCGGAAGAGAGATTGCGCACCTTCACGCGATGCTCGGTACCGCTGACGTCCCCTTCGACCTTGATCTTGGCCAAGACGAACAGGCTGTCGCGCGACAATTGGCGTGTGTCGACATTGCTCATTCGCTTGTTACCCAACTCCAATGCGGCCCGGACGCGAGTCGGGCCGACGACCCGGGCTTCCATCGCCCCCGGGCACTTGTGCCTAGCACTTTATCGGCAAACAAAGCATTAATCACGCGGGCCCGATGCCATCCGGGAGCGACCCGAGGCCGGCCCCGGATATGCGGACCGGGCGATCAATCGTCGCGAGAAATCTTCTCGCGCCGTTCGTGCGCTTCCTGCGCTTCCACCGTCATGGTGGCGATCGGGCGGGCGATCAGCCGTTTGATGCCGATCGGATCGCCGGTCACGTCGCAATAGCCATATTCGCCCTGATCGATGCGGCGCAGGGCCGATTCGATCTTGGTGATCAGCTTGCGCTGGCGATCGCGGGTGCGCAATTCGATCCCCCAATCGGTCTCGCTGGAGGCGCGATCATTGAGGTCAGCCTCCCGGATCGGGCCATCCTGCAGCGACTGCAGAGTGCCCTCGGAGGCGGAAAGGATCGATTTTTTCCATTCGACGAGCAGCGCGCGGAAATATTCCGTCTGCTTCTCGCTCATGTACTCTTCATCGTCGGAAGGCGTGTAGTCGCTGCCAAGCGTGCGACGCGCCTTGGCAAGAATATCGATTTCGTCACCGGCAACCGAAACCATCGAGTTACTCCGTGTCCAATTCTCCCGGGAACCGGCAATTCCCCTGCATGCCCCGGATTTTTCCAGTGGCGTGTCCGGTCTGGTTGGGGCGCCTATAGGGGGACGCCCAAGGCCACACAAGCGGCAATCGCGCGCTGTCACCGGGCGATTGCGCGTTCGCCCCATACGGCGAACGGAAGGCGCCCCTCAGGGGCGGATATGTGTCTCCCCACGCAGCAGCATTAACCATTTCTTGACCATGAGGACCCAAGGTCATCTGCGGGAGCGGGTGGAATTGCCCTCTCCGGCATGGGGTAAACTTTGGGGGTACGCATCATGGAACTTCGCCTGATCGACCAGACCGCTCCGACCGTATTGGCCGGCCGCATCAGCAGCAAGGGCACCGAGAGGCTCGTCGCCACCTGCCTCGCCGCCGCCGCCATGGGCGATGTGAGCGCCTATTTCGACCTTGGGGTGGCCTTCTCCACCGGCAGCCACGGCACACAATGCGACCTGATCGAGGCGCATAAATGGTTCAACCTCGCCGCCGCGCAGGGCCATGAGGAAGCCGCAGTGTGCCGGGCCGACATTTCCGACGAGATGACCGCCCGCGAAATCGCCGAAGCCCAGCGCCGCGCGCGCCAGTGGCTCTCCACGCTGGACCGCCGCGCGGCCTGACACCGCCGCTCACCCCTTCCTGAACGGCGTCCTTTCGCCCAGGAACATCTGGTCGGCTGCCACTCCGGCACGTTCGCGCTCCAGGAAATCGGCCACTGCCTCGCGGAAACGCGGATCGGCGATCCAATGCGCGGACCAGGTCTGCACCGGCTCATAGCCCCGGGCCAGCTTGTGCCCGCCCTGCGCGCCGGCCTCCACCCGGGAGAGCCCGCGCGCGATCGCATGATCGATCGCCTGATAATAACACAGCTCGAAATGCAGGAAGGGCTTGTCCAGCACGCAGCCCCAATAGCGGCCGTAGAGCGCCGACCCGCCGATGAAATTGAGCGCGCCTGCAATCGGCATATTGTCCATATAAGCCAGGATCAGCAGCACCTGATCCCCCATCCGCTGGCCGAACAGGTCAAACGCCTCGCGCGTCAGATAGGGGGTGCCCCATTTGCGCGATCCGGTATCCTGATAGAAGGCCCAGAAGGCGTCCCAATGTTCGGGCCGCAGATCCGCGCCGGACAGGGCCCTGATCTCCACTCCTTCCTGCGCGGCGGCGCGTTCCTTGCGGATCGCCTTGCGCTTGCGCGAGGAAAGCTGATCGAGAAAATCCTCGAAGCCCGCATAGCCGCGATTTTCCCAATGGAACTGGATGTCGCTGCGGGTCAGCCAGCCGGCCTGTTCGAACAGGGGCAATTGGGCAGGCTCGATAAAGGTCGCATGGATGGAGGAAAGCTCCTCGCGCAGGCACAGGGTTTCGGCCGCGCGCAGCAGCGGAGCGGCCAGCGCCTCATCCGCCAGCAGCAGGCGCGGGCCGGTGGCGGGCGTGAAGGGCACGGCGATCTGCAGCTTGGGGTAATAGCTGCCCCCCGCCCGCTCCCACGCATCGGCCCAGCTATGGTCGAACACATATTCGCCCTGGCTATGGGACTTGAGATAGGCGGGAAGCGCCGCGGCAAGGCGGCCCGCCTCATCCTCGATCACGATGGGCAGCGGAGTCCAGCCTGTGCCGGGGCCGACACTGCCCGAATCCTCCAGCGCGGTCAGGAAGGCATGGCTGGTGAAGGGATTGTCGGCGCCCGCCAGCGCATCCCACTCATCCGCCGACAAGACCCCGACAGCCGGGGCGATGCGGGCGGTGAGAGTCGGCTGGTCGCTCATGCAAGACACATTAGCCGGAGGTTGTCGGGGCTGTCGATTGCTCTCGGGGGGATATCGAACACTCGTCATCCCGGCGAAAGCCGGGATCGCTGGCGACTGGGGTGGAAAGCTGCCGGTTCACCAATTCGTCATTCCCGCGAAAACGGGAACCCAGCGGCAACCGTTGAACTGGGTTCCCGCTTTCGCGGGAATGACGATGGTAGGCGAGCAGAATCCTTATCCCAATCCACCACGCCCGTTCGTCCTGAGCTTGTCGAAGGGCGCGCGCGAAGGAGTGTGGCGCTGCCGGTTTCCCGCGTCCTTCGACAAGCTCAGGACGAACGGATGTAGGTGGCGCCCGCAATATCGTCGTGTCCGGAAAGGCAACATTCGGCGGGATGGGATTGGAAGGCGGACATCGGAACACGCGCGATGCTGAACGTGTAGGCATTCGTTCGCAAATGGGCCGCCCGCCAGCGATCCCGGCTTTCGCCGGGATGACGAGTCAACCGCCCTGAACCCCATCCCCCTCCGCAATCGGGGCATCCGCATGGCGGGCGGCCCGCTCCCGCAATTCCGGCGAGCGCACCGTCCAGGTCAGCACCGGCAACCCGCGCCTGCGCTGGGCGGCGGCGAACCGGCTGGGCAGGTCGCGCACGTCATAGGCGAGGAAATCGGGCTTCGCGATCCACAGCCACAGATGCCGCCGGGCCCAGCCGATGATCGCGCGATCATTCTCCTCGGTCATAACCAGCCCGCGCGGAATGCGGGGTGCATGGGCGGCAAACCAGCGGCTGACGCGCGGATCGAAGCTCATCACCGCATGGGGTGCGCGATAGCCTTCCAGGACGCGGCGCACCGCAAGGCAGCTCGCCCCGACATTATAGCCGCGCTTCGACTTTATCTCGATCAGGATCGGCGCCCGGCCACGCACCATGCCCAGCATGTCGCGCAAGGTTGGGATGCGGCAGCCTTGCGCACCCGTAAGCGCGATCCGGCCGAGCGCGGCAGCGCTGCGATCCGCCACCGGGCCGCTCTCGCCGGTCAGCCGGCCAAGCTCCCAATCGTGGAACACCATCGCCTGCCCATCGCCGCTGCGCTGGATATCGCATTCGATCCCCATGCCGCGCGCGATGGCCCCGGCAAAGGCTGAGAGCGAGTTTTCGGGCACGCCCGGCCCATGCAGCCCGCGATGGGCATAGTCATGCTGCGCCAGCCAGCCCACCCGCGCCGGATCGGGCGCGGGTGCGAAAAGCCGGTCGAGCAGCCGGGCGATCATCCCTTTACGGCGAAGATCGCGTCCACTTCCACCGCGGCGCCCAGCGGCAGCACGGGAACGCCCACGGCGCTACGGGCATGGCGCCCGGCATCGCCGAACACTTCCACCATCAGTTCCGAAGCGCCATTGGCGACCTTGGGCTGATCGGTGAAGCTGCCCGCCGAATTGACGAAGGCGCCCAGCTTCACCACCCGCTCCACCTTGTCGAGCGCGCCGAGCGCGGCCTTGATTTGCGCCAGCAGCATCAGCCCGCAGGCGCGCGCGGCGGCGGTGCCGTCCTCAAGGCTGACATCCTCGCCCAGCCGGCCGGTGACGAGCTTGCCGTCCACGAAGGGCAATTGCCCCGAAACATGGGCCAGACCGCCCGCCACCACCACGGGGACATAGGCCGCCACCGGGGCGGCGGGTTCGGGCAGAATGATGCCGAGTTCGGCGAGTTTCGCTTCGATGCTCATCGTTCAATCCTCACTTGTCGTCCAGCCGATCGAGCAGCCAGGGCAGCGCCTCTTCCCAATTGTCGATCCGGGCATGGGCCTGCCCCGCCGTGAAGGCGCAGGGCACATAGGGGGCCATCAGCGGTTCGCCCACGAAATGCAGGCGGGTGACATGGCCTGCCTCTTCCGCGACCGAACCATGGTGATGGGCGATATCGTCGATGAAGAAGGCGCGGTCTGCCCCGAATTCCTCAAGAATCGCCTTCAGCGCCGGGCCTTTCGGCCCCTGATTGGTATAGACCCGCGCATTGATACCGTGCCCGGCAAGCTGCGCCGCGCGGGTCTGCATCCGGTGGTCCTTCAGATTGGTCAGCACCACCACATCGGCCTGTTCGGCCAGCGCGCCCATCGCTTCGACTGCCCCGGCGATGGGATTCTGGCGGTGCATTTCGGTGTCGAAGAACAGGTTCAGCAGAACCCACATCTCCTCTTCGCTCAGCACTTCGCCCGTGTCGCGGCGGCGCATCGAATTGAGGAAACTGTTGCCATTCAGCGCAAAGTCCACGCCATGTTCCTCGCCCACGAAATCGCGGAAATGCGCGGCCATGTGCAGCAGCACCTCGTCGCAATCGGTGACGATCAGGGGGCGGCGGCTCATCGGGTCAGGCTCCTTGCGGCATCGGCCAGCTTTTGCGGTTCGGTCCCCAGGGCATCGGCCGCGGCGACGAGATCGGGTTCATGCCCGGCGAGAAATTCCAGCACCGCGCCCAGCACGGCCCGGCTTCCCACCCCGGCGCGCAAGGCATCGGGCGTGAGGCCGGTCAGCGCCAGCAGACGCTCGGCCCGGTCGCCATCGGACAATACCCAGGCCAGCGCACCAAGCGCCAGCGATTCGGCATTGTCGTCATGGGCGGGGGATTCGCTGGAGCCGGGAATTGTCACCACCTTGCCGGAGCCCTAGTAATCTACTTGATGGGGAATTACCCCAAGGGAATTGGGCAGTGGCAAAGAGAATCCTCGTTGTCGAGGACAACGATCTCAACCGTAAGCTGTTTTGCGACGTCCTGCGCGCCAATGGCTTCGCGGTGGAACCTGTGGCCGACGGGCTGGAAGCCATCGCCAAGGCCCGGGAATTCGTGCCCAATCTGGTGATTATGGATATCCAGCTGCCCAATGTCTCGGGGCTGGACCTGATCGCGGGGCTGAAATCGGATGCTTCGCTGCGCGCCATTCCTGTGCTGGCCGTCACCGCCTATGCCGGCAAGGGGGATGAGGAACGCATTCGCGATGCCGGCGCGGAAGGCTATCTGGCCAAGCCCGTTTCCATCGGCCCCTTCATGCAGGCGGTTAAGGCGCTGCTGTGAAAGCCGCCCTCGACACCCGAACTTGACACTTGCCCTCCGCGCCGCTTTTGCGCCGCAATCGAGCCCTAGGAGCCCCACATGGACCGCGCAGAAGTCGAAACCCGTATCCGATCGCTGATCGCCCCCTTCAACAAGAAGGGCGCCGAGATAGCCGATGCCACCACTTTCGCTGGCGACCTTGAGTTCGACAGCCTGACCGTGATGGATTTCGTCGCTGCGATCGAGGATGAATTCGACATCATCATCAGCATGAACCAGCAGGCGGAAATCGAGAATTTCGGCCAGTTGATCGATGCGGTCTGCACACTCAGTGGCAAGTGATCGGGCGGTGGGAGAAGTGACCGCGATGACCGGTGATCTGTTCAGCAAGTTCGACGACATCATTGCCTTGCGCCAGAGCCTGCTCGCCGGCGGAGGCGAGGATCCGTTCAGCCTGGTGATGGAGAAAGTGCTCTCCCCCACCCGTGCGATCTGCAACGGACGGGACACGATCCTGCTGGGCACCTACAATTACATGGGCATGACCTTCGACCCGGACGTGATCCAGGCCGGCAAGGATGCGCTGGACAATTTCGGCGCGGGCACCACGGGCAGCCGTGTGCTCAACGGCACCTATCAGGGCCATAAGGAGTGCGAGGAGGCGCTGAAGGAGTTCTATGGCATGGATCATGCCATGGTGTTCTCCACCGGCTATCAGGCCAACCTCGGAATCATTTCCACGGTCGCCGGAAAGGGCGATTACATCGTCCTCGACATCGACAGCCACGCCTCCATCTGGGACGGCTGCGCGCTCGGCAATGCCGAGGTGGTTCCCTTCAAGCACAATGATATCGAGGCGATGGAAAAGCGCCTCAAGCGCATTCCCGAAGGCGCCGGCAAGCTGGTGGTGCTGGAAGGCGTCTATTCCATGCTGGGCGACATTGCCCCGCTGAAGGAGATGATCGCGGTCGCCAAGGCCAATGGCGCGATGGTGCTGGTGGACGAGGCCCATTCGATGGGCTTCATCGGCGAGCATGGGCGCGGCGTGGCCGAAGCCCAGGGCGTGCTGGAAGATGTCGATTTCGTGATCGGCACTTTTTCCAAGAGCGTGGGCACGGTGGGCGGCTTCTGCGTGTCCAACCATCCCAAGTTCGAAGTGCTCCGGCTGGTGTGCCGCCCCTATGTCTTCACCGCCAGCCTGCCGCCCAGCGTGGTGGCGACGGCGGCGACCTCCATCCGCAAGCTGATGCATGGCGGGGAAAAGCGGGCGCATCTGTGGGAAAATTCGCGCACGCTGCATGGCGGGCTGAAACAGCTGGGCTTCCAGCTGGGCACCGAGACCCCGCAAAGCGCGATCATCGCGGTGATCATGCCCGATCTGGAGAAGGGCGCCGCCATGTGGGAGGCGCTGCTGCACGAAGGGCTCTACGTCAACCTCGCCCGCCCGCCGGCAACCCCCGCCAACATGACCCTGCTGCGCTGCTCGCTCTGCGCCGAACATTCGGCCGAGCAGGTACAAACCATCCTGGGCATGTTCGAACGCGCCGGGAAGGCCGTGGGGATTATCTAATAATTTCAGATTGAACGATTTATCTCACATTTTGTAATTAAACAATTTTGTGGGATAAATCATCCCATGGTCAGCATGGCTCCGTTCTCGGACTGCGGCGGGCTGCTCGACGGGCAATTGCTGGTCGTCTGCACGAATTGCCTGCTGGCCTATCAGCAGGAAGCGGCCGCGAAATTCGACCTTCCCGACGAAACCATTGATTTCGGCCTTGCCTGGGCGGGTGAGAGGCAGCTGGATAACGCCCCGGTGTGGGAACTTCTCAAATCGGTCGATGCGACTTTCACGGTCAGCACCGAGCGGGAATTCCAGGCATGCAACGCCGATGCCTATGAGGTCGAACTGTTGGTCGCCCCATCCCCCTGCCCGAACAGGAATGGCTGCTGGGGCGCCCGGTCGATCAGGTAGTGCCCTGCCGCGACGGCAACACCGCGCGGCTGGTGGTGCCCGATCCGCGCTGGTTCGCGCTGCACAAATGTGGCTCGGCAATCAGGCCAGGCGCAACCCGCTCAAGCGGCGCAAGAATCTGCAGCAGGGCGAAGCGGTGCTCGGTGCAGGGGCCGAGGCAATGCCGCAATATCCGCTCGACGATGCGTTCGAGGCTTCGATCCCGCTGGAACTGGCGCCGTATTGGCGCGGCTGGAAGGACCTGTGCGCGAGGGGTAAGGCGTCATTACGAGCGGTGGGGCTGGGTGGCGTGGAAAAAACGACTGCTTCGCTGAATGGCTGTTATCCGGCGTTTGCGCTCGAAAGCCGCCGTTCCGGACACGACAACATTGCGGACATGGCATATATCGTCATCCCAGCGAAAGCTGGGATCGCTGCCGGCTAGATCATCCGTTCGAAAAGATCGTCCCAATTGGGGTTGGCGCTCTCGATCAACTCGATCTTCCACACGCGCTTCCACGCCTTCAGCGCTTTTTCTCGCGCGATGGCAGAATGAATATCGACGTGCCGTTCCGCATGGACGAGCCGTTTGACACCGTATTTCCGGCAGAATGCCGAACCCGTTCCGTCGCGATGCTGCATCATCCGTCTCGCCAGATCGGCGGTCACACCGATATACAGCACGCCATTGGGCTTGTTGGCGAGAATATAGGTCCAGGCGCTCATCCCACCGGCCTCACTTCGTCGAGAGCGATCCCAGCTTTCGCTGGGATGACGAGTTTATCATTCTCCGCTCCTCACCCCATTTCAGCCATGGGATAAGCGATCCTCACGGATGCGAGCTTCGCTATCCTCCCCCGCAAGGGGAGAGGAATGGGCGTCCTCACCTCACTCCGTATGCTTCTCCACATGCGCCAGAAACTTCGCCATCCAGCGGTCGAGATAATCGTGGCTATGGGCGCCCACCCGGCCTTCCTCGGTCAGCAGATCCTCGCTCCATCTGAGGAACACTTCGGGCAGGGCCATGGTCTGCACATCCAGCGCGGCCAGCACATTGCGCAGATGTTGCTGGGCCATGGCGGTGCCGGTGGCACCGGGGCTCACGCCCAGCACGCCGGCGGGCTTGCCGGTCCAGCAGCTCTGGCCATAGGGGCGCGATCCGTGGTCGATCGCGTTCTTGAGCACGCCGGGGATCGAGCGGTTATATTCCGGCGTCACGAAGATCACCCCGTCGGCCGCGGTAATACGCTGCTTGAACTCGCGTGCGGGCTTCGGCTGGTCGGCATCCGTATCCTGATCGTAGAGCGGCAGCTCGCGAATCTCCACGATCTCGAAGGAATGGCCTTCGGTCGCAGGAAGATGGGCAATCGCGCGGGCAAGGCGCCGGTTGTAGGAGTGCTCGCGCAGGCTTCCGGGGATCACGGCGATATGGCTCATCTCGGCTCTCCTTTTCTCGTCGAATCAATGGGCCGCAAGGGCGGAAGGTTCCCCGGCCTGTCGTTCGGGGACCGCACTCTATCAGCATTCAGGCTACGCTAGCTTCCGTCAACGGGAGAAGGATGGAAGCCTAAACCCACCCCGCCAGTTCGCGCCGCACCAGCGCCTCCAGCATATCCATCCCCGCCTCCCCGGCATTGAGGCAGGCCAGCGTCGCATAATGCTCCCCACCTGCTTCCATGAACTGATCACGGCCCCTGATCGCCAGTTCCTCCAGCGTTTCGAGGCAATCGGCGGAAAAGCCCGGGGCGGCCACGGCCATGCGCCTCGTGCCCGCCTGCGCTTCGGCCCGCAGCACTGTGTCGGTTGCGGGTTCGAGCCATTTCGCCCGGCCGAAGCGCGACTGGAAGGTGGTGTCGATCCGCAGATCGGGCCGCCCCAGCGCCTCGCCCAGCAGGCGCGCGGTTTTCCGGCACTGGCAGTGATAGGGATCGCCCAGATGCAGTGTGCGTTCCGGCATGCCGTGGAAGCTGAGCAGCAGCACTTCGGGCACGAAATCCAGCGCATCGAGCTGCGCGCCCAGATCCTTCGCCAGAGCGGCGATATGGACCGGATCGTCATAATAGGGCGGCATGGTGCGCAACGCGGGCTGCCAGCGCATGGCGCGCAAGGTGTCGCCCACCTTGTCTGCCACCGTGGCATTGGTCGCGCCCGAATATTGCGGATAGAGCGGGGCGAGCAGGATACGGTCGCACCCTTCGTCCATCAGCGCCTTCAGCTCCTGCGGGATGGAGGGATTGCCATAGCGCATGGCCCAGCGCACCCGCGCCGCATCGCCCAGCCGGGCCTGCAGCGCCTCGGCCTGTTCGCAGGTGATCGCGGCCAGCGGCGAGCCTTTTTCGGTCCACACCTGCTGGTAGGCATGGGCCGATTTCTTCGGCCTTGTATTGAGGATGATCCCGCGCAGGATCGGCTGCCAGACCAGTGCCGGGATTTCCACCACGCGCGGGTCCGACAGGAACTCCGCCAGATAGCGCTTTACCGCCGCCGGAGTGGGCGCATCGGGCGTGCCGAGATTGACAAGCAGCACGCCCACCCCGCCCGTGCGGACGGGGGCGTGATCGGCCGGGAGCTTCTGTTCGGCATAAGTCATTGCGGGCGCCTTATAGTCTGCCCGGCCCTACAAGCCACCTGACAAGAGGGGCAATCGCCGCAGCCGCAGCCCGGTGGCGGAAAACAGCGCATTGGCAATGGCAGGCGCCGCCACGGCCACGCCCAGTTCGCCCGGATCGAACGGCTCTGCATCGCTGGCGATGAAGTCCACTTCGATCTCCGGGCAATCGGCCAGCGTCGGCAGGTCCAACGCCGCGAGCCGCGCTGCGGTGGGCTGGCCGCGTTCGTAATCCGTGGCCGAGCCGAGCGCGAGGCCCATGCCGAAGATCAGCCCGCCTTCGATCTGCTGGCGGGCGATATCGATATTGACGATGCGCCCGATATCGACCGCGACAGAGAATTTCTCCACCTTCACCCCGCCTTCGCCCTGACTGGCGGTGGCGATCGCGGCGATCCGCCCGCCTGCCTCCACCGGGCCCATGCGGTGGCACGCAAGGCCCTGCCCGCTCTGTTCCACCCCGCCATCCCACGCGGCCAGCCGCGCGGCGCGCTGCAGGCAATTGGCCAGGCGCGGATCGTTGCCCAGCATTTCCATGCGATAGGACAGGGGCTCGCGCCGGTGCAGTGCGGCCAGCTCGTCCACGAAGCTCTCGGTGAAGAAGCAGCTATAGCCATGGGCATTGCCGCGCATCCGCCCGGTGGGCAGGCCGATATTCACCGGCACGTGATCCACCGCGACATGATCGATGCCATAGGGCGGATCGGCCCCTTCCACTGCCATGGGATCGGCCCGGCCTTCGCTTGCCTCGATGGCAGACCAGCTGGTGAGATTGTTGAACTGCCGCTCGCCGAATTCCTGCACCGTGGGCGGCAGGGCCAGCTTGGCGCGCCAGATGGCGATATGGCCGCTCTCGCTCGCCTTGGCGGAAAGCAGCGCGGCCGCCGGCGTGCGCGGGCGCCCGGCCAGTGCCTCCTGCCCGCGCGACCAGACCAGCTGCACCGGGCGGCCGATCTCGCGCGCGATCAATGCCACTTCGATTGCATGGTCCACTTCCAGCCGCCGGTCGAAACTGCCGCCTGCCGGCATGGGATAGAGCACTACGTCTGCGGCGGAGAGGCCCAGCGCCTTGGCCGCCGCCTCGCGCGCATGTTCGGGCGCCTGGGTTGCGATCCATAGTTCCAGCCTGCCGTCGGTGATCCGGGCGGTGGCGCTGGAAGTCTCGATCGTGGCGTGGAGCGCGGGGGATATGTCATATCGCGCGCGATAGGTTGCCTTGCCCATCTCGCTATCGCCATCGCCGCGTGTGACGATGCGCCGCGCGCTGCCTTTCATCACGCCCTTTTCCAGCGCCTCCTCGATCCGGCCACTGTCTATCGCGCCTGCGACCATGAAGGTGGGCGCCAGCTTGCGCAGGGCCTTTTCGGCCGCAAACCAGGTCTCGCCCACGGCGGCGAGCCAGCGCTTGCCCTTGACCACGCCCACCAGGCCAAGCGATCCGGCAGCGGCATTCACATCGAAGCGCTTGAGAGTGGAACGATCGATCGGCCCGTGGCGGATCGAGGCATAGACCATGTCGGGCAGGCGCACGTCGCCCGCGAACAGCAGCGATCCGTCCACCTTGGCGGGCAGGTCGAGCCTTGGGTAATAGACCGGCGCTTCCGCGCCCAGTTCGCTGGGTTTTTCCGACGGCGGCAGGGACCGCAGCGGCGCGGGATCGGGCGGGCTGCGGCGCGCGGCATCCAGCGCCAGTTCGGCAAAGCTCAAGCGCCTTTTGCCATGGATGATAAATCCGCCCTCGGCCTCGCACTCCTCCCACGAGGCGCCCCAGCGGTCTGCCGCTTCCATCGCCAGCATCGCCCGCGCGGCGGCGGCGGCATGGCGGCACGGTGCTTCATAGGCGGCAAGCGATGTGCCGTCCGCCGTCACCATGAAGCGATTGTCCTCGGCAAAGCGGCGCACCGGCCAATCGTCCGAATCATCCGCCAGGAACGGCAGCGCGGGCTTCCACAAGGGCGCCCATCGCGCCGCCAGCGGCAGGTTTGGATAGGCCCCGCTTGCCGGAACAGGCTCCACCGCGATCTGCCGCCAGTCCGCCCCCAGCTCCATCGCCACCACCTGCGGCAGGATCGTGCTGACGCCCTGCCCCATTTCGAGCTGCGGCACAGCCACTGTGACCACGCCGTCGGCGGCGATCTTCAACCAGGCATCGAAGCTCGCCTCATTGCGCCCGGCGCTGAGCGGGGGCGCGAAGCGGCGGGGGCGCAAGGTCCAGGCAACCAGCAATCCGCCGCCGATGGCCGCCCCTGCCAGCACCCCTCTGCGCGATAATTGCATGGCGTGCCTCCCCCCGGTTGTGTCAGGCCCCGAGCCAGTCCGAAAGCCTTGCCGCGATATCGGCAAAGGCCTTCGCCTCTGCCCCTTCCCCGGCAGCGGGCGGCGTGCCTGCATCGCTGGCCAGGCGAATATTCATCGCCAGCGGCACCCGGCCCAGGAAGGGCACGCCCTTTTCCCGCGCGGCGATTTCCGCCCCGCCATGGCCGAAAGGATCTGACAATTCGCCGCAATGCGGGCAGGCATAGCCGGCCATATTCTCCACGATGCCGATGATCGGCACCTGCCCCACTTCGAACAATTGCATCGCGCGGGTCGCGTCGATCAGCGCAAGGTCCTGCGGGGTGGAGACGATCACCGCGCCTGCGGGCTTGAAGCGTTGCAGCATGGTCAGCTGCACATCGCCCGTGCCCGGCGGCAGATCGACCAGCAGCAGGTCCACATCGCCCCATTCGGCATCGATCAGCTGGCCCAGCGCATTGCCCGCCATCGGCCCGCGCCAGGCGATCGCCTTGCCCGGCTCCACCAGATGGCCCATCGACAGCACCGGAATGCCTTCCGCGCCGGGGACGGGAATCAGCTTGTTGCCTTCGGCGCGCGGGCGCTGCCCCTCATTGGCCAGCAGCTTGGGCTGGGAGGGGCCGTAGATATCGGCATCCACCACGCCGACCTTGCGCCCGGCCCGCTTGAGCGCGACGGCGAGATTGGCGGTAAGCGTGGATTTGCCCACCCCGCCCTTGCCCGAACCGATGGCGACGATACGGCGGGCGAGCGGCGGGGCCCCATTCGACGCAGGTCTGTCCGCCATCAGCGCCACGCGCACTTCGCTCACCCCTTCGGCATCGCGCAGAGTATCGCGTACGGCGATCTCCAGCCGGTCCCGCGCAAGGGCATCGAGCCCGCTGGCATCGAGGATCAATGTGGCCACGCCATCGGCCAGACGCAGTGTCTGCAGACGCTCCAGCGCCATGGCGGGAAGGCGGCTTTTCAGGATTTCTTCGGTACTCATCCCAGCCCCGTTAGCGAAGCTGGGGCCGGCTTGCAGGGAAAATCTGCAAACCCCACCCTGTTTTTCGTGCGTTTCGTGCCTATAAGTGTCCGCATGGAACGAATGGGCGGATTTTTCGATCGCATCGCGCTCGCCATGGCAGGCAAGAACCCCTGGGGCGGCAGCGGCGGCGGAGCAGACAACGGCAAGGGCAACGAACCCTCGGGCGAAGGCACGCCGGGCCCCGATGAGCCCGGCCAGCCGGGCGAGGGCCCGCGCGGGCCGCGCAACCCGTGGCTGCCGGGCGGAGGCAGCGGTGAAGAACCGCGCCGTTCGGCCAGCATAGAGGATATTTTCAAGACCCGCGGCCCCGAAGGCCCGCGCCGCCGTTCCGGCGGACCGGGCGGCCCGAACTTCCGCATTCCCAGCGCGCCGGGCGGCAGGAGCTGGATGCCCCTGATCGTGACCGGCGTGGTCGCGCTGTGGCTGGCCTTCTCGATGGTCCACCAGCTCGGCCCGAAGGAACAGGGCATCGTCACCACTTTCGGCAAATATTCGCGCACCATCGGGTCGGGCATTTCGCTGACCCTGCCCTGGCCGATCGAAGACGTGCATGTAGAGCAGGTCTCCGAAATCCGGATCTTCCAGATTCCCGAAGGCGATGCACAGAAGCTGATGCTGACGGGCGACCAGAATCTGGTGAACCTGTCCTATCTCGTGCGCTGGAGCATCAAGGACATCAAGCAGTTCCGCTATCAGCTGGCCGAGCCTGAGAACACCGTGCGCGAAGTGGCGGAAGCCGCGATGCGCGCATCGGTGGCCGAAGAAACGCTGGACCGCGTCTTCGCCGGCGCCGGTCGCGCCGATATCGAAGCGCGGGTACGCGCGCGGATGCAGAACGTGCTCGATGCCTATCGCTCGGGCGTGCTGATCCAGGGCGTCGAAATCCGCAAGACCGATCCGCCAAGCGAAGTGGAAGAGGCATTCAAGGCCGTCTCCGCCGCGCAGCAGAAGGCGGAAACCTACAAGAACCAGGCCGAAGCCGTGGCACAGCAGGTGCTCGCCCGTGCGCAGGGCGACGCCGCCGCCTTCGACAAGGTCTATGAGCAGTACCGGCTCGCCCCCGAGGTGACCCGCCAGCGCATGTATTACGAAACGATGGAACGCGTTCTTTCCAAGACCGACAAGACGATCGTCGAGACCGGAGGCGTAACCCCCTATCTCCCGCTGCCCGAACTGAAGCGGCGGGCCACCGCCGCGGCGGCGACCGCCAAGCCGACGACGGGAGGACAGTGAGATGACCGAATTCTGGCAGAGCTACAGAATCGCGATCATTGCCGTCGCCGTGGCGGCAGCCGCCGCGCTGGCGAGCATCGTTGTCGTGCCCGAGCAAGAGCAGGCCGTGATCATCCGCACCGGCGAGCCGGTGCGCGTGGTCAACCGCTTCAAGCCCAAGGTGCCCTATGGCCAGACCGGCGCGGGCATCGTGTGGCGCATTCCCTTCCTCGAACGGGTGCAGCGCATCGACAAGCGCGTACGCGATCTCGACATGCAGCCCCAACAGGTGCTGTCGACCGATCAGTTGCGGCTGGAAGTGGACGCCTATGCCCGTTACCGCATCATCGATCCGGTGAAGATGGTCCGCACTGTCGGCACTGTGGAGAATGTCGAGGCACAGCTTTCGCCGATCCTCAGCTCGGTGGTGCGCCAGGAACTCGGCCGCCGCAGCTTCGCCTCGCTGCTTACCGCAGAACGCGGCACGACCATGCACAACATCCGCGACAAGCTCGACGCCGAAGCACGCGAATATGGCGCTCAGGTGGTGGATGTCCGGATCAAGCGGGCCGACCTGCCGCAAGGCACGCCGCTGCAATCGGCCTTTGCCCGGATGCAATCCGCGCGCGAACAGGAAGCCGCGACCACCGAGGCCACCGGCCTGAAGGAAGCGCAGATCATCCGCGCCGAAGCCGACGCCCAGGCATCGAAGATCTATGCCCAGAGCTTCGGCAAGGACCCGCAGTTCTACGATTTCTACCGTGCAATGCAGAGTTATGACACGACCTTCGGCTCCACCGAGTCGGAAAGTTCGATCATCCTTTCGCCCGACAATGAATATCTGAAGCAATTCCGGGGGCGCCGCTGAAGCCCAGCTTTCGCGCGGTTCCCGTTCCGACTACGAATGTCATTCAATTTCAGTTCAGGCCGAACAAGCATGAGAGTGCGACGGTCCGAGCTTGCGCTGCAAGGCGCGCAGACGAGAGGAATAGAGGACGTGAAGCCCGTGCGTTACGCTTATGGATTTTCATCGGCGCTGCTGATTGGCGGCGCAGCTATCTCGCTGATTACCGGCCACCCCGCCGGCGCCCAGGTTGCCCAGAATGACGAGAGCCAGATACAGCGCGTGGTCCCACGCGTCGGTGCTCCCGCCAGCTTCGCCGACCTTACCGAACAGCTCCAGCCGGCAGTGGTCAACATCTCCACCCGCCAGCGGATCACCGTAAATACCAACCCCTTCGCCGGTAGCCCCTTCGGCGATCTGTTCGGCGGCCTCACCCCGCGCGGCGGCGGCGTGCCGCAAACGCGCGAAGCGCAGTCGCTCGGGTCGGGCTTCCTGATCTCGGCGGATGGCTATGTGGTCACCAACAACCATGTCATCACCGCCGACGGCCAGGGCAAGGTGGAACAGATCACCGTAACCCTGACCGACGGAACCGAATATCCCGCCACGCTGGTAGGCAACGATACGGCATCCGACCTTGCGGTGCTGAAGATCGAACGTGGGAAACCCTTTCCCTTCGTGGAATTCGGGGATTCGCGGAAATCCCGCGTCGGCGATTGGGTGATTGCGATCGGCCAGCCGTTCGGCCTTGGCGGAACGGTGACGGCGGGCATCATCTCGGCCGTCTATCGCAATACCGGATCGGGCGGGGCCTATGACCGCTATATCCAGACCGATACCTCCATCAACCGTGGCAATTCGGGCGGCCCGCTGTTCGACATGCAGGGCCAGGTGATCGGCATCAACAATGCGATCTTCTCCCCCTCCGGCGGCAGCGTGGGCATCGGCTTCTCGATTCCCGCCGAAGTTGCCGAGCCGATCGTGCAGAAGCTGATCAAGGGCGAGAAGATCGAACGCGGCTATCTGGGCGTGCGCATCCGCCCGGTGGACGAGGATATCGCCGCATCGCTGGGCATTCCCAGCAATCGCGGCGAGTTCATCCAGGCGGTCGAACCGGGTGAGCCCGCCGACAAGGCCGGGCTGCAAGCAGGCGACATCGTAGTGAAGGTCAATGGCCGGGACGTGACGCCTGACCAGACGCTTTCCTACATCGTCGCCAATGTCGCCCCGGGCAGCCGCGTAACGCTGGATGTTCTGCGCAAGGGCCAGAAGCTGACGCTGAACGCCACGGTCGGCAAGCGCCCGAGCGAGGAAGATCTGGCTGGCCGCGTGTTCGATCCGGAAGCGCAGCCGCAAGGTGGCAAGCCCGCGCCGGAACAGGCCGAAGGCGTGCTGGAAAAGGCACTGGGCATTCGCGCCATCGAACTGACTCCGCAGATCGCGGGCCAGCTCGGCCTGCCCAACGGCACCAAGGGCGTGGTGATCGACGCAGTCGATTCCAATGCCGATGCCGGGCGCAAGCTGAGCCGCGGCGACGTGGTGCTGGGCGTCAACACCAGCCCGATCGCTTCGGTGGCGGAACTGGAAGCGGCGGTGCAAGCCGCCAAGGATGCGGGCCGCGATGCGGTGCTGCTCCAGGTCAAGCCGCTGCGCAAGCCGCAGGACTATATTCCGGTCCGCCTGCGCTGATCCGTTCCGCAGGCGCTTAGCGCCGACACGAAAAGAGCGCGCTTCCCCGACAGGGGCGGCGCGCTTTTTCGTTTGGGACCGTCAAGGTTTCAGCCTCATCCTTGGCCTGACCCTTGACGGAGCCACTCCAGCGCAAGCCGGGGTCTCAGGCGGAAGTGCGCATGGCCAAAGATGCCAGCTTGCGCCGGGGGAGAGAAATCCCCCCTCAGGGCAATTGCTGCGTCCCGCTGCCCGGCCCCGATGGCCGCGCCGTGCCCGTGGGCTGGCCCCTGCCGCCGGTCGCCCGGTCGAGGAAATCCTGACTGGCAGCAGGCGGTGCGGGGCTGGCAGGCACGAGCCCGGCGCCACGCCCCTGATCGCCGCTGTCCTCCAGCGGGAAAGGCATGCCGCGCGGTTCCTGCGGGCCGCTGGGCTCGATCAGATTACCCTTCTCGTCCACATAATAATAATCGCCCGGATCGCCGAACATGAATTCGTCATCGGGTTCCAACTGCCATTCGGGCAGCTTGAGATCCGTATCGAATTTCTCGACCGGCCGGTCCTTCACCGCGACCTTCATATAGGAAGCAAAGGCGCGTGCCGGGGCCGAGCCGCCCGAAAGGCCGCCCACAGCCTTGGCATCGTCACGCCCCATCCACACGCCGGTAGTAATCCCGCTGGAGAAGCCCAGGAACCAGCCATCCTTGTTCGAACTGGTGGTTCCGGTCTTGCCGGCAACGGGCCGCCCGATCTGCGCCGCACGGCCTGTGCCGACGCTGACCGCCGATTGCAGCAAATCGGTGATCCCGGCGGCGACATAATCGGGCACCAGCTGGGTGCTCCGCGTCGGCTCGTGCTGATAGAGCACTTCGCCGTTCACCGTCGTGACCTTGGAAATGCCGTAAGGCTCGATCGAGCGCCCGCGTGCGGACACTGCGCCGAAAGCCCGGGTCATGTCGATCAGGCGCGCGTCGGACGTGCCCAGCACCATGGAGGGATTGGTGTTGATCGGCGTGGTGATGCCGAAGCGGCGAGCCATGGCGGCGACGGTGCCGAAGCCCACTTCATTGCCCAACTGCGCAGCCACAGTGTTCTTGGAATAGGCAAAGGCGCTGCGCACATCGATTTCGCCGGCATAGGTACCGCCCGAATTGCGCGGGCTCCATCCGTCGATCGTCACCGGTTCGTCCACCACCCGATCATCCGGCGTATAACCCGCCTCCAGCGCGGCGAGATAGACGAACAACTTCCAGGCCGAGCCTGGCTGGCGCACCGCATTGGTGGCGCGGTTGTAATTGGTGGCGACATAATCGGTCCCGCCAATCAGGGCGAGTACGGCGCCATCACGGTCAAGGCTGACCAACGCGCCTTGTGCCCCCTTGGGCGTATTGGCCCTGATCGCATCGGTCGCGGCCTTTTGCATGCCCACGTCCAGCGTGGTCCACACTTCCAGCGGATCGTCCGTCTCCGGCAGGATCAGGTCAAGCTGCGGCAGCACCCAATCGGTGAAATAGCGCACCGAGTTCTGCGCCTGCGCCGGGGCCAGCTTTACCGCCGAAACATCGACATCCGCCTCATCGGGGGAAATCGCGCCATATTTCTTCATCTGCGCGATCACCACATTGGCGCGACCGACGGCGGCCTGCACATCGGCAGTGGGGGAATAGCGGCTGGGCGCCTTCACCAGCCCGGCGATGATCGCCGATTCGCCCAGCGACAGATCGCGCGCGGAATGGCTGAAGAAATTGCGGCTGGCAGAATCGATGCCATAGGCCCCGCCGCCGAAATAGACCTTGTTGAGATAAAGCTCGAGGATCTGCTCCTTCGAGAATTTCCATTCCAGCGCCATCGCCAGCACCGCCTCGCGCGCCTTGCGGTCGAAAGTACGGTTGGAATTGAGGAAGATATTGCGCGCAAGCTGCTGGGTGATGGTGGAAGTGGCGCGCGCGCGCTCGTCATCGCGCATGGAAACCCACAGCGCGCGGGCAAGGCCCAGCGGATCGATCCCGATATGCGAATAAAAGCGCCGGTCCTCCACAGAGACCATCGCATCCTTCATCACCTGGGGGATTTCGCTGGAAGGCAGCCATTCGCCATAGCTGGGGCCCATCGCGACGATTTCCGAGCCGTCGCGCGCGCGCAGCACAATCGTCTGCCCGGCCTTGATGTCCTTCAGTTCGGTAAAGCTCGGCAAATTGCTGGCCGCGAAATAGACCGCCGTGCCCAGCGCGATACAGCCCAGCAGCGCCAGCGCTGCGCCCCACACGAACAGGCGCCTGATCCAGCGGCGCAGGCGGCCCGGGCCCCTGCCCCCGCCACCCGAACTGCCATTCCTCACCCTCTCGCGCGGCGATGCTTTCGATCCCACGCTGCGATTGCGTGCCATGCGGCTTGTCTGTCCTTACCCAAATGCCAGTGCGCGCTGCACAGCCCGCCCCGATGATCCCCGCCCTTGATACTGATGCATAGGGCATTAGTAACGGGGCGTTAACGGCGAATTTAGCGGCCCGGCCCGCAGCTGCGCCGTTCAGTCTTCCGGCTGAAAATCCAGGCTGGCCGAATTGATGCAATAGCGCAGCCCTTCCGGCCCCGGACCATCGGGAAAGACATGGCCGAGATGGCCTTCGCAGCGGGCGCAGCGCACTTCGGTACGGACCATGCCATGCGACATGTCGCGCAGTTCCTCCACCGCATCGCCTTCCATGGGGGCAGTGAAGCTCGGCCAGCCCGATCCGCTGTCATACTTCGTCTCGCTGGCGAACAGCGGCAGGCCGCAGCCCGCACAGCGATAGAGGCCGCTTGCCTTGTTCTGCTCATATTTGCCGGTGAAGGCCCGCTCAGTCCCCCCGCGACGCAGGATCGCATAGGCCTCCGGGCTCAGGCGTGCGCGCCAGTCCTCGTCGGAAAGGTTCATCTTGTCGGGCATTTTTGTCTCCTCAAGCGCCGGCGGCGGCATCCGCCGCCTTGGCTATCCTCGCGCCCTCAAGACAGGCTTGAGGCCGCTGCGGGCGGCCGTTCGGCCTTGCGGCCCGCCCAAGTGCGGTCCGGAATCAGGCCAATACTCCGGTCAGGTAGAATATATCGGTCCGCGACCAGCGGACCGCAAGCGCGAACGCGCGCGCGCCTCATGGCGCGGAGGCCTAAGGGGCCGGATGGCCCCGCCGGCGCTTGAGGCCATACAAATCACGCATTCACATCGGCATAATGCGCAGGCGGCCGAATCACGTCCATCCGCTCGGCCAGAAGGGGGCGGAAGCTCGGGCGGCTCTTGAACACGGAATACCAGCCGCGTGTCTGTTCGTGGCCCGACCAGTCGATCCCACCGAGATAATCCGCCACCGAGATCTGCGCGGCGGCGGCAAGATCGGCCAGGCTCATCTGCGATCCGGCCAGCCACGGGCGATTGTCGATCAGCCAATCCATATAATCGAGATGATCGTTGGCCAGCTTCATGGCCGAGCGCAGCAATTGCGAATCCGGCGGCGCGCGCATGAACAATCGTTTCTTCATCCGCTCGTTGAGGAATGTGAGGGTCACATCGCTGAAGAAATTCTCGTCGAACAGCGCCACCAGCCGGCGGATTTCCGCACGGTTCTGCGCCGTGCCGAGGATCATCGGGACCTTGTCCACCGTTTCTTCGAAATATTCGCAGATCGCCCGGCTATCGACCAGGGTGATGTTCTTTTCCGCATTGCGCAGCACCGGAGTGCGCCCAGCCGGATTGAGCGCGTAGAACTCGTCGCGCCCGTCCCACGGGTTCTCGCGCACAAGCTCGTAAGCGATGCCTTTCTCGCTGAGCAGCAGCCGGACCTTGCGGGAAAAGGGGCAAAGGGGAAATTGATATAGCTGCCACATGCAGGCCATCCTTGCCGCAAGTGCTAACGTGCGTCCACCGGCAAGCCGATTGCGACTGGGGATTCCCTGGTCCAGACTGTCGGCGTGAAGGGAGGCGAGACATGCCGCAGCCCGGCAAATACGAGGTGGAGATCACCAGCCGCGAGCGGGTGGTGTTCCCCGATGACGGTATCACCAAGGGCGATCTGGCCGATTATTGCCATAGGCTCGCCCCGGCCATGCTGCCTTTCCTGGCCGGCCGCCCGGTGAGCCTTGTGCGCTGTCCGCAGGGAATCTCCGGGCAATGCTTCTTCCAAAAACACCGCACCGCCAGCTTCGGCCCGCATGTATTGAGTGTGGAGATCGAGGAAAAGGAAGGCGATGTGGAGCCCTATCTGCGGCTCGATAGCGGGGACGGTATTCTCGAATGCGTACAGATGGGGGCGATCGAGTTCCATCTCTGGGCCAGCCACGCGACCGATCCGGAGGCCCCCGACCGCCTGGTGTTCGACCTCGATCCCGCCGAAGGGCTGAATTTTATTGAAGTGACCCTGGCTGCGTCGGAAATCCGCGCCCGGCTGGAACAGGAGGGCCTCGCCAGCTTCGCCATGCTGACCGGCGGCAAGGGCGTGCATGTGGTGGTGCCGCTCACACCCGGCCATTCGTGGGACGCGCATCGCACCTTTGCGGAGAATTTGGCGAAGGCGCTGGCCGGGGAGCAGCCGGATCGCTTCACCGCCACCATGAGCAAGGAAAAGCGCAAAGGGAAAATCTTCATCGACTGGCTGCGCAACACGCGCGGCTCCACCGCCATTGCTCCCTATTCGGCACGCGCACGCGCAGGGGCGCCAGTAGCGACCCCAGTGAGCTGGGAGGAATTGGAGGTTGCGACCAGCGCGTGCCGCTTCACCATCGGCAATGGAGAAGAACTGCTCAGGCGAGCAGAAAGCAAGGTGCTGAAAGGATGGGGGGAAGCCCGGCAGCGCCTGCCCCCCGCAGGCTAAATTCCCGAAGCATCCAGCAGCAGCAGGCAGGGCTGCATGATCCCTGCAACCATCTTTTTCGGATCGGCCGCCTTGCCGCTTTCATTCTGCAAACGGCCGACTTCGGATCGATAGAGCGCCTGTACCTGCTCTTGCGTGAGGTTCAGTTCACCCATCAGCCGCGCGCCTGACTGGACGAAGAATTCCTTCCCCCGCTCGCTCAGCGGGGGCCATGCCCTGGCGCTCTCGACGCCGCGTGCCTGTTCGGACGCGATGATCGCAAAGGCGGCAGAGCAGCGCAGCAGGGTCTTCTGTTCCAGTGTCAGCTCCTGTGCAGGAACTGGAGCCCTCTCATCGGCGGCATATGCCGAAGCAGCGGGAAGGACGAGCGCGCATGCCGCGAGAAGGCGTTTCATAGCCCTTGCCTAGCGCGCCCGGCCTTAACGATCACTGCACCGCATCGGCGGCGCGGCGGGTTTCAGCGAAACCATCGCAGCGCATCTTCTCAAAGGCAACGCGCTGTTCGAAACCCGCATCCTGCGGATAATCGCGATAATCGGCCAGAATCTCGTCGAACAATTCGCGCAGCTCTTCCTTGTGATCTGGGTGCGTGAAGATATTCGCCCGGTTCTCCCGCACGCCGTCCAGAATGCGTGCACCGATCACGTCAGGCTCCATGCCGAATTCGTGGAGACCTTCCAGCCGCTTCACTGCATCCCGGTCCACCGGCTTCATTGCACCCTTGAGGGCATCTGGCCGCACATCGTCGCTGGCGTAGATGTAGCTTTTCACCAATCCGGGATGCACCACCGATACACCGATGCCATATTTGTACATCGAATGCCGCAGCGAATAGGACATGCCGCGCACCGCGAATTTTGCGGTGTTGTAAATCCCCGGGACTCCGCCCGCGATAAAGCTGGCCATGCTGGCGGTGTTGACGATGTGCCCGCCCTTCACTTCGCCGGAAAGCGCGCGTTCCTTCATGCGCGGGGCGAAGGTCATCACGCCGTTCACCACCCCGTGAAAATCGACGCCCAGCACCCAGTCCCAATCGTCATAGGAACTGTCCTCGATTGTCTGGAACAGATTGATGCCGGCATTGTTGAACAGCAGGCTGACCGGGCCGAATTCTGCCTCCACCCGGTCCGCCGCATCCCTGAACCCCTCGCGGCTGGCGACATCCAGCTGGACGCCCATCACCTCGCGATTGTCCAGCGTGGCCAGCGCCCGGTCGATCGAATCCTGCCGTATGTCGGCAATGGCAACCTTGCACCCCTCGTTGAGGAGGTTGCGCACGATCCCGACGCCCACGCCATTGGCCCCGCCCGTGACGAAAGCCGTACGGCCCGCAAAATCCTTCATCGTGCTATTTCCTCTGCGCTGCGGCCTGCGCGGCCCGATCGTAATGGTGTACCGGGTTCTCGGCAGAGCTTTGCCGCCCCGGAATCATCTCGTTGTAAATCTTGCGGTGGCTGAACAGCCACTGACCGTCCACTCGCACCAGCTCGTCCTCATAAGTGCCGTAGCTCTGGATCTCGGGAGTGCGGCCAGGGCCACCATCGGTCATTTCCCACCAGAAGGCCGTGGTCCACGCCGCATCGCCTTCCACCCGGATCACGATATGGTCCAGCACATGGCGCAGCAGCGCAGGGCTGCCGTCCTCGCGGATGAACAGTTCGCCCACGGCTTCGCGAAACTTCAGCGCGCCCTGGCGAATCGCCTCGCGCCCTTCCAGCCGGGCCATGGCGTAGTCGAGCACGCCGTCTTCGGTGAAGCAGCCAGCATAGGCTTCGGTATCATGCCAATCCATGGCGAAGAGATAACGGCCCATCAGGTCCCTGATCTCGGCCCGGTCGCGGGCAAGTTGCGCCGGATCGTTCACGCCGTGGCCCTTTGCGCACGCTCGTCCAGCAGGCGCACGGGGTTCACATCGCCCGTGCCGCGCCCTTCGAGGAATTCGTTGAGGATGCGACGCTTGCTGAAAAGCCAGCGTCCGTCGATCTTCACCAGTTCGTCCTCATAGGTGCCGAAAGTGCCGACCTTGGGCTTCCCGCCCGGCCCGTCATTCGCCATTTCCCACCAGAAGGCGACCGAGAATGCACGGCTGCCTTCCACCCGGATCACCGTATGGGCAATGATGTGGCGCAGGATCGCGGGATTGCCGTCGGCGCCCTTGTAGAAATTGCCGATAGCCGCCTTGAAGGCACGCACGCTCTCGCCGATAGCTTCGCGGCCCTTGGCGGTACCGCGCACATATTCGAGTTCGCCATCTTCGGTGAACATCTCTCCGTAGGCTTCGTAATCGCCCCAATCCATCGCGAAGAGATAGCGCGCCATCAGATCCTCGATCGCGGCGCGATCCTCGGCGTAACCCGCCTGCATCACCTCCCCGGTCATGCGCGGGAATCCTGCTGCAAACCCTTGTCTGAACTTGCCGGCATGGTGCACTCTCCCTTATGTCGCCGCTGCCTGTTGGCAGTACGGACAATGTCAATTTTCGCTTCGCCTTTTTGTATTCACCACTTACAAATTGGCCAAGCACAATCCGCGAGTCTCCAGGCAGAGAGAGACGATCCAGGAGGGGATACGCAATGGCCATCGCGCCCAATGCACAGGATTTGACTGGCAGTTCGGATTCCGGTGCGGCATCGAGCCAGCCGTGGCCATCTGAACGGGCGGGCTTCTTTGCCCTGTTCGCGATCATCTTCGCGACTTTCATCACCTTCTTCGATCAGACCGTATTCGGCATGCTGGCGGAGAAGATGAAGATCAGCTTCGGGATCAGCGACGTCACGCTGGGCTTCCTGCTCGGCCCGGCCAGCCTGATCGCCTATGTCATAGTGGGCATTCCGCTGGCCCGATTGGTGGATATCTATCCGCGCAAATATGTGCTTTCGGGCGGCATTGCTCTGCTGGGCTCGATCATGGCGCTGGGCGGCATCGCGCAGAACTTCTTCCAGTTGGTCGGCACCCGCCTGTTCGTTGGCGCCTCCAGCTCCGCCAATGGGCCGGGTTCCTATTCGCTGCTGAGCGATTATTTCCGCCCGCTGCGCATTCCGCTGGTCTTCGCCCTGCTGCAGCTGGGCTATATCGGCGGCAGTTCCTTCGGCAATATCCTGGGCGGGCAGATGATCGCCTGGACCTCGACTATGTCGGACACGATCTCCTTGCTGGGCATCGAGATTTTCAGCTGGCAGCTCGTGCTGATCATGATCGGCTTGCCCGGCCTGCTGTCCGCGCTGATCTTCCTGATGGTGAAGGAACCACCCCGCCGCAGCCCCCCCAACTCGGCCCAGCTGGTTGCGAAAGACGCCTCTCCTGGCCGCAAATTCGCTGCCTTCATGGGTTGGGATGCCGCCAAGGCGATCTGGGCGCGCAAGACGGTGTTCTTGCCGCTCTTCGCTGCGCTGGCCCTGTCTGCGGTAGAAAGCCAGGGCCTGCCAGCATGGCGCATTCCCTTCATGGCGCGCACCTATGGCTGGAACGAGGCTGAAACCGGCGCCCTTCTGGGTACCTTGCTGCTCGTCTCCATGCTGGCTGGCATTTTCTCGGGCGGGTTGTTCGTGACCTGGATGGGCAAGCGCTACAAGGATGCGAATATCCGCGCGACCGCGATCATCTTTGCCTGCACCACCGTAACCACCATCGCTGCCCCGCTGATGCCCACTGGCGAACTGGCCGTCACGATGATGGCGCTCGGCGTGTTCTTCGGCCTCGCCGGTGCACCCGCACAAAACGCAGCCGTCCAGCGCATCGTGCCCAACGAGATGCGCGGCCAGGTCAGTGCGCTCTATCTGTTCATGTTCACTTTCTTCGGTGGTTTGGGCAGTTGGGTGATTGGCGCGGTCAGCACCTATATCGTCGGCAATGAGGACAATATCTGGGAAGCGATCCTGATCACCGCCCTGATCTTTCTGCCTACCGCAACCTTCTTCATGTGGCGCGGTATCAGACCCTATCGCGAAGAAGTGGAACGGCTGGAGGCGGTGGGCCTGTAGGCTCGGCCCTTCCGCCGTTGACACGTCAACACATTCGCGCAATTTGTAAGCAAAGCTTACTATTCTGGGAGAGTACGCATGTCCGAAGACCGGGTTGCCGCGCTTGAGGCCAAGCTGGCAGAACTCGAACAGCGCCTGACCGTCCGGGAGGACGAGTTGGACGTCAAGAAGCTCCAATATCTCTACGGCTATCTGATCGACAAATGCATGTATGATCAGGTGGTGGACCTGTTCACGGACGATGGCGAAGTGCGCTTCTTCGGCGGCGTGTGGAAGGGCAAGGCCGGTGTCGCCCGCCTCTACATCGATCGCTTCCGCAAGCGCTTCACGCACAATAACAACGGTCCGGTAGATGGCTTCCTGCTGGACCATCCCCAGATCCAGACGATCATCGACATCGAACCCGACGGCATGACCGCAAAACTGCGCGGCCGTTCCACCATGCAGGCCGGCCGCCACAAGGACTATGCCGATCCGGCAGCAGGCCTGGGCGTTCGCCAATGGTGGGAAGGCGGCCTTTACGAGAACACCTACAAGAAGGGCGCCGACGGCAAGTGGCGCATCCATGTGCTGAATTACTTCCCGCACTGGCATGCCGATTTCGACAAGGGCTGGGCCTATACCGACCCCGAATATACCCCCTTCATCAAGACGCTCTATCCCGACGATCCCGCCGGCCCCGATGCGCTGATAGAGGATCACTGGCTGTGGCCGATCCACAAGCTGCTGCCGTTCCACATGAAGCATCCGATCACGGGTGAGGAAATGGCCGCGCAGCGCTGGGAAGGCGATGCGAAGCGCGATGCGGAGCGTGCGGCTGCAAAGCACGGCTAATCCTGTCGGGGGAGGCGTCTTGCGCCTCCCCCGTTGCTTTTGTCCGGTTCGTATCGGACGTCGAACCGGTTTCGGGGCCGCCGGAGCCCAGTGTTTTTTCGCTTGCAAGTCGGGCGAGATGGATCAACCGCGCTGCGACATTCCCAGGGCGAACGGAGTTGCTTCAAGATGAGTGAATACCCCTCCCTCCACATGGTGATCGATGGCGAAAAGGTTTCGGGCGGCGGCCGCCGGACCTTCCCAGTGGTCAACCCCGTGACCGGCGAAACCCTTGGCGAGCTGCCGCTGGCCGATGCCGCCGATCTCGACCGGGCGCTGGAGACCGCCGAGCGCGGCTTCCAGATCTGGCGCAAGGCCTCTGCCGCCCAGCGCGCCGCCGTACTTTCGGGTGCGGCCCGGCTGATGGCCGAACGGCAGGAACAGATCGCCCGCCTCGCCACGCTGGAGGAAGGCAAGACGCTGGCAGAAAGCCGCATCGAAGTGATGATGAATGTCGGCCTGTTCCACTTCTATGCCGGCGAATGCCAGCGCATCTACGGGCGCGAACTCGTCCGCCCGGACGGTTTCCGCTCAGTCGTGCGGCATGAGCCGGTTGGCCCCGTCGCCGCCTTCGCGCCATGGAACTTCCCGATCGGCAATCCGGGCCGCAAGCTGGGCGCGCCGATCGCCGCCGGCTGCTCCGTGATCCTCAAATCGGCCGAGGAAACCCCGGCCACCGCCCTTGCCGTGCTGCAGTGCTTCTATGACGCAGGCCTGCCCAAGGAAGTGGCGCAGGCCGTGTTCGGTGTGCCGGACGAAGTGAGCCGCCACCTGCTGGGCAGCCCGATCATCCGCAAGCTGAGCTTCACCGGCTCCACCGTTGTGGGCAAGCACCTGCTCAAACTGTCGGCCGAGAACATGCTGCGCACCACCATGGAACTGGGCGGCCATGGCCCGGTGCTGGTGTTCGGCGATTCCGATCTCGACAAGGCGCTGGATACGGCCGTTGGCGGCAAATACCGCAATTGCGGCCAGGTCTGCGTTTCGCCCACGCGCTTCATCGTGGAAGAAGGCGTGTTCGAAAAATTCCGTGACGGTTTCATTGAACGCGCCAAGGCGATCAAGGTCGGCAACGGTCTGGAAGACGGTATCCAGATGGGCCCGATGGCTAATCCCCGCCGCCCCGAAGCGATGGACCGCCTGATCGGCCAGGCGAAGGACAAGGGCGCCAAGCTGGGTACCGGTGGCGAACGCATTGGCAATCAGGGCTTCTTCTACGCGCCCTCCGTCCTTTCCGAGATTCCGCTCGATGCGGATATCATGAACGAGGAACCCTTCGGCCCGGTCGCCCTGATCAATCCGTTCAAGGGCGAGGAAGAGATGATCGCCGAGGCGAACCGCCTGCCATACGGCCTTGCCGCCTATGCCTGGACCAGCGATGCCAAGCGCCAGCAGCGCCTTGCCCGCGAAATCGAATCCGGCATGATCGGCATCAACAGCCACATGATCGGCGGCGCGGATGCGCCGTTCGGCGGCGTGAAGTGGTCCGGCCATGGCAGCGAGGACGGCCCCGAGGGTGTGCTGGCCTGCATGGTCACCAAGGCCGTTCACGAGGGATAATCGCGATGCGTGCCGCGCTTCCCGTGCGGCACGCATCCCAATTTCGGGATTGATATGACTCACGAACTCAAGACCGGCGGTGACCGCGGCTATCTGCGCATCGCCACTGAAGAAGCCTTCGCCACCCAGGAACAGTTCGACGCGATCATGCGCCTGGTGAAGGAAGGCCGCGCCGACGAGGGCACCATGTCGCTGTGGGGTTTCTACGGCACCAGCGCTTCGGAACGCACCACCTTCATCCGCGAGCGCCTGCTGGACATCGGCGAGCTGCGCATTCAGGCGATGGACGATACGGGCATCGACAAGGCCGTGCTGGCGCTGACCAGCCCCGGCGTCCAGTCGCTGTTCGACGTGGAAGAGGCCAAGGGCATCGCCCGCCGCTCCAACGACCTCCTCAAGGCTGCCTGCGAGAAATATCCCGACCGCTTTTATGGCATGATCGCCATCGCCCCGCAGGACCCGGAATGGTCGGCGCAGGAGCTGAAGCGCGGCAAGGAAGAGCTGGGCTTCCACGGTGTGCAGGTGAACAGCCACACCCATGGCCATTATCTGGACGAGGAACAGTTCGACCCGATCCTGCGCGCCTGTGCCGATCTGGACCTGCCGCTCTACATCCACCCGCAGGGCCCGCCGGACGGCATGATCGGCACCATGGTGGAAGCAGGGCTGGATGGCGCGGTGTTCGGCTTCGGCGTGGAAACCAGTTTCCACGGCCTGCGCATGATGACCACCGGCGTGTTCGACCGCTATCCCGGCCTGCAGATGATGCTGGGCCATGGCTGCGAGGCGATCCCCTATTGGATCTATCGCCACAATTACATGCATCAGGCCGGTGTCCGCTCGAAGCGCTATCCGCGCCTGCAGCCGCTGCAGCACGATCTGTTCCACTATCTGCGCAACAATGTGCTGGCCACCAATAGTGGCATGCCCTTCGCCCCGGCGATCAAGCTGCTGATCGAGGTGATGGGCGAAGACCGCGTGATGTATGCGATGGATTATCCCTATGAATATCTGGCCGACGAAGTCCGCTGGATGGACGATATGGACATCAGCGACGCGCAGAAGAAGAAGTTCTTCCAGACCAATGCGGAGCGTTGGTTCAAGCTCTGATAATGGCGCAGGCGCGGGGGCGATTGCCGCCTTCGCGCCTGCGTGCTTCAAAGGCTCGCCAACGAACGGGCCAAAGGGGAGAGAGAGATGACCACCTATGCGATTTGCGGAGCCTCCGGCCAGCTCGGCCATCTGGTGCTCGATGCCCTGCTCGAAAAAGTGCCCGCCGCCGATGTAGTCGCCCTTGCCCGCGATCCGGCCAAGCTGGCCGATTATGCGGCACGGGGCGTGGAAGTGCGCGCGGCCGATTATGACGCGCCCGAGACGCTTGCCCCCGCCCTTGCAGGGGTGGACCGGTTGCTGCTGATCTCCGGCAGCGCCATCGGCCAGCGCCCGCGCCAGCATCGGGCAGTGATCGATGCCGCGAAGCAGGCAGATGTCGGCTATATGGCCTATACTTCCATTCTCCATGCCGACCGTTCCCCCATCAAGCTGGGCGACGAACACCGCCAGACGGAAGATGCGCTGGCGGCCAGCGGCCTTTCCTACGATCTGCTGCGCAACGGCTGGTATAATGAGAATTACATCATGGCCGTGAAGGCGCAGGCGGAAGCCGGCGTTATCACCGGTGCGCAGGGCGATGGCCGGATCAATTCCGCCGCACGCAAGGATCTGGCGGAAAGCGCCGCCGCAGTGCTGGTAAACGGCAAGGGCGGCGATATCTATGAACTGGCGGGCGACCATGGCTGGACCCTGGCCGAATTCGCCGCCGAACTTTCGCGCCAGACGGGCAAGCCGGTGACCTATGTGAATATGGGCGAAGAGGATTACGCCCGCTCGCTGATGGAAAACGGCTTCCCCGAATATGCCGCGAAGGTGATCGCCAATTCCGCCTATGCCACCAGCCTCGGCGCGCTGGAGGAGACGGACGGCACGCTGGGCCGGCTGATCGGCCGCCCGACGACGCCGATTGCGGAAACGATCGCCGCCGCGCTGCGTTAAACGGTTTCGCGCAGGCGCAAACCGCACCGCACGGCCACCACGGCCGAAGCACGAGGCGGATGGAGAGGAAACAGCAGTAACATGGCAAGCAGCACTGCCTCAGACGGCCTGGGCGAAGGCGCCAAGGTCAGCCGCGCGGGCTGGTATGCGCTGACCATGGTATCCGCCGCGCAGGCGATGAGCCTGCTGGACCGGCAGATCCTCTCGATCCTGGCACCCCATATCCGGGCAGATCTGGGGATCGGCGATGCCGAGCTTGGCCTGCTCTATGGCACCTTGTTCGCCCTGTTCTATGCGCTGTTCTCGCTCCCGCTCGGCCGTCTGGTCGATGGCTGGGTACGCACCAAGCTGCTGGCAATCTGCCTGGCCGCCTGGTCTATCTCCGCTGGTCTTGCGGCCTTTGCCAGCGGCTTCACCCTGCTTGCTATTTCTCGCCTTGGCGTGGGGATCGGTGAGGCGGCGACGCAGCCTGCCGCCAATTCGATCATTTTCGACGAATTCCCCCGCCGCCTGCGCGGCACCGCCATGGCTGCGCTGGGCATCGCCGTAGCACTGGGGCTGGGCCTGTCCATGACGCTGGGCGGCGTGGTTGCACAATGGTGGGACACAGCATTCCCCACTGGCGGACCGGGCGGCTTTTCCGGTTGGCAATTCGCCTTCCTCGTCGCCTCCCTTCCCGGCCTGCCGCTGGCATGGCTGATCTGGCGCATGCGCGAACCGGTGCGCGGCGGGATGGACGGCATCCCTGCGCCGAAGGACCCTGCCCCCTTCAAGGCCAGCGCCGCAGTGCTGGCGGCAGTGACGCCGGGCACCAATTGGTTCTATCTCTGGCACCGCAAGGCAGGCGCAAGGCAATGGTCGATCAATATCGCCAGCCTGGCCGTGATCCTGCTGATCTGTATCGCCATGACCAGAGTGACGCAGGCCTATTCCCCGCGCCCGCCGATCGAAGCGCTGGGCATCTCGTTCGATCCGCATGTGCTGCAATGGTTCGTGGTCGCCTTTGGCGCCTTCGTGATCGTGAATCTGTTCCAGAGCTTCAAGCTGACCGACAAGCCGGCCTACAATGTCATTCTCTCACCGTCGTTGATGATGCTGATGGTGGTGGGCGGCCTGCAGACTTCGATCAATTACGGGGTGATGGGCTTCACGCCTTCCTTCCTCATCCGCGAGTTCCAGCTTTCGCCTGCAGCCACTGGCCTGCAATTCGGCCTGCTTTCGGCGGGCCTGGGAATTATCGGGCCGATCGTGGCCGGGCCCCTTTCGGACTGGCTGACCAGACGCATGGGCGCACGGGGCCGGGTGTGGCTCACGCTTCTCTCGCTTGGCCTTTCGCCCTTCTTCGGCATCTGGACCTATAGCGCCGAAGACGTGACCAGCTTCTATCTGCGCTTCACAGCCTTCAGCCTGATCCTGACCTTGTGGCTGCCCCCGATCTATTCACTGATGTACGATCTCGTCCTGCCGCGCATGCGGGGCATCACCAGTTCGGTCTATATCATCGTCTCGACCCTGCTGGGGCTGGGCATGGGCCCCTATTTCGTCGGCATCGTCAGCGACCGGAACGGCGGAAATCTGGGTCAGGCGATCATTTCGATCAACGTCGTCAGCCCGGTGATCGTGCTGATCCTGGCTATAGTGCTGCTGTGCATCAACCGCGATGAATCAACCATGCTGGAGCGTGCGCGCTCTGGCGGAGAACCTGTGTAACGCCATGACCAACGAAATTATCACCGTTCGCGAGGCCGCCTTTCGCATCTTCCAGCATTTCGGAGTGGATCGCCTGTTCGGCAATCCCGGCAGTACCGAGCTGCCGATGCTCAAGGCGATGCCCTTCCCCTATGTCATGGGCCTGAACGAGGCCGTGGTGATGGGCATGGCCGATGGCTATGCCCGCGCGAGCGGCAAGCCCTCGCTGGTCAACCTGCACAGTTCCGCCGGGACTGGCCATTCGCTGGGCAATCTTTTCACTGCCTATAAGAACAACACACCGATCGTGGTCACCGCCGGGCAGCAGGCGCGTAGCATCCTGCCTTACGACCCCTTCCTGTTTGCCGAGCGGGCGACGGAATTCCCGCGCCCCTATGTGAAATTCTCGGTCGAGCCCACACGAGCTCAGGATGTGCCGCAGGCACTGATCCGTGCCTTCATTACGGCCATGACCCCGCCGATGGGCCCGGTATTCGTCTCGATCCCGGTCGATGACTGGGACCGTGAATGCGAAATGCCACTGCTGCCCGAAGTGGCGCTGACCCGCACACCTTGCGGAGACGGGCTGGAGCGGATCGCGAAGATGCTCGATGCAGCGCAGCGCCCCGCGCTGGTGCTCGGCACCGGCGTTGCCAATTGCGGCGGGTGGGACGATGCGATCGAACTGGCCGAGAAGATCGGCGCCAGTGTGTGGGCCGCGCCCTATGCCGCGCGGGAGACTTTCCCCGAAACCCACCCGCAATTCGCCGGTTTCCTGCCTGCCTGGCGGGACCAGATCCAGACCCTGCTCGATCCCTTCGACGCGATCCTGGTCGCCGGCGCGCCGGTATTCACCTATCATGTGGAGGGCAGCGGGCCGCACTGGCCGCCCCATGCGCAGCTTGCAGCGCTGAGCGACGATCCCAATCATCTGGCGTCCCTGCCCGGCGGTTTCGGCGTGCTGGGCGATGTCGGCGCCGGGCTGGCGATCATCTCCGAATTCGCAAGCGAGCGTGTGTTCAACGGCACCAGCCATGTGCTGAAAAGCCCCGAACCCGCCATGAACGCCCCCTATGTGCTCAAGCGCGTATCCGAACTGCGGCCCGAGCAGGCCGTGATCGTGGAAGAGGCGCCGACCGCGCGCGGGCCGGAGCATGACGTGCTGCCCATCACGCGCGAAGGCGGGTTCTACACCTGCGCCAGCGGCGGTCTCGGCTATTCGCTGCCGGCCTCGATCGGCATCGCGCTGGGCCAGCCTGACAAGGTGATCGCGATCCTTGGCGATGGCAGCGCGATGTACACCATCCAGGGGCTGTTCGCGGCGAAGCTGGAAGCGGCCGATGTCAGCTTCGTGATCCTGAACAATGCGGCCTATGCGGCACTGACCGGCTTTTCGGGCGAGTTCGGCATGAACCATGTGCCCGGCTGCGATCTCAGCGGGCTGGACTTCGTCCATCTGGCCGAGGGGCAGGGCATCCCCGCCCGCCGGGTGGATAGCGTGGAAGAACTCGACGCCGCGCTGGAATGGAGCTTCGCCCAGACCGGGCCTTCGCTGCTGGATATCAGGATCGCCTGACTAATTGCCTGCCCCGGCTTCGGCATCCGCCCGCCTTTTCGCGCGTGAAGCGTCGATGGCTTCGGTGACGGTATTCCGCTCGTGGCAGGCATATTCGAATATCTTGTAGCTCTCGTCGCGGGTCCATTGCAGGTCCGCCGTCCACGGGGCCGTGAAGACGGCGGGATCGTCATAGGTCACGCTATAGGCAATCGTGTCGCGCCCGGTCCGCGTCAGCCGCTCGGTCACTCTGGCCTCAGGGCCGACCGGGAGGGTCGCATTGTTGCGGCCGGGGATGGGGCCTGCGGCACGTTTCGCCAGATCGGTGGTGGCGCTGTCGCCGCTGACGATATTGGTCGTCTCGATCACCAGCGTATCGCCTTCCCAATGCCCGCGGCTGTTGCCGTGCCATGCGCGCATCTGCGCGGGCCAGGGCTCCGTGCGTCCAAGCGGGATCACCCGCGTGCCGAAGGTTTCGAGCTGCAGCACGACATAGCCCGGCGACTGGAACACGCGGATGCCGTTATTGTAGGGCTGCGGCAGCATGACTGCGGGAAAGCCCCGTGTGATGCAGCGTTCGAAGGGATCGAGATCGCTTATCCAGTCGACCAGATCGGCTGACTGCCAGGTGGACCGGCCTTTCGCATAAAGCTCCGCCGCCTGCGGAGTAAGCTGCGGCAGGCGCCCGTTCGCCGGGCTGACGATCAAAGAGGTGCGCCGGCCGAACGGCGTCGCCCGCAGCCAGTCCGCAAGGCCCATCGTCCCGCCGCCTCGGAGTTCCACCGAATAGGCGGCATCGGATGCCTCAGCCTCCCGCAGTCGCTCGGCAAATTCCTTGTCGGTCAGTTCGGTGCGAGTTCCCATTGCCGCCGGGCGCTCAAGCCGGATACCGGCATCATTGATATTCTGGAGCGGCCAGGTGCCGCGAAAATCGGGATCGCCCCACGGCGTCTTCGGCCAGTCTGCCGCCGCCTTTGTCGCTGGGGCCGAAGGCGCGGCGGGTTCCCGGTCAGGCGGCAGCGCCCCGGCACGTCCGCCAGGTATCGTCCCAGATATCGTCAATGCCAGCGCCGCTGGAAAGACGAGTAATGAAAACAGTTTCCGGCCGGGCCGCATGATCGAAAAATCCCCGCAGACGCAGCCGGGCCGCATCTGCGGGGATATTATCCCAATGCCGCGCATGCGGCCAGCGGGCGATTATTCGCCGCGCGAAGGCGCTGCCGGGGGCGGGCCGAAGGACGGCGCGCCCGGGGCCACCGGGTCGAAGTCGAACTGGTTGGCGAAGCGCGACCGCGAATCTTCCTCGGCCGTTTCAGGCTTTTCCTTGCCCGCCGCGATATCGGCGCGATGCGCACGCGATGCGGAGACATAGTTGCGCAGCTGCACATTGCCTTCATGGCAGGCATATTCGAAGAACTGGTACTTGTCGTCCCGCGCCCATTCGAGCTGCGCCGTCCAGGGCTTGGTATAAACCTCGGGGTCCGAATAGGTGATCTCGTAGAGGATCGCATTCGGGCCGGTCATGGTCAGCTTCTCGACCGTCTTGGCCTGCTTGCTCATCGGAATGGTGTTGAACGGCGGCACGTGCTGGGTCGCCATGTTGAGCGGCGAGGCGGCGCGCTTGGAAACATCGCGCGTGGCGCTGTCGCCCGAGACGATATTGGTCGTCTCGATCACCAGGGTCTTGCCTTCCCAATAGCCGACCGAATTGCCCATCCAGGCTTCCACGTCGCTAGGCCAGTGCATCGACTGGGCCTTTTCCTTGCTCATGATCGGCACCACGCGATTGCCCATCATTTCGAGCATGATCACCACATAGCCCGGCGACTGGAAAACGCGGATGCCGTTATTGTAGCGGAAGGGGAACATCGAGGCGGGGAAACCGCGCGAGACGCAGCGGTCCCAGCTGTCGAAATCGTCTACCCAATCGTAATCCTGCCCCGGAACCCAGCCCGAACGGCCCGCCTTGTAAAGCGCTTCACCCTTGGCGGTGAGCGGCGGCAGCTGGCCGTCCTGCGGGCTGACCAGCATGGAAGTGCGCCAGGAATAGGTGGAATTCTTCACCCAATCCACCAGCCCTTCGGTGCCGCTGACATTCAGGCCCTGCCCTTCATTGGAGAAGGATGCGTCCGAACGCTGGGCATTGGCCACGCGCTTTGCATGTTCCTCCGGCGTCAGCCAGATGCGGTCGCCATAGCCCGTCATGCGCTGGAACAGGATGCGGGTGGAAGGCAGGTTCTCGATCGGCCAGGTGCCGCGGAAATCCCAGTCGCCCCAGGGGGTCTTGCCCGGCGTATAATCGGTGGGGGTCGGCGGCAGTGCGGTAAGGTCCGCAGGCACGCCCGGCGGCGGTGTATCGGCAGCGGCAACCGGATCGGCAGCGGCGACCGGGCCAGCCAGCGCAGCGGCGGCAAGGCCGATCGCGGCAGCCGCGGTAGAAAGGCGCAAGGCCAGCGAAGGACGGACCATCTTCAGTATCTCCCTGTTCTATTTCTTGCTTACTGGAACTCACCCAGACCCTGCGTTCAACTCACCCGCAGGCAGATCGATCCATACAATCTGATGTCTGGCCGAAGTTCGGACTTTGTCATTTTCATCCTAGCCTTGCAGCCGCGCGCGGGCAAGCCGTGTCGGCCTTCCGGCGCAGGTGCGGCCCTGCTTTAGAGCACGCGCCAGACCCACAGCTTGATGCCCGTGGCATAACGCGCGCCCGAGCAGACGAAGATCGATTTGTTGAGCCATTCATAGGGCCCGTCGGGCGCGATGAATTCGGGCACGGTGCGGAAATAATATTCCGCCGGATCGACTTCTTCCCCGGCCGCCAGCCGCGCCATCACTTCGGGCGGGCCGTGCCGCAGGCCCTTGTTGCGGATCTGGATAATCGCGCCGTCGTCCGTCTCGATCGCATAGATCGCATCGGCCACGGTCACGCCATCGGGGCGGGTCAATTGCCAATCGGCCGAATTGCCCATCAGGCGCCCGGAAATCAACGGGCCTTTCACATAACCGCCGGAGAAGATCGGGATGATCCGGCGGGCACCGTCATAGGTCTTGCCGATTTGCCGGGGGGCATCCAGATCGCCACTCGCTTCGTAGACAAACTCAAGCTCGGGCTTGATCATTTCCATCTCCTTCAACTGCATTTTTGCATTGCCCCGCGCTTGAAGAATCCTAGCTTCCATCGCAAGCGAATCGCGCTAATGCGCGGCAGGAATCTGAGAGGAGAATATAATGTCGGGCGACCTCCATGCGGACTATGTCATCGTTGGCGCTGGCAGCGCCGGCTGCGTGCTGGCCAACCGGCTGACCGAAAGCGGCGAATTCAAGGTGGTGCTGCTGGAAGCCGGCGGCGACGATCGCCCGCTGCGCGAGCCCAGCCAGTTCATGTCCAACATGATGATCCACATCCCGATCGGCTTCGGCAAGACGCTGAACGATCCCAAGGTCAACTGGCTGTACGAAACCGAAGTGGACGAAGGCACCGGCGGGCGTCCGCATAAATGGCCCAAGGGCAAGGTGCTGGGCGGTTCCTCCTCTATCAACGGGTTGCTCTATGTGCGCGGCCAGGCCGCCGATTACGATGGCTGGGCCCAGATGGGCGCGCAGGGCTGGAGCTGGGACGATTGCCTGCCCTATTTCATGAAAAGCGAAGACCAGCAGCGCGGCGCGGACGAGTTCCACGGCAAGGGCGGCCCGCTGAGCGTTTCGGACTTCCCCGAAGAACACCCCGTTTCCAGGGCGCTGGTGGAAGCCTGCGTGGAAGCGGGCGTTCCGGCCAAGCACGATCTGAATGACGGCGATCAGGAAGGGGCCAGCTTCTTCCAGGTGACGCAGCGCAACGGCACCCGTTGTTCCACGGCGGTGGCCTTCCTCCACCCCGCCATGGGCCGGTCCAACCTGCGGGTGGAAACCCGCGCAATGACCACGCGCATCCTGTTCGAAGGCAAGAAGGCCATCGGCGTGGAATTCCGTCAGGGCGACGAGACCCGCCGCGTCTATGCCGCGCGCGAGGTGATCCTGGCCGCCGGTTCGGTGGAAAGCCCCAAGCTGCTGGAAATCTCCGGCATCGGTCAGGGCGAGCTGCTGCAGGAACTGGGCGTGCAGCTGGTGCATGAATCGAAGATGGTCGGCGAAAACCTGCAGGACCATGTGATGATCGGCTGTCAGGCCCGGCTTAAGGAGGACTGGCATTCGATCAACAACCGCTCGACCGGGCTCAACCTCGTCAAGGAAGTGGTCAAATATGGCCTTACCCGCAAGGGCCTGTTGTCCATGGCCGTGGCCCATGGCTGCTGTTTCCTGAAGACCCGCCCGGAACTGGCTACGCCGGACATGCAGATCCACGTGATGGCCGCCTCGATGGACCTTGAAGTGCTGGCCACCACGCAGGGCCTGCAGCTGGAAAAGGAACCGGGGCTTGCCTCCAACCCCTGCCAGCTGCGCCCGGAATCGCGCGGATCGATCCACGCCAAATCGCCGGACGGCACCGTGACGCCGCGGATCGTGCCCAATTATTTCTCCGATGCCTACGATCAGGAAATGGCCGTCACCCAGCTCAGGATCATCCGCAAGATCTGGCAGCAGCCCGCGCTGGAGCCTTACATGGCGCAGAAGGGCGATCCCTTCGGCGAGACGGACGAGGAAATCCTCGGCTATGCCAAGATGGCCGCGGCCACCGTCTATCACCCGGTGGGCACAGTCGCGATGGGGCCGGACGAACGCTTCCCGCTCGACCCGCAGCTGCGCGTGCGCGGTGTGGAAGGTCTGCGCGTGATCGACGCTTCGGTCTTCCCGCGTATCACTTCGGGCAACACCAATGCGCCCACGATCATGGTTGCCGAAAAGGGCAGCGAGATGATCCTGGCCGATGCGAAGGCAGCCCTCGCCGCCTGACCCGCACCGGCACAATGGAAATGCAAAGGGCCGCTCCGCATTGCCGGGGCGGCCCTTTTTCATTGGTATCGGGAGGGCGGCTTGACCGACTGTCCATAACGTAATATTCAAAGTTACATGAAGCGGGATGGAAGACTTTCAGGCGTGCTGCATGTGCTGCTGCACATGGCCCAGCGCGATGGCCCGTCCACATCGGAACAGCTTGCCATGGCGATGCAGACCAATCCCGTCGTCGTGCGGCGGGTAATGGCGGGCCTGCGGGAGAACGGCCTCGTCACCTCAACCAAGGGGCATGGCGGCGGCTGGACTATTGCCTGCGATCTGGACACCGTCACCCTGCGCGACATCTACGAGGCACTGGACCGGCCCGGTTTCTTCGCCATCGGCAACCGGAACGACCACCCCGATTGCCTGGTCGAACGCGCCGTGAACAAGGCGCTGAATGGCGCCTTGCAGGAAGCGGAGGACTTGCTCCTCCAGCGCTTCGGCCAGGTCACGCTGGCCATGCTCAGCGCGGAATTCGGCACTGGCCTCGCCGCGCATTTCCAATCGCCAGCAAAGGATGCGCCCCATGGCCACAACAAGTGAAGACGGCACCCAGCATTTCCTGCGCCATTTCTCCGATCCGGAAGCCACCACCCGCTATACGCAAGGGCCTCCGCGCTTCCTGCCGGGGCTGGAGGCAATGCACCGCATGACCGGCATATTGCTGGCCGAAGCCGCACCATCCGATGCCAATATCCTCGTTCTGGGCGCAGGCGGCGGCATGGAACTGCTTGCGCTGGCCGAAACCCAGCCGGGCTGGCGTTTCACGGGCGTAGATCCGGCGGGGCCGATGCTGCGCCTGGCCGAACAGACCGCCGCCCCTTTCATGGACCGGATCGAGCTGGTGGAAGGCTATATCGACGATGCGCCCGAAGGGCCGTTCGACGGCGCAATATGCCTGCTGACGCTACATTTCCTGATGGCGGAAGACCGGCTGGCAACGATCCGGGCGAACCGCCAGCGGCTGCGCCCGGGCGCGCCTTTCGTAGCAGTCCATGGCTGCCTGCCGAAGGACCGCCCGGCGCGCGACATCTGGCTGGATCGCTATGCGGCCTATCCGCTGATCATGGGGGTTGAGCCCGAACAGGTCGCCCAGGCACGCGCCTCGGTCGATGCGGCCGCGCCCATGCTGGAACCCGCGCAGGACGAAATACTGCTCAAGCATGGCGGCTTTCCCGATGCCGAACTGTTCTTCGCCGCCTTCACCTGGCGCGGCTGGATCGGCCATGCGGCCTGAGGGGGTGCGTCAGACCAGTTCGACGACATCCGCGATGGAAGGCAGCACGCGATTGGGGCGATAGGGGAAACGGGCCACCTGTTCCTTCCGGGTCGATCCGGTCAGCACCAGGATCGTCTCCAGCCCCGCTTCGATCCCGGCGATGATATCGGTGTCCATCCGGTCCCCGATCATGGCGGTGGTTTCGGAATGGGCCTCGATCCGGTTCAATGCGCTGCGGAACATCATCGGGTTGGGCTTGCCCACGAAATAGGGCTTCGCCCCCGTCGCCTTGGTGATCATCGCCGCGACCGAGCCGGTGGCTGGCAGCGGCCCTTCCGGCGAGGGAGAGGTGACATCGGGATTGGTGGCGATAAAGCGGGCGCCCTCACCTACCAGCCGGATCGCCTTGGTGATCGCCTCGAAGCTGTAGCTGCGCAATTCGCCGATCACGACATAATCGGGATTATTGTCGGTCAGCGTATAGCCGATCTCGTGCAGGGCCGTGGTCAGCCCCGCCTCCCCGATCACGAAAGCCGTTCCGCGCGGCTGCTGCGAGGCGAGGAAATCCGCCGTGGCCAGCGCCGAGGTGAAGATCGCGCTTTCGGGCACTTTCAGCCCCGCGCTTTCCAGCCGGGCGGCAAGATCGCGCGGGGTGTAGATCGAATTATTGGTCAGCAGCAGGAAGCGCCGGTGCTTTGCCACCAGCCGCGCGATGAATTCGGCCGCGCCGGGCAGGGCATTGCCTTCATGCACCAGCACCCCATCCATATCGGTGAGCCAGGATTCGATGGGCTTGCGGTCGATAGTCATGGCGCTGGTCATGGGCGGGCGGCGCTCCTCACTTCGTCGATTATCGCTTTATGACGAAAGAGATAGTGCGCCCGAGCCCTTCGTGCACCCCAAATTCCTTTCCTCAGGGAACAGGCGCATGGGCGATGGCCTTGAAATAGCCGATCGTCTCAGGCGTCACATTGGCAGGCTCCACGGGCGGGAAATAGCTGAGCTTGACGATCACCGTCTTCGTGGCAAGACTGACATAGATAAACTGCCCTGCCAGACCAACGGCAGCATAGGCGCCGGGCTCGTCATCCACTTGCCAGATCTGGAAGCCGTAGCCGGGGAAGCCTTTCCCCGCCGGGGCACCGGTGGGCAGCATCTGCGTTGCCGCCTTCATCCAGCCCTCGGGAAGCACGCGCTTGTAACCGCGCATCCCGTCATCCAGCATCAATTGGCCCAGCCGCCCGAAATCGCGCAGTACGGCATTATAACCCATGCCATTGAGCGCACGGCCCTGGCCCGGAGGCCCGTCGGCAATCCAGAAGGCATCCGCCTCCGTGCCAAGCGGCACCCACAGGTTCTTCTGGGTGAATTCCTCCAATTTCTGGCC
>DATJDU010000020.1:0-9992 GCA_035497315.1 Sphingomonadaceae bacterium
GTGCTGGGCGGCTGCTCCTCCATCAATGGCACGATGTATATTCGCGGCGCGGCGGCGGATTATGATGCATGGCGCGATGCGGGCCATGCAGGCTGGGGCTATGAGGATGTGCTGCCCTATTTCAAACGCTCCGAGAGCAACTGGCGTGGGGAAGGCGCGGTGCATGGCGCCAGCGGCGAGATGCATGTCACGCCCATGAAGCCGGACCCGCAATTGTTCCCTGCCTTCCTCGAAGCCGCCCGCGCGTTGGGCCATGAGGCGTGCCCGGACTTTACTATTCCCCAGCCCGAAGGTTTCGGAATGCCGGATTGCACGATCCGGGATGGTCGCCGCGCGAGCACCGTGCGGGCCTTCATCGATCCGGTGAAGCGCCGGCCCAACCTGGATGTGATCGCCAACAGCACCGCGCTGCGTGTGGTGCTGGAGGGGCGCCGGGCGAGGGGGGTGGAACTGGCGACGGGCGACACGCGCAGGGTGCTCGAATGCCGGGGCGAGATGATCCTTTCGGCAGGTGCGCTCAACAGCCCGCACCTGCTGATGCATTCGGGCATCGGCCCGGCTGCCGCGTTGAAGGATGCGGGCATTGTGCCCATCGTCGATCTGCCCGGGGTGGGGCAGAATCTGCAGGACCATCCGATTGCCATGGCAATCCTGAAATCCGCCGTGCCAATCGGCTTCAACCGGGACATCCGGCTGGACCGGGTGGCGGCGGGCTTTCTCCAGTGGAGCCTGACCGGGCGCGGCCCGATGAGCCAGAGCCCGATGTCGATCCAGGGCTTTCTGCGCTCAGGCGAGGATCAGGCGCGGCCCGATCTGCAATTCCAGATCGTGCATAGCGGCTATGATGCGCGGGTGTGGTTCCCCATGTGGCGCAAGCCGCCCACGCCGATGTTCTCCTGCGGGGCGATCCTGCTCGATCCCGAAAGCCGGGGCGAGGTAACGCTTGCCTCACCCAACCCGCTGGACCTGCCGCGTGTGCAGTTCAATTTCATGAGTGCCGAGGGCGACCGGGAGCGGCTGCGCAAGGGCTTCCGCTTCATCCGCAGCTTCTTCCAGACTGCGCCTGCGCGTGATCTGGCCGAAGTGGAACTGGCGCCCGGCGCCGATGTTCAGAGCGACGATCAGATCGACGCCTGGCTGCGCGCCTCGCTGATCAGCGCGGGCCATCCCACCAGCACCTGCGCCATGGGCAGCGTGGTGGACAGCGCCTTGCGAGTGATGGGCGTGGATGGATTGCGCGTGGCGGATGCATCGGTGATGCCCGATGTCATTCGCGGCAATACCCATGCCCCAACGGTGATGATCGCGGAAAAAGCCGCCGATCTGATTGCTCAGGCCGGCTGAGCCGTGCGGCTTCTTCCCGCATGGTCAAAGCTGAGGACAAAGGGAGCAATAATCAGGAGAGATGCCAGAGCGCCGATCGCGAAAGAGAAATTGCCACTGCTGCCAACCAGCACTCCGGTCAGCCACGGACCGACGATTCCGCCTGCCGTGCCGAACATGCTGATCAGCGCGATCACGCCCACGGGCACCTTGTCCCCGCCCAGCCGCACGGTGCTGGGAATGGCCCAGAACACGCCCTGCGCACCGCCCAGCCCCAGGCCGGTCACGAACAGCAGGCCCAGCACCGGCCAGCCCGGGGGCAGCATGGCGGCCGCCAGCATCGCCACGCCGGCGGCGGCGCTGGGGATGCCGACATGGCGCAGCCGCTCTCCCGCCCGGTCGGACAGGCGACCGTTCACGGCAAGGCCGATGGCGATGCCCAGCATGGGCAGGGCGCTCAGCGTACCGATCATCAGCTCGCTGCCTCCCAGATCCAGCTGGCGCACCAGCTGGGGCAGCCAGAAGGCCAGTGCATAGGAACCGGTCATGATCAGCAGCCAGCCGATGGAGCAGCGCCACAGCCAGGGATCGCGCGCGATCTGGCCGAAGGAGGGAGCCGGCGCTGGGGCGGCGCCCTGCGGCGCTTCCATCTGCCGTTCCAGCCATGCCCTTTCCTCGGGCGAAAGCCAGCGCACCTTGTCAGGGCGATCAACGAAATAGAATGCCGCCGCGATGGCCAGCACCCCATTGGGCACGGCAATTGCCAGGAACATGTAACGCCAGGATTCAAAACCCAGCGGATTGGCGATCCCCAGCAGCCAGCCACACAGGGGGCCGCCCAGAACCATGGAAAGCGGCACGGCCACCAGCGCGCCCGAAAGCGCCCGCGCCCGCATCGATGGCGGCGCCCATTGGGAAATCAGCCAGGTCATTCCCGGTGCGAAGCCGGCCTCCGCCATGCCCAGCAGGAAACGGGCGGCATAGAATTCGCCGACGCTCTGGATATGGGCCATCCACAGGCCCGATATTGCCCACAGCAGCATGGAGACGAACAGCCAGGCCTTGATCCCCATCCGCTTGAGCAATTGCACATGCGGATATTGGAACAGCAGATAGGCGATGAAGAACATGCTCACGCCCTGTCCGAACTGGTCGGGCGAAAGGCCGAGGTCCGCCGACATGGCGCTGCCCGCATAGCTGACATTCACCCGGTCGATCGAATTGACGAAGGTGAGCAGGGCAATCGGCAGGATCAGCCACAGGCCCAGTTTGCGCCCGACCCTTTGCCGCATGGGCGCATCCTCGCCCGCTTCAGCTTGCATCATTCCGATCATCTCCCCCGTGCCCTCGCGGCCTTTTCCGGTACGAGTGGCCTGTCTTCGCATTGTCCGGGGCAGAGAACCCCAGATTATCTAAGCCGACAAGATACTCCGGGCGACCGCCTCGGCCACCTTGATCCCGTCGATCGCCGCGGAAAGGATGCCGCCCGCGTAACCCGCGCCCTCCCCGGCCGGGAACAGGCACTGCGTGTTTATGCTCTGGAAATCCTTGTCGCGCGTGATCCGCAGGGGGGAGGACGTGCGGGTTTCCACCCCGGTCATCACCACGTCGGGATGATCATAATTGGCGATCTGCCTGCCGAAAGCGGGCAGGGCCTCGCGCATCGCCTCCACCGCGAAGGCCGGGAGGCATTGCGAAAGGTCCGTCATGGTGACGCCTGGCTTGTAGGAAGGGGCGACTTCGCCCAGCGCAGTGGAAGGCCGTCCGGCCAGGAAATCGCCAACCTTCTGGCCCGGCGCTGCATAGGTGGACCCGCCCGCGACATAGGCCAGCGATTCCCAATGGCGCTGGAATTCGATCCCTGCCAGCGGCCCGCCGGGATAATCCCGCTCCGGATCGATGCCCACCATAAGGCCCGAGTTGGCGTTGAATTCCGCGCGCGAATATTGGCTCATGCCGTTGGTAACGACGCGGCCTTCTTCCGATGTGGCGGCCACCACCCGGCCACCGGGGCACATGCAGAAACTGTAGACCGTTCGCCCACTGTCGCAATGATGCACCAGACTGTAAGCGGCGGCGCCGAGATCGGGGTGGCCGGCGCAATTGCCGTAGCGCGCGCGGTCGATCCAGCTTTGCGGATGTTCGATCCGCACCCCGATGGAGAAGGGCTTGGCCTCCATATAGACGCCGCGCCTGTGGAGCATCTCGAAGGTCGGCCGGGCACTGTGGCCAACGGCGAAGACGACATTGTCGGCCTCCAGGAAGCTGCCGTCCTGCAGATGCAGCCCGCGCAGGCGCTGGCGTCCGTCGGGCGCGCGATCCAGCTCGATATCGTCGACCCGCGTCTGCCAGCGATATTCGCCGCCCAGTTCCTCGATGGTGCGGCGGATGCTCTCCACCATGGTGACAAGGCGGAACGTGCCGATATGGGGGTGGGCCTCCCACAGAATATCGTCGGGCGCGCCTGCGCGGACGAATTCCTCCAGCACCTTGCGGCCCAGGAAGCGAGGGTCCTTCACCCGGCAATAGAGCTTGCCATCGGAAAAGGTGCCCGCACCGCCTTCGCCGAATTGCACGTTGGAATCCGGGTTCAGCTCGGACCGGCGCCACAGGCCCCATGTGTCCTTGGTCCGCTCGCGTACCACCTTGCCGCGGTCGAGAATGATCGGGCGGAAACCCATCTGGGCCAGGATCAGCCCCGCGAACAGTCCGCAAGGTCCGGCCCCGATAACCACCGGCCGCAGGCCCTGCCATCCCGCAGGCGCGGTGACGGGCGGGCGATAGGCCATGTCGGGCGTTGGGCGGAGGTCCTTGTCCCCGGCGAAGCGGGCCAGCACACCGGCTTCGTCCGCCAGCTTCACGTCCAGCGTATAGACGAGCAGGATGGCACTGCGCCGTCTTGCGTCGTTACCGCGCCGGAAGATCGAGAATTCCAGAAGGTCCGTGCGGGCGATGCCCAACCGCTCGCAGATCGCGGCTGGCAGCGCACCCGGCTCGTGATCGAGCGGCAGTGACAATCCCGAAAGGCGCAGCATCAGTGCTTCCTTGCGATGCTCAGCCCATCGGCCTTGGCGCGGTCCTTCACGGATTCCTCGCTGCGGGTCAGCGCCTTGGCGATTGCCTTCAGCGCCATGCCTTTCTTGGCCAGAGTATGCAGCTTCTGGATCTCAGCCGTGGTCCAGGGCTGCCTGTGCCGTTCAAATCGTTCTGCCATGATGGGCCCTTAGCTTATCCGGTTCAGGCGGACGAGAGCTTCGTCGAGCGTCGAGAGAAAACGCGAGCGGTCTGTCTTGCCGAAGGGAGGTGGTCCGCCGATCTGCGCCCCGCCGCTGCGCAGGTCCGCCATGATCGCACGGGTAGCGATGGCGCCGCCGATCGAATTGGCTGTGAAGGGCTTGCCGTTGGGCGAGATCACGACCGCGCCAGCCTTCAGGCAGCGGTCGGCCAGCAATATGTCGGCGGTAATGCACACAGTTTGGCTGCCGGCACGCTCGGCTATCCAGTCGTCGGCTGCATCGAAGCCGTCGCTCACCACGATACGGTCGATCAGCTCATGCGCGGGAACGCGGAACGGGCTGTTGCTGACCAGCGTTACCGGAACCGAGTGCCGCAGGGCGACCCTGTAAATCTCATCCTTGACCGGGCAGGCGTCTGCATCGACCAGGATGCGTTTCATCTGGCCCGATCCGGTTTACCCCGCTTCGCATGATGCTTATCACCATGCCGATGCGGCTTGTTCGGCCGGGGGCCGTCATGCCTGTTATCGCGCCGGTTCTGCCGGGCGGCTTCGCGCGGCTGACCCTCGGTGGGCACGATTTCCACCCCATCGTCCTCATCGGCAGCCGTATGGCGCACAGCGGCGAGGAAGCGTTCTGCAATCGCCTGGGATACTTCGAACATCGTCTCGTTAGCGGCGATGCGGATTGCACCGATGTCGCTGCGGCTGACATGTCCGCGCCTGCATAGCAGCGGCAGCAGCCAGCGCGGATCGGCATTCTGCCTGCGTCCCACGTTCAGGCGGAACCAGGCGCTGCCCTCGAAACCGGGGCGCGGCGTGCCGGGCGCGGGCCTTGCGTCGGCAGCCAGCAGTTCTTCCGGCTCGGGCATGGCGGAACGATGCACCTGAACCAGGGCGGCGGCAATTTCCTCGGGAGTGCGCTGGGCCAGCAACTGGGCGGCAAGGGCGCGATCTTCTTCAGCGATCTCGGTCGGCGCGAGCAGCTTTGCAAGCAGCCTCTCGCTGTCGGCGGCGCGAATTTCCGCGGCCGAAGGAGGATTGACCCACTCTGCCGCGATGCGCGCACCGCGCAGCATGCCTTCCACGCGGCGGCGGCGCGGGTAGGGAACCAGCAACACGGCCGTTCCCTTCTTGCCCGCACGGCCGGTTCGGCCGGAACGGTGCTGCATCACTTCCGCATCGCGCGGGATTTCGACATGGACGACCAGCGAAAGGCTGGGCAGATCAAGGCCGCGTGCGGCAACGTCGGTTGCCACGCAGACACGGGCGCGGCGGTCGCGCAGCGCCTGCAGCGCGTGGTTGCGTTCGTTCTGGCTATGCTCGCCGGAAAGCGCCACTACCGCAAAGCCGCGTTCCGTCAGACTGGCGTGGAGATGGCGCACATTGTCGCGCGTGGCGCAGAACAGGATCGCGGTTTCCGCCTCGTAGAAGCGCAGCAGATTGACCACTGCATTCTCGATATCGGCCGGGGCGATCGCCATGGCCTGATAGCTGATATCGCCATGGCCGCGCTGTTCTTCCACTGTCGAGATGCGCAGGGCATCGCGCTGATAGCGGCGGGCGAGGGCGACAATCGGCTTGGGCATTGTCGCCGAGAACAGCATCGTGCGCCGTTCCTGCGGAGTGGCGTCCAGCAATTCTTCCAGATCTTCGCGGAAGCCCATGTCGAGCATCTCGTCGGCCTCGTCGAGGACAACGGCGACCAGGCCGCGAAGGTCCAGTGCCCCGCGTTCGAGATGGTCGCGCAGACGGCCCGGTGTGCCCACGACGATATGCGCGCCCTGTGCGAGCATCCGCCGTTCGGCCGAAGGGTTCATGCCGCCAACGCAGGTGGCGACCCGTGCGCCAGTCCCGTTATAGAGCCAGGCCAGTTCGCGGCTGACCTGCAACGCCAGTTCGCGCGTCGGGGCGATGATGAGGGCGAGCGGGGCCTTGGCCGGGATTGCCCGGCCATGTTCGTCCAGCAACTGGGGGGCCATGGCGAGGCCGAAGGCGACGGTCTTGCCGGAGCCGGTCTGGGCGGAGACGATGAGGTCCCGTCCTTCGGCTTCGGTTTCGAGCACGGCGGCCTGTACTGGCGTCGGGGCAGCGTAACCACGCGTGGCGAGCGCTTCGGACAGAAGCGCGGGGAGGTTTCCGAAGGTCATAATCTCTTGCTTATGGGACTCGCGGCCGATGAGGCGGCGGGGAGCGCGAACGCCCGTTAAAGGCGGGGCGATAGGCGTGTCGACGCCGCTGCGCAATAGCCCGTCCAGATCCGACGCCCGATTATTGGTGCGATGCAGCATGGGAGGCGGTGTGGCGGCGATGCTTTGCCGCTTCATAGTTGATCCTTCCTGAAATTCCGGGGCCCCCTGTCGGCGTCCTTTCCGGGCGGCGTGGATAGCTTCGATTTTTGGCAATGCTGGCTGCGATCCATGATTGTCCGGTCCGCAGGCAGCCGTTCCGGAACCGGCCCGATCGTGGTTGCCTCCGGCCTGGAACCGGCGCAGTGATGTGTCACCTTTCCTGGCGGGAAAATACGCTGTTTTGCGCAGGGTGTGTCACCTTCGTGTGGCGCCGTTTCAAGCCATTTTTCGGGCCTTGATGTCGCTCGAAGTGTCACCTTCCATTTCCGGTTTTCGTGCAGGCTTTTCGAGGTCCGCAGGGCCGGGCCGACGCGGATGAAAAACGCACAGGGCATGGCGGAGGCAAGGTGGTGCATTGCGCAGGGTAAACCCCGATCTGGGGCCTGTAGGAAAGTGTTTTCTGGCGGAGGACACGGAAGAGAGTCACCCAAATTTTCCGCCTTAATTTCTATTGAGAATCATTTGCAATAATGCTCGAAATCAGTATTGACGCGCCTGTCAGCAACAGAATGGGGCGCATCTAATGAGATTGCATTCAGCGTGGATTGCCATCGCCGTGGCAGGAATGTCGGCCACAATGGCGCAAGCCCAGGATTTGCCGGAAGGTGAAAATGCACCCGAAAATCTGCCCGAAGTGGTGGCCGAGGGCGAGCAGATCGCCACTCCGGCCAGGCTGGGTAGCGGGGTAAATTCCGGCACGACGATAATCGAACGGCAGGATATTCAATTGCGCTCGCCCGGCTCGGGTGATGTCAACGAACTGCTGCGCATCCTGCCCACGGTGCAATTCGACCGGAACGACACTGTCGCCTCGCAGGACAATATTCAGGACATTCGCCCCGCCAACATCGCCATTTCCGGCGGACATTATTACGCCAACAATATCTCGCTCGACGGGGTGAATATCAATTCGCGCCTCGACGTGACGAACGACAACCCCCAGAACGGCAGCGAAGTAGCCGGCCCGAGCGCACAGACGCATTGGCTCGATTCAGAACTGATCGGCAAGATCACCGTCTTCGATTCCAATGTGTCTGCAGAATATGGCGATTTCACCGGCGGCGCAGTGACGATCGAGACGCGCGATCCCGGCCGCACTTTTGGCGTCACGGCAACGGCGTCCCACACCAGCGACCAGGTTACGAGCTTCAGGCTCTCAAGTGCCGCGCGGGAACAATTCGAAGGCTCCGATCTGCCGGCTACGCCGGAGTTCGAAAAATGGCGTTATGGCGGCACGGTGGACATTCCGCTGAGTGACCGCGCGGCAGTGCTGGTGGCCTATAATCACTCGGAATCCCGCGTAACTCATTTCGCCAATTCCAAATATGGCAATGCGCAGCGCCGTTTCCGCGACATCAGCGACAATGTGCTGGTGAAGGGTGTTTTCGACATCGACAATGCCACGGTATTGCGCGGGCAATTCGCCTACTCACCCTATAGCAGCACCTCATCCACCGACGCGGCCGTGGATGCTGTTGTCGATTCCAAGGGCGGAGGGATTACCTCCAAACTGGAGATCGAACATACAGGCTCGTTCGACTGGAAGGTCGAAGGCTCCTACGTCTATACCGACACCAGCCGCACCGCACCGGAAGTTCAGTACAACATTCCCAATACCACCGCGAATGGCGCCTTCTGCGCCAGCAGCACCTGCACCACGGGCGGCATCGGCGATCTGGACCAGACGCAGCGGATTTACACCCTCAAGGCCACAATGGGCGCCGAACTGGGTGATCTGGCCCTGCGCGGCGGGGTGGATTACGAGCATGTCGCTGCCCGCAAAGCCCGCCCGGAGGATGTGTTCGCCTATAGTCGGGGCAAGCTTGCTTCCAACATCGTCTGCGTTGATGGTGACAGCCTCGATTGCACCACCGGCGAATATGCGTTGGAGCAATATAATTACAACAAGGCCTATAATGCGCGGGTCTCGCTCGATTCAGCCGGGGCTTGGCTGGAAGGGGCGCTGGAAACAGGCGCGCTGACCCTGCGCGGCGGCCTGCGCTATGATTATGAGAGCTTTCTGGGCAATCATGTGCTGGCGCCGCGCTTTGCCGCTGCCTATCGCCTGCCCTGGAACGATATCGAGATCAGCTTCGGCGCCAATCGCTATTACGGCACCAGCATGCTGAGTTATGCGCTGCGAGAGCAATATCCCAGCCTCGAAATCTGGAAGCGCACCGGGGTAAGCAGCGGCGGCGATCTGCTTTATTCCGATGCTGGCTGGGCCCTGTCTTCGGTCAGCAATGCCACCAGTTACCGCAACTCCAACCTCAAGACCCCATATTCCGATGAATTGACCGCTGCCGTAACCGGGCGGGTTCTGGGCGGTATTGCGCGGCTGAAAGGTGTCTATCGCGACGGGAAGAACCTGTTTGCCAAAACCCCGATGCTGACGGAGGCCTCCGGCGGCCTGACCTTGCGTTATTACAATATGAGCAATGAAGGCTCGAGCACCTATCGCGGCGTCTCGTTCGAGTGGGAGCGCAGTTTCGGCAAGCATGCGCTGGGCCTGAGCGCCAACTATTCCACGACCAAGCGGACCAACCCGGACTATCTGGAAGACGTGGACGACGAACTGTGGGAGGATATCCCGATCCTCTACGACGGCAATGTCCACACTTCGCGTGAGATCGCGGAAATGAACCGCGATGCCAATTATGCCGCGCCGCTGCTGATCAACGCGACATGGTCAGCCGCGTGGCTGGCCGACCGGCTGCGCAGCAATGTCAGTGTTCATTACCGCAATGGCTTCGACCGGATCGAGGATACGCTCGTCAACCAGACGATCGAGGGCGTGCGTTACGATCTTTATGAGCTGGTGGAATATCCCGACAGCATCGACGTGGATCTCAATCTCCAGGCTGACGTGATCCGTTCGCACTATGGCACGCTGACGTTAACTGCGGAAATCTCCAACCTGCTCAACACCGTCCCGTCGAGCAGCTGTCCCCCGTCAGCACCAATGGCACAGATTTGAGGTTGTGAATTAAGGAGGGTTGGGGCTTCGTCGTAGTGACGAAGGAACGAAGATGAAGCCCCAACCCTCCTTGAAAAAATCGCCGGTAAAGGCCCCCGCTGAGCGG
>DATJDU010000021.1:0-25077 GCA_035497315.1 Sphingomonadaceae bacterium
CGCGAAAGGATCAAGCGACAGACCATCGAGCATCGGCGCTTGCAACACCGCAAGCTCGCCGCCTAAAACTAAACCCCAGGCGAGGCCCACACTCCGCTAATCTACGCCCCGAGTTGTGCCGAATGTTCTGACGACGGACAATTGGCAGAGGGGTGGCAGCCACCTTGGACTGCTTTTCCTCAGAGACTGCATGAGAAACCTTGAACTCGATGGCGAAGGCCTGACCTGCGACCATGACAGTCGCATCGGGGCGGAACGAAAACTGATCGGCCTCGATCGACACTGCGTCGAGTTTGAACCGTCCGCCTTCAAATACGACCTCTTGCAAACCCGCCTGACTCAGCACGAGCGGGGTGAACGTGAACTCGCGCACCTGTGCCAAGAGCGCCTTGGCATAGAGATGCAGCGCGGTCTCGCCGGTGCATTTTGTATCGGGGCGGTGCGCAAAATGAGTGCGTGCCCGGCGCGATTGCCGATACAGCAGCGCCTCGTTGCACTCCAGACAGTGAAAGGGGCCCAATGTGCCATCCGGCACTCGGTCGACGTGGCGAGTCACACCGTCACCGCACCGTGCGGCAGGTACTTTCAGTCCGGACCTATCGCTCCTGGCGCGAAAGGTCGACGGGCAAGGGCGGCGAGGCTCAGACGTGGGATTTCAATCCTTTGATCTATGCAGCCTCGACCGCATGGGCTTCGAAAGCGACGCCGAGGCGCTTGCGTACTGCGCCAAAAATGGCCGCAAGATTATCCATGCTCGGATTGCCCTTTTCCGAGAGCATCCGGTGCAGGCTTTTGCTGGGCCGATTGGTTTCAGCGGCAAGGCTCTCAAATCCAACCGAGGCATTGACCAGGTCGCGCAGGATCAGACGCGCGACATGAGGTTCGCCGTTGAGAAAGGCGGTGGCGGCTTCGTCGAGCATGGCCTTGGCAAAGGCAGGATCGCGCGCGGCGCGGTCCTTGACGGTTTCCTTGAAATCGCGTGTCAGCGCCACCTTGCCTAACTCCTTGTCTTCTTCGCCTTGGCCTTCCGGCCCTTGTACTCTTCGAGCAATGCACCGGCCTGCCTGATATCCGACTGCTGCCGCTTCTTGGTCCCGCCCACGAAGAGGATGATCAGTTGCTCGCCATCCTGAGTCAGATAGAGCCGGTATCCCGGGCCCCAATCGATCCGGTACTCGCCAAGCCCGCCGCCGATCCATTTGACGTTCGACAGGTTGCCGAGTTCCATCCGGACGATGGCTGTCGCTACCTTGGCTGCGGCCTGGACATCGAGGTCATCGAACCAGCCCCGGAACGGGCAGCTGCCATCTTCGCGAACATACTCCTCAACAATCACATTGCACCGCCATGGGTAACATATTCGTGACCTTTCGTCGAGTGATTCATTGGCGCCATGATCAGGCAGCAAGGGCGGGGCGGCGCAGCCCGGCTGCACCTTCATCGAGCAGGCGCGCAATCTCGTCCGAGGTGCGCCGCACGGCGAGTTTCAGCGCCTCGTCGATATGGATATAGTCCTGCGTCACATTCTGCGAGGCGTGGCCGAGCATGGCGCGGATGGTGAGCTCGGTGAACCCCAGCTCGCCAGCGATGCTGGCGAAGGTGTGGCGCAAGGTATGCAGGGTTGCTCCCTCGATTCCGGCCAACCGGCACACGCGCGTGAAGCAGGCGGCGGCGGCCTGATAGGGGCCGGTACCGGACAGCGATGGAAAGACATGCGGATTGCCGGCGATCTCGGCCTGCGCAAGTACCACCCGCAGGGCTTCCTGCCCGATCGCACGCACCTGAGCGTCGGTCTTGGTGTCCGGAAATGCAATGAAGCCGCCTTCGGCATGGACCCATGCACGCTTCATTGCCTGGCCTTCCTCTCGCCGGAAGCCGGTCAGGGCCAGAAGCCGAACAACCGCAAGTGCGGTGAGGTTTTCTCCATTGCGCTCGGCATAGGCCATGGCCTTGCCCAGCGCGATGATCTCGGCCGAACTGAGCCGCCGCGTCTTCTTGTTGGTGGCCAGCTTCTTGGCGCCGCGTGTGGGATGCTCGGTCAACAGCCCCTTGTGCTTGGCGTGGCCCAGGATCGCCTGCAGTGTGCCAAGGCAGCGCGCCGCGACGCCAGGGCCGCCAGCGGCCTTGCCTCCACGTCCGCCGCCACGCGCCTTGGCAGTTTTTCCATCCCGAACGTCGGACTGCATCTGCTCGACCTCGGCAATGGTCAGGTGCTTGGCGTGCCGCTTGCCGAGCAGCGGCTTGATGTGCGTATTGATCCGGCTCTCGTCCATCTTGAGTGACGATTCCTTGATCGGCCGATTCTTGCGTCCAAGGATGTTCCCGGCCCGTGCTTCGATGAGGTACCAGTCGCACATCTGGGCAACGGTCATTCCCTTGCGGGCCTCATGGACGGCCAGGGCCGGGTCTTCGCCGGAGGCTACTTCACCAAGCTTGATCTTCGCGAGGTCACGAGCCCGCTCGACCGTGATGACGCCATATCGACCGAGGTTGATCCGCCGCTTGATACCCTCGGCATTGCGGTACTGAACGATGAAGGTCTTGAGCCCGGACGGAAGTGCCCGGACACCGAAGCCCCGGATTTCGCTATCCCACAAGACAGCCTGCGGCTGTCCATCCGCGCTGAAGGCATCGACCGAGCGCTTGTTGATCTTGGCAGTCGGCATCTTTACGACTCCATTTGGAGACAAAGCTCGGATCGAGGCCTTCTGTCTCCATATTGTCTCCAAAATTTGCCGTTTCGTGGCGATTTGGAGGCTACGGCGTCGTAAATGGAGTTGCAACAAATAACGGAAATACGGTCATATTTCGTAGATTCGGCTAAAGTGGCGTAATGACTTGTTTCGTTTTGCCAAGGTTGGGGTCGAGGGTTCGAATCCCTTCGCCCGCTCCAGTTTCTCCATTACATATCGATCACTTATGCTGTCTCCCGCAGACACTAAGTGCCTATTGAATTGTGCCAGCCAGCACGGATACGGGGCGGCGCGTCGATCACGGTTTGGCAGGCATCACGCCCAAATCTCCAGGAGTGGGAGGGAAGAGCATTCCTCTGCCCCGCTTGCCGATGTCACGGCAGAGCCCTTCCGCGGGCGGGATTTCCGTGACGGCTAAGGGGTGAGGGAGTGGCCCTCGGCAGAAGTCGTGGAGACTTTCCAGGGCAGCCATCCTCACTCAAGCTGACGCGGTCCGGCCTGCTTCCGGTGGTTACAAGGTCGATATCTCGCGCGGCGAGCCCGCGATCACCTTGCACCTTTTGAGCCGGGGCCGGAAGGTTGGCGGTGCCGTCGTTACTATCGATAGGCGCACGCACTGCCATTCTCTCGATCTTCTCTAAATATCGCCTGAGACGCATGGTCGGGGGGTGGGATCGAAAGCCTGGTCCGCAATTGAGAGAAATACGGTGGCGAGACGGTGGTTTGACAGACTCACACGCCCTATTTCCAAAAGCGGAACATCCGCTTCTACGTCGATAAACGCGGCTCCGTTTTCGGAGTTTGCAGGCTTTGTGCAGCTGCCCGATCGCCCCGTAAAAACGCTCTGTGCTGCAGGCGCGGCCTGCTCGGCGGCGCAGTGGCGTGCGTGCTGAGAAGGCCGAGCTTTTGCTTTCCTCGATCATAGCTTGCTAATGAGAATGATTATTATTAGTGGGGCCGCACAACGAAAGGGGAATCATGAGCGCGACCAAACTCTCACTGCTGGTTTCGGTATTCATTTGCCTGGGCAGCACTTCGCTGGCTCATGCCGCTGAGGCGGAGGCCGCGGGCGATGAGGTGAACGAGATTATCGTCACGGGCCGGGCTGAGACGCTATATCGCGTGGATTCGACCTCGGTGGCGCGCGGTGCGGCCGATCCGCTCGACATTCCGCAATCGGTGACGGTCATCAATGAAGCGCTGATCGACGATCAGGGCGCACGCGATGCGACCGATCTGTATCGCAACATCGCGGGCATCACGACCTTCAGCTATTCAGGCGTCACTTTTCGCGGATTCCGGCAGGATCGGGTGTTTTACGACAATCTGCGCGGCGATCCGTTCATCGCGTTTTCGGTGCCAAAGCTATTCAACATCAAGCGGGTCGAGGTGCTGAAGGGGCCTTCGGGAATGCTCTACGGCCCTGGCGAGCCGGGTGGCCTCATCAATTATGTCACCAAGACCCCCACCGAAGAACTGACGGCGCAAGCGAATCTTACTCTCGGCAATTATGATCGTTATGGCGCCTCGGGTGAAATCTCGGGGCCGCTTACCGGCGATGGCGCATTGCTGGCGCGGGCCGGGGCCTATTACGAGCAGATGGACCCCTTCCGGAACAACACGAGGGAAAAAACCCTGATTGCCGATGGCGGGCTGACCGCCAGACTGGGCGAGGATGCACGGATCATCGGCCAGGTGACCCATTACGACCAGAAGAATCGCGGCGCGCGGTTGCGCGGCGTACCCACCGACGATGACGGCAACTTCCTCGCCAGCCGCGATTGGAACACCAATGAGAAGACCGATTTCCTCAATTTGCGGGCCACGGTCTATCAGGCGCGGTTGCAGGCCGAACCGGCAGACGGCATCGCCGTGGAACTGGCGACACGCTATTTCGATGCGCGCGAACGGCAGCAATATCATGAGGCGCGCGGCCTGGTCGATACCGACAGCGACGGCGTGGTGGACGCATCCCGGCGCGAATTGCGCGATCAGGAACGTATCACCAAAGGCCTGACTTTCGCGGGCAATGCCACCATCGACCGGCAGATCGCGGGCCTGGACAATCGCATCCTGATCGGTGCGGACTGGTATCGTGAAGACGCCGATTTCTGGGGGCGGACCGTGCCGAACGCGCAGATCGCACTGCTCAGCCTGTCCGATCCGGTCTATGGACTGTCGGGCGCGTCCTTCTACGATCTGGATGCGATCGCCAGGCGCTACACCGACACGCGCAGCACGCGCTATGGCTTCTACCTCCAGGATCAGCTCCATCTTTCGGAGCATTGGATTCTGATCGGTGGCGCGCGTTACGATCGCTATCGCGACGAGGATCTGGCCGGCGGTACGGAATATAGCGCCGGGGATTGGACCTTCCGCGGCGGGCTGATCTACAAGCCGCGCGAAGATGTCTCGCTCTATGCAAGCTGGTCGGAAGGGTTCGAGCCCCAGGCGGTCGAATCGCAGGACGCGCTGGCCGGCGGGCCGTTCGCCCCTATTGCCGGGGAACAGGTGGAAGCGGGCGTCAAGCTGGCGCTGATGGACGGCAAGCTCCAGGCCAGCGCGGCCGTTTACCAGATCAAGCGCCGCAACATGCTGCAGGCCGATCCGGATGGCGTCAGTAGCGATGGGGTCGACGATCTGGCTCCGATCGGCGAAGTGACAAGCAAGGGCTTCGAAATCGAACTGACGGCGGACCTCACGCCCGACTGGGTGCTGACTGCCAATTATGCCTATAATGATGCGCGGATCACGGCGACCGTTCCGGGGCAGTCGCTGACCAATGCCGTGGGCGATCGCTTTGCCAATGCGCCCGAGCATCAGGCGGGCTTGTGGACGCGCTACCAGTTCCGCTCTACCGGCACTGCCGTCGCATTCGGCGGCGAATATGTAAGCAGCCGGCTCAGCATCGAAGGGCAGACCGTAAAGCCCTATGCCATTTTCGATGCGTCGATCATCCAGCAGATCAATCCGCAACTGAGTATGTTGCTGCGCGTCGACAATATTTTCGACAAGACATATGCGGCATCGGGCTTCATTGCCCGCACCGGCCATTTTCCCGGTGAACCCCGCACGGTCTTTGCCGAGTTGCGCTGGAAGCTGTGATGGCGACGATCGCGATGGGTGGGGTAACAGGGAAAAAGCCGCAGCGCTCGCTCTGGTGGCGTGTCCATCAATGGGCGGGGCTGCAGGTCAGCCTGTTCCTGGCCTTCATCCTCGCGACGGGTACACTCGCTACTCTATCGCATGAGATCGACTGGCTGCTGACGCCGGCCATGCAGGTGGCGCCGCGGGAAGGGCCGCAGGCCTCGTGGGGGGCGCTGGGCAGTGCGGCGCGAGCAGCAGCCGGGAATGCCCGGATCGAGCGGGTCAGCGCGCCGCGCGATCCGTGGTTTGCGGCAGAAGCCCTTGCGGTGCGGCCCGGTGGCGAGCGCTTTCGCATCCAGATCGATCCCTGGACGGCACAGGTGCAGGGTGTGTCGCCATGGTTCAATGCGCAGCGGCTCTTCAGGGAATTGCACCGGCACCTGATGTTGCCTACCCGCTGGGGTATTCCCATCGTTACCGCGCTGGCCATTCCCATGCTTGCTTCGGTGATCACGGGGCTGTTCGTTTACAAGAAGTGGTGGCGCGGCTTTTTCCGCGTCCCGCATCGTCGGCCCGATCGCCGCAATGACGGGCGCCGTTTCACCGGGGATCTGCATCGTTTTGTCGGCCTCTGGCTGCTGTGGTTCGTAGCGCTGATCGGGGTTACCGGCCTGTGGTATCTGATCGAATGGGGCGGCGGGAATGCGCCTGTGGAGCGCCCGGCCGCCGTCTTGCCGCAGGCCCAGGCGGAAGGGCGCGCGCTTGACCGGATGGTGGCGCTGGCCCGGCAGCAATATCCGCAGTTGCGTGTCACTTCGATCTATTTCCCCGAGAAGAAGCCCGGCGGTGTGATCGTGATGGGCGATGCGGAGGCGCTGCTGGTGCGCGAACGGGCCAATGCTGTGATGGTCGATCCGGAAAAGCCGGCCGCGGTAGAGCGCCTGCGCGGCATCGATCTGACGCTTCACCAGCGCATTTCCGAAGCGGCCGATCCGCTGCATTTCGGCACATGGGGCGGGCTTGCGACCCGCATCCTGTGGTTTCTGTTCGGCGCGGGGCTGACCGGCCTCGCCGTTACAGGAGTGCTGATCTATGCGCTTCGCCTGAAGCATGATGCAGCAGGGCAGCGCAAGGGCGGCATTCTTGCGGCGGCGTGGCGGGGCATGGGCGTTATGGCCTGGCCGTCGCTCGCGCTGATTATCATCGCCCTGGCCCTGATTCCGGCGAATCTCGCGGGGGACTGACGGGGCCGGGCCCGTCCCAGCTCAGCAGCCGTTACCCCCGCTTGCACCGCCCAGCACTGCTCCGGCAAGGCCGCCGAACAGGCCGCCGCTCTTCCTGGGCTTGCAGTCCTTCTTGCCCTGCGAAGAGGTCCGCGGCGCTTCGTCGTCGTCACCGCCCATCATGCCCATGTTCATGCCCTGCGCTTCTATCCAGCTGGTGGTGGAGCGGTGGCGGATGCGGGCGGTCCATTGCAAATCCCAGCGGGCCTTGGCGTCGGCCGGGCGGGGTGGGTAGGAGAAGTTTTCTTCCGGCCCGAAGGCAGTGAGCGTGCCCATCCGGAAATCGGCTGCGGCCGCGATCACTTCGGCGGGGACGAGGCAATTGGTGGTCTGCGGGGTCATTACCGTCCTGTCCTTCACCAGCGGGGCGACCTGGCCGGGGGAGAGCCAGTCGGACAATCCGCCGCCGAACTGGCGGTTCGCGCTGCTGGACCACATCACGATATCGCCCGTCTTGCCGCCGGGCGCCTGCTTCGATCCGAACAGCGAGGCGACATAGCCGGTCGCTTCCGGGATGCCGCGCCAGCTCAGCAGAGAGGCGCCGCTGGCCTGCCCGGCAGCAGTGACCTTCAGATCCTTCATGAAATCCCTGGTGAGAGTGAAGGCGATGTCTGGCGAGTAATTGCCCGCCACCCGGTGCGCACCCAGCAGCGAGCTGTCGGCCTTCACATATTTGCCGTCTTCCGCGGGCCAGCGGCCGAAGGTCTTGCTGTTCTGGAGATTGGGGCCCCAATCGGCCGGGATGGAACTGGTCCACACTCCCGGCGGCACCTGGCCCCTGGCGAGCTTGGAGAAGTCGATCACCACCGGCTGGCCCTTGGGCGCATGTTCGCCGCAGCCCCAGAAAATCAGCATCCGGCCGCTGGGTTCCTGCCGTTGATCGAATTGGGGAATCTCGTCCACCGGGCCGCGTTCCTCGCGCGGGGTGGCCAGTGCCACCGATTTGCCCAGCTTTGCACCGTCGGGCATGAAATGGTCGGCCCTGGGCTTGCCATTGGCGGCGGCGGTCGAGGAGCCGAGCCGCAGCAGTAGCTCGTGCTGGACCTGCGATCCGCGCCCGCCCATCATCATCGACATCATGCCGCCCATGCCCCCGCCCAGGCCGAAGCCGGAGGTGGTGCCGGCGCGCATATCGTAGCGGGCGATGGGGCCGCTATCGGGCGCGCGCTGTGCGAAGGAAGGAATGGCGATGGCAAGGGTGGTGGCAGTGCCAAGCAGGGCGACGGCGATCAGGCGATGCGAATTCATTGTTCGAGTCCTCACTCCCGGTAATAGACAGTTGATACCAGTATTCGTCAGGCAAAGCTTGTCGGTTTGCGTCTCGGAGGCGCCTCTCGACAGGGTCACTGCATGACATTAGCCCTGCGACAACGGAGCCGGTCGCACGCAACATTGGCGGCCCGCAAAACAAGGCCAAGAATAAGGGAGCCGGAAGGGATGCGAATATTGGAAGGACAGGTCGCGCTGGTCAGCGGGGCGGGGCGCGGGTTCGGCCGGGCTATTGCCGAAACACTTGCGGGCGAAGGGGCCAGAGTTGCGCTGCTCTCGCGCTCGCTGGCGCAGCTTGAGGAAGTGGCGGGCGCGATCCGCGCCAATGGCGGCGAGGCGCTGTGCGTCGAATGCGACGTGACCGACCGCGCTTCGATCGAGGCGGCAGTGGGCACTGCGCAGGAAGGGCTCGGCCCGATCGACCTGCTGGTCAACAATGCCGGCGTGCCCGGCCCCTTCGGCCCGATCTGGGAAGTGGACCCGGATGAATGGTGGCGAGCCCAGGCCATCCACATCCGCGCGCCGATGCTGTTCATGCATGCGGTGCTGTCGGGCATGGTGGAGCGGGGCCGGGGAAGGGTGGTGTGCGTTTCCGCCATCGCCAGCCGCATGGTGGCGCCCAATCTTTCGGCCTATTGCACCGGCAAGATCGCGCAGAACCGCATAGTGGCGGAAGCGGCGGCGGAACTGGCGGGCACGGGCGTTTCGGTGTTCGCGATCGATCCCGGCTTCGTCTTCACCCAGCTTGCACGCGATACGATGGAAAGCCCGGAAGCGCAGAAATATCTGGGCGGCATGGTGGAGCGGCTGCGTGCCGCCTCCGACAAGCCCGAGGCACAGGCCGATCTTGCCCGCTGCGCCCGGCGTGTGCTCGATCTTGCATCGGGCCGCTACGATGCGCTGTCGGGCAATTATTACGAACTGCCCGACGATCTGGATGCCGAACTCGAAAAGAAGACAACGGAGGATGCCCGATGAATCTGGAAGACCGGCTGGCCGCCGCCGAAAGCGCCATCGCCCAGTTGCAGCACGATCTGGCCGTGCAGCAGGATATCGAAGCGATCCGCAAGCTGCAGATCAGCTACTGCTATTATATGGACAAGGGCCTGTATGACGAGGCGGTGGACTGCTTTGCCCCGGATGGCGAATTGCACTTCATGGGCGGCATCTGGCGCGGCACGGATAGTATCCGGCGGCTCTATTGCGGGCGGCTGCGCAACAGCTTCACCAATGGGATCAACGGCCCGGCCTATGGCATGATGTGCGAACACTGGCCGACGCAGGATGTGATCAGCGTCGCGGCTGATCGGCAGAGCGCCAAGGGCCGCTGGCGCTGCACGCTGATGGGCGCGCAGCACGATACGAAGGAAAACCGCAATCCCCGCCTGCCGCGCCAGTGGTGGGAACATGGCATGTATGAAAACAGCTACGTCCGGCAGGATGGCGTATGGAAGATCGCCTGCCACGCCTATCATCTGTTCACTCAGGTGGATTACGAAATGGGCTGGGCTGCGGCCAAACCGATCCCCTCGCCCTTCCTCACCGCGACTTTCCCCGAAGACCCCAACGGGCCGGACGAGATCGATGGCGATGCTCACCCGGCCTGGCCGAACACCGATCTGGTGCCGTTCCATTATGTCCATCCGGTAACGGGCAGGCCGGTGGTGCCTGAGAACGCGCGCTGATTTCCTGCGAGCGATCCTGTCTGTCTGATTGCTTCGCAGCTCGCAATGACGAGCGCTGTCAAACAGCATCGGCCACCAAACGGTTCGTCGCCCGGGCACTGCGCTTCGGCGGCCAATTTTCGATGCCTCGAACGAAAAGACTTGCATTTTCGCCGCAAGTGCGAAGAGACGTTATAACATCTAGACTCGCAGCTTGCAGGATTGCCCCCACTCATGAAAAATCGTTCCGCATCGCTTCTGGCGGCCGCAGCCATGTTCATCCCCTATCAGCCCGCCTTCGCGGCAGAGCTTGAGCAGCCGGTTCTGCAATCCGCTGCGCCGGATGCGGCGGAGGATGGCGCGGCCAAGGATGCCCCGGAAGCGAAGACCACTCGCCCCGGCGACGATTATCACGGGGAAATCCTCGTCACCGCGCCGGGCCTTGCCCGGCTCGACATGCTGGCAGGCACATCCGTGATGGATGGCACCGATTTGCAGCGCAATCTTGGCGCGGGCACGCTGGGCGATGTGCTGGCCAAATTGCCCGGCGTTTCCTCCACCAGCTTTGCCCCCGGCGTCTCGCGCCCGGTGCTGCGCGGCCTGACCGGTGAGCGTGTGCGCGTGCTGACCGACGGGATCGGATCGATCGATGCGGCCAGCACCTCTGCCGACCATGCCGTGACGATCGATCCGCTGCTGACCGACCGGATCGAGGTGCTGCGCGGGCCTGCCGTGCTGCTCTATGGCAGCCAGGCGATCGGCGGCGCGGTGAATGTGATCGGCAAGCGTATCCCGCCCCGCGTGCCGGACGAGGCGGTGCATGTCGATGCCATGGCAGCCGTGGACACGGCGGCCGACCGGCGCGAAATCGGCAGTTCGGTGGATGTGCCGCTGGGCAGCAATGTGGCGTTCCATGTCGATGGATCGTGGCGCAAGACCGGCGATGTGCAGGTTCCGGGCTATGTCGCCTCCAAGACCCTGCGATCCGAACTGCTCGCCGGGGCGGACCAGCTTGAGGATGACGGATTTGCCGAAGAGGCGGACGAGGTTCGCGCCACGGCCAATCTCAGGGGCAAGGTGCCCAACAGCCAGACGGAAACCACCAGCCTAGGCACAGGCATCGCCTTCTTCTCCGGCGACAGCAATCTGGGTGTTTCCTTCGGCTATTTCGACACCAATTACGGCGCGCCCGAAAAGCCCGGCATTCCCGATCCGCTGGATAGCGAAGCGGAAGAGGAGGCCCCCGTCACTATCGGCATGAAGCAGTACCGTGTCGATCTGCGCGGCGTGCTCGATCTGGGAGATGGCTTCTTCGACAAGCTCCAGACCCGCTGGGGCTGGTCGGACTATACCCATACCGAATTCGAAGGCACGGAAACCGGCACCCGCTTCGATGTCACCGGGATCGAAGGGCGGCTGGAACTGGTTCAGAGCCAGCGCGGCGGCTGGGGCGGCTCACTGGGCGCGCAATATTCGCACCAGAATTTCGAGGCGAATGGCGAGGAAGCCTTCGTACCCCCCAGCAAGACGGACAGCTTCGCCCTGTTCACCGTGCAGGAATTCGATCTTGCTCCCTTCGAATTGGAGGCCGGCGGCCGTTACGAGCGGACCGATATCGATGTATCGTCGCTCGATGAAACGCGCGGCTTCGATACATTCTCCGGCGCGCTCGGCCTGTCCTATGGCCTGACGCCGGGCCTGCGTATCGGCATCAACGGATCGCGTGCCGAACGCGCGCCTTCGGTGCAGGAACTGTTCGCCGACGGGCCGCATGTCGCTACCCAGCAATATGAGCTGGGCCATCCCGATCTGGGCGTCGAAGGTGCCTGGGGGCTGGAAGCCTATCTGCGCGGCAACCTTGGCGGCGCGACCATGAGCTTCAGCGTCTATCAGAACTGGTTCGACGGCTTCATCTTCCTGTCGGAAACCGGCACTGAGGAAGATGGGCTGCCGGTTTATGAATTCCTTCAGCAGGATGCGAAGCATTTCGGCATCGAAGGCGAGATCAGTGCCCCGCTCTATCAGACGGATGGGTTCAAGCTGCTGGCCGATCTGCGCGGCGATTATGTGCGCGCCACCCTGGCCGACGGCACGCCCGTGCCGCGCATCCCGCCACTCAGCCTGATGGGCGCGCTGGAAGGGCAGATCGGCGATTTCGATGCACGCGCCGAAGTCCAGTGGTTCGACAAGCAGGATCGCCTTGCCCCGCTGGAAACCCCGACCGGCAGCTTCGCCTTCACCAATCTCTCGCTCGCCTGGCACCCGCTGACCGGCAAGGACAACCTCACCCTGATGTTGCAGGCGGACAATATCTTCGACGTCGAAGGCCGCCGCCACGCCAGCTTCACCAAGGATTTCGTGCCGCTGACGGGGCGGAACTTCCGGCTGAGCGTGAAGGCGAGTTTCTGAGCCCTCGTCATTGCGAGGAGGCAAAGCCGACGTGGCAATCCAGAGCCCAACGCGTGAGGCCCTGGATTGCCGCGCGACCTAGCAACACCCGCTCAGGATGAGCGGACATTGTTGAGTGGGGAAAGGGTTTGAGCAATCCGCAAAACCCGCAACTCAAAGCTTCGGCAGGGTCACTCCGGTCTGGTGCATATATTTGCCCGAACGGTCGGCGTAGCTCTTCTCGCAGGCTTCGTTGCCCTGCAGGAACAGGAACTGGCAGGCGCCTTCATTGGCGTAGATCTTGGCCGGAAGCGGCGTGGTGTTGGAAAATTCCAGCGTCACATGGCCTTCCCATTCCGGTTCCAGCGGGGTGACGTTCACGATGATGCCGCAGCGGGCATAGGTGCTCTTGCCCAGGCAGATCACCAGCACATCGCGCGGGATGCGGAAATATTCCACCGTGCGCGCCAGCACGAAGCTGTTGGGCGGGATCACGCAGACATCGGCCTTGATGTCCACGAAGCTGTTGGAATCGAAATTCTTGGGATCCACCACCGCGCTGTGGACATTGGTGAAGATCTTGAACTCGTCCGACACTCGCGCGTCATAGCCATAGGAGGACAGCCCATAGCTGATGCAGCCATTGTTCTGCTGACGCTCCACAAAGGGTTCGATCATGCCGCTGTGGCGGGCTTCTTTCCGGATCCACCGGTCGCTGAGAATCGACATGGGGGAGTGATTCACTACCCGTGGCGCGGGGGCAAGAGGGGAGGTGGATCGTCCACCGGAATTGTGGAGCGTGGGGCCATATCCCCACCTCCGTGAACCCAAAATCCCAACATCCGCTCATCCTGAGCTTGTCGAAGGACGCGCGCAGCATTTTCTCTTGGGGGCAGCCACCTTCGCGTGCCGTTGGCCTTTGGCCAGCTTCGCTTCCGACAGGCTAGGGGCGAGCGGGTGTGGGTGTGTTGGGGCTGAATTCAGGCCCCGTGATAGTCCCGGAACCATTCCACAAAGCGGGGCACACCCACTTCGATCGGCGTGGTCGGCTCATAGCCCAGATCGGCCCGGATCGCTTCGATATCGGCGAAGGTCTTGTGCACGTCGCCCGGCTGCATCGGCAGCATTTCGAGCTGCGCGCTCTTTCCGCAGGCATCTTCCAGCAGGCCGATCACTTTCATCAGCGCTTCGCTGCGGTGATTGCCGATATTGTAGAGCGCATGGGGCTTGGTGCTGCCGCCGGCCTTTTCCGCATCGTTATCCGCCGGGGGATGATCCAGCGCGGCGACAACCCCGCTCACGATATCGTCGATATAGGTGAAGTCCCGGTACATATCCCCATGGTTGAAGGCCTGGATCGGCCGGCTCTGCAGGATCGCGTCGGTGAATTTCCACATGGCCATGTCGGGCCGGCCCCAGGGGCCATAGACGGTGAAGAACCTGAGGCCCGTGAGCGGGATGCGATAGAGATGGGCGTAGCTTTCGCTCATCAGCTCGTCCGCCCGCTTGGTCGCGGCATAGAGCGATACCGGGTGGTCCGCCCGGTCCTCCACTGCGAAGGGCAGCTTGGCATTCCCGCCATAGACCGAGCTGGAGCTGGCATAGACCATATGCTCCGTTCCCCGGTGCCGGGCCAGTTCCAGCAGATTGAGATGCCCCACCAGATTGGCGCTGGCATAATCGTGCGGATGCTCGATCGAATGGCGCACCCCGGCCTGCGCGCCGAGATGCACGATCCGGTCGAATTCCAGCGCCTTGAGCGCCTTGGCGAGCCCGGCCATGTCCGAAAAGTCGAGCGGCAGGAAATGGAAGCGGTTGCCGCCCATGCCGCTCAACCGGGCGATGCGCGCCTCCTTCAGCGAGACCTGGTAATAGGAATTGAGATTGTCGATCCCGATCACCCGGTCGCCGCGTGCCAGCAGCCGCTCGGCCAGTGCTGCGCCGATGAATCCCGCTGCGCCGGTTACCAGAATTCGCATCGATAAGCCCCCTTCATGGCCGCCGCCCTAGCGCCAATAGCCTAGGGCATGGTTAAGGGGCAGTGTGTGAACGCCCGGTGCGCCTGAGCGCACGCTCTGTTCCTTTGTGTACACGCTAGCCATGCAGGAATTCATAGCGGAAGACATCGCCGTCGCGCTTCACTTTCCCGGCCGAGGAACGGCGGAAATGTGCGGGAAAACAGATGGTTTCGCTATCGGCCGCACGCTCCATCACGGCCTTGCGCGTGCGGCTGGCGGCCGGGGCGTCCATATCGAAGGCAAAGGGCAGATCGGGGCGGATCAACTGCACCGGATGGTGGATTACATCGCCCCAGAACAGCCCCGCAGGCCCGCCGGACTGGGCATTTATCGTGCAACAACCGGGCGAATGGCCAAAGGCCGGCTCCAGCCAGACCCCGTCGCCGATCTCGCGGTGGACCGTGGTATCCTCTTCCACGATCTCTCCCTTCCCGGCCTCCATCACCGGCACGATCGAATCGAGAAACGCCTCGTAATGTAGCTCTTCGCCTTGCGGATCTTGTTGAAAATACTCGAAATCCTTGCGGCTGAAGAGATATCGGGCATTTGGGAAGGTCGGCACCCACTTGCCGTTCTCCAGTCTGGTGTTCCAGCCGACATGGTCGAAATGGAGGTGGGTACACATCACCAGATCGATATCGCCCGGCGCGAATCCGGCGGCGCGCAGATTCTCCAGATAGTGCGTATCCAGCTGATGAACCTCGGGCAGTCCCCGGTTCTTGTGATTGCCGCAACATGTGTCGACCAGAATGGTGAGCCCATCCACCTCGATCACCCAGCTATGGACCGAAAAGGTCATCAGCGCGGTTTCGGGATCGGTGGTGATTTCGTCAGGCTGATTATACCAGCCAATCAGTCGCTTAAGATCTGCCGCGGTGGTCCCGGGAAGCTGGCTCAGCAGCGGCACGGGGCTGTCCATCTCATGAACCTTGTGCACCTTGATGTTGCCCAGCGCGATTGGCGGCATCTTTGTCTTCTCCCATTTTTCGCAAGGCATAGCTGATCCACCGCCGGGTGCGAAGGCGGCTGCGAGGACTGGAGAGGCTGGGAGCCTGCGTGAAATGCCGTTAGCGATGGCTTTCGTCGCGTGTTGCATCGCAAAATTGCGTCGGTTGAGGGATATGTTACCTGATGGGCTTCACTGCCGTGTCACTCACGACCAGGGCCTTCCGGGCGATTGAGCCTCGAAAGCAGGGGATTCGCACCTTGGAGCCGGAGAATCCTCAGGCCTGCCATATAGAGATTATATTTCAACAAGTTGCACGTTCTGACGCCGCTTTTCCGGAGAAAGGTGTCAACTCAATTCATCCCGGAAAAGAGGGTAAACATCTAATTTGCGTTCTTGCGTAACCTCATTGAATGATAGCGGGCGCATCAGCAGCAATGCAATGATGCAATGCAGCGACGGGTCCTGAAACTATGGATGGGTATGACAGTGCTGCCCGTGAGCCGGAGTTTGGCTTGGCGTTGCATTATGCCACGCCAGCGGCCGATTCTGAGGCTTCCGCAGGCGGCCCCAAGCTTATCGCCAAGGAAATCGATCGCCAGCTGGAGAAGCTGCGGCGGATCAAGTTCAAGCGTCGGCTTGTGGCGGTTGTGCTGGGCCTTGGCGATATGCTGGCCTGCCTCATGGCCGTTCTGCTCAGCCAGATTGCCTATGGTGCTCCGGTAGATCCGGCGGTTGCCGCAACCGTGCTTGTGGCGGGTTTCCCGGTGTATTTTCTCGCCGCATTGCAGACCGGTGCTCACAACCCGGCCATCGCGCATCGTCCCGGCGCAAGTATCTGCAGTTCTGCGGTGGCTTTCGGGGTGACTGCGGCAATTTTCTTCTTCGCCCTGTTCGCGGCCAAGCTCGGCGCCGAGGTCTCGCGGCTGCAAGTCGCGCTGACGCTGGCGATCTGCTTCGTGCTGGGCGCTACGGCGCGTTATGTGATTTCCCGTCGCGCCATGCGGTATCTTGGGCCGAAGCCCTTTGCGAACCTGTGCATCTATGATGATGTGCCGATGCGGGCGGGGAGCGGACCGGGCGCGATCCGCGCATCAGAAGCCGGTCTTGCCCCCAATCTGGCTCGTCCGGAGGTGGTAAGCCGGCTTGGCGCTCTGGCGCGGGGAATGGATCGTGTGGTGGTCCATTGTTCGACCGAACGACGCGAGGCATGGTCGCGGGCGCTCAAATGCGTGGACATCCGCTCCGAGATCGTGATGCCAGAGCTTACCCAGTTGATGCCGCTCGATATCCGATATCGCAGCGGCGAAGTCAGTCTTGTGCTCGCCAATGGCCCGCTGCGCTGGCACCAGCGACTGACCAAGAACCTGTTCGACCGGTTGGTGGCGGGTGTGGCACTCATGCTGTGCCTGCCGGTGCTGATCCTTATCGCCATGGCCGTGAAGCTCGACAGTCCGGGCCCCGCGCTGTTCGGGCAGGACCGCATCGGCTTGGGCAACCGGCGGTTTCATATGTGGAAATTCCGCACGATGAAAGTGGAGCATAGCGATCATCTCGGCCAGGTTTCCACCGCTCGCGGAGATGATCGGATTACCCGGCTGGGCGGTTTTCTACGCCGTACCAGCCTTGATGAACTGCCGCAGATTTTCAACGTGCTGATGGGTCAGATGAGCATTGTCGGCCCTCGGCCCCACGCGATCGGTTCGCGCGCGGAGGAGCTGCTTTTCTGGGATATCGACCAGCGTTACTGGTATCGCCACTCGATCAAGCCCGGCCTTACCGGTCTGGCCCAGGTCCGCGGCCTGAGGGGCACTACGCATAAACGTGGCGATCTTGAGCAGCGCCTGTTCGCCGATCTGGAATATGTGGCCAATTGGTCGTTGTTGAGCGACCTGCGCATCATCGGCAAAACCTTCCAGGTGCTGGTCCACCGCAACGCTTATTGATTACGGATTCCTTCAGTCCTGCGCAGCGTTGCTTGCCTGGTCGGCCTCCCACGCGCCGCCAAGTGCTTTGTACAGCGCGATTGCGGATGCCGCCTTGCCAGCGCGCGACTGGGCATCCTGTCGCTGGGCCTGTGTCAACCGCATCCGGGCCTGCTCCAATTGCAAGCGGTTGGTTTCGCCTCGCTCGAACAGCATCCGGGCAAGTCCCCAGGCTTCTTCCTCACGCTTGAGCGCAGTAGCGGCATTCGCGCCTGACTGCGCGGAAGCAGCGAAACGGTTCGCGGCGCCCTCGGTCTCTGCGAGTGCCTGTATGATCGCCCCTTCATAGGCTGCGGCAGCCCCGTCCGCGCGAGCATCCGCGGCGCGGATTTGCGCGCGGATTCGGCCGAAACTGAAGATTGGCCAGCGAAAGAAGCCACCCGCCATGTAGCGTAGGCTTTCGCCCGTAAGCAGGTCGCCCGGGGATTGCGCCTGAAGACCGATGCTGCCCTGTAGGGTGAAGCGGGGATAAAGATCCGCCTTGGCCACGCCGATCCCGGCAGTGGCTGCGGCAAGGTCCATTTCCGCGCGGCGGATATCGGGCCGTCTTTCGAGCAGGTCGGAACGGATGCCGCTGGCAATATCGTCGCCCGCCACGGGAACCCTTCCGGTGCTGGCGATCAGCCCGGGCACGATCTCCTCCGGGGGGATTCCCACCAGCGCGGCAAGGCGATAGGCCGCGCCCGATACGTCGGCCTGGGCCTGGGCGACCGCGCCGGACCGGACCTCCCGCTCGGCATTGGCCTGTTCCGCTTCGATCCGCGACGCTTCGCCTGCCTTCGCGCGCAGAGCAGATAGCTCGGCCAGCTGGGCGCCTGCCTCCTGCTCCGTGCGTGCCGTGGCGAGCTGTTCTTGCGCGAGCCGGAAATCGACATAGGTGCGCGCGATCTCTGCCGTCAGCGACACGATCGCATCGCGCTGCGCCCATTGCGCCGCGTCTTCCACGGCGCGGGCGCGCTCGACCTCGCGTGAGGCGCGGCCCCATGTGTCCATTTCCCAGCTGGCATCGAAGCCGCTGTCGATCAGGGGAAATTCAGGATCGAAGCCGGGGATGTTGCCCACCGGAATCTGTCCGTTTTCGCTGATGCGGTTGAGCGACGTGTCGCGCGTCATGTTCACTTGCGGCATCCGCCCGCCCTGCGCCGCCTCACGCAAGGCGCGCGCTTCGGCAATGCGGGCGGTGGCCTGACGGATATCCGGGCTGGACGCGAGCGCTCGCTCGACCAGGGCAGTCAGCTGCGTGTCGCCGAATTGCTGCCACCATGCGGCGCTGACCGGGGCGGTGGAGGCAGGCTCCAGCCAGTCAGGCGCGGCGGCGCTTTGCGGCCGCTCATAATCCGGCCCAACGGTGCATGCAGCCAAAGCGAGGAAAGGCAGGGGAAGGAAAAGGCGGAAACGCATTGGATTACTCCATTCGCGACCGGAACAGCCAGGCCGACGCCGACAGGGTGACGAGCGCGATCAGCACCAGTGGCCAGAGCTGGTGGAACACGTCGACGGCTGGCATGTCCTTGAGGAACAGGCCTTGCACGATGATGAGGAAATAGCGCGCCGGATCGATATGGGTGACCACCTGCAGCCAGTCCGGCATGTTCTCGATCGGGCTGGCATAGCCCGACAGGATCATCAGCGGCACGGTGACGACGAAGCTGCCGAGGAAGCTCTGCTGCTGGGTCATCGACAGGGAGGATACAAACAGGCCCAGCCCGATCAGAGCGAGCAGGTAGATGAAGAGGGCCGGGAAGAACAGCAGTAGCGATCCGGTATAGGGAATGCCGAAGAATAGCTGCGCCACCACCAGATAGAGCGTGCCGTTGAAGGTACCGACCAGGAACGGCGGCACGATCTTGCCGATCAGGATCTCGTGCAGCCGCAGGGGGCTGACCAGCAACTGATCGAAGGTGCCCATCTCCCGCTCTCGCGAAACGGTCTGGCTGGTGATCGCCAGACCGGCGATTGAAACGATGATTACGATCAGGGCGGGCAGGGTGAACCAGATGAAATCCAACGACGGATTAAACCAGTTGGTCACTTGCACCCCGCCCTGCATCGCAGGCACTGCTTCGGTGTCCATCCCAGCAGCGATCTGGGAGACATAGCCAGCTACGATCTGCGCGGCATTGGATCGTCGTCCGTCCAGCACCAGCCCGACTCTGGCCGGCGGGTTACGGGTCAGCGCGCGGTCGAACCCGGCGTCGATCACCAGTGCGGCAATCACCTGCTGGTTGTCGATTGCCCGCTCCAGATCGTCGGAGGAGGCGAGATAGACCACCTTGCGGAAATTGGGGCTGCCCGCGATCCGCTGTACCAGTTCGGCCGAATGGACGCCGCCCGAACGGTCCAGCACCGCGATATCGACATTCCGCACGTCCAGCGTGGTGGCGAAAGTGAAGATGAACAGCTGGATCAGCGGCGGCAGAACGAGCACGATCCGCGCCTTCGGATCGCGCAGGAGCGACCAGATTTCTTTCACGATCATGGCGCGCAAGCGTTGCATCAGCCCAGGCTCCTCCGGGTTACGCGGAAGGACAGGAAGAAGAACAGGAAGCCGAAGCCCAGCATCGCCGCGATATTGGGCAGGAAGTGCGACCAGATGTCCCCGGTGAGGAACAGCGTCTGCAAGGAAGGGATCAGATAGCGTGCCGGCACCGCATAGGTGATCGCCTGAATCCACACCGGCATGGACGAAATCTCATAGACGAAGCCGGACAGCAGGAAGGTCGGCAGGAAGGAAGCGAGCAGCGCGATCTGGCTGGCCACGAACTGGTTTCTGGTGGCGGAGGAAATAAACAGTCCCAGCCCAAGTGCCGGCATCAGGAAGGCCGAAGCGATCAGATAGAGCGCGATCAGCGATCCGCGAAACGGCACGCCGAAGGCCCACACTGCGATCACCGTGCACAGGGTCATCGATGCCAGTGCCAGCAGGTAATAGGGCACGATCTTGCTGACGATGAACTCCACCATCGATACAGGAGTGGCCATCAGCGCTTCCATCGTGCCGCGTTCCCACTCGCGCGCCACCACCAGCGCGGTCAGCAGCGTGCCGATCATGGTCATCACGATGGCGATCGAACCGGGGACGAGGAAATAGCGGCTCTTGAGCCCGGGATTATACCAGAAGCGCGGGCTGACATCGATTACGGGTGCATGGGCCGTGGCGCCGGGCAGCCCTTCTGTGGCGAGCCAGTTCTGGAACACACCCTGTCCGTGCGCGGCGATGAAGGATGCGGCATTGGGCTGCGATCCATCGGTGATCAGCTGGATCACCGGCATCCGCCCCGCCTGTACCATGCGCCCGAAATCCTGCGGGATCACGATCACGCCGCGAATCTCGCTGGCGATCATCTGTCTCCGTGCTTCCGGGATGCTGCGCATCGTCTCGACCGCGAAATAGGGCGAGGCGCGATAGGTTTCGGCAAGGCCCAGCGCGGGGGCGCTGCTGTCTTCCAGCACCAGCGCCACTTTCGTGCCCGACGTGTCGAGCGATACGGCATAGCCGAACAGGAACAGCAGCAGCAGCGGCATGGCCAGAGCGATCAGGAAGGTGGAGGGATCGCGCAGGATCTGGGCGAATTCCTTCACCATCATCGCGCTTAGACGACGTAGGGAGAATTTGCGGGACGGGGCCGGTTCCGGGTTCATGCCGCGTCCCTTTCGCTCTCGTCCAAGTGCCGGTCATGCTCTTCGATCAGGGCGATGAAGGAGTCTTCCATGGTCGGGTTATCCCCGCCCCGGAGCTGGGCCACGCGGGCCTTCAGCGCGTCGGGCGTGCCAGTCGCGATCTGGAGCCCGCGATATATCAGCGATACATCGTCGCAATATTCGGCTTCGTCCATGAAATGGGTGGTGACCAGCACGGTCACGCCCTTTTCCACCAGGCCGTTGATATGAATCCAGAATTCCCGCCGCGTGACCGGATCGACGCCCGAAGTCGGCTCGTCGAGGAACAGCACCGGCGGTTCGTGCATCACCGCGCAGGCAAGGGCCAGGCGCTGCTTGAAGCCGAGCGGAAGCGCGCCGGCATTCATCGAGAGCACCTCGCCCAGATCGAAGATCCCGATCATCGCTTCCTTGGCCTGACGCGCCGCTGCCCGGCCGAGATTATAGGCGCCCGCAAAGAAATCGAGATTCTGGCCGACGCTGAGTTCGCCATAGAGCGAGAATTTCTGCGCCATATAACCCAGCGATTCCCGCGCTTCGGCGGCGGCATGGCGCAGGTCGTTGCCCGCCACCGCGCCTTGCCCGGAAGTGGGGCTGAGCAGGCCGCACAGCATTTTGAAAGTGGTCGACTTCCCCGCTCCATTGGGTCCGAGCAACCCGTAGATCCGGCCCTGCGGAATGGAGAAATCCATATCGCGCGCGGCGATGAAGTCGCCGAACCGCTTGGTCAGCCCGCGCGCTTCGATGGCAGGCGCCTCGCTGGGCGGGATGATGCGATAGCGTTCGGCCAGCGCGCTCGTGCCCTTGGGGCCGCCGCCGAGAATCTCGATGAAACCGTCCTCGAAGCGCGGGGGTGCCGGGGCAACCTTCGTTTCCGGGCCGCCCCCCAGCGCAGCGGCGCCGGGCACGGGGCACCCTTCACGCACCAGCAGACGCACGGCGCGGCCCTGGATGGTGCCATCGGCAATGTCGGGCCGGTCGAGCATCCCGGTAAGGAAGTTCCGGCGGCGCGGGGTAAAGCCCGTCACCTGCACCACCCGGTTCTCCACCCTGCCGGTCAGTTCGCCCGGAGGCCCGTCGAACAGCAGATGTCCCTGGTTGAGCAGATAGACCCGGTCGCACAGCTCCGCTTCGTCGAGATAGGCGGTGGACCACAATATGCCGATGCCTTCGCCGGTCAGCTCCTGCACCATCGCCCACAGTTCGCGCCGGGAAATAGGATCGACGCCCACGCCCGGCTCGTCCAGCAGCATCAGCCGGGGCGTGCGCACCAGCGTGCAGGCAAGGCCCAGCTTCTGCTTCATGCCGCCGGAAAGATTGCCGGCCAGCCGGTCCTGAAAGCGGGCGAGATCGGTGAAATGCAGCAGCCGTGCGAAAGTGTCCTCCCGCTCTTCGGGCGGCAGGGCGCGCAGTTCCGCATAGAGATGCAGATTCTCGCGCACCGTCAGATCTTCATACAGTCCGAAGCGCTGGGGCATGTAGCCGAGCTGGTCCAGCATGGAAGAAGGGGGCTGGCCCAATATGGCCACTTCGCCGTCATCCGGCTTCAGCAGCCCGGCGAGCATCCGGATCAGCGTGGTCTTGCCCGCACCATCTGGCCCGACAAGGCCGGTGATCTTGCCTGCCTCCACGCTCATCGAAATGCCGGCCAGCGCGGGCATGTCCATCCCGGGGAAACGCTTCACAAGGCCGATGGCCTCGGCAATTGCCAAGAGGGGCGCCTCAGGGGGATGTGGGGTTTCGGGTGGCGGTTCGGGGGGCATGGGGCGGGCTTTACTTGCCGACGACCTTGACCGTCACCGGCTGGCCCTGGCGCAATTTATCGTCCGGGTCCGTCACGATGATGCGCAGGCGATAGACGAGGTCGGTGCGCAGGTCGGCGGTCTGCACGGTCTTGGGCGTAAATTCCGCACGCGGCGAAATGAAGCCGATGGTGCCGTGATAATTCTTCGAATTGCCGTCGGCCGTCACTTCCACCTTCATGCCGGGCGCCACGCGCGACAGGTCGGTTTCCGCGACATAGGCGCGCACGCGCAGCGGTCGGTCGATGGAAAGGGTGAGCACGGTCTGTCCCGGCTGGACGATGGCCCCCGGTTCCTGCGCGCGGGTGACGATCGTGCCGGCCGTCGCGGCGCGCAGGGCGGTGTCGCCCCGGTCCACCATCAGGCTGCCGCGCGCGGCCATGGCGCTCTTGAGCTGGGCCTTGGCCGCGTCGATCTGTTCGCTGCGGGCGCCGGCATCGAGCTTGGAGAGCACCTGTTGCGCCTCGTTGAGCTGGGCCTGTGCCTGATCGCGCTGGGCTACCGTTGCCTGCCACACGTCGCGGCTGATCGCGCCGGGTTCCACCAGGCCCTGACGGCGATCGACATCCTGCTGGGCCTTGCGCAGCGCGGCCTGCGCGGCATCCACCCGGGCTCGTGCCTGGCCGATATCCTGCGAACGGCTGCCATTCATCAGCTCCGCCAGCTGGGCACGAGCCTGCGCGATCATCGCATCGGATTCGGCGATCCGGCTGTCGAGCGGGGCGGGATCGATCAGCGCCAGCAACTGGCCGGGCTCGATCTTGTCGCCTTCGTCCACATCGATCGCGGCGATCCGTCCGGGGACCCGGAAGGCCATATCCACTTCGCGGATATCGACATTGCCGTAGAGGGTCAGGTTTTCGCCGTTTCCTTTACCGATCAGGCCGAAACCATTGGTGGTAACGCCCGCGGCCACCAGAGCGGCGGCGCCGACGATGGCAATGATAAGCTTCCTGTTCATTCTGTCCCTCCGGTGAGGATGGCGAGTATGTTGCGGCGAAGCTGGCCGAGCAGCATCTCGCCTTCTTTCGGGCCAAGCTCGGTAACTTCCAGCGCCTTGCACACGGTGGACCGCGCCGCGCGCAGAACCAGCGCCTGGCCGAAGATCATAAGGCCAAGCATGCGCAATTGCTTGCGCTCATATTCGGGGCGGATACGCGCCAGCAGGGCTTCGATCCCGGCCAGAAGATCCTTCATCGCGCCTTTATAGAGCCTTTCAAACGCCTCGGTCGGCTCCAGCTGTTCGCGCACTACGAAGCGCGACCATGCGGCCGAATCCTCATGCAGCATCATCATGGCGACGCGTTCCATTGCAGCGACGATCCGCGCGGTCGCCTCGTCTGCCGAAAGCGAGGCGGCATCCGCGGCCAGCTGGAGCGAGGGGGCCTGCCGCTGGCGAATCTGGGCGGCGATGTGATCGGCGCAGGCGAGATAGAGCCCGTGCTTGCTGCCGAAGTGATAGGTGATGGACGACATCGCCGTGCCGGAAGCGCGGGCGATTTCGCGCGTGCCGGCCCCATCGAAGCCGAGGCGCCCGAACCGGTCGATCGCCGTATTGAGAAGTCGCTCCTGAACCATATCGTGCCCATAGTTCGTTCGAATGAACAAATCAATCAATCCGCCCGCCGATTATCATCCGGCCGCTATCTCCCGGATCACTCGCGGCCGTTCCGGCCCCACACATATGATGCAAGAAATCCATGGTGCGGCAGAGTAATTGCTCAGTTGCGGTACAGGCAATTTTACACAATTGACCTGCTCGGATTTTCCCGGAATGGTTGCTTGGCGCGGGGCCGCTCAAGTCCATCTGCGAAATGGGGCAAGAGATATGGCAATTTGGATTCTGCTTTGCACAGGGTGGATTTTAGCAGCGGCAGTTTTCTTCTTTTTCCTTCTGCGCTCACCTGTAGGATATGAAGATCAGGCGGGTTTCCACCTCGGCTACCCGCCCGGCTATTTCCCCCCGGAGCAGGTTGAGCGCGTGCGGTTGGCCTTCGAGCGGGCCCAAAGTGAAGAGGACCAGAGCCTTGAAGGATGGGTGCGCATGGTCGAGCTGCGCGCGGAAGTTGCTGCTTTGCTTGAAAGTGCGTCGGTAGCCTGAATTTCGGGATAGGCCGGCAGGCTTGGCTGTCGCATCGCGCGTGGCGGGGCTATTTGTCCTGCCGCCTCGAGGCGGCGCCAGCGTAGCACCCAGGCGGGGCGCTGCGAGCGGCAATGTGTGAATGGCTGAATTCAGCCATTCCCGGATTTTCTGAGAAGCCTTAGGAAGGCTGATGGTGCGG
>DATJDU010000022.1:0-95985 GCA_035497315.1 Sphingomonadaceae bacterium
GTGCATGAACTGCTGACGAACCGTTAGCAAGCATGTGCTCAAAAGCACCTAAGGCGCTGCACAAACCAAGCGAGACAGTACACAAGGCGCCCGATGACGTACCAACGAAGGCGCAGATGAAAACCGACTCACCACACCATCCGAAAAGCGGACAGCGGATCGACGGACTGGCCTTCGCGCTGGGGTCGCATGCGATCTGGGGCATCATGCCGCTTTATCTCGTGCTGGTGCATGACGTGCCCTCCTTCGAATTCGTGGCGTGGCGGATCGTCTTCACCCTGCCGCTGTGCATCGCGGTGATCGCGTGGCGCGGGCAATGGGGCGAGGTCCGTGCCGCTTTCGCCGATCGCAAATCGATCCTGGCGCTGCTGGCCAGTTCGGCGATGATCGCGATCAACTGGGTGCTCTATGTCGTCGCGATCCAGACGGACCATGTCTATGCGGCCAGCCTCGGCTATTACATCCTGCCGCTGGTGATGATGGTATTGGGGCTGGTGGTGCTGAAAGAACGGCTGAGCGGCCCCCAATGGGGCGCGCTGGGGCTGGCCGCCATCGGCGTGGCACTGCTGGCCGCAGGCGCGATCAGCACCCTGCTGTTCAGCATGACGATGGCCGTGACCTTCGGGCTCTATGGCCTGATCCGCAAGACGGTGAATGTCGGCCCGATCGCCGGGCTGATGGTGGAGTCCCTGCTGCTGGCAGTGCCTGCCCTGGCCGTGGTCGTCTGGTATGCGGCGCAGCCTGCCGGCTCCTCCATGGCCCAAAGCTGGGGCCTCGCCGGGGCGATCGCGCTGGGCGGGCCGATGACGGCTGTGCCGCTGATCCTGTTCGCGACGGCGGCACGTCGGATGGATTACACCCTGATCGGCTTCCTGCAGTTCCTCTCGCCCACCATCGTCTTCCTGCTGGGCCTGCTGTGGTTCCATGAGGAGCTGAAGCCCGCGCAACTGGGCTGCTTCGTGCTGATCTGGGCGGCGATGGCGCTATTCGTGTGGGACCTGTTCCAGCGGCGGAGCAGGCTCCCCCGCGCCGGTTGAGCCATCAGCCCAGAAAGCGCCAGCCCAGCGTCTCTCCGGCGTGGAACGGCACGATCGCGGTGCCGTTGGCATCCACCACTTCGGGCACGTCCACCGGGGCCTTTTCCAGCGTCACCGTGCCTTCGTTGAGCGGCAGGCCATAGAAACGCGGGCCATGTTCGGAGGCAAAGCCCTCCAGCAGATCCAGCGCATGCTCTTCCTCGAACACGGCGGCATAGCTTTCCAGCGCGAAGGGGGCGTTGAAAATCCCCGCGCAGCCGCAGGCCGTTTCCTTCAGGTGCCGCGCATGGGGCGCCGTATCGGTACCGAGGAAATATTTGGGCGAACCGCTGGTCGCGGCGCGGCGCAAGGCCAGCCGATGCTTTTCGCGCTTGGCGACCGGCAGGCAATAGGCGTGCGGACGGATGCCGCCCACCAGCATGGCGTTACGATTGATGTGGAGGTGCTGCGGCGTGATGGTGGCCGCCACATTCGGTCCGGTCGCATCGACGAAGGCCACTGCTTCCTCGCTCGTCACGTGCTCCAGCACCACTTTCAGATCGGGCAGGCGGTCCACCAGATCGGCAAGGATCTGCTCGATGAACACGGCCTCCCGGTCGAAGATGTCGATATCGGCATCCGTCACTTCGCCATGGATCAGCAGCGGCATGCCGATGTCCTGCATCTTTTCGAACACCGGCAGGAGGTTGGCGGCATTGCTCACCCCGCGTGCCGAATTGGTCGTGGCATTGGCGGGATAAAGCTTGGCGGCGGTAAACACGCCTTCGGCATGGCCGCGCGCCAGCTCGGCCGGATCGGTATCGTCCGTGAGATAGGCGGTCATCAGCGGGGCAAAGTCCAAGCCTTCGGGCACGGCCGCCAGAATACGCTCGCGATAGGCGACCGCTTCCGCCACGTTGACCACCGGCGGCGAAAGATTGGGCATCACGATCGCGCGGGCGAACTGGCGCGCCGTATAGGGCAAAACACCTGCCATCACTGCGCCGTCGCGCAAGTGAATGTGCCAGTCATCGGGGCGGCGGATAGTGATCTTGGTGGATTCGGCCATGGCTGTCCCCTATCGTTTCGCGGCTTGCCGGGCTAGCATCATCGCATGGAAGATAAGCGCAATTGGGAAGCGGAAAGACGCCTGGTGGAAAGCCATGCCGGGCCGGGCCGCATTGCGCAGATCGCCGAAAGCCATCGCCAGCTTACCGGGCGCGACCTCGTTCCGCCCGGCGCCGACCTGGCTGCCGGCCTGTGGAGCCTTCCGGCGATAGTGGTGGCCCACGGGACCGAGGCCGATCCGGTGTTCTTCTACGCCAATCGCGCGGCGCTGGCGCTGTTCGAATTTCCGGCGGACGAATTCATCCGCCTGCCCTCGCGCCTTTCGGCCAGGCCCCTGGCCCGCGAGGAACGCGCGCGGATGCTCGCCCGGGTGAGCGAACATGGCTTCATCGACGATTATGCGGGAGTGCGCACCGCCCGATCCGGAGGGGGCTTCCGGATCGAGCGGGCGACTGTGTGGAGCCTCTTCGACCCGAAGGGCTCCCCGAGCGGGCAAGCGGCCAGTTTCGACCGCTGGAGCCCGCTCGCAACCTGAATCTTTCGAAACGCGTTCAGCCGAAGCCGCGCTCGCACGTTTCGCATTCGCCGGACTGGCAATAGATCGCCCAGCGCGCCAATTCCTCGAACGCGACCGGGCGGACGAAATTCAGCCCGACCATATCCTGCTGCGACCAGCGGACCACGGCCTTGCGCGGCTCCATGCCCGGCAGCAATATCGTCACCTCGTCACCCGGCCTGACAGAGGGCAGCAAGGCCTTGAGGCCGCGCTGCGAGATGTCGCGCACTTCTATCCGCACCCGCAGATCGCCCAGCATCGCCTCGCCCTCGCAGCGGATTTGCAGGCGCGGTGCGCGGTTGAGCTGGCTTTCGATATAGGTGCTGCCCATGTTCTTGAGCGAGCCCGCGAGGTCTATTTCCTCATCGAACTGGACACCGATCTTACCGTCTTTCGACCACACCACCTTTCCGGTCACCACATGGCCCGGCATGAACTGGACACTCACCGCCTCGCAAACCGCGAAATCGGCATAGGCAACGCCCATCATCCCGCTGGGTGACAGGTTACGCAGCAGACAGAAGCCGGTGAACCCATCGGCCTCGAGCAGAACCGGGCGATAGACGGCAGTAGTCCGGCCACCCTTACGGCGGTCGTCCTGCTGCTGATCCTCGCCCAAAGGCACCTGCTCATTCATATCGCCTGTCTTAATCGTCCGATTGAAAAGTTGCGCGCCCATATTAGCTCCCCCTTCCATGAGGCAAGACATCCCAAAGTGATGGCAAAACATCACTGAAAAGTTATAAGCTACTTATTTATGGTTCTGATCCATGATCATGCCCGGGCTTCCCTTCACTTTGCGTCAGCTCGAAATCTTCGGGTTACTCTGCGATTTGCGGAGCTTCCGGGCTGTCGGCGATACCTTGGGAATATCTCAGGCATCGGTTAGCAACCAGTTGAAGGCGCTGGAAAATCAGCTCGGCTCCCGGTTGCTGACGCGCGAATCGGGCAAACGCCCGCAGCTCACCCCCGAAGGTGCCGCCTTCCTCGCCGATCTGGGCGAGTTCTGGCGCGTGGCAGAACAGCTCGCATCGCATCGCCGCGCAATAGGCGAAGCCCCGCCCGCCGGTCTGAAGCTACGGGTTTTGATCGGAACCTATATTCTCAAAGATCATATCCGGCCCAGGCTGGACAGTTTCATGGAAGCCCATCCCGATATTCATCTGGAATTCGTCACCGCCACCATTTCCGACCTGCCTTCGGATCTGGCCGGACGGGAGCCCTACGATATTGCCCTCTATCACGAAGAACTTGGCCCCCCGCTGCCCGAAGGCACGCGCGAACTGGCACGGGTGCGCTGCGGCGTGTTCGGCCATCGCAGTTATCTGAAAGGCGACAACCGGCTGCTGACGGCAGCGGAAGTGAGCGAACTGCCTTTCATTCTGCCGCCCGCCGGAACTCCCTATGAGAATCTGATATTCTCACGGCTCGCCGCAGTCGGAGTAAAGCCGGGCACCATTGCCGGCCGCACGGAATATTTCGATGTGATGTCCGCCATGTTCGAACGCGGCAATGCAGTGGGCGTTACGCTGGAACCGATGCTGGGCGAACAGCACCGCAATGTGACATTGCTGTTCCCGCTCGACGACTGGCGGCTGATCTTCTTCCGGGCGCCTGACCGCAATGAACCGGAAATCCAGACTGTGGAGGATTTTCTGATTTCCGCCCTGCTGGGAGATCCGACCTATCCCCTTATGCTCCCCAATTCCGCCAAGGGTGGCATGGCGGCAGAAAAAGGCAGGCCAGATTGAGGGGCATTGGGACTGACGGGGGATTGATTTTCCCGCCCGCACCGCCACCTTCCCAGCATGGCAAACACCCGGCTTTTCTCTCGCGCACTCGTCAGGCTCACTCCGCTGGAGGATGGGGAAGATGTCAGGGCATTCCTTCAGGGCCTCGTCACCAATGACGTTACCGGCCTGCTGCCCGTGTGGGCCGGGCTGCTGAGCGCGCAGGGCAAGGCCCTGTTCGATTTCATCGTCTGGCCCGACGGCAAAGGGCTGCTGCTCGATTGCGAGGCGGATACGGCGGATGAACTGGCAAAACGCCTGTCGCTCTATCGGCTGAGGCGCAAGATCGCCATCGAACGCGACGATAACCACGGCGTCCATTGGGAGCCCGAACCGGGAGACGGCGGCGCCCGCGATCCCCGGATGCTTGCTCTCGGCCAGCGCTGGATAGCGCCCGTTTCAGCCGACGATGAAAGCGCGGACGATACCTGGCTGGCCCATCGCCTTGCACTGGGCGTGCCCGAAGGCAGGGCCGAACTGGGCGATATCCTGTGGCTGGAAACCAATGCGGCAGAACTGAACGGCGTCAGCTTCTCCAAGGGCTGTTATGTCGGGCAGGAAAATACCGCGCGGATGAACTGGCGCCAGAAGGTCAATCGCAGGCTGGTGGTGGTGCCGCTCGAACGTTCGGACGAAAGCAGGCGCCGCGCGGCCTATCCCGCGCTGGGGCTGGCAGTCGATCATCTGCGGGTCGAAGGGCTGGACCCGGCCTTGCTGCCAGGATGGCAGGCCCGGGCGATCGTGACGGGCGAGGAAAGCGCGGAGAACTAGGGGGCAGGACCCAGGCGGCCCTAATTCGGCTGCTTACCCGGCTCACCTGACAGTTCGTTGCGCAGCAGGGCCTCCGCATGGGCCCGCGCCGCGCCGCGCGGCAGGCCCAGGGATACCGCCATACGCTCGCCCATCAACGCGTCGCCCAGTGCCAGCAGCACCAGGGTCAGCGTTGTCTGGCGCACGGACTGCACCTCATCCTGGTGGCCGGCATCGTCGGGCGTCAGCTCGTCCACCAGCGCATGGATGGATTCGATCACCGGATCGAGTGCATCTTCATTGCCCGAAGCCAGCATCCAGCTGGCCAGCGCACCTGCCCCGCCATTGTCGAATGCGTCGAAAGTCAGGTCCACCACATCGCGCGGGCTGCCTTCCCCACTACGTGTTGCCCGCACTGCTTCCGCAATGGTTTGGCAAACAGTTTCCGCCAGATAGCCACCCAAGGCCCGTTGCAATCCGGCAGCGGAACCGAAGTGATGGAGAAGGTTCGCATGCGTCCGGCCGATCCTGGCCCCAACCGCCTTGAGCGTAACGCTCTGCGGCCCGGCCTCGATAAGCTGGGCACGCGCGGCTTCCAGCGCGGCAAGCCGGCTTTCCTCAGGACTCAGGCGCTTCCTCGTTGACATAAAAGTAAGTTATTCCGGTGATAATCTGAACATGTCCGCACCATTCAAGATCGACCTAGAGGCAGCAACGCCGCTTGGCAAGGATGCGGTTACATCCGGCGACCTTGCGATCCGCCCACGCGATCGCCGCTTCTGCCGCGGTTCCAGGCCTGGCCGATGGTGGCTCAATGGCGATCCGGTTGCGACAGCCTGGCACAATTCCCTGTCCGTCGCCTTCCCGGTGGGGGAAAGCTTCTTCATCGAACATGTGAAGGCCAATCGCGCAGGCGCCCCGCCCAAGCTGGAGGCCGAAATCCGCGCCTTCGTGAAGCAGGAAGTCAACCACACTCGCGAACATGTCGCCTTCAACCGCATGGTGACCGACGCCGGCTACGACATCTCGCCGCTCGAACGGCGGCTGGAAAAGACCCTGGCCGTCACCAGAGGCCGTTCCAGCATCGCCAATCTGGCCGCCTCCATGGCGCTGGAGCATTTCACCGCGATCATTGCCCGCCACACGCTCACCCATCTCGACCACTACGGCAAGGCGGATGAGGAAACCGGCGAATTGTGGCGCTGGCACGCAGTGGAGGAGATCGAGCACAAGGGTGTCGCCTATGACACCTGGCTCCATGCAACGCGCGACTGGCCGCGCTTCCGGCGCTGGTGGGTGCGCTGCCTGCTGATGCTGCTGGCCGGGCGCAATTTCATCAAGGGCCGCGTTCTCGACTCGCTCGACCTGCTGGCGCAGGATGGGCTAACCGGCTGGAAATGGAAGCTACGGCTGGCTTCGTACCTCCTGGGCAGACCGGGGGTGCTACGTGGTATCTTCCTGTCATGGGCGACCTATTTCCTGCCCGGCTTCCACCCCTGGAAAACCGACGACCGCGCGCTGGTGCAGCTCTATGACAGCGAATTCCCCGACGCGCTGATGCCCGCCGCGAAATCCGTCCCTGTGGCAGCGCGAGGCTCCACCGGCCCGGCAAAGGCCGCAGCCGCCTGAAACCACGCGGCCTGACCCCTCCCGCGAGCGAGAGGGGTCAGGCCGCCTGCGGCATCATCGCCGGATCGTCACCACCTACGCAGCCGTCCAGTTCGGTGGCGTAATCGACCACGGTGACATCACCCCCGCGCCCCAGGCTGTGGATCGTCCGCAGCCGCCCGGTCGGCACGAAGCCGGCCTTGCGCAGCACCCTGCCCGAAGCAGGATTGTCCGCCGCATGGCAACTGTGGATACGCCTGTGGCCAAGGGTACGGGCAACCGACAGCACAGCTCGCGCCGCTTCGGTGGCGAAGCCCTGCCCCCACCATTCACGCGCGATCCAATAGCCGATCTCCGGCCCGTGCGGCTCCGCATTCAGGCCGCAGGTTCCGATGATCGGGCTTCCGCCCGCGCCGGGCAAGGTCAGCAGGAAAGTAGGAAACCTGGCGGATTTGGGCTGCCCAAGCCAGTTCTCGGCATCTTTCCGGCGATAGGGCCAGGGAACGCTGGCGAGATTGCGCACGATCGCCTCGTCGGCGATCCGGGCAGTCAGTTCGCCCGCATCCTCCAGCCAGCCGGGCCGGAGCAGCAATCTTTCACTACGATGGAACATGGCTATCTCCTCTCGCGTCGCCACGCCCCACTGATTGCGGAACGTGACAGGACTATTGCCGAAAGCACCTGCTTTTCGGCCAAACGTTGCGAGGGAGACGTGAAAAGAGGGAGACGGGCCGGGCCCCTCTCCCTCTGACGGCCAGATTCAAGAATCTGGCGGGGCCATCCCGTAGGACGGCCCTTTCAATGAACCGTCCGCTTATTCGGCAGCCTGGGCCATTACGTCCACGGAGACGTATTTGCGACCAAGCTTGCCCTGGTGGAAGCGCACGCGGCCTTCAGCGAGCGCAAAGAGGGTGTGGTCCTTGCCCATTCCGACATTGACGCCCGGATAAACCCGGGTGCCGCGCTGACGAATGATGATATTGCCGCCGATCACTTCCTGACCGCCGAACTTCTTCACGCCAAGGCGACGGCCCGCCGAGTCGCGGCCGTTACGGGACGAACCACCTGCTTTTTTATGTGCCATCTCGTCTTACTCCGTAACTCGATCTTATTCCTGATCCGCCTTCTTGGCGGCGGGCTTCTTCGCAGCGGCCTTCTTCGGCGCTGCTTCAGCGGCGGGAGCGGCTTCTTCGGCCTTGGGCGCGGCAGCCTTCTTTGCAGAAGCAGCCTTGCCTTCGCCCACAGCGAGAATGCGCAGCAGAGTCATCTGCTGGCGGTGGCCCGCACGACGGCGATAATTGTGGCGGCGGCGCTTCTTGAAGACAAACACCTTCTCGCTCTTGGCCTGGGCGATGATTTCGGCCGACACCGTCACCTTGCCGGCTTCCGTCAGATCCCCGCCGTCACCGGCAAGAAGGACGTCACCCAGCACGATCGTGTCACCGGCTTCGCCAGCGAGCTTTTCAACCGCGATCTTGTCTCCGGCGGCAACCCGATACTGCTTGCCGCCCGTGCGCACTACTGCGAACATGGTACCTGTATCCATTCTACTGCTATGCCGCCCCGCCTTGGCCCGAACTTCGAAAACCGAATCCCGAACACCTGGACGACGCGCCGCGCACCCCCGGAAGGGCGCCGGAAAGATGGGTGCCGTTAGTAGAAGCTCCCGTTCCTGTCAACGGCGCAGGGGTGCATTTCTCAAGACGCTGGAAAGGTATGCCCGCCGTGCTATGGCTCCGCGCATGACTTCGCGCCCCTTCGCATTGCTGCCTCTCGCCGCCGCGCTCGCCCTGGCTGGCTGCGCCACAGATGATGGGGTTTATCCTTCCCTTTCCATCCGCGATGCGGAGCGGGTAAGCGGCGTGTTCGATCCGGTGGAAGCCGAACCCTTCGTCCCGGCGCCGCAGGGCGCAGAAACGCTGGGCCGGATCGGAAAGCTGCGCGCCGATGCGCAGGCATCGCACACCCGTTTCCTCTCCGCTGCCGAAAAGGCCCGCAGCCCTGTCGCCGCCGCACGCAGCGCTCAGCCGGGGGCTGACGCATGGTCGGTGGCGCAGGTCGCGCTGGCCGATCTTGCGGGGATTCGCAGCGAGAGCATGATTTCGCTCGCCGAACTCGATCTGCTGTATGTCGATGCGCAGACCGAGGGTCAGGAACTGGCCGAAATCGAATCGGCCCGCGCCGATGTGGACCGGCTGGCGACTGAGGAAGACCGGCTGCTGGATTCGCTCAATTCGCAGGTGGCGAACTAGTTCCAGCGCGCCAGATCCCGGTGATCCTCGCTGCGCGGTTCGATCCAGTGCCAGCCATCGGCGCGTTTCTCCCGCTTCCAGAACCACGCATCGCTCTTGAGGTGGTCCATCGCGAAATCCACAGCTTCGATCGCGGAACGGCGATGGCGGGCAGCAGCCGCGGCCAGCACAATCGGCTCCCCGGGCAGAAGAACACCCACACGGTGCACCAGCAGGATACCCAGCAGATCGAATCGGGTCAGCGCCTGATCCGCCAGCCCAGCCATGCCCGGCAGAGACAGCGGCTCATAATGGGAAAGCTCCAGCGCCTCGCAGCCATCGGTAGGCCGCACCTTGCCGGCAAAGGCGGCCACGCCGCCCGCCTCCGCATGGGCGGCGCTGAAGGCATCGATCTCCGCACCCGGATCGAAGGCGACAGCGAGCAGGCGGACATCACGCATCTCAGCCCCCGCTGACCGGGGGAAGAAAGGCCACTTCGTCGCCATCTCCGGCCGCCAGCGCGGCCTTATCCGCCAACAGCGCACCATTGACGGCAATCCGCACCTTCTCGCCCGCCACGGCGGCGGCGAGATCCGCAGAACTCCAGACCTCGAGCCAGGCGAGCAGATCCGTCCAGTCGATCACGCCATCGGTGTCGGCCACATCGCATTCATGTGTACCGGCAAGGTCGGCAAGCCTGCCGAGGAAGACGAGCTTCACCGCCATGATGTCAGCCGCCAGTGAGCGACATGTGACGTGGCTGGGCGGGCCCGGAGCCGCGTTCGATCCGGAAATGATGCCGTTCGGGCTTGATCCGCATCAGCAGGTCGAGCGCCTCGGACAGGTTCCCATCCGGGTCGTCAGAACGCAAAGCCGCGCGCAGATCCACCTTCTCCGAACCGCCGAGGCAGGCATAAAGCTGGCCGGTGGCAGTCACGCGGATGCGGTTGCAGCCCGCGCAGAAATTGTTGGTCAGCGGCGTGATGAAGCCCAGCCGCCCGCCCGTCTCGGCCACATCGACATAACGCGAAGGACCACCGGTGGTGGCATCGGTGGGAATCAGCGTCCAACGCTTCTCCAGCTCATCGCGCACCACGGGAAGCGGCAGATAATGATCCACCCGATCTTCCTCCACATCGCCCAGTGGCATGGTCTCGATCAGGGTAATCTCATGGCCATGGGCGTGGGCCCATTCGATGAGGAAAGGAATCTCCTCCTCATTCATGCCCTTGAGCGCAACGGTGTTGAGCTTGACCTTCAGCCCCGCCTCGCGCGCGGCGGCAATGCCCCGCAGCACGTCGTTCAGCTTGTCGCGGCGGGAGAGGCGTTCGAACAGCGCCCCATCCATCGTGTCGAGCGAAACATTGATCCGCCGCACTCCGGCCGCCGCCAGATCGTCGGCGAAATGTTCCAGCTGAGTGCCATTGGTGGTGATGGTCAGCTCTTCCAGCCCATCGCCGATCTTGCGCCCCAGCGCGCGAACCAATTCGATTACGTCGCGCCGCACCAGCGGCTCGCCCCCGGTCAGGCGAATCTTGGTGATGCCACGATCGATGAACCCCAGAGCCAGGCTGTGCAGTTCCTCAAGGCTCAGCACGTCCTTGCGCGGCAGGAAGGTCATCTTCTCCGGCATGCAATAGGTGCAGCGCAGATCGCACCGATCCGTCACCGAAAGGCGCAGATAGGTGATCCGCCGGTTGAAGGCGTCCACCAGAGGGGCCGAAGATGTGCTCACGAGTGTCATATAGCACTAATTTGCCGAATTGCCCGCAGCATCGTCCACAGGCAGAAGCTGGCCGGTAATGCCCGGCGCACGAGCCAGCCATTGCAGCACGGCCTCCACGCCTTCGCCTTCCCTGCCCTCCACGCCATTGACGCGCCGGGGCGCAGCCTCTCGCGCCAGATCCGCGATCGCGGCCTTGCGCCAGGCTGCATGGTCATAGGGCGCCTGAGGGAATACAAGCGCCAGCGCCTCGGCACCGCCTGCCAGCTCCTTGCGGGCGGCAGGCAGATAGCGCGCATGAAAGGCCGCCGCGGCATCGAGCGCCGCTTCAGGCAGGCCCTGGATGCGCAGCACAGCCTGCATCAGCCTGCCCGGCGCTGCCGGGTGAGCGTGATGCCGATCTGCTCGTTCGCCTCGCTCAGCGCCAGCTTCACGATCTTGACCGAAACTTCCTCCACCCGCTCGTCGCGCAGGAACAGCGTGTCGCAGATATGCTCGGCCACTGCCTCGATCAGCTTGTAATGCGTCGCATCGCCCAGCGCTTCCGAAGCGGCGAACTTCAGGTCCATGTAATTGAGGCTGGCGTCGAGCGGAGTCTCCGGCTCGAAGCGGTCGGCCGACTTCAGCTTCACCCGCAGGGTAAAGCGCAGGGGCTGCGGCTTGCCAGTCTCCTCCGAATAGATTCCGGTGAGCACGTCATGTTCGAAGTCGGCGACTTCGAGGTAAAGGCTGTCAGCCATCCTGTGTCCTGCTTACGATTTTGCGCGCCTTTCGCACCGGATCGGGCCCATGTCCAGCGTCCTGCCTGTCATGCAGAATGCGGGCGACGGTAGATGAGCCAATAGATCAGCGCGACCAGCACGCCGCCGCCAACGATATTGCCGGCAGTCACCAACGCAAGATTGGCGGCAAGCCCGGCAAGGTCGAACGCGCCCGAATCGAGCATCGCAACCGGGATCAGATACATATTCGCCACCGAATGTTCGAAGCCGAGCACCACGAAGGCAGTGATCGGGAAAAGGATCACCAGCACCTTGCCCGACACGCTATGCGCGGCAAAGCACATCCACACCGCCAGGCAGACCAGGATATTGCACAGGATTCCGCGCGTGAAGGCCTCCATCGGGTCAAGCGCCAGCTTGGCCTGCGCAATCGACAGCGCGGTTTCCGCTACTGCCCCGTCCCCCAGCGAGAGCACGCCCGAGAGGTGAACCAGCACCGCAGTGCCCAGCGCGCCCACCAGATTGCCGCACCAGACGATCGCCCAGTTGCGCAGCAGGGCGGCGCTGGTGATACATCCGCTGGCGCGGGCCAGCACGACCAGGCTGTTGCCGGTGAACAATTCCGCTCCACCGATGATCACCAGCACGAGACCGAGCGAGAAGGCCATGCCGCCCAGCAGCCGCGTAGGCCCGAAGCCCAGCTCGCTGCCGGTCACCACCACGGTATAGAACATCGCGCCAAGGGCAATGAAGGCCCCGGCCAGCACGCCCAGAGTGAAGGTTTCGACAAAGCCGAGCGCCACTTTGCGCACGCCCACTTCCTCGACCAGCGCCGCGATCCGGGCGGGAGCCACGACATCGAGCGGATGCGGCTCCGGGTTCACCGGTACTTCACCCGGCGCAAGTCCAGCGTGCGAAGATCGCGGTGGGGAGCAGGCGGCCGTCCGGCCCGTCTTCCCGCACGGCCAGATCGCCATGTTCGATGCGCCCCGGAAGCCCCGCGAAATGTTCCTCCAGCAGCCCCGCGAGCGAGAGGCTGGACATGCGTACGGCATAGGCGGTGAGGAACAGGAAGCGGCTGTCTTCGTCCAGCAGGCTGCGACAATCGGCGATCAGCGGGGCGAGGTGCTCCTCGATCCGCCAGGTCTCCCCATCGGGGCCGCGACCGAATTTGGGGGGATCGAGAATGATCCCGTCATAACGCCGCCCACGCCGCACTTCGCGCGCGGTGAACTTGGCCGCATCGTCCACCAGCCAGCGCACCGGGCGGTCCTGCATTCCGGCGAGAAACGCATTCTCCCGCGCCGCCGCGACCGATTTCTTGCTGGCGTCCACATGAGTAACCGGGCCGCACTGGCTCAGCGCCAGAGTGCCCACGCCGGTATAGCCGAAGAGGTTGAGGGTCTGCGCATCTGCCCTGCCCTCAAGCTGCCCGCGCATCCAGCTCCACACCGGCGCCATGTCCGGGAAGAATCCCAGATGGCGGAAGGGCGTGCATTGGGCAGTAAAGCGGACATCGTCCCAGGTCAGCGGCCAGCCTTCGCGCGGCACGTCGCGCAAGAAATGCCAGCGCCCGCCGCCATCCTCGTCCGATCCGGGCACGAATTCGCCATGCGCGTCCCACTCGGCAAGCTGCGGCGTCCACATGGCCTGCGGTTCGGGCCGGATGAAGCGGAACGGGCCATAGCGTTCCAGCTTGCGGCCATGGCCGCTATCGACCAGCCCGTAGTCGGCCCAGCCCTCGCCTGCGAGGATCAGGGGATCGAGCGCCAGCTTCGCCATCAGGCGTTCGGCGTCGCATGCTCCGCCACATAGGCGGCTATCGCATCGTAATCGCCCGGCAGCTCGACATAGCGCTCCTCGCGCTCGAACAGGTCGCCCACACGAGCCGGCAGGCCCGGGCGCGTGCCGGTGGCCTGTTCCACCGCATCGGGGAACTTGGCGGGATGGGCCGTTGCCAGCGTGACAATCGGAACGGACTTGTCCACCCCGGCATGGCGCGCGGCGTGCAGGCCGATCGCAGTGTGCGGATCGATGATCTCTGCGCAATGGTCCGCGGCCCAGCGCATGGCGGCGATCATCTCGTCCCCATCTGCGCGGGTGCTGGTGAACAGGGCCGAGGCTCCTTCGCGCTGCGCATTGGTGAGGCGCATGGCCTTGCTCGCCTCGAAGCCGCGCATCTGCTCGGCCAGAGCCAGCCCGTCACGCCCCCCGCAATCGAACAGCAGCCGCTCGAAATTGGAGCTGACCTGAATATCCATCGAAGGCGCGGCAGTGGGCGTAACCGTCCCTGCCGAATAATCGCCTTGCGACAGCGCCCGGTGGAGGATGTCGTTCACATTGGTCGCCACGATCAGCCGCTCGATCGGCAGACCCATCTTGGCCGCGACATAACCAGCGAACACATCCCCGAAATTGCCGGTCGGCACGGAGAAGGCCACCTTGCGATTGGGCGCGCCCAGCTGCACCGCGCTGGCGAAATAATAGACCACCTGCGCCATCAGCCGGGCCCAGTTGATCGAATTCACCGCGCTGATGTGGAAGCGGCTGGTCATGGAAGTATCGCCGAACATGCGCTTCACCATCGCCTGCGCATCGTCGAAACTGCCTTCGATGGCGATGTTATAGACATTGGGCGCCAGCACGGTGGTCATCTGGCGGCGCTGCACGTCGCTCACCCTCCCCTTGGGGTGGAGCATGAAGATGTCGATATTCGCGCGGTTCGCCACAGCGTCGATCGCGGCCGAGCCGGTATCGCCCGAGGTCGCGCCCACGATGGTCAGCCGGTCTTCCCGGCGAGACAGGAATGTCTCGAACAGGCGGCCCAGCAATTGCAGCGCCACGTCCTTGAAGGCCAAAGTGGGGCCATGGAACAGTTCCAGCAGCCATTGCTGTTCGTCGAACTGCCTGAGCGGCGTCACCGCATCATGGGCAAAGGTGCCATAGGCGCTGCGGCACAGACCCAGCAGCTCCTCATCCGTCAGGCTGCCCGCCACGAAGGGCTGCATCACCTTCACCGCCAGCTCGGCATAGGGAAGCCCCGCCATGGCCGCGATTTCCGCCTCGGTGAACCGGGGCCATTCGGAGGGGACATAGAGCCCGCCATCCGAGGCAAGCCCGGCCAGCGTGACACCTTCGAAATCGAGCGCCGGGGCGCTGCCGCGAGTGGAGACGTAAAGCATGGCGCGCGCCTTAATCGCACCGCCCGGCAAAGGAAACCCCGGATGGGCCGGGAGGCACATTCGCGCGGCGTCCGGGCGGGCTCTCCGGCGGACGGAAGGCAAGGCAGCGAAGGTTACGCGAAAAGGCCCGCGAAACCGTGTGACCATTCCCAGAATTTTCGTTTTTAAATAATGACTTGTGCGATATTTTGCGAACGACTGTGTGACTTTTCGTTCGCCCCTGTGTCACCCGCTCGAATCGCACCGCCATCGCCCCTGTCCAATCGCCGCCAAATCGCCTTGGCCTGCCATGGCACAGACGGGGGTCTGTAGGAAAATGGCGAATGAAGCCCCCTCTCCAACTTCGGCTAGCGAGCAAGCTCGTCAGCCTCCGTATCCTCTCCCATCAGGGGAGCGGAGCTTGGAGAGGGGTAGTCGCCCCATCACCACTCCGCCGCCAATTTCCCCAACTGCTCGATCACCGTCCCCCAGCCATCAGCAAAGCCCTGCTCGGAATGGCGCGCAGCATCTTCGGGCGTCTTGTGCATTACCCGCGCGGCGTAGCGCGTGCCGCCATCCTCGGGCGTGAGTGTGACGATTGCGGTGAGGCCCAGCCACGGCTCGATCGGACGCCAACCCTCGCTTAGCATGGTGGTGAAGACCAGCCTTTCGCCCGGCACCACCTCCAGAAAGCACGCCTCCATATGCGGCTGCCACTCGCCGCCCGGCTCGCGCATCAGCGTTTCGAAACCACCGCCGGGGCGCAGATCGTGCTTGATAGACCGGCATTCCATCGGAAGGGGAATCCACCAGCGGTCGAAATGCTCGGCCTCGGACCAGCCTTTCCAGACGGCAGCGGGCGGCGCCTTGATCAGGCGGGAAATGGCCAGATCGGCCTGCGTGAAATTCATGGCTGTTCCTCTGTGGCGAGATGGGTTTCGGCATAGACAGCCAGCCTGTCGGTGCGCGCTTCCCAGACCTTGCGCTGACCGGTGAGCCATTCCTCCGTCGCGCGCAGCCGTTCTGGCAGAATCCGGCAAGTGCGCACGCGCCCCTGCTTCTCGGAAGCAATCCATCCGCTCTCTTCCAGAACGCGGATATGTTTGAGAAAAGCGGGCAGGCCCATGGCGAATGGACCGGCCAGTTCCGCCACTGGCGCCGGCCCTTCGATCAGCCGCCCGAGGACCGCCCGCCGCGTTGGATCGGCGAGCGCGTGAAAGGCGAGATCGAGCGATGCGTGATTGTTTGCCATATGGCGAACCATAGGCAATAGTTCACCTACCGGCAAACAGTCTGTCAGGCAGCGCGGATTATTTTCCCCGCATCCGCTTGCGCAGCGCAATCGCGTAGATCACCAGCGCCGTGGCCGCGAAAAAGAACCACTGCCAGGCATAGGCCATGTGATTATTGGGAATATCGGCTGGATCGGGTGCGGCATTGGCCTGCAGGCCCGCGAGCGGCGGAGATGCGATCAGGCGGGCTTCTCCGTCGCGGCCGGGGCCGATGATGCCCTGCACATCGCCGCCAGCCCATTGCGTGTCCTGCGGACCGGGCGACCAGCCCAGCACGACGTCGGCCTCGCTCATGCCTGCTCCGGCACCGGCGATGGCGCAGCGGGCGACCCGGGCCCAGCCCGTCTCCCCTGCAGTGTTATGTCCCGCGACGGCATCGATCGAGATCACGCGAGCGCAGCGAATCGCGGCATGGCGATAGAGCACGCCCTCCACCTCGGCCTTGCTCTTCGGCCATTCGGCCAGCGAGGAAAGGGTCAGGGACTGGTGATAGCGCTCCAGCAGCGCTTCCTTCCAGCTTGCGCGGTGCAATTGCCACACGCCCAGCCCCACCATGGTGCCAACAGCCAGAAGTACGACGATAGTGGCGAGAATCGGCAGACGCCGCATCACGGCTTCCCGCTCTCGTCGCCCACATCGCCGCCAGTGACTTCCTTTGCCTTGCGCCAATATTCGGCCTGCAGCAGCCACGCCTTGCTGACGCGCAAACCCCATATGGTCGATCCGGCAATCACCGGAATCCAGATCAGCACATGGACCCAGAAAGGCGGATGTACCGAAAATTCCAGCCACAGGGCCAGGATCACCACCAGCGCTCCGATGATCAGGGTGAGAAAGGCCGCGGGCCCATCCCCCACGTTGAACTGGGCGAAATCCAGCCCGCAATTGCTGCAGCGCGGGGCAAAGCGGGCGAGCCCGCCGAACAGGGTCTTCGCGCCGCATTTGGGGCAGAGACCAAGAAGGGCAGCCTGCACGGCGGCGGGCTGCCCTTCTTCGGTTGATTCGGGTTTGTTCACCTCAGGCGCCGATCAATGGATCGGCGCGCCCCAGCCGCCCCAGATGTAGACGGCCACGAAGAGGAACAGCCACACCACGTCCACGAAGTGCCAGTACCAGGCTGCCGCTTCGAAGCCGAAATGCTCCTTCGGGGTGAAGTCGCCCTTATAGGCCCGCACGAGGCAGACGATCAGGAAGATCGTACCGACAATCACGTGGAAACCGTGGAAGCCGGTCGCCATGTAGAAGGCCGAGCTGTAGGTGTTGCCGCCGAAGGCAAACGGCGCATGCATATATTCATACGCCTGAATGCTGGAGAACAGCGCGCCCAGCAGGATGGTGGCCCAGAGGCCCTTCTTGAGCGAAGCGCGATCGCCATGGATCAGCGAATGGTGCGCCCAGGTGACCGTGGTACCCGAACACAGCAGGATCAGCGTGTTGAGCAGCGGCAGGGCGAAGGGGTCCATGACCGCTTCGATCGCCTTGGGCGGGAATTGCCCGCCGACCACTTCGGTCAACGTGCTCGGGAACAGCGCGAAGTCGAACCAGCTCCAGAACCAGCCAACGAAGAACATCACTTCCGAAGCGATGAACAGGATCATGCCATAGCGCATGTGAAGCTGCACCACCGGCGTGTGGAATCCTTCGCGGCCTTCCTTGATGATGTTGGAAAACCATCTGAAGAAAGTGGCGATCAGCCCAGCGAGACCCAGCCCCAGCACCAGATGGCCACCAGCCATCTCATGCATGAACATCACCATCCCGGTGGTGAAGGTGAGCGCCGAAACCGAGCCGGTCAGCGGCCAGATATCGGGGGGAAGGATGTGGTAATCGTGGTTCTTCGTGCCGGCCATGGATTGCTTCCTGGTTGGTCTTGCGTGGCGCCCCTGTCAGAGCCGTGTGAGCGCCCCATAATCTGCTGATCGCCTGCGGTCCAGAGCTTAGGAGTGTGTCCTAGGAACCCGGATCGTCAAGCCTGTGGAATGTGTAGCTCAACGTCACCTGTTCGACATCCCTGGCGTTCTCATCCTCGAGAATCGCGGGATCTACATAATAGGTCACCGGCATCCGGACTTCTTCGCCCGGCTGGAGCGTCTGCTGGGTAAAACAGAAACACTGGATTTTGTTGAAATAGGGTGCCGCCTGCTCGGGCTCGATATTGTAGCTCGCCTGCCCGGTCACCGGCTTGTCCGAATTGTTGCGGGCAATGAAGAAGGCAATCTTACGCTCGCCCAGACGGGCCGTTTCGGTCACCTGCTCGGGCTTGAAGTTCCACGGAACGTCAGGCGCGATATTGCCATCGAAACGGACGGAGATCGTCTCTGCCGCAGTGCTGACCGCGGCAGCCTTCGCCTCGCTGGCGATCTGCGGCGTGCCGCCGAATCCAGTCACCTGGCAGAAGATGCGGTAAAGCGGGACCGAGGCATATCCCAGCCCCAGCATCCCGACCGCGAGCGAGAGAGCCATGAACCCGACCCTCCGGTTCTTCCCGGCCGCACCTTTTTTCCCAATCGTCACTGGGCGCCTCCGATCCTCACGATAGTGATGAAGAAGAACAGCACGACGAACGCCACCAGCAGCAGCGCCACCACCAGATTGCGCCCCTTGCGGCGGCGATTGAACTCGGCCTTTTCCTCGGGGGTCATGGTCATATGATAAATCCCTGCACCGAAAGCAGCCGGTCCGCCACAAGGGCGGCGAACAGCGCGAACAGATAGAACACCGAATAGGCGAAAAGCCGTTTTTCCGGCAGCATCCGGTCATCCTCGCCAGACCGACGGCGCAAGGCCACCGGCAGCGAAAGCGCAAGGAACACCGCCGAAAGCGCCAGCGCGGCAATGCCATAGACCGCACCGGTTCCACCGATGAACCACGGACTTGCCGAAAGCGGCAGCAGCAACACACTATAGGCCAGGATCTGCTTGCGGGTCGACGCCTCGCCCGCGACCACCGGCATCATCGGAATACCGACCTTGGCGTAATCGGACTTCACGAACAGCGCGAGCGCCCAGAAATGCGGCGGCGTCCACATGAAGATGATCGCGAAGAGCAGGATCGGCATCAGCGTGATTTCGCCTGTCACCGCCACCCAGCCGATCAACGGAGGGAAAGCCCCTGCCCCGCCGCCGATCACGATGTTCTGCGGCGTACGCGGCTTGAGCCAGATGGTGTAGATCACCGCATAATAGACGACCGAAACCGCAAGGATCACCGCGGCCAGCCAACCGATCGCCAGCCCCATCAGCAACACCGCCGCGGCCGAAAGGCCAACGCCGAAGTCACGCGCCGAAATCGGGTCCATCCGCCCTTGCGGCAGCGGCCGCATGGCAGTGCGCTTCATGCCCGCATCCAGATCCGCTTCCCACCACTGGTTGAGCGCGGCCGCGCCGCCTGCGGCCATGGCGATGCACAGCACCGCAGTAAAGCCAAGCACAGGGTGGATGTGGCCCGGCGCGGCGATCATGCCGCACAGGCCGGTGAAAACCACCAGGCTCATGACACGCGGCTTGGTCAACGCGAAGAAGTCGCGCCAGTCAGCCGGCAATTGGGTGGCAATAGTGGTCGTCATCACTCTTTCTGCGCGGGTTTGACCGCTCAAGCCTGGGCCATTTTCAACAAGGAGGGGCGCACCATCCGGCGCGCCCCCACCCGTGTTACCGTCATTCGGCCCGGCGGGCGGGCGCCCTGTTAATGGTGACCCTCATCCTTGATCACCGGCAGGGTTTCGAACTGGTGGAACGGCGGCGGGCTGGACAAGGTCCATTCGAGCGTCGTCGCACCTTCGCCCCAATAATTGTCGGCAGCTTTCTTGCCGGCCGTGAAAGCGTAGATGATGTTGATGAAGAACACCACCAGCGACAGGGCCATGATGTAATAGCCGTAGGTCGCGACTTCGTTCCAGTGCTGATAGGCCGGAGTGTAATCCGGATAGCGGCGCGGCATGCCCTGCAGCCCGAGGAAGTGCATCGGGAAGAAGATCATGTTCACGCCGACGAAGAAGATCCAGAACTGGATATGCGCCAGCAGTTCGCTGTGCATCCGTCCGCTCATCTTCGGGAACCAGTAGAAGAAGCCGGCGAACAGCGCGGTCACCGCACCCAGCGACAGCACGTAGTGGAAGTGGCCAACCACATAATAGGTATCGTGCACCACATCGTCGATGCCGCCATTGGCCAGCACCACGCCGGTCACGCCGCCCACGGTGAAGAGGAAGATGAAGCCGATCGCCCAGACCATCGGGCTCTTGAACTCAAGCGAACCGCCCCACATCGTGGCGATCCACGAGAAGATCTTGATGCCGGTCGGCACCGCGATGACCATGGTGGCGGCCGTGAAATACATCTTCGTGTTCACGTCCAGGCCGACCGTGTACATGTGGTGTGCCCACACGATGAAGCCGACCACGCCGATCGCGACCATGGCGTAGGCCATGCCGAGATAGCCGAACACCGGCTTGCGGCTGAAGGTGGAGATGATCTGGCTGATGATGCCGAAGCCCGGCAGGATCATGATGTACACTTCGGGGTGGCCGAAGAACCAGAACAAATGCTGATAGAGAACCGGATCGCCGCCACCTGACGGATTGAAGAAGCTGGTGCCGAAATTGCGGTCGGTCAGCAGCATGGTGATCGCGGCAGCAAGCACAGGCAGCGCCAGCAGCAGCAGGAAGGCAGTGACCAGCACCGACCACACGAACAGCGGCATCTTGTGCAGGGTCATGCCCGGCGCACGCATGTTGAAGATGGTGGTGATGAAATTGATCGCACCCATGATCGAGGCCGCACCTGCAAGGTGCAGCGCGAAGATCGCGAAGTCCATCGCCGGGCCTTGCGAGCCGGTAGTGGAAAGCGGCGCATAGACCGTCCAGCCCACGCCCGCGCCATTACCCGTGCCCCCCGACATGAAGGGCGAGATCATCAGCGAGCAGAAGCCCATCACCGTCAGCCAGAACGAGATATTGTTCATGCGCGGGAAGGCCATGTCCGGCGCACCGATCATGATCGGAACGAACCAGTTGCCGAAGCCGCCGATAACGGCCGGCATGACCATGAAGAACACCATGATCAGGCCGTGCGCGGTGATCAGCACGTTCCACAGATGGAGCTGCTGGTCGAAATCGACCGAGCCGCCGTTGAGGAACTGGGCCACATGACCAAGCACCTGGATACCCGGCTCGCGCAGTTCCTCGCGCATGATGCCCGAGATGCCGCCGCCTACGATCCCCGCGAAGATCGCGAAGATCAGATAGAGCGTGCCGATGTCCTTGTGATTGGTGGACATGAACCACCGGGCAAAGAAGCCCGGCTTGTGGTCGGCGTCGTGGTGATGCTCTTCCGAGTGAGCCTGGAAGGTATCGGCGATGGTTGCCATGGCTTTACTTTCGACCTTCTGATCTAAACTTCAAACGGCTCAGGCAGCGCCCGGCGCGGCGGTTTCGGCGACAGTGGGCGTTGCGGCAACCGGCGTTACCGCCGCAGGAGCCGCAGCTTCCTTCTTGCCGGCGATCTCACCACCCTGCGACAGGAGCCACTGTTCGAACTTCTCCTGCGAAACCGCTTCGACTGCGATCGGCATATAACCGTGACGCACGCCGCACAGTTCGGAGCACTGGCCGTAATAGATACCAGGCTCGTCGATCTGCAGGACCTTTTCATTCAGGCGGCCCGGAACAGCGTCAAGCTTGAACCACAGCGAAGGCACGGCGAAGGAGTGGATCACGTCGGCCGCAGTGGTCTGGAGACGGATCGGAACACCCACGGGAACGACCATGCGATGATCGACCTCGAGATGGGTCGGCAGGCCCTTCGCCTTCGCTTCTTCTTCCGGCATCATGTTCGAGATCACTTCGAACCCGCCATTGTCCGGATAGCTGTAGCCCCAATACCACTGGTAGCCCGTGACCTTGACGGTCAGCGCATCCTTGGGCGCGCTCTTGTACTGTTCGGCCAGCAAGTTGAGCGAGGGAACCGCGATCAGAACGAGAATCAGGATGGGAACACCCGTCCACAGAACTTCGAGCAGCGTGTTGTGGCTCGTCTTCGACGGCACCGGATTGGCACGGCGATTGAAGCGAACCATCACGAACAGCAACAGGAGCAGTACCAGCACCACAATGCCGATGATCACCGGGGTCAGCACATAATCGTGCATCCAGCTCGCATCGTGGCCGATCGGGGAATATTGCTTCTGCAGCCAGAAGCCGCCGGGTTCGGGCTGACCCTTGATCATGTCAGGGCCGAGCGGGATGTAGGCCGGAGCAGCAGCCGAGGCTTCCGCCGCCGGAGTAGCAGCCGCAGCGGCCGCTTCCTGTGCAAGGGCAGCCTTGGGCAGCAAGGCAAAAGGCGCTGAGCCCAGAAGGCCCAGCGAGAGGGCCCTCAGGGAAGTGACCGTGGTACGAAGGGTCTCGCCGAAGTTCATCTGTCTGACGCTTTCCGCTCGTTATCTTGGGGGCACGCACGCCCGTTGACGCCCCGAATAGGGCTGGTTTTGCCGGGGCCTATACGCGCGCTTGCCCCCTGCCTCAAGCGCTTCTAGGGATAATTTTCGACAGCCCCGTGCATTGCCGCATTAAGGGGCGTTCGCAAGGTACCAACAGGGCATATAGAGAGACATCCATGAACGAAGACGAGGTCCTCTCCGAGTTCCGCGCAAGTGAGGCGCTGCTTGAAGGGCATTTCAAGCTCTCCTCTGGCCGCCACAGTGCGCATTACCTGCAGTGCGCGCGCGTCCTGATGGATCCGATGCGAGCCTCGCGCCTGGCCGCAGCCCTCGCCGCGCGCATCCCGCGCGACCTGCGCCAGCAGATCGACAAGGTCGTCGCCCCGGCGATGGGCGGCGTGATCATCGGCCATGAAATGGGCCGTGCGCTGGGGGTTGAGGCAATGTTCGTCGAACGGCCGACCGGCACATTCGAATTTCGCCGGGGTTTCGGCCTCAAGCCCGGTGAAAAAGTGCTGATGGTGGAAGATGTCGTCACCACCGGCCTTTCCAGCCGCGAGGCGATAGAGGCAATCAAGGCTGCCGGCGGCAAGGTGATCGCTGCTGCGTCGCTGGTCGACCGTTCAGGAGGCTCGGTCGATTTCAACGTGCCTTTCTTCCCGCTGGTGGAGCTTTCCTTCCCCACTTACGCGGAAGACGAGCTGCCCCCCGAACTCGCGGCCAGACCGGTGACCAAGCCGGGCAGCCGCAAGGAATGACGGAAACGAATTCGTGAGCCCGACCCTCAATCCCGCCCGCTTGCGCCTGGGCGTCAATATCGACCATGTCGCGACCATCCGGAACGCGCGCGGCGGCGACCATCCCGATCCAGTGCGCGCGGCCGAAATCGTCGCGGCGGTAGGCGGCGACGGAATCACAGCCCATCTGCGGGAGGACCGGCGCCACATACGCGATGCCGACCTCGCCCGAATCCAGGCCGCGACGGACCTGCCGCTCAATTTCGAGATGGCAGCAACCGCGGAAATGCTGGAGATCGCGCTGCGCCACAAGCCGCACGCAGCCTGCATCGTCCCCGAAAAGCGGGAGGAGCGCACGACCGAGGGCGGGCTGGATGCGGCTGGGCTTCATAATCAGCTGGCGCCGGTGGTGAGCAAGCTGCTCGATGCCGGGATTCGCGTCAGCCTGTTTGTCGAAGCGAGTCCTCGCCAGATCGAGGCAGCCTTGCGTCTTGGCGTTCCGGTAGTGGAACTGCATACGGGCGAATATGCCCATGCAGAGGGCGAACAGCGCGCGGTGGAACTCAAGCGCATTGCCGATATGGCCGCACTGGCCGCCAAGAACGGGATCGAGCCCCATGCGGGCCACGGCCTTACTTACGACAATGTTCAGCCGATCGCGGCGATTCCCCAGCTCGCGGAGCTGAATATCGGCCATTATCTGGTGGGCGAGGCCATCTTCACCGGGCTGGATGTGGCCGTGCGGCGGATGCGCCAATTGATGGACGAGGCGCGCGGATGATCATCGGCATGGGCTCCGACCTGTGCAATATCGAGCGAATCCAGAATTCGCTCGACCGCTGGGGTGAACGCTTCGAGACACGCGTGTTCACTGAAATCGAACGCGCCAAGGCCGCTCGCCGCCCGCATACTCGCGCCGGCACATTCGCCAAGCGCTTTGCCGCCAAGGAGGCGTTCTCCAAGGCGGTGGGAACCGGCTTTAAGCAAGGCGTGTTCATGAAGGACATAGGCGTGGTGAACGCCCGATCGGGCGCCCCGACGCTGGAATTGCAGGGCGGCGCCCTCGCTCGCCTGCGGGAGTTGACCCCACAAGGCTATGCGGCAATCGTTCACCTGACACTCACCGACGACCATCCATGGGCCCAGGCCTTTGTCGTGATAGAGGCGCGCAAACTGTGAATTCCGAGGACGAGAACATGACTGCCGCCCCCGAAGGCACACCCGCTCCCGGCGCCCGAGCCGCCATTCCGGCCGATTCTCCTGCGAGCGACGCGGCGAAGGGCGGCAAGACGGACGAAAAGATCAACTGGTTCTCGGAGATTCGTGGCCTGGCGCTGATGCTGCTGGCCGTGCTTGCCTTCCACAGCCTGATCGCCAAGCCGTTCTACATACCCTCCACCTCCATGGTCCCCAATCTGATGGTGGGCGACAGGCTGGTGGTGAGCAAATATCCCTATGGTTGGAGCTGGGTTTCGGCCACCTTCCATTTTCTGCCACGCAGCGATTGGAAAATCGCCAGTCGCGTACCGGAATATGGCGATGTGGTGATCGCCGTGCCGCCTGACCGGCCAGAGGACTACATCAAGCGCGTGATCGCCCTGCCCGGCGACCGGATTGCGCTGGCAAACGGGCGAATCATCCTCAATGGCAAGCTGGTGCCCCGCACGGTGGAACCCCCGGTGCGCATCCCGGTCGACCAGCAGACATGCGATGGCGGCGACGGCGCTCCTCATCCATGCTTGGAGGATTTCGAGAATTTCCGCGTGCGCGACGCCGACGGCAGGGAATATTACGAACCGCCGACATATCGCGAAACCTTGCCCAATGGCGTCAGCTATCTGGTGATCGATGACATGATCCAGATGAATGACGATTATGGCGAGATCACCGTGCCCGAAGGCCATGTATTCCTGATGGGCGACAATCGCGACCATTCAGCCGACAGCCGCGTTCCGGCCAAGCCCATCGCAAATGGTCTGGGCGGTCCGGTTCCGCTCACCAGCATCGGCGGCCGGGCAGAGTTCATCACCTTCTCGCTCGACGGTTCGATGACCTGGAACCCGCTCACCTGGTTCAAGGCCTTCCGTGAAGGCCGGGCGTGGACTAGCCTGCGTCCCGCAAAGGCCGAGCCAGCGGCTGCCAATGGGGGTGGGGATGGCGCAAAGTGATCGGGAAAGCCCACGGAGCGAAGAACCTAAGGTAGGTTCCAGCCCTGCACAGATTGCCGATCCCAAGCTGGCCTTCGAGGCCCGCCGCGCCTTTATGTGGGTACTGGTGGTGGGTGCCGCGCTGCTGGTAGTGTACATGGCCAGTTCGTTGCTGGTGATCTTCGGCGGCATGGTCTTCGCCGCGATGATTGACGGCGGCGCGCGCCTGCTGGGCCGCGTGCTCAAGATCGGGCGTGGCTGGCGGATAGCCATCATATTGGCGCTGGGCGCCGGCTTTCTGTTCTGGCTGGTGGTCTACGCCGGCACCACGATCGCCCAGCAGGCATCCGAGCTTCCACGAATCGTGGAGGAGCAGGTTCATGCCTGGGCGGTATGGGCACAGGCGCGCGGCGTGGCGATCGACGCCAACGGCCTCCAGAGCTTCGCCAGCCAGCTCGCCAGCGGGGTCGGCACTGTCACCCGCGCCCTGAGCGGTCTTCTCGGTGGCCTTGCCAGTATGATCCTGATCGGTTTCCTCGGCATTTATATCGCGCTGGAACCTCGGCTTTACGAACGCGGCGTGGCCTGGATGCTGCCGGAAGACCGGCGCGAGGATTTCTATGTCACCGGCTCGCTGATGGCGCGCAAATTACGCCATCTTCTGGGTGGGCGCCTGTTCGGCATGGTGGTGGAGGGCATCTTCACCTGGGTCATGCTGGCCGGATATGCGCTGGTGAATGATGGCCAGCCCGTGCCCATGGCCGTGCTGCTGGGCCTCATAACCGGCACCCTGGCCTTCATCCCCAATGTCGGCGCGGTTATTTCGGGCGTGCTGATGGTGCTGGTAGGCTTTTCCGGCGGTACCGAGATGGGCCTCTACACCATCTTCGTCTATTTCTTCGTCCAGACGATCGACGGGAACGTCCTCGTCCCGCTCATCGCGAAGAAAACGGTGGACCTCGCCCCCGCGCTGGTGCTGGGCGCACAGTTGGTGATGGGCGTGATGTTCGGCATCATGGGCCTCGCGCTGGCCGACCCGCTGGTGGCGATGATCAAGGTGGCGCTCGAACGACGCTCCGCGAAGTATGACGTAGCGCGCCAGACGAAGCAGGCCGAGGTCCAGCCACAGTGAGAGCCGCGCGAATCTTCCTTTACATCATCGCGCTCGGCATCGTTCTGGTGATCGGGACTTTCTTTGCCCTGCGCATCTGGTCAGACCAGCTGACCGCCTTTGCATTCGTCCCCACGGGCGAGTTCGAGCAGAAGCAGGCGCTGGCTGGAAATGCCTATGCCGATCCGCAGATGTGGTTCGCCCACCCCGGCCACGGCGACGATCTGGTGCGCTGGCAGCCCGGCGGCACGCTGCAGAAGCCGGGCGGGACGCGCTTCGCATTGTTTTTCGTCCACCCGACCTCCTATCTCGACAAGGCCGCCTGGAACGCCTCGCTGGAGGACCGGACGGCGAATGACCGGGCGCGGCTGCTGCTCAAAGGCATGGCCAGCCCTTTCGGCCAGGCGAGCGAAATCTGGGCGCCGCGCTATCGTCAGGCTGCCTTCGGCACCTTCTTCACCGAAGACGCGAGGGCCGACAAGGCGCTGGACCTCGCCTATCGCGATGTGGCGCAAGCCTTCGATTATTTCCTCACGCAGGTCCCGGCAGACGAGCCGATAGTGCTGGCGGGGCACAGCCAGGGCTCGGCCCATCTGCTGCGGCTGCTGGCGGAACATATCAAGGGCACCGATGCCCAGAAACGCATCGCGCTCGTCTACGCCATCGGCTGGCCTGTCTCGCTCGATCATGATCTGCCCGCACTGGGCCTTCCGGCCTGTTCGGTGCGCGATCAGGCGGGCTGTATCCAAAGCTGGGTGAGCTTTGCCGAGCCTGCCAATACCGGCCAGATGCTGGAACGCTACAACGCCTCGCTGGGCTTCGATGGCAAGCCGCGCAAGGGCAGCGCCATCCTGTGCAACAATCCGCTGACCGGCAGATCCGCCGACTCCGCCCCTGCAAGCGCCAATCTGGGCACGCTGGTGCCCAATGCGGAACTGACCGACGGCGTGCTGACGCCAGGCGCGATTCCGGCCCGCTGCGATGCCAACGGCATATTGCTGATCGGCGATCCGCCCGCGCTCGGTTCCGCCGTGCTGCCGGGGAACAATTATCACGTCTATGACATCCCGCTGTTCTGGAAGAATTTGCAGGCGGATGTGGCCTACAGGGTGAAGTTGTGGACGCCAAAGCCCTGATCACCACCCGCGCGGCCGAACTGCGCGAGGCCCTGCCCGGCGGGGGGACGCTGCTGGCGCTCGATATCGGGACGAAGACCATCGGCACCGCCTTTTGCGATGCGAGCTGGAGCTTCGCCACGGCAGGCAAGACCCTGCCGCGCGGCAAGTTCACCGCCGACAAGGCCAAGCTGGAGGCGCTGATCGCCGAACGGAGCGTGAAAGGCATCGTGATCGGCCTGCCGCTCAACATGGACGGTTCCGAAGGGCCGCGTGCGCAGGCCAGCCGGGCCTATGCCCGAAATCTCGCCCCGCTGGGCCTGCCCGTGCTGCTGTGGGACGAGCGCTGGTCCACCGCCAGCGCCGAACGGGACATGATCGCGCAGGATTTCAGCCGCGGCAAACGCGCCGAACGGATCGACAGCCACGCCGCCGCAGTGATCCTGCAGGCGGCGATCGACGCGCTGGCGGGAGGGAGCTTCTGAATGCCCGTCGATGAGATCGTGGGAACGGCGATCGAACTGACCGTGGAAACCGTTGTCGAAGTCGTGGATGTGCTCGGTCCCGACGACGACAAAAAGAAGCGGAAGCTCAGTCCCTGGAAAATTCTCTGGGCGATTTTGCTGATCGGCCTGCTTGCGCTTGCCCTTATCGCCGCATTCACCGATTTCGCCTGATCCTGGCTGGCGCCAGAGATCAGCCCCGACGCAATTCCACCACCAGCCCCTTCGGCAACTCCGCCTCATAGGGCAACGGGCGACGCAGGGCATCGGCCCTCGCCCGGTCAAGAATCGCCTGCGGAATGCCCTGCCCCACCAGCAGCACGTCGGCACTGCCCAGCAAACGCGCCTCGCGCAGGGTTAGGTCGTCAGGGTTGGAACTGTGCAATTCTATCACTGCATGGCCAGCGGCCTTCTCGATATCCGCCCCGGAAATCCAGCCATCAACCGCGCCCGCGCTTTCCTCCCGCAACGGGTCGAGCGTGCCGCCCGGCCCCAGCGCCACATCGAGCGCCTGACGCCGTTCGGCAGCCGAAGGCCAGCGCGCGCGCAGTTTCTCGCGCGCGGCGTGGAGCGAGCCTGCCAGCGTGCCGAGCGTGGCAGGCAGCAACGATTCGAGCCGCAGGCGCAATTGCTTGGCCAGTCCTGCCGAGGCCCCGCCCGTACCGATGGCCACCAGCACCGGATCGCGATCGAGAATGCTGGGCGTTGTGAAATCGCAAAGCTCGGGCCGATCGACCACATTCACCAGCACGCCCCGCGCCTTGAGCCGGCGGGCCGCTTCCTCATTCGCCGCCTGATCGTCCAGCGCGACAAAGGCCAGCCGCGCCCCGCGCGACCAGCCCAGCTCCAGATCGCCGATCACTTCGCCGCCCGCGCGCTCCACCAATCGGCGCTTGGGCTCGGCTGCAGGGCCCTCCCCCAGCACGATCACCGGCTGCCCGGCAATGCGGTGGAAGAGCGGCAGTGATTGCATCAGCCCAACAGCCAGTCAGGTACTCGCTCGGCATCGGCGATGGCTTCGGGCGCGATCCGGTCGGCCACGACGGCGTAACGATCCCCATCCACCAGCACTTCGGGCACGAAGCCGCGGCTGTTGTAGGAAGATGCCATGGTCGCCCCATAGGCACCCGCCGTGCGGAACACCGCCAGATCGCCCGCTTCAAGCGCATCCATATGACGCCCCATGGCGAAAGTATCGCCCGTCTCGCAGATCGGGCCGACGATATTGCCGGTCATCTTCGCACCGCTGGGGCGCACTGCGTCGAAATCGTGCCATGAACCATAAAGCGCCGGGCGGGCGAGATCGTTCATTGCCGCATCCACGATCACGAAGGGGTCGCGATTGCCATTACGCTTCACCCGCACCACCGAAGTGAGCAGAATGCCTGCATTGCCCGCGATCACGCGGCCGGGCTCGAACATCAGGGTGACGTCCCAATCCTTCGTCACGCGGGCGACCATCTGGCCATATTCGGCCGGGCTCGGCATCACTTCGCCCGCCTTGTAGGGCACGCCCAAGCCGCCGCCGAGATCGGCATGGCTGACCTTGAGCCCCGCCGCGCGAAGTTCCGCGATCAGGCGACCAAGGCGTGTGAACGCCTTTTCCAGCGGCGCAAGGTCCGAAAGCTGGCTGCCGATATGGACGGCGACGCCGCGCATATCGAGGCCGGGAAGCGAGGTGAGCCGCGCATAGATGCCCGGCGCCTCGTCGATCGGCACGCCGAACTTGTTGTCGGCCTTGCCGGTGGAGATCTTGTCATGCGTGCCCGCGTCGATATCCGGGTTCACGCGCAGGGCGCAGGGCGCAGTGTAGCCCATTCCCTCGGCGATGGCCGCCAGTTCACGGCCCTCTTCCTCGGATTCGATGTTAAACTGGCCGATCCCCGCCTCGATCCCGCGCCGCAATTCGCGCGCGGTCTTGCCCACGCCGGAGAACACGACATCCTCGGCCGGCATACCGGCACGCAAGGCGCGCTCAAGCTCACCGCCCGAGACGACGTCTGCCCCATAGCCTTCGCGCTGGAGAATCTTCAGCACGGCCAGGTTCGGGTTCGATTTCACGGCGAAGGCCACGTGCACCTTGGGCAGGATCGCCAGCGCCTCGCGGAAAACGCGGGCGTGCCGTTCCAACGTGGCGCGCGAATAGACATAGACGGGCGTGCCGATTTCAGCCGCAATGCGGGCCAGCGGCACGTCTTCGGCGTAAAGCTCGCCGTTCCTGAGTTCGAAATGATCCATGATTACCTGTTATTCGGGCGGGAGATCGAAGGGATCGTCCTCGCGTTCCTCGGAGCGGCGGCGCAGTTCCACGCTACGTTCGGGCGCGGCCTGCGGGCTGGGCTCCATAAGTTCTTCGGCGGTGAGGCGGTCTTTCCGGCCGTAGGGAGCTTGCGGCAGTTCCTTCCCCGCCGCCGGTTTGAGATCGGCCGTCTGCCCGCAGGCGGCGAGCAGGGCGAAGCCTGGCAGGGCAAGGAGGGCGGCGAGATGCTTCATGCGTCCATTTCCAGCGCGAGGCGTGCCTGTGCGACGCGCTTTTCTACCTCGGATGGAGCGGTTCCGCCATGGCTCGCGCGCGAGGCGACGGAGGCTTCGACCGAAAGCGCGGAATAGACCCGTTCATCGATACGTGGATCGATCGCCTGAAGTTCATCCAATGCGAGAGCTTCGAGCGCCATACCCTTGCTTTCAGCCAGCTTTACTGCCGCACCGGTAATATGATGCGCCTCGCGGAAGGGAATGTTCGCCTGCCGCACCAGCCAGTCGGCCAGGTCGGTGGCCGTGGCATAGCCCAGTTCCGCCGCCTGGCGCATCCGTGCAGTGTTGAACGTAGCATTGGCCACCATGCCTTCCATCGCCGCGATGGAGAGGCCGAGCAGCCCGGCCGCCTCGAACACGGGGGGCTTATCGTCCTGCATGTCCTTGGAATAGGCGAGCGGCAGGCCCTTCATGGTGATCATCAGCGCGGTAGCGCAGCCCACGATCCGCCCGGAATGGCCGCGCACCAGTTCGGCCGCGTCGGGATTCTTCTTCTGCGGCATGATCGAACTGCCGGTGGAAAGCGCATCGGGCATCCGCACGAAGCCATAGGGCTGGCTGGCCCAGATGATCATTTCTTCCGCCAGCCGCGAGAGGTGCAGCGAGCACTGCGAGGCGGCCATCAGATAATCGAGCGCAAAATCGCGGTCCGATACCGAATCGAGGCTGTTATCGGTCGGCCTGGCAAAGCCCAGCGCGCTGGCAGTCGCCTGCCGGTCGATCGCAAAGCCTGTGCCGGCCAGCGCCGCCGCGCCCAGCGGGCATTCATTGAGCCGCGCCCGCGCATCGGCAAAGCGCGAACGATCCCGCCGCAGCATCTCGTAATAGGCCATCAGATGGTGGCCCAGCGTCACCGGCTGGGCGACCTGCAGATGAGTGAAGCCCGGCATTATCGAATTGGTATGTTCGCCCGCCCGCGTCACCAGCGCGCGCTGCAGTGCGGCCAGACCGGCATCCACTTCGTCGATCGCATCGCGCACCCACAGGCGGAAATCGGTCGCCACCTGATCGTTACGGCTGCGCGCCGTGTGCAGGCGCCCCGCCGCCGGGCCGATCAGTTCGGCAAGCCGGCTTTCCGTGGTCATGTGGATATCTTCGAGGTCCCAGTCCTCGGGCACACCATTGGCTTCATACTCGCCTGCGACCCGGTCCAGCCCTTCGCTGATCGTGCGGGCATCTTCCGCCGAAACAATGCCCTGCGCGCCGAGCATGGCGACATGGGCCTTGCTTGCGGCGATGTCCTGCCGCCACAATGCCTTGTCGAACGGGATCGACGCGTTAATTTCGCGCATGATCGCCGACGGGCCCTCTGCAAAACGCCCGCCCCACATTTGATTGGAGCTTTTCTTCATGTCCCGTTCGTTGTCCGTCACGCTTGCGCTCGCACTCGGCATTACCGCCTCACTGGCGGGGTGCGATAGGGAAAGCGACACCGCCGCGCAACCACAGGGCGACGTAGCGTCCACTCAAAGCGCCAAGGAAGGACCTGTAAGCCGCAAATTTGCCGGCGAAAGCCTGCCCGATTTCACCGCGACCGATCCGTCGGGCAAGACCCTCAGCCTCGCCAGCCTGAAGGGCCAGCCGGTGCTGCTGAACCTCTGGGCCACCTGGTGCGCGCCCTGCAAGGCGGAAATGCCGGTGCTGGATGCCATCGCCGGGGAGCATCAGGGCAAGCTGCGCGTAGTGACGGTGAGCGAGGACATGAAGGGCGCCGAAGTGGTCACGCCCTTCTTCGCCGAAGGAAAATTCGCTCATCTCGAACCCTGGCTCGATACCAAAAGCGATCTCAGCTTCAATTCCGGCGCGGCGGATCTGCCGACCACTTTCCTCTACGATGCCAGCGGGAAGGAAGTGGCCCGCGTGACCGGCGCCTTCGACTGGGAAGGCGAAGAGGCCAAGGCGCTGATCGCCGAAGCGACAGGCGGCGCGGGCTGACGCCATGACATCCCGCCTCGCCACCGATCTCGCCGCCCTCGCCTCCCGCCGCCGGGCCATGGGACTGGCGGCCCTCGGGCTGGGCGGACTGGCTGCCGCCTGCCAGGAAACGGTGGCGGCGCGCACTGCAAAGGGAGAGGCCTGCCTGCTCACTCCCACCGAGATTCGCGGCCCCTTCCCGGCAGACGGAACCCGCGCCGGTGGGCAGACGCTGTCCGTCCTCGGCCAGCAAGGGCTGATCCGGCAGGACATCCGCGGCAGCTTTGCGGGAATGGAGGGCGAAGCGCCCGGCGTGCTGCTGGATTGCGCGATCCGGCTGGTCAGCGCGCAAAGCTGCGCCCCGCTGGCGGGCCGCGCGCTCTATCTGTGGCAATGCGATGCAGCGGGCGATTATTCGCTCTACAACCGGCGCGAGGTGAACTGGCTGCGCGGGATGCAGGCCAGTGACGCGGATGGCGTGGTGCGTTTCACCACTATCGTCCCCGGCTGCTATGGCGGGCGCGCGCCGCATGTGCATATCGAGCTATTCGAGAGCCTTGAGACCGCCACTTCGGGCCATGCCAGCCTGCTGGTATCCCAACTCGCCTTCACCGAGGCGGAATGTGCGGAAATCTATGGGGCGCGGGCAGAATATGGCTCCAGCTTCGACAATCTCTCCCGCTGGCCTGCCTCGCGCGATTTCGCCTTTTCCGGCCCGGAAGATGAACGCGCGGCGCAGACCATCCAGCTCGGCGGCAACCCGGAGAAAGGTTATACCGGAACCGCAACCGTGACGCTGGGCTGACGGACCTCAGCCAGCCGGGGATAATCGGGCATGTCCAGCCCCAGCCGCCGCAGCGGCCCGCCCACCAGCCCGCCGACGAGCAGCGCCTGGATGGCTCCGCCCGGCCCCACCCGTGAAAGCGGCGCCAGCAGCCGGTCGCGCAGCAGTGCGGGCAAGGCCGCATCGCTCTGGTAAAGCGGTGTGAACAGGGCCGTGAGCCATTGATAGAGCTTCACATGGCCGCACCGCAGGGCAATCGCACGTTCCAGCAGAGCCTGCACTTGCCCCTCGCCCTCCAGTGCCATGGCAAGCGCCCAGGCATCCAGCAGCGCCATATTCGCCCCCTGCCCCAGTTGCGGGCTGGCCGAATGCCAGGCATCGCCGATATGGATCAGCCGTTCGTCCACGGGGCGCGGCAAGGTGCGATGGGCATAGCGCGCGAAAGTCAGTTGGCCCGGCTCCGCGATCTGGCCGAGCAGCCATTCGCATTCGGGCCACAGGCGCAGCACCTCGTCCTTCCACGCAGCAAGGCCGGCGGCCTTCCATTGCTCCAGCGCATCGGCCCGCAGGGACCAGAACAGGGCGAGCCTGCCCTGACCCGCTGGCAACACGCCCACCATCTGCCGCGCCGCGCGATAGCGTTGCTCCAGCAAGGCGGGATCGAAGGCCGACTCCGCCGGCCAGTCCAGCGTAGTCCACAAGGCCCCGTAATCGAGCCATTTGCCGGTTGGCGAAGCAAGCGTGGTATGCAGGCCCAGCGTATCGACGATGAGATCGTGCAGCGGAGACGATCCGCCATCGGCAAATGCCAGAATGCGCCCGCCATTGCCCATTGCGGACCCGGTGACTTCCCGGCCGGTGCGAATGGCGATCCCTTCTGCCTGCACCGCGTCATACAAGGCCGCGAACAGGCTGGCGCGATGGATACCTATGCCAAAGGCGCCGTGGCAGGAAAGATCTTCATAGCGGGCATCCAGCACCACCCGCCCCTGCGCATTGCGGCCCAGCAGGCGAGCGACCGGCGCTCCATCGCGCAGGATGCGCCCGGCCAGGCCCAGCCGGCCCAGCACAGCAAGGCCCGTCGGCTGGATCATCAGCCCCGAACCGAGCGGACGTGGCTGGTCGAAGCGTTCGTAAAGGGTGACTGCGTGGCCCTGCCGATGGAGCAGCAATGCGGAGGCCAGCCCCGCCATGCCGCATCCGGCAATCCCGATGTCCAGTTGCTGCCCCGCCATACGCAGGAGTTAGCGGGCGGGCGCGAGGTTTGGAAGGGCAAGTCTGGGCAGCCATCGCGGGAAGCCCGCAAGCAATCGTTTCACAGCCACGTCAGGCCCTTATCGCCAGGACTTCGCCCAGTTTTCCATCGCGACCAGCACCGGCTGGAGGCTCGCCCCCTTCGGTGTGAGCGCATAATCCACACGGGGCGGGATTTCGCCATAGTCCGTGCGGGCGACAAGGCCCTCCGCCTCCATTTCCTTCAGCGTCTTCGACAGGGTGCGATGGGTGATGCCGCCCAGCCTGCGCTGCAATTCGTTGAAGCGCAGCGGCCCGCCCATCAGCCAGTAGATCACCATGGGGCGCCATTTGCCGGACAGGAAATCGAGCGCCTGCTCCGCCGGGCAATGCCAGCCTTCGATTATGTCCGCGTGCTGGTCCATCACAGTATCCCAAAAGACCGTACTTGTTGATGTGTTAGCGTCCACATATGTTCCCTTCAACTGGAATGGCAATGCCCCGGGGCGGGGCGGACAAGCATAATACGCCCCCTTGAAAGGCCCATGCGATGAAGACTCTCGAAACCATCCTGCGCAACGACACCCCTCACTGGGTGGGTGACGGTTTCCCCGTGCGTTCGCTGTTCAGCTATCATGGCGAAACGGCGCCGATCAGCCCGTTCCTGCTGTTCGATTATGCCGGGCCGTGGAATTTCGAGCCGGTGACGGGCAATCCGCGTGGCGTGGGCGAACATCCGCATAAGGGCTTCGAAACGGTGACCATCGTTTATGACGGCGAAGTCAGCCACCGGGATTCGTCCGGCGGCGGTGGCACTATCGGCACCGGCGAAGTCCAGTGGATGACCGCTGGGGCGGGCGTGCTGCACGAGGAGTTCCACTCGCCCGGCTATTCCCGGACAGGCGGCCCGTTCCGCATGGTGCAATTGTGGGTCAATTTGCCCGCGAAGGACAAGCCGACTCCGGCCAGGTATCAGGCGATTACGCGCGACATGATCCCCGAAGTCACTTTCGACGGCGGGCGGGCACGGATCGTCGCGGGTGAGTTCGGGGGGGCGAAGGGACCTGCCACCACCTTCACACCGATCAATCTGTGGGACCTGCGGCTGGCCGCCGATAAGGAAATCACCCTGCCCGTGCCCGATGGGCACACCACTATGGTCGCGGTGCTTTCCGGCCATGTGACCATCGACGGCAAGGGTGTTGGCGAAGCGGAAATTGCCCGCCTCACCCGCGATGGCGCGGATGTGGCGGTCAGGGCAGATGGCGACGCCATGCTGCTGGTGATGACCGGAGAGCCGATCGACGAGCCGGTATTCGGCTATGGCCCCTTCGTGATGAACACGGAGGCGGAAATCCGCCAGGCCATTGCCGACTTCAACTCCGGCCGCTTCGGCGCACTCGCACCGGCATGATCTGAAGGTGCCCGGAGGGATCGCTCTCTCCGGGCATTTTTCGCTATAGGTATCTCGAAAGGAACGCAGCCATGGCTGACGGCGAACGCGAAATCACGGTGGCGATCGAGGATGGCGAGCGGCATGGCCGCTATGTCGGAAAAGTCGCCGGGATCGATGCGGAGGCGGAAATCACCTTCACTCATCGCGGCCCCGGCGTGATCAGTGCGGACCACACTGGCGCTCCCGACGAGTTGAAGGGCACTGGCGTTGCCGCCGCCATGGTCGATTATCTGATCGCCGATGCGCGCGAACGGGGCTTCAGGATCATCCCGATCTGCCCCTATGTCCGCGCCCGTTATGCCAAACACCCCGAATGGCGCGACACCTTTACCGTCGGCCCCGGCGAAATGCCGAAGCTCACCGCCGCCCAGATGAGAGGCAAATAAGCGCGCAAAACTGGCTGATTTCCGTGGTGGGCGGTGAGGGGCTCGAACCCCCGACCCTCTCGGTGTAAACGAGATGCTCTACCAACTGAGCTAACCGCCCGATCACTCGGAAACCGCGCCTTAGCGTTTTGGCGCACGGGGTCAATCGTGCTTTCGCTCCAAGAACGCAAGCGCCGGCTTTGCGCTTCCGTCATGCCGGGCCGCTGACACCTGCACCGACAGGGAATGACGTGGCGCAATTCCGTCGCTAGACAGTCCATCGCCGGAAAGGGCGCGCGCCAGCCTCGGGAGAACGCATGAATTTCGAGCAATTGGCGATCGTCGGCATATTGCTGGCGATGCTGGCTGCCTATGCGACCGAGCGATTCCGCGTCGAGCTGGTCGCTATGGCCGGTCTTGCGGCGGGCTTCGCCTTCGGCCTTGTCCCCGCGCGTGAGATGTTCTTCGGCTTTGCCACGCCTGCGGTGATAACAATAGTCGAAGTGCTGCTGATCGTCTCGGCCCTGTCGTCCAGCCGGGCGGTCGACGATTTCGCGCGGCGCATTCTCGCCCGCACCCGCAATCCCACTGCCGTGCTGGCGATCTTGTGCGGCACAGGGGCCTTCGTCTCGATCTTCATGAACAATATCGGCGCGCTGGCATTGATGTTCCCGGTGACGCTTTCCGTCTGCGCGCGGCTCAACATCGCGCCAGGGCGGATGCTGATGCCACTTTCCTTCGCGACCCTGCTCGCCGGCACCTGCTCGCTCACCGGCACGCCGGCCAATCTCATCGTCAATCAATGGGTGGTGCAGGAAACCGGGCGGAGCATGGGCTATTTCGATCTGGCGCTGCTGGGCGGCCCAGTGGCTCTGGCCGGCCTTGCCTGGCTGCTGATCGCCGCGCCGCGCTATTTTCATAATATGGAGCCTGCAGCCGCCCCGTTCGATTCCGGCCCGGTGGATTTCCTCTGTGAGTTCGAAATATCGGGTGGCTCCGCGCTTGCCGGCCAGGCGCTTACTGCTGCGGAGGCCAGCCACGATATCGTGATCCACGGCGTATTTCGGGGCGGAGCGCATGTCTTCGCGCGGCGCGGCGACATCGTGCTGGCGCAAGGCGACATCATCCTGGCCGAGGGCAGCATGGCCCGGCTCGACCAGCTCGGTGAGGAAGGCCTGCTGCACTTACCCGACGAGCGAGAGGGCATTGGCTCGACCGAACGGGTCGAGGCGGTCATCATGCCCGAAAGCCTGGCTATCGGTTCGAGACTGGGCGATATTATCGCCCTTGCTGAGCATGGCGTGCGCGTAACCGGCCTCGCCAGCCGCCGTCACCGGGTGGAAGGCCGCTTCGAAGATCTGCTGGTGGGCATGGGCGATGTGCTGGTGCTGAGCGGGGAGCGCGAGGCTATCCGCGAGGCAGTGGCCGATTGCGCGCTGCTGCCACTCTCGGGGCGCAGGCGTGCCTCTCCGCGCCGGGGCGCCGCCATCAGCGTGGCGATCTTCGCCCTTGGTGTGCTGGCCACGGCCTTCAATCTCGTTCCGGCCGAAATCGCTTTCGGCGCGGTGGTGCTGGCGCTCGCCCTCCTGGGCAGCCTCAACCTGCGTACCGCGCTGCAGGACATCAACTGGTCCAGCGTGATCCTGCTGGCCTGCATGATCCCGCTGGGGCTGGCGGTGGAAGATACGGGCGCGGCGGCCGTGATCGCCAACGCCATTGCTGAACATCTGCCCGCTGCCTCCCCTCTGTTCGTGGGCACGGCCATCCTGCTGCTGGCCGTGACGATCACGCCCTTCATCGACAATGTCTCCACCGCGATTGTCCTCAGCCCGATCGCGGCGGGGCTTGCCACGCGCACCGGAGTTCCGGTGGAGCCGCTGCTGATGGCCGTGGCAATCGGGGCCTCACTCGACTTCCTCACCCCCTTTGGCCATCACAACAACACGGTGGTGATGGGCGCCGCCGGGTATCGCTTCCGCGACTTTCCCCGATTCGGCGCCCCGCTGCTGGCAGTGTGCCTGCTGACGGCGATTCCGGTGCTGGGCTGGCTGCTGCTGGGCTGAGGGGTTGATAGAATTCATATATCGGCCTAAATACCGACTAAATCACTAGGGAAAGCGCGAGGGTAATTCCGATGATCTCAAACAAGGCCAAATATGCCTTTCGCGCATTGCTCGCGATTGCCTCCGCACCCGAAGGCCTGGCACTCACCAGCGCAGAGATCGCGCGCACCCATTCGATCCCGCACAAGTTTCTCGAACAGATCCTGCTTGATCTGAAGAAGGCCGGCATTCTTGACAGCCGGCGCGGCAAAAGTGGCGGATATGTGATGCTTCGGCCCGCCGACACCATCAGTTTCGGGGAGGTTCTGCGCCTGTTCGAAGGCCCCCTCGCCCCCCTGCCCTGCCTGTCGCGCAATGCCTATCGCCGCTGCGAGGATTGCGTGAGCGAAGCCGCCTGCGAGATCCGGCGGGAGTTCGGCCGGGCCTACGATGCCAGCCGCCTGGTGCTCGACAGCCGCACTATCGCCGATGCTCTGCGCAACAGCCCCTATGGCGCCGAACCGGGCCACGAAGTGCGCCGCGCAGGATAGGGTGACAAAATCACCCTTGCTTATCCCTACTATATAGATAGACATTATAGGGCATCTTGGAATGACGGAGGCAATACGCCTTCGCCACCCCTTTCGAATGGAGCCCTGACATGACTTCCAGGACCAGCACCCAACCCGGCGCCCGGAACACGCCCGAAGCCCAGCGCCTGCTGGACGAAGGCCTCGCCAGCGTCCGCGATGCCCTGTCCGGCCTGCGCTTCGGCAGCGTTTCCATCACCGTCCATGAAGGGCGCGTCGTCCAGATCGACGTGACCGAGAAGCGGCGGCTCGTTCCGAACTGAGCCGCAGGCTCTCCGTCACCCACAACTCAAACCAGACCAAACGGCCAACCGGACCGCCGGAGGCATCGTGAATCCAACAGGAGGAAACACATGATCTCTCGCGCAGTCTCTCGCACATCCCTGCTTGCCGGCTCTGCCGCAGGCGCACTCTTCGCCCTTCCCGCCCATGCGGAAACTTCGGCCCTTCCGGCCGCCGCGCAGGCCACTGCCGACAGCGTGTCGGAGGATGCAGGTTATCCCGAAAATGTGATCATCATCACCGCCCGCCGCCGCCAGGAAGCCGTGCAGGACGTGCCGATCGCCATCGCCACGCTGGATGGGCGCACGATCAACGAAACGGGCGCGTTCAATATCCAGAAGCTCCAGCAGCTTGCGCCGACGCTGCAGGTCTATTCCTCTAACCCGCGCAACACTTCGGTGAACATCCGCGGCATTGGCGTGCCTTTCGGCCTGACCAATGACGGGTTCGAACAGGGCGTCGGCATCTATGTGGACGATGTCTATTACGCACGCCCTGCCTCTGCCGTATTCGATTTCCTCGACGTGGCGCAGGTGGAAGTGCTGCGTGGGCCCCAGGGCACGCTCTATGGCAAGAACACCACGGCGGGTGCGATCAACATCCGCACCAACCAGCCGAGTTTCGACTTCGAAGGCAGCGCGGAAGTCACGCTGGGCGACCTGAACCTCAAGCAAGCCAAGGTCGCCGTCTCGGGCCCATTGTCGGACAGGATCGCGGCGCGCATCGCGCTCTCCTCCACCGATCGTCGGGGCACGATCTACAACGTCACCAGCGGCAATTGGGTCAATGGGCAGGACAATCTGGGCGTTCGCGGCCAGTTGTTGTTCCGCCCCACTGATTCGCTGGACATCACGCTTTCGGGCGACTTCAGCTCACAAGACCCGGAATGCTGCGGCACTGTCTATGTCGGTCATGGCGTCACCCAGCGCGCGACCGGCCGCCAGTTCCCTGCGCTTTCCGCCGGGCTCGGCTATACTCCCGCCAGCACCGACCCCTTCGACCGCGTGACCGATCTCGATGCCAGCCTCAATGCCGGCAACAAGACTGGCGGCGCCTCGCTGCGCCTGGTGTGGGATATCGATGGGGCCAACAGCTTCACCTCGATCACAAGCTGGCGCTTCTGGGACTGGAAGCCGGAGAACGACCGCGACTACACCGGCCTTTCGATCGTCAGCAAATCACAGAACCCCTCACAGCAGGACCAATATTCGCAGGAATTCCGCTTCAACCATTCCAGCGACAGCCTGAACCTGGTGCTGGGCGCATTCGCCTTCCACCAGCGGATCGATACCCAGGGCACCGAACAGCAGGGCGCTGACGCCAGCTACTGGAACCTCACAGGCGGCCAATATGATGCGCTGGCCGGCGATCCCAGCGTGCTGGACGGGCTGACCGCCTACAATACCCAGTGGCTCAAGGCGACCAGCCTGGCCCTGTTCGGCCAGATCGACTGGAAAGTGACCGATCGCCTGACCGTGCAACCGGGCCTGCGGCTGAACTACGACAAGAAGGAAGGCCATTACGAACGCGCAGTATATGATGGCCTGGGCAATCTGCTGCCCGCCACCGGCGGCACGACCAGACAGCGTGCGCAGCGTAGCATCTACGCCCCCTTGTTCTATGAACCGAGCTTCAGCGACTGGAACTTCAGCTATGACCTGACGCTAAGCTACAGGCTGGCGGATGATCTGCTGGCCTATGGCACCTACGCCAAGACCTTCAAGACAGGCGGCATCAACCAGAACGGTGTCCCGGTTGATGCGAACAGCAACCCGATCGAGGCCGCCTACACGATCAAGCCGGAATCCGTGAATCACTGGGAAGCCGGCATCAAATCGCAATTCTGGGACCGTCGGGTCACGCTAAATCTCGCGGCATTCCGCACGACGATCAACGATTTCCAGGCCAATGTCACTAATGGCCAGTTCGGCGTGCTGCGCGGCTATCTGGCCAATGCGGAACAGGTGCGCACCCAGGGTCTGGAACTGGATTTCTCGGTCCGTCCCAGCCAGCGCTTCACCGCCTATGCCAACGGCGCCTATACCGATGCGAAATATGTGAAATTCACGGATGCGCCCTGCCCGCCCGAACTCGCTGGCGGCAGCAACAGCCAGCCGAATTGCGACGTTTCGGGCCAGGTCCTGCCCGGCATTTCGAAATGGGCATTTTCCTATGGTGCGGAGGCCAATGTCCCGGCGAGGCTGCTGGGGAAAGAGGGGCAGGTCTATCTTGGCATCGACGGGAATTACCGTTCGGAATTCTCATCCAACCCCTCCCCTTCCACCTACAGCTGGATCGACGGCTACGCGCTAACCAATCTCCGCCTCGGCTTCAGGACGGACAGTGGTTTCAACATCTATGGCTGGCTGCGCAACGCATTTGACGTGAACTATTTCGAACAGCTCAATTTCGGGCCGGGCAATACCGGCCTGATCGCCGGCAACCCCGGCGATCCGCGTAGCTGGGGCAGCACGATCAGGATCGAGTTCTGACAGTGGCGGCCCTGCGACGGAGAGGACAGCCTCATGTTTGATTTTTCCTCCATCGGTCTGGCCGACATCCTGCCCTTCGTTGCGGTGGGGTTTGTCGCCCAGATCGTGGACGGGGCGCTGGGCATGGCCTTCGGCGTATTGTCCCAGACGCTGCTGGTCAGCGTGCTGGGCGTACCCCCGGCCACTGCATCCGCCAGCGTCCATCTGGTGGAAGTGTTCACTACCGGGGCTTCGGGCGCCAGCCACATCTTCCACCGCAATGTCGATTGGAAGCTGTTCTGGCGGCTGGTTCCCACCGGCGTGATCGGCGGTGTCGCGGGCGCTTATCTGCTCTCCAGCATCGATGCCAGCGCGGCCAAGCCCTTCGTGATGGCCTATCTCACGCTGATCGGTTTCTACCTGCTCTACAAGGCAGTCCGCCACAATCCCAGGCCGCATCTGAAAGACCCCAAGGCCACTGCCCCGTTGGCCTTTGCCGGGGGGTTTCTCGATGCCGCAGGCGGCGGCGGCTGGGGGCCTGTGGTCACCTCCAACCTGCTGGTTCAGGGTAGCGATCCGCGCAAGACGGTGGGCACGGTCAATTCGGCCGAATTCCTGCTTACTCTCACTATTTCGATCACCTTCCTCGGTACGCTGGGCCTATCGGCCTTTACCCATGCAGTCATTGGCCTGATCGTGGGAGGAGTGGCAGCTGCACCTCTCGGGGCGATATTTGCAAAAAAGCTCAACCCGCGCATCCTGCTGGCTTCGGTATCGGTGGTACTGATCGCCACCAGCCTGTTCAGCATCGCAAAGGCCTGGCCGATCTTCTAGGATTTCGCTGCCCCCCAGAACAGGAAATGGACGCTCAGCTCAGCTCAAATGGGCCGACGCCACCCCCAGTTCGGAGAAATAGCGAGCCATACCGTCCGCCGCCTTGTCGGAAAGGGCAATGAAGGCCCGGCGGCGATCCGCCTCGTCTTCCACCCGCACCAGCAGCCCGGACTCAGTCATCTGGCCGATCCAGCGCAAGGCAGTGGTGGGCGGAACACCCGATGCGATGCATAGCGACGTGACCGAAACGCGCTTGTGTTCAGCCCGCGCGGCTGTGAGGTCCAGCAGGATATCCCAGGCCGGATCGGCGAACAGATCCGCATCGAAGAAGCGCGCCCGCAGCTGACGCTGACGGATAATCTGGCGCACCAGCCGCGGATCGGGGAGCGCCGGGCGCACCGTGCGGCGCATTCGCTCTCCCGCGTCGTCGCCCGTACCATCGCCGTGCCAGGCAGACCCGGGAACCTCGACTTGCAGCGTGCCACCTTCCAGCCCGCCCCCCCCGGTGTGAGGACGCCCCGCACCACCATGCGCGCGATCCAGCCGCAAGCCATCCAGCTTCTGGGCAATCGCCTCCACCTGTTCGGACAGGCGGATAAGCTGCAGCCGATCATCCTCCGACAATTCGCGCAGCCGGGTCTGTGCGGCCTGGCCGATCGTCCGGCCAAGCGCCACCACCCGTTCGGCCCTGCCGGGTGCGACCAGGATTTGCGCATGAGACTGATCAAGGCAGGCGAATACATCGTCCAGCGCCTCGATCCCGGTCGCGACCACCAATTGCGCGGCCGAACGCGCCGCACGCATATCGAGCCACGCAAGGGCCGCCAGCCGGGCTGCGTCGACCTCGGGACAATCGACCAGGATTACTTCGCCCAGCGGAATCTCATCGCGCTCAAGCAAGGCCGCAAAATCGCCGCACTGCACGATATGCAGACCTGCGGCGAGCGTATCCTCCCGGATCTCGTCCCGCACATGCGCACGATCGGCAAAGATCGATACGGCAAGCCTCACTCGCTCCATATCGTTCGCCGCCTCGAAAGCGTCATCATAGGCAAATTGCGCCTGAGCCACGTCACGACCTCCTTGAATCAGTCCGAGTTCCATCCGTTATGAACAGAATGAGAACAAATACGGATCAGGTCAAGGACATTCAGCTATGGGGCGATCTCAATCGGGGTTCCGTCTGTCACGCTCTGCCACAGTTCATCCATTTCGGAATTGGACAGGGCAATGCAGCCATCGGTCCAGTCACCCGGCAGGCGGCCGAACGGCAAAGCATTGGGCTGGCCGTGGATGAAGATGTCTCCACCGGGCGGCCTCCCGCGTGCCCTGGCATAGGCGCGGTCCTCCGCATTGGGGTAGGATATCCGCAGCGAGAGGTGATAGGCGCTCTGCGGGTTGCGGGTATCGATGACATAGCGCCCTTCAGGCGTGCGCTTATCACCCTCAAAGCGCTTGTGGCCCTGCGGCGCGCCGCCGAGCTGGATGCCCGAATAGGTCTTCACGGCGCGGCCGTCGGCAAACAGGGTGAGCGTCCGTGCGGATTTATCCACCCTCACCAGTTCCACACGCGGCAGGTCCGCTTCCCGCGTGGATGTGCAGGAACCAAGGGAAAGGAGCAGGAGGAGGGACAGGGCGATGCGCATTGCCATCACCGTGCCCCTGCCACATCAATCCAGGAAAGGATCGCGCACGAGGATCGTATCCTCGCGCTCGGGGCTGGTGGAAACCAGCGCCACGGGGGTTTCGATCAGTTCCTGCACGCGCTGGATATATTTGATGGCCTGGGCGGGCAGATCGGCCCAGGAACGAGCGCCAGCGGTAGTGCCCGTCCAGCCTTCCATTTCCTCGTAGATCGGCTCCACCCCAGCCTGATCGGCGGCGTGGCTGGGGAAATAGTCCAGCACTTTCCCGTGCAGGCGATAGCCGGTGCAGATCTTCACCGTCTCGAACCCGTCGAGCACGTCGAGCTTGGTGAGCGCGATACCGGTGACGCCGGAGATCGCGCAGCTCTGGCGCACCAGCACGGCATCGAACCAGCCGCACCGGCGCTTGCGACCCGTGACCGTGCCGAACTCATGGCCGCGTTCGCCAAGCCGCTGGCCCGTGTCGTCCTCCAGCTCGGTGGGAAACGGGCCGGAGCCGACGCGAGTGGTATAGGCCTTCACGATGCCCAGCACGAAGCCGGTGGAACTGGGGCCCAGGCCCGAGCCGGAAGCGGCCGTGCCGCTCACCGTGTTGGAACTGGTGACAAAGGGATAGGTGCCGTGATCGACGTCGAGCAGCACACCCTGCGCCCCTTCGAACAGGATACGGGCGCCCGCCTTGCGCACGGTGTTGAGCCGCTTCCACACAGGTTGTGCGAATTGGAGCACGAAGGGCGCGATCTCCGCCAGTTCGGCAAGCAGGGCCGCGCGGTCAACCGGCGGCTGGCCGAAGCCGGCGCGCAGCGCATCGTGATGGGCGCACAAGCGATCGAGCTGGGAATCGAGCGAATCGAGGTGGGCCAGGTCGCACACACGGATCGCGCGGCGGCCCACCTTGTCTTCATAAGCAGGCCCGATGCCACGCCCGGTGGTGCCGATCTTGCCCGAACCGGCAGCAGCCTCGCGCAGACCGTCAAGATCCCGGTGGAGCGGCAGGATCAGCGGGCAATTGTCGGCAATCGCGAAATTCTCCGCATTGATTGCCACGCCCTGCGCTTCGAGCTTGGCGATCTCGGCCTTTAGCGCCCAGGGATCGAGCACCACGCCATTGCCGATGATGGAGAGCGTACCGGTGACGATCCCCGAAGGCAGCAGCGACAGCTTATAAACCTGATCGCCCACTACCAATGTGTGGCCGGCATTATGGCCGCCCTGGAAGCGCACGACGGCATCTGCGCGGCTGGCAAGCCAGTCCACAATCTTGCCCTTGCCTTCATCGCCCCACTGGGCGCCGATCACGGTGACGTTGGCCAAGCCGTTCCCTTTCTCACACTGGGGATTCAGAACCCGCGCGGCCCTAAGCCGCTTGGCCGCGCAGGGCAAGGTCCGGTTAAGCGGCAACTGGCGACAAATTGCGACAATTCGCGGCTGGAATCAGGCCGGCCGGGGATTATCGCACTCCACGGGGCACGAAAGGATGAGACATATGCAATTCGTAGCCCTGGCCTCGGGCCTCCTCTTCGCGTCCAGCCTGTCCCTGACCTTTACCGATGCAGCCTGGGCCGCATCGCGTGACAATGCGGCCGTCACACGCTCGGCCGCAGCGTTGAACACAGCCAAACAGACCCTCAGCTATGGCCAGGGCAAGCTACAGAAGGTGGACTTCTGGGCCGCCACCCGGCCCGATGCACCACTGGTGATCTATGTCCACGGCGGCGGCTGGAAGCGCGGCGACAAGCAGATGATGGACAGCTCGCCCAAGCTCGATCACTGGCGCACGCTTGGCTATGCAGTCGCCTCGGTCAATTACCGGCTGGTGCCGGAAAACACGGTGGAGCAACAGGCGGCCGATGTCTCGGCGGCCGTGGCATTGCTGAAAGAGCGTGCATCCTCTCTCGGCATCGATCCGCGCCGCATTGCCCTTGTCGGGCATAGTGCAGGTGCGCATCTTGTTGCGCTGGTGGGCACCGATCCCACCTATTTTCGCGCTGAGGGGCTGTCACCAGGCGATGTCAGCGGCATCGTGGCTCTGGATGGGGCCGCCTATGACGTGGCCGACCAGCTCGACGATGGCCGCAGGCTCATGCACGATACCTATGTCCAGGCGTTCAGCACCGATCCCGCCCGGCAGAAGCGGCTGTCTCCAACCCTGCAGGCCGCCTTGCCCAATGCACCCGAATTCCTGATCCTGCATGTCCAGCGTGCCGATGGCACGGCGCAGAGCAGGGCCTTGGGCGAGGCGCTCACGCGGGCGGGTACGCCAGCACGAGTGCAAGGCTTCAAGGGACGCGGCCTCAAGGGCCACATGGAGATCAACCGCAAGCTGGGCGAAGCGAACTACCCTGCCACTCCCGTGGTGGATGCATTCTTCGCGCGAATTTTCAGATAGATATCGCTCACCCGATTGCGGGAGAGCGATAGTTACAGCCCCTTTGCCGCCCCATCTGCCAGCACATGGGTGCAGCCAAGCGTCCTTGCGTCATCGACATCGGAAAGCGCAGCAATGGTGCGCCAACCTTCGGCGCGCAGCTTTGCGGCATCGGCCGGATCATGGCCCAGCGGCAGGAACACTGCCTCGCGCAGCGCTCCATTGGCGGTCACGTCGATCAGCGGGTCGGGGTAGAGCGAGAAGCCGGTTGCGGCCTCCCCACCCGTTGCATCGCCGCTGATCCGGTAGGTCCCACCACGGCCCAAAAGGCCGCGCACCCCTTCGGCATAGATCGTGAAGCCGAACCAGCTCTGATATTCGAAGCCGTGCCGCTCCGTGGGATCAAGCGTAAGCCGGGCAGCCCCCCCAACGCGCGCAGCAATTTCCCTGAGGCCCAGGATACGGCTTTCCAGCACGCCGCCCACATCGATGCCCGCCAGCTTCTCGATCGCGCTCTCGAACGGGCCGGTGGCGTAGAGCAAGGGCAGGTAAGCCTCACCGCCAGCCGCTTTCAGGCCGCCTGCATCCTTGGAATCAAGTTCCCGGCGGACAGCATCGACCGCGTCAGGCTCAAGCGGCAGAATGCTTCCAGCCAAAGTGTCGACCAGATCGGGCAGAGTGAAGTCCACCGAAACGCCGGTTGCGCCAGCCGCCTTCGCGGCCTCGATCGCCATGGCCACGATTTCGGCAGCGGCAGCAACACCGTCGCTGCCAATCAGTTCGGCGCCTACCTGCAGCCTCTCTCGCTTGGGATCAAGCGCATCTGCCTTGATCGTCGTTACCGGACCGGCATAGGCAAGCCGCAGCGGGCGCGGCGCAGCCGCAAGACCCGTTTCCGCGATGCGACCGATCTGCGGCGTGATGTCGCTGCGCAGCGCCAGCATTCGCAGGCTGACCGGATCGATAAAGCGGAACATGCGACGCGGCCGGATGCCCGCCATGCGCGCAGCGAGCGATTTCTCGAACTCGATCAACGGCGGGCGCACGCGATCATACCCATGCGCGTCCATCACATCCAGGACGGCTCGCATGATCCGGGTGGTGGCAGCCGCGCTTTGCGGCAGCCGATCCTCAAGCCCTTCGGGCAGCAGGTCGCGGTCGATATCGCTCATGACGAAGAGCCCCTAACTCCTTGGGCTTGGCCTGTCGAACCCCCAATTCACCGGAGGCCCAAAATGAGGAAGGCCCGGCCCCGGAACATGTCCGGAGCCGGGCCCATGGAGAGACGGTTGGTTGCGCGTCTTACGCGAAGTTCAGCGGCATAGCCCGCTTGACGCCCGGCAGGCCGCGCGCCTTTTCCAGCACATCGGCCGAAACAGGCGTATCGACCGAAAGCAGCAGCACGGCTTCTCCGCCCGCCGCGAGGCGGCCCAGGTTGAAAGTGCCGATATTGATGCCGCTCTCGCCCAGCAAAGTGCCGATCCGGCCGATGAAGCCGGGAGCATCCTCGTTGACGATGTAGAGCATGTGGCCAGCGAGTTCCGCTTCCACCTTGATGCCGAACAGTTCGACCAGGCGCGGCTCGGCATTGCTGAACAGCGTGCCAGCCACCGATCGCTCACCCGCATCGGTCTTCACCGAAACGCGAATCAACGTGTTGTAGTCGCCTTCGCGCTCGGTCTTCACTTCACGCACTTCAAGGCCGCGTTCCTTGGCCAGGAACGGAGCGTTGACCATGTTCACCGTGTCCGAATGGACGCGCAGGAAGCCTGCAAGCACGGCGGCCACGATCGGTCGGGCATTGAGCTCGGTAGCAGCGCCTTCGGTGTGGATCGAAATCCGGGGCACCGAACCATGGGTAAGCTGGCCCACCAGCGAGCCGAGCTTTTCGGCCAGCGACATATAGGGCTTCAGCTTCGGCGCTTCCTCAGCCGAGAGCGAGGGCATGTTGAGCGCGTTGGTGACGCCGCCGTTGACGAGGAAATCGCTCAGCTGATCGGCCACCTGCAGCGCCACATTGACCTGGGCTTCATTGGTCGAGGCACCGAGGTGCGGGGTGCAAACGAAATTGGGAGTGCCGAACAGCGGCGATTCCTTGGCCGGCTCCACTGCGAACACGTCTAGCGCAGCGCCCGCGATGTGGCCCGAATCGAGCCCTTCCTTCAGCGCCGCCTCGTCAATCAGACCGCCACGCGCGCAATTGACGATGCGCACGCCCTTCTTGGTCTTGGCGAGATTTTCCTTCGACAGGATGTTGCGGGTCTGGTCGGTCAGCGGGGTGTGCAACGTGATAAAATCCGCACGGGCGAGCAGATCGTCCAGTTCCACCTTCTCGATGCCCAGTTCCACCGCGCGTTCGGCAGACAGGAACGGGTCATAGGCGACAACTTTCATCTTCAGGCCCAGCGCACGGTCGGCCACGATACCACCGATATTGCCGGCGCCGATCAGGCCCAGCGTCTTGCCGGTCAGTTCCACGCCCATGAAGCGGTGCTTTTCCCACTTGCCGGCCTGGGTCGAAGCGTCCGCTTCGGGCAGCTGGCGAGCGAGCGCGAACATCAGCGCGATGGCATGTTCAGCCGTAGTGATCGAGTTGCCGAAGGGGGTGTTCATCACCACCACGCCCTTTGCCGAAGCATAAGGGATATCAACATTGTCCACGCCGATACCGGCGCGGCCGATCACCTTGAGCTTCTTGGCAGCGTCGAGAACTTCCTTGGTCACCTTGGTCGAGGACCGGATCGCAAGGCCATCATAATCGCCGATACGGGCGATGAGCTGTTCCGGCGTCTCGCCGGTGATCACATCCACATCACAGCCGCGCGCTTCGAAGATGCGGGCGGCGTTGGGGTCCATCTTGTCCGAAATGAGGACTTTGGGCTTGGTCATGGAATTTGTGTCCTTATGCCCTCTCCCCTTGCGGGAGAGGATGGGAAGACTTGGCGGCCTGCCGCCTAGTCGGACCTGGAGAGGGGGCTCAATGCCAGCGCTTCGCGCACCCCTCTCCCCAACCCTCTCCCACAAGGGGAGAGGGAGTTAAGCGGAGGTCAGGCGGCGGCCAGTGCGGCCTTGGTTTCGGCATAGGCCCAGTCGAGCCAGGGACCGAGCGCCTCGATATCGGCAGCATCTACCGTGGCGCCGCACCAGATGCGCAGGCCCGGAGGGGCATCGCGATAACCCGCGATGTCGTAGGCCGCGCCTTCCTTTTCCAGCAGTCCGGCGAACTGCTTGATGAAGTCGGCATCGGCGCCTTCGACGGAGAGGCAGACCGAGGTCTTGGAACGGGTGCCCATGTCGGTCGCGAGATGGCTAAGCCAGTCCCGTTCGGCCACGATCTTGTCCAGCGCCACGGCATTGGCATCGCTACGCGCCTGCAGGCCCTTGAGACCGCCGAGGCCCTTCGCCCATTCCAGCGCAAAGATCGCATCTTCCACTGCCAGCATGGAGGGGGTGTTGATGGTTTCGCCCTTGAAGATGCCTTCGGCCAGCTTGCCCTTCGACATCAGGCGGAAGACCTTCGGCAGCGGCCAGCTGGGGGTATATTCCTCCAGCCGCTGAACGGCGCGGGGGCCGAGGATCAGCACGCCATGGCCGCCCTCGCCGCCCAGAACCTTCTGCCAGGAGAAGGTGGCGACGTCGATCTTGTCCCAAGGAATGTCGTAAGCGAAGACGGCGCTGGTCGCGTCCGCGAAGGACAGGCCTTCGCGATCGTCGGGGATCCATTCGCCATCGGGAACGCGCACGCCCGAAGTGGTGCCGTTCCAGGTGAAGAGCACGTCGTCCGACCAGTCGATCTTGTCCAGATCGGGCAGCTGGCCGTAATCGGCGCGCATCACATTGGCTTCGAGCTTGAGCTGCTTGACGGCATCGGTGACCCAACCTTCACCGAAGCTTTCCCAGGCCAGCGCGGTCACGCCGCGGGCGCCCAGCATCGTCCACATCGCCATTTCGAAGGCGCCGGTGTCGGAGCCCGGGACGATCCCGATGCGGTGCGTATCGGGCAGCTCGAGCATTTCGCGCATCAGATCGATGCAATAGGCAAGACGCGACTTGCCGATCTTGGCGCGGTGCGAGCGGCCGAGCGATGCAGTGGCTAGCTTTTCGGGGGAATATCCCGGCGGCTTGGCGCAGGGACCGGAAGAAAAGAACGGACGCGCCGGCTTGGCCACCGGACGGGCAATCATATCAGTCATAAAGACTCTCCTCACAGAGAGCACGCGCGGCGTTGGGACCGCGTGGCCCGCCGCCGCACTTAGAGGCGCCATGCAACGAGTCAAGGCGAATTGCCGTGACGCGCACGAAGCTGATGAGCACGCAGACGATAATTAGTGGATAATTAACCTTCTTTGTCGCAGAATTACGCCATGAAACGCACATTTGCCCTGGTTCTGGCTGCTGCTGCACTCGGCGCCTGTTCGATGGTGCCGAATGGTGGATCGCAAGGCAATTCCGGCAGGCAGGCAGTACGCCCGGCCCAGCCCGCCTATGTTCCCACCCTGGAAAATCGCCAATGCCTGAGCCAGCTCGGTGCGGCCGAGGCCAGCTTTGCTCCGCTGCCCGACAAATTCTACGGAGGCGGCTGTTCCACGGTGAACACCGTGCAGTTGTCCGCCCTCTATCGCGATGACAACCGAACTCTGGGTCTTGGAAATCTGGGGCCGGTAGCCTGTCCGGTGGCGAACAGCTTTGCCGGCTGGGCGCGTTATGGCGTCGATCGGGCCGCGCGCACCATCCTCGGCAGCCCGCTCGCCCGGATCGAGACTTTCGGCAGCTACAGCTGCCGCAATGTAGCCGGCTCCGCTCGCCGGTCCGCCCATGCAACGGCCAACGCGATCGATGTGTCGGGCTTTGTGCTGGAAGATGGGCGCCGCATCAGCGTGAAACAGGGCTGGAGCGGCGGAACGCAAGAGGAGCGCGAATTCCTGCGCATTGTCCACACCAGCGCCTGCAAACGCTTCGGAACGGTGCTCGGGCCTGAGTATAATCAGGCCCATAAGGACCATTTCCACCTGGAGGGCGGCGGTAGGCCCTTCTGCCGCTAGAGGATCTGGCGCATCGCCGGCTCAAGCCGGGCATCGAGATAAAGGCGCACTGCCTCCGCGACGTGCTTGGCCCCCAGCTTTTCCATCATATTGGCGCGATGGATTTCAACCGTGCGGGGGCTGATCTCCAGTTCCCGCGCGATGAGCTTGTTCGATCCGCCACCGACCAGAAGTTCCAGCACCTCACGTTCGCGTTCCGACAGGCCGCCGATCTTCTCCCGCGCCTCGATTGTCTGGCGGCGCGCGCGCGCCTGGGCGGGAGCCCTCAGCGAGATGCGGCACAACATGGCCGCGAATGCCTCTTCATCAATCGGCAGCAGCAGATAGTCGAGCGCGCCAAGACTGACCGCTTCCACGATCCGAGACACGGACGCATCCTCCGAAGCGATCACCAGCGGCAGGGATATGCTCAGCATGTCGAGCACGCGAAGAATCTCCGCCGGGCCGCCGGGCAGCTCGTCGTCACGCACGATCAGAACCCCTTCGCGCGGCGGGTGTTTCGCGATCTCATCAAGGCTGGCATAGACCTCGGCATGATAGCCGAGCGCGAGCGCGAGCCTGGCGCCTTCGGCACGAGCCTTGATGTCACGTTCGACAAAGTGAATGGTGAAAACCTGTCCCATGCCCTCAAAAAATGCGGGCATGCCCCCCTGGCATGCATTCCGACTTGGCGCCTATTCCGGGCAATAAGATACCGGAAATTCGCACCAATATGTCGGAACCAGAGTAGAAATCGGTCCGAACCGGATTTGAATTACGGAATTGCCCTTAAGGGTGCTCCGCAAATCAAGCGATCCGACGGTAAGATCCTGTCACATTCATCAATCGAGCGTATAGTCCGGCAAGGCGTGAACGGCTTCTTTGAGCGAATCGCCCCAGATGGAGGAAATCGAGAGAAAGTAGGGATCGTCTTTCTCGATCCTTCTTTCATGCAGCGGGCAAAAGCTGTCGCGCTCGATCACCAGCAGGTCCAGCGGCATGCCGACCGAAAGATTGGCCTTCAGGGTCGAATCGAAACTGACCATCATCAGCTTGATGGCATCTTCGAATTCCATATCGTGTTCATACCCGCGCAACAGGATCGGCCGGCCATACTTGGTCTCGCCAATCTGGAAGAACGGCGTATCCCAGCTCCCCTCGATGAAATTGCCTTCCGGATAGATCATGAAAAGACGCGGCTGCATCCCCTCGATCTGGCCCGCGAGAATCATCGAGGCGGTGAAGCGCCCCTCTCCTTCCATGCCGTTTCCTACCTGGGAAGACTGGATAGTCGCACGCAGCAGTCGGCCCACTTCCACGGCCACCTGGAACATGGTGGGTGCTTCCAGCAGCGAGTTCTGGCGCTGGTCGGGAGCCTTGTTGCGTTCCTCCAGCTGGCTGATCACCGCCTGGGTCGTGGCCAGGTTGCCGGCGGTCATCAGCGTAATGATGCGCTCGCCCGGAACTTCCCAGCGGTACATCTTGCGGAAGGTGGAAATGTTGTCGACGCCCGAATTGGTGCGGGTGTCGCTCATCAACACCAACCCTTTCTCAAGCATCATACCCACGCAATACGTCACTTCGAATCCCCTGACTCTGACCCTTCAACAGCCATTGCGAGCGAAACCGCCCGTGGCAACGCTTCCTTGATCTGCCGTTATTGTTCCACGGTTTGCTGTTCCACCGCCAGCGCGACGTGGAGTTCCTCTGCCGCAGCCCCGAAGCTGATGCCGGTCACCGGCGCGGCCTCGCCATAGTCCCGCCCCGTCGCAACGCGAACATAGCGCGGATCGGGGCTGATGCCATTCGACACATCGAAGCCTACCCAGCCAAGCTCCTCCACATGGGCCTCTGCCCAGGCGTGAGTTGCTTCCTGGTGAATCCGGTCATCCATCATCAGATAGCCCGAGACATAGCGCGCCGGGATATCCAGCGCCCGCGCCACGCCGATGAAGATATGCGTATGATCCTGGCACACACCCACGCCCTCGGCCAAGGCTTCCTCGGCAGTGGTGCGGACATGGGTGACGCCGGTCTCATAACGCACGGAGGAATGGATCGCGGCCGAAAGCGCATGCAGCATGGCCAGCGTATCGCCATCGCTGCGGCGTATCTGGGCGATCAGCGAGCGCATTCTGGCCCCCGGCTTGGTCCGTGCAGTCTGCGAAAGAAACGCCCATAGCGGCAGATGCCCGGCATGCCAGCCGATCACCCCGGCATGGTCCTGCGTTTCGACCAGCCCTTCACAATGGATCACCACTTCCTGCGCGCCCGGAAGCACGGAAATCAGCGTGGTGTGGTTCCAGTTCTGGTCATCATATTCGAGTTCCAGCTTCGCCCCCTCATAAGTCATCGACCAGGACAATATTTCCTGCCCATGGGTTGCTTTGGGAGTGAGGCGCAGGCGCTGGAGGCCATGTGCGACCGGTTCTGCGAAGCGGTAATGCGTGGTGTGGCGGATGAGAAGGCGCATGGCGGTCAGGCTACGAATCGATAATCGTCGGAAATGGCAGTGGCGATGGCCTGGTTCTCACCGATAAAGGCGGTGAGGAACTCGTGCAGACCCTTGTCGAAGATGGAATCGATAGTCGCCTCGCATAGTTTCCGATCCGCCTCGCGCATCAGATTGTGGCATTCGCCGCGGTTGTGATGCAGTTCGGCCAGCGCCTTGAGATTGCCGCGCAACGCATCGTAGCAAAAGGCCAGGCTGCGCGGAAAACGCCGGTCCAGTATCAGGAATTCCGCAATCCCGCGCGGGTCCATCCGCCCGGCGTTGAGCCACCGATAGGCCCGCTCTGCCGAAAGAGAACGCAGCACCGTGTCCCATTGCCCGGTGTCGAGGCTGGAGCCGACATAAGCGAGCGAGGGGAGCAGCAGGTAATATTTCACGTCCAGGATGCGCGCCGTATTGTCTGCCCGCTCAAGGAACGTGCCCGCCCGCGCGAAATGGTAGATTTCATTGCGCAGCATGGAGCCATAGGTCGCCCCACGCACCAGCGTCGCCTCGCGCCGGATCGTCGCCAGCACGGTGCCCAGGCTCGCCTCGCGCACCGGCCGCTCCAGCAGGTCGCCAAGCACCATCCAGGCTTCATTGACCGCTTCCCACACTTCGGCGGTGATCGAGGTTCGTGCGCTGCGGGCGTTGGCCCGCGCATCCTCGATCATTCCGAGCACATTTTGCGGGTTTTCCTTGTCGCGCAAAACGAAGTTGCACACTTGCGAGCCGGAATATTCGCTGTGCATCTGCCGATAGGCAGTCTGCTCGCCAAGCGTAACGATGAGCGAGCGCCACTCCTCATTCGCGGCATCCGCGCCGCGGGTCAGCGCCATGCGGAAGCCTGCCTCCAGCAGGCGCGCAGTATTCTCCGCCCGCTCCAGATAGCGGAACATCCAGAAGATCGAATTGGCCGTCCTGCCTAGCATTCCCTGCCCGTGCCCCTCAGTCTTCCAGAACCCAGCTGTCTTTGGTCCCGCCCCCTTGCGAGGAATTGACCACCAGCGAGCCTTTTTTCAGTGCCACGCGGGTGAGCCCGCCCGGCGTAATATCGATCCCATTGGGCGAAACGAGCACGAAGGGCCGCAAATCCACATGGCGCGGGGCGAGCCCTGCCTTGGTGAAGATCGGCACCGTCGAAAGCGCCAGTGTCGGCTGGGCGATATAGTTTTCCGGCCGGGCCCTGAGCTTCTCCTTGAAGCGGGCGATCTCGCGGCTGGACGAAGTCGGGCCGATCAACATGCCATAGCCGCCCGATCCGTGGACTTCCTTCACCACCAGATCCGCGATGTTGTCCAGCACATAGGCCAGGCTATCCGCTTCGGCGCAGCGCCAGGTGGGCACGTTGGGAAGCAGCGGTTTCTCGCCGGTGTAGAACTCCACGATCTCCGGCATGAAACTGTAGATCGCCTTGTCATCCGCGATGCCCGTGCCCGGCGCATTGGCAATGGTAATCCCGCCCGAACGATAGACATCCATGATCCCCGGCACGCCCAGCATGGACTGCGGGTTGAAGGTCAGCGGATCGAGGAAATCGTCATCCACCCGGCGATAAAGCACGTCGATCGGCTGGAATCCGGCGGTGGTGCGCATATGCACCCGGCCATCGACCACGCGCAGATCGCTGCCTTCCACCAGTTCGGCGCCCATCTGATCGGCCAGGAAGGCGTGTTCGTAATATGCGGAATTGTAAATGCCCGGCGTCAGCACTGCCACCACCGGCTTGTCCGATGCTGCATCCGGAGCACAGGCGGCCAGGCTCTTGGCCAAACGGCGGGGATAGTCCGAAACGGGCTGCACATGAATCCTGGCGAACAGTTCCGGGAACATCGCCATCATCGTCTCGCGGTTTTCCAGCATGTAGGAAACGCCGCTGGGCGTGCGGGCATTGTCTTCCAGCACCATGAACTCGTTCGGCCCGGTGCGGACAAGGTCGATCCCGACGATATGGGTATAGACGCCCCCGGGCGGCGTGAAGCCCACCATCTGCGGCAGCCAGGCGACATTGTCCTTGAAGAGGCTGAGCGGGATGCGGCCCGACCGCAGGATTTCCTGCCGGTGGTAAAGATCGTGCATGAAGGCGTTGAGCGCCCTCACCCGCTGCTCGATCCCGCGCGACAGGCGCCGCCACTCCGTACCGGTTACGATCCTGGGCACCATGTCGAAGGGGATGAGACGCTCTTCAGCGTCATCGTCGCCATAGACGTTGAAGGTGATCCCGGTTCGTCGGAAGAACTGTTCGGCTTCGCGACTCTTGCGCCGCATGAGGGCTGGGTCCTGATCTTCCAGCCAGGCTACGTAGTCCCGGTAAGCCGGACGGATGGACCCGTCGGCCTGCCGCATCTCATCAAAATTAGGCTCCGGCTTTATGCTCACTGCCCCTTATGTTGCAGTGCAACACTGGCACGGAACTTTGCGCCTGCCAAGGGGGCAAAAAGAGTCTGGTCAGATGTTTTCGAGTTCGGCCAGAACTGCCTCGATCGCCTCGTCGGAATAAGCGAAGCCCATGTGCCCGCAGCGCAGCGCAACCGCCCTGTCCCGTTCGCCCGGGCGACCGCAGGAACTGCGCGGCGAAACGATACCGTCCCGCGGGCTCCACAGCGCGACAGTGGGCACCGGCGGCTTGGCCGAAATATCCACGACCACCGGCGGCGCTTCTACCGAGTGGCCAGTGACAAGGTGATAGATTCGCCAGACATTGTTCGCCTTGGGATTGCCGGAGAACGGCGATCCCATCGTCACCACCTTGGCGACCGCATCGGGATGCATCTTGGCCACTTCGCGGGCAAAGATACCGCCCAGGCTCCAGCCAACCAGCACCACCTCTTCGCCATAGCGGTGGTGCAGTTCCAGCACGCGCCGGGCCACCGCATCGAAATTCTCCGCGCTGGGCCCCATGTTGAAACCCATGCCCCAGTTCTTCACCGTATGGCCGGCCATCTCCAGATGCTGCGCGAGCCGCCGCAGACGGATGGGGTGAGTCGCGAAACCGGGGAGCAGCATGACCACGCGAGGGCTGGCGCTTTCGCGGATCGCAAGCCCCGGCAGCTTGCGCTTCAGCGGCCGGGTGAGGAATTGCAACTCGCCCAGCAGGTGCTTGAGCGGCGGACCATGAATTCCGCTGGGCTGGGCTTCCGCCGCCAGCGCCGCGCGCGCCCTGATCGCACCGAACAACTCACTCGCGGGAGGCATGCGCGAGGGCTGGCGCCGCTCGGCTCCCCCTCGCGGTGCGATACCTGCATAAATCCGACTCGGCGTGTTCATGCAGCCAGTGTAACAAAAATGACTTACTGGGAGCTGTATGTAATCTGCCGCCGTCATGAAACTGTAGCATTCGCACTGCGCGCAGCTTCCTGCCCCGGTCAGAAAACCACTTTCCTACAGGCCGTCAGATGGCGTTTATCCTGTCCGATGAACAGCCAAGCCCTCACTCTGCACAGCGCGTTTCCGGCCCCCACCCGCCTCGCCTTGCGGCCCCCGCAAGGCATGCACGAAAAGCCGAAATGGAAGGTGACACTCCGGGCAACGAAAAGCCACGAAAAACGGCTTGAATCCGAGCCCGGAGGGGGTGACACGCCACACACGAAACAGGGCATTTTGCTGCCCGGAAAGGTGACACACCAACCCTGCCCATTCCGGGCAAGGCGCACCTGCGATCATATTGTCTTCCCGCCGGCTACGATCGGGCAAAAACCCGATCGAGCGCGCAGCCTAGCTTTTGCATTCGCCGATGCGTTCGGACACCATGCGCATCTTCATGTGCATTGTGCCGCCCGGCATGTCGGGCATGGACTGATCGCCCTCCATCGTCATTTCGCTGCCGGTGGAACCAAAGGTTCCGGCCAGCTTGAAGGTGCCGCTTTCCCCGTCCTTACCGCCGCATTTCATCACCGCGTCAAGCTTGCCACCGCCCACGTCGAACTTGTCATAAGTGCAATTGCTGTCCTTGCCGAAGCTGCGCGAGCTGAGCTGCTTGAGCGCTTCCTTCGATTCCTCGGGCGTCAGACAATCGGTCAGAGACATGTTGGCGGACATAGATTTCTTCATCTGCGCCGCCATTGCCTCGGGCATGCCGGGGAAGCTCATCTCGATGATCTCCACCGTCTGCTTGTACAGGCCGGGCTGGGGCATCTCCATGCCCGCAATGCCGCCAGCTGCGGCGGCGGGCTTCTCACTGCCCGCTGCCTCGCCACCTGTGGGCGCCTCTTCCTTCTTGCCGCACCCTGCAAGGGCGATTGCCGCCATCATGGGCAGGAGAACCAGTTTACGCATCAAAACGATCCCTTCGAAAATCGGAACTATGACGCGACCCTTTGGCCGGTCGTACCAAGCCTGCACCGTCCTGCCAACGCCCCCGTTGCGGAACGCATGCGGAACAGCCATATGTCCGCGCATGGCCGAACTCGTTATCCGCAGGGGTCTTGAAGAACCCGATACGTCGGGCACTTTCACGCCCCACAAGCCCGTGCGCCCCGAAAAGGCGGACGGCGGGCGTCCGTTCAAGCTGGTTTCGGAATATGAACCGGCGGGCGATCAGCCCACCGCCATCGCCGAACTGGTGGCCGGGATTGGAGAAGACGACAAGACGCAGGTCCTGCTGGGCGTAACCGGCAGCGGCAAAACCTTCACCATGGCCAAGGTGATCGAAAGCCTGCAGCGCCCTGCCCTGATCCTGGCGCCGAACAAGATTCTGGCCGCCCAGCTCTATGGCGAATTCAAGAGCTTCTTTCCCGAAAACGCGGTCGAATATTTCGTCAGCTATTACGACTATTACCAGCCCGAAGCCTACGTTCCCCGGTCGGATACCTATATCGAGAAGGAAAGCTCGGTAAACGAGGCGATCGACCGGATGCGCCACTCGGCCACCCGCGCCCTGCTGGAACGGGACGATGTGATTATCGTCGCCTCGGTCTCCTGCCTCTACGGCATCGGCTCGGTCGAAACCTATTCGGCCATGATCTTTGATCTGAAGAAGGGCCAGTCGGTCGACCAGCGGGAGATCATCCGCAAGCTGGTGGCCCTGCAATATAAGCGCAACGACGCCGCCTTCGCGCGCGGCAATTTCCGCGTGCGGGGGGACAGTCTGGAAATCTTCCCCAGCCACTATGAGGACATGGCCTGGCGGATCAGCTTCTTCGGTGACGAAATCGAGGAAATCAGCGAGTTCGATCCCCTCACCGGCGCGAAGGGGGCCAGCCTCAATTATGTGCGGGTCTATGCCAATTCGCACTATGTCACGCCCGGCCCCACGCTGAAGCAGGCGAGCGAGGCGATCCGTTTCGAGCTGACCGAACGGCTCAAGGAACTGGAAGCCGAAGGCAAGTTGCTGGAGCATCAGCGGCTGGAGCAGCGCACCAATTTCGACCTTGAGATGATCGCTGCCACCGGCAGCTGCGCGGGGATCGAGAATTACAGCCGCTTCCTCACCGGCCGCCTGCCCGGCGAGCCACCGCCAACCCTGTTCGAATATCTGCCTGACAATGCGCTGCTGTTCGTCGACGAAAGCCATCAGACGGTGCCGCAGATCGGCGCCATGGCCAAGGGGGACCATCGCCGCAAGCTGACGCTGGCCGAATATGGCTTCCGCCTGCCGAGCTGTATCGACAACCGCCCGCTGCGCTTCAACGAATGGGACGCGATGCGCCCGCAGACAGTCGCCGTATCGGCCACGCCCGGCAATTGGGAAATGGAGCAAACCGGCGGTGTCTTCGCCGAACAGGTGATCCGCCCCACCGGCCTGATCGATCCGCCGGTGTTCATCCGCCCGGTGGAAGACCAGGTGCAGGATTGCATCAACGAATGCCGCGAAACGGCCGCACAGGGTTATCGCACGCTCGTCACCACCCTCACCAAGCGCATGGCGGAGGATCTTACCGAATTCATGCATGAGGCAGGCCTGCGCGTGCGCTACATGCATTCCGACGTGGAAACGCTGGAACGCATCGAGCTGATCCGCGATCTGCGCATGGGCGTGTATGATGTGCTGGTGGGCATCAACCTGCTGCGCGAAGGGCTGGATATTCCGGAATGCGGCCTCGTCTGCATTCTGGATGCCGACAAGGAAGGCTTCCTGCGCAGCGAGACCTCGCTCGTCCAGACCATCGGTCGCGCGGCGCGCAATGTGGATGGCCGGGTGATCCTCTATGCCGACCGCATGACCGGCAGCATGGAACGCGCCATCGCCGAGACGGACCGCCGCCGCGAGAAGCAACGGGCGTATAATGTCGAGCACGACATCACGCCGCAGACGATCAAGCGCAACATCCAGGACATTGTCGCCCACACAGCCAGCCGCGACGGCGTTCTGGTGGAGATCGAAGCGGAAGACGGCCGCAACAATCTCGTGGGCCACAATCTGCGCGCCTATATCGAGGATCTGGAAAAGAAGATGCGCGCCGCCGCCGCCGATCTCGAATTCGAGGAAGCGGGCCGCCTGCGCGACGAAATCCGGAGGCTGGAAGCCGAAGAACTTGGGCTGCCGGATGATGAGAAGCGCGCGACGATGGTGGGGCGCAGCAACGAGGGCAAGCCGGGGACGCGCAAGACGCGTTACGGGAAGTCGCAGCGAAAGTGGGGACGGTGAGATATCTGTGGGCGCTGGGCGCCTCGCTCCTCATCTCCGCCTGCGACCGACCGCCGGTGCAGCGGATCGAGTTGGATGAGGCGCAGAGCGCGGCCGCTCTGGCGCTCAATCCCTCACCTGACAGCACGGGCGCCGCGTGGCGGATCGCACCGGATGGCACGGGAATCGATTTCGGGCAGGAGAAGCAGCAGCCCTTCCTCACCCTTCGATGCGCGCTGGCCAAAGACACTGCACCTCGACTGGCAGTGATCCGCCATGCCCAATCGCAGCCTGAGGCCAAGGCGCTCTTCGCAGTGCTGGGTAATGGGGTCACTGCGCGGCTGAAACTGGATGCCACTCTCTCGAAAACCGCTGGCTGGCGCTGGGAGGGGCTCTATCCCGCCGATGCACCGGAACTGGACGTATTCACCGGACTGCGCGACATCGAGGCGACACTGCCTGGCGCAGGTACGCTGAAGATCCCCGGAAGCCCGCTGCCGCGCGAATTCCTTGGCTGGTGCCGCCGGGGCGGCGCGCTTTTGCCTGGGGAGGTCAGTTCGTCCCCGCCAGCTCCGTCAGGCTAGAAGGAGTCAGCACCTGCGGCAATTGCTGCGGCTCTCCACCGCCAGCCGGGTACCACAGATAGAGCGGGACGCCGCCCGCGCCGCGCCCAGTGAGGAAACGTGTGATGGCCGGATCGCGCCGGGTCCAGTCCCCCACCAAGGCCACAACGCCGGCCTTTTCGAAGGCCCTGCGCGTCTCTTCCCGCTCGATCGCCACGCCTTCATTGACCTTGCAGGTCAGGCACCAATCGGCGGTGAACCACACGAATACCGGCTTCCCGCTCGCCCGGGCCTCGGCCAGCGCTTGCTCGCTAAAGGGTTGGGCTGCGATCAGCCCGGCTTCGGCAGGGGGTGGCGCCATCGCCTGCGGCAAGGCAAAGACGCAGCCCAGCGCAAGCAGCGGCACCGCGCCCGCGACCAACGGCCACGCTCGCTTGCCCGCATGCTGCCTGCGCCCGGCCGTCCAGAGCACCACCAGGAACAACACTGCAAAGCCGCCAGCCGCCAGCAGGAAGGGCACCCCGCCCAGTCTCCACGCCAGCCAGGCCAGCGCCAGCGCGGTGAGCCCCATCGGCACGGCCATGATCTTGCGGAACACATTCATCCACTTGCCCGGGCGTGGCAGAAGCCGCCGCAATGCCGGGATGAAGCCCAGTGCGAGGAACGGCAGCGCAATGCCCAGCCCCAGCGCCGCAAACAGCAGCAGCGCCTGCGCGGAGGGAAGCAGCAACGCCGCCCCCATCGCCGCCGCCATGAACGGCCCGGTGCAAGGGGTCGCCACGAAGGCCGCCAGCAGCCCGGTGCCGAACGCCCCCATCGGCTGGCCGCCACCCGACAGCGAGAGCGAAGGCAGTTCGTACAGGCCCGCGAAATTGGCAGTCAGTGCCACAGCCAGCACCAGCAGCGCCGCGACAACACCCGGCTCCTGCAATTGGAATGCCCAGCCGATCTCGCTGCCCGCCGCGCGCAGGGCCAACAGCAACGCGCCAAGGGCAACGCAGGCGAGCACTACGCCCGCCGTATATGCCAGCCCTTCCCGCCGGGCTTCCACCTCGCTCTCCCCGGCGCGGGCGAGGCTGAGCGCCTTGAGGCTGAGGATCGGGAAGACGCAGGGCATGATGTTGAGCAGCAGTCCGCCTGCCAGCGCCATGGCCAGCAGCAGCGGGAATGGCGCCAGTCCATCTGCCGCAGAAGTGCCGGTTTTCAGCGGTACTCCGCTGTGCGGCACAGCGCCCGGCTGGCCGGAGAAGCTAACGCCATTGCCTGCATCGTCGAGCTTGAGGATGCCGGAAATGGCCTTTGCCGAAGGGTCCGCGTTCTTTGCCAGCGCCAGTTCGGCCACCAGTAGATTTCCTTCGCGGCGGAAGGTCTGGGGGGCCGCGTAGTCGATCTGGCCGGTTTCAGCCAAAAACAGGTGGGGATTGGCGATTTCGAGGCTGGCGGGCAGCGGAATTCCGATGCGCAGCCTTTTGTTTTCAAAGGAAAAACTTGCCTCCCGGTCAATCAACGGCGGGATCGCGGCGCGCCAGGCGTCGAAGCGCGGTTCGGTGGGGCCGCCTGCCCCGACCTTCACCGTCGTCGCCATAAATGCCTGTTCCGGCACGCAAATCTTGTCCGTACAGGCGAGCCAATTGGCCTGCACCGTAACCGGCACGGTTCCCCCCAAGGGTGTACTCAAAGGGGCCGAAAGCGACGTCAAAACCGCATAGGGGCCCTCGAACACGTAGTTCATCATACCAGAGATGAGCAGAGTCTGCGGCACCGGATATTCCAGCGCCCCCGCGCTCCATCCGGGCGGCAGCGACCAGTCCAGCTCCATCCCGTAACCCGCATCGCCGGGGTTGGACCAATAGCCGTGCCAGCCCGGCTCCGGAATCATCACCAGGGCGAGCTGCACCGTCCCGCCCGGCGCGACGGGGCCCTGCGCCACCAATTGCGCGGCGATGTGGTTGGCCTTCCCCTGCGCCGCCGGCAGCGAAGGCGAGAACAGGGCGATAAGCAGCGCCAGCAGAAAGGCGGTGAACCGGCGCAGCGGAATGGCAGCTATCACTTTCGTCCCTAATCTTGCACTTTGTTGCACTTGTCTCGCAGGTGACTCCCGGCGTAGGGCCTGAGTTCCCAACCCGCAAGGAAGGCACGATGGACGAGAGGCGAGAATTGCTGATCCTGGGCGGTGGCCTCGTGGGCATGACGCTTGCCCTCGCCGCTGCAAAACAGGGCATTGCCAGCCATGTGGTCGACCGGGCAGACCCGGCCGAACTCACGGCTGACGGGTTTGACGGGCGCGCCAGCGCGATCTCCACCGCCAGCTGGAACCTGTTCTGCAACATCGGCCTTGGCGAGCGGCTGGAGCCCTTCGGCTGCCCGATCGATTCGATCGCCGTCACCGATGCCATGCGCCCCGGCCAGATCCAGTTTCGCCCGCAGCCGGAGGAAGGATCGCTCGGCCGCATGTTCGCCAATCGCGATTTGCGCCTTGCCCTGTTCGAAGCCGCGAAGAACGAGAAGCTGATCGCCTGGCACGCCCCCATCGAAGTGGTGAAGCGCGAGCGCGGCGAACATGGCGTATCCGCTACCCTGTCTGACGGGCGCGTGCTCCACGCCAGCCTGATGGTCGCCGCCGAAGGCCGCCGGTCCCCCACGCGGGACGAGGCCGGGTTGAAGCTCGCCCATTGGGATTACCAGCACCGCGCGCTGATCGTCGGGCTGGACCACGAAAAATCGCACGGCAATGTGGCGTGGGAAATCTTCTATCCCACCGGCCCCTTCGCCCTGCTGCCAATGCGCGACGGGCCAGAAGGCCAGCACCGCAGCGCGCTGGTGTGGACCGTGGCCGAGAAGGACGCGGCCGGCACCCTCGCCCTGTCCGAACGCGCGTTCCTCGCCGAAGTGGACAAAAGGATGCAGGGCCTGTTCGGCAGGATCAGCCTCAACAGCCGGGTCTCCTCTTATCCGCTGGGCTTCCAGCATACGGCACGGATGACCGGGCAGAGGCTGGTGCTGGCGGGCGATGCCGCCCACGGCATCCACCCCATTGCCGGGCAGGGCCTCAATCTGGGCCTGCGCGATGTCGGCGCGCTGGTGGAAGTGCTGGTGGACGGAATGCGCCTCGGCCTCGATCCGGGCGATGCCCAGATTCTGGAACGCTACGAACGCTGGCGCAGCCTCGACAATTTCACCGTCTCCGCCACTTGCGACAGCATCACCCGCCTGTTCGGCGTGAAAGGCCGCACCGCCTCAGCCATCCGCCGCTTCGGCATGGCCGGTGTGCAGCGCATTCCGGCGCTGAAGAACTTCTTCATGGACGAGGCACGCGGGATGAGCGGGAAATTGCCGTCGCTGCTGCAGGGCTGATTTAGGAAACTGTTTCCCGCTGGTGAAAGGTGGCAATGGTGCGCCCCAACCTTGGCGGATTTTCTACCACCCCGCCCATCCTGAGCCTGTCGAAGGACACGCGGGACGTGGATGCCGGGAGTGAATTGAAGCCGAGCTGGTTCGCCTCGCACCGGCGATTGAGCGGATTCTTGATCAAAGGGCGGCGCGTGTCCTTCGACAGGCTCAGGATGGGCGGGTATGGGGCATTGAGGGGCACCATGCCATGCGCACCAGACTGAGCATCTGCCGCAAAAAGGCCGCCTATTCCACGCAGGAGGATGCACTGGCCGCCATCATGGCGTCCGGCCTGGACCTGCGCCTCTATCGCTGCGATCGCTGCTGGAAATACCACCTGACCAGCCGCCTCAAGGGCAAGCGCCTGCCACGGACGGGGGAATCAAGGGCGGCGCAATAAAGCCTCAGTCCTCGCCGGAAGCGGCCAGCAGATCCATCAGATTGCGCGCAGCCTCCCGGTCCGCCTCATCCTTGAACGCGACATCCAGATCGGGCGCCTGCCCCAGCATGTAGAGCAAGGACCACAAGGCAAACCGCCGCGCCCGGTCCGTCTCCAGCCCGAAATCCACCCGCATCCGGTCAAGCCCATCCGCCTGAACCGCAGGCGACACCTGCGACAAATCCGCAGTGCCGAAATAACGCCGAAGCTGATCGTCCAAATCCATAGGGCAAGCCTAGCGTATCGGATGGAGGACGCAAAGGGAGGGAGGGGATTGGCGCACACCCAAACCCTCTCCCGCTGGCGGGAGAGGGATACGCAGGCTTGGCCGGAACCGGCCTAGCCGCAGTTGGGTGAGGGTGCCTGACGCTTCTAGAGGGCACCAACCCTCATCCAAGCTGCGCTAGCTCCTACGGAGCAAGCTGCGCTATCCTTCTCCCGTCAACGGGAGAAGGATGACGATGCCAATTCCAACTGAAAGGAGAATATGATGATCGATCGTAAATCGATGGCCTCGCAAGTGCCCATCTTGCGAGCGCAAATCAGGTCTCTTAGAATACAGGCAAACATTGCATTCGACCTACATTCTAATGGTTCTAAGAACGACCGCATCGGCCATGCTCTCACTTCGATCATGCTCGCAGGCTTCGCATTAGAACTTAGCCTCAAGCAGTTCTTCATGACGTATCACAGCACAGTTCCACGCGAGCATGATTTGTACAAATTGTTCGCATTATTACCTCCCAAGATGAGAGATGACATTTCGCGCACCTATGCAGCCAGCACGTTCGAGAGACCTGAACTTATGGCTATTGCCCTAAGGCTATCTACTCATTCACCAAACCCGCCCCGAAACGTTCCTGCGAGCGATTATGACACAGCGGAGGAAGTCGTGCGCTGTGCAGCAAATGCTTTTACAAAATCGAGATATTTCTTTGAGGAAATTACCAACGAAGGCTGGACTACGATTGATTTCGCTGTGCCCTATATGTTGGCGCTAAGCGAAACATTCGATGTTGTGTTTGACGGATACAAAAAAGCTGGGCGATGGAGCAACTAAGCGCGATCAAAGGGATAGTGGGTTATGGCGGATTGGAGCACCGTTGCGATAGCAGGCATTACAGGATTGGCTGGGATCGGAGGCAGTGCGATTGGAGGTCTCTTTGCAAGCACCGCGTTAGCAAAAACACACAAGCGAGATGATGCGAGGCTAATGCGCGAACAAATAGAAGCACTTTACGAGGAGTTGGACGCGATCCAGCAAACCAGTCAGCGAAACACTCCTAAAGCAATGGAATTAGCAAGCGGCAGCATACCAGCCGAACCCTTGGAAGGAGCGAATTTGGGCAAGGCCGCAGCGATCATTGCACTCTATTTCCCCGACCTGAACGCGCCCCTTCTTGCGCTTAGAGTGCGCGAAAATGCTGCGGTAACGGCACTGAGAGAGGGACTCCAAGGGGACAGCCCACTCGCTGCTGGTGGAATCTTCGCAATCGAACAGTCTGTGTACCTCTCCAGCTTCTGCAACGAGATGCGTGAAGTGTTAGTCGCGAAGGCCCACAGCGTAGGTGCGTCCGTGCGCCGAAGCGTGGAATGACGCTGTTTACCCCTCAGGCAGCCAGCCGACTTACCATCCCCCGCTCATCCGCCCGCAGTGTGAGCACTTTCACTCCCGTTGCAGTCACCGCCACCGTATGTTCGAACTGCGCCGAGAGCGAGCCGTCGGTGGTCACCACGCTCCAGCCGTCATCCTCGGTGCGTACGGTGCGGCGGCCGCGGTTGAGCATGGGTTCGATGGTGAAGACCATGCCTTCGCGCAGCGGCAGGCCGGTTCCGGGTGTGCCGAAATGCAGCACTTGCGGGTCTTCATGCATTTCGCGGCCGATGCCGTGGCCGCAATATTCGCGCACCACGCTATAGCCGTTCTTCTTCGCATGGCGTTCGATCGCAGCGCCGATATCGCCCAGCCGCGCGCCGGGGCGGACAGCCTTTATGCCCTTCCACATGGCTTCGTAAGTGGCCTGGACCAGGCGCTTTGCCGCAGGATGGACCTCCCCCACGCAATAGGTCTTGCTGGAATCCGCGATGAATCCGTTCTTCTCCAGCGTGATGTCGAAATTGACGATATCGCCGTTCTTCAACACGTCGCGGGCGGAGGGAACGCCGTGGCAGACCACATGGTTGATCGAGGAATTGAGCACGAAGCCGAAGCCATATTGCCCCTTGCTGGCGGGGCGGGCCTGCAGATCGTGGACAATGAAATGCTCCACCAGCGCATCGATCTCCAGCGTGGATTTGCCCGCAAGGGGCGTGCGGTCCAGCATTTCGAAGACCAATGCCAGCAGACGGCCGGATTCGGCCATCAACGCCAGTTCCTCAGGCTGCTTCGTCATGATCCGCCATCGTCAGCACCGGCCGGAGAACGCCTGCGGAATTAAGCTCGCGCTCGACGATCTGGGTGAAGCTGAGCGTGGGATTGGTTTCGCACAGCATGCCGATCTTGATCCACCATGCCGCCTGCGCATTGATCGAGCGGCAGGAAACCTTGCTCGCGCGGCGAAGCTGATCGTGCAGATCGTCTTCTATATTCACGATGCCCATGGGGTCTCCATATATGATTCGTATATGGAGCGTATATGAATTGCATATCAGGGTGCCAAGGGCGAATTCCGGGGCTCGACCATACAGCTCCGGGCGGCAAACGATTGCCTAGGGCCGCACGGGGCTCGGCTGCCGCACCCTGTTGCCCTGCCCGTCACGCAGGCGGGCCTCGTCGGAAATGGCGGTGGTTTCCAGCAGGTCCAGCGCATCCTGTGCGGCGGCATAGCGGCGGGCGTCGGCGATCCAGCGCCGGGCCTCGGGCGTATCCGCGCCGGGCAGATTGCTCACTTCCGCCGCGGCAGCGCCTACCCGGCCGCTTTCCAGAAACAGCCTTGCGCGTTCCATCCGCTTCACCGGCTGGGGCGAAGGCGTAGCCTCGTGCCGAACGACGAACAGGCTGGCAAGCTCGCCTTTCAGCCATCGCCAGCTCAATTCCCCGCTATCGGCGTTGGTAAGATCGGTCGAAAGCCCGTCAAGCCGGGCGACGAGCTGGTCAAGCGTGATCGGGGCCTTGGCCGCTTCGATCAAAGTGTTCACCGCATTGGGCTGCGCATCGCTGAACCGCAGCTTGAGCTGGTCGGCCAGCCCGCCCAGATCATTTCCGCGTTCGATCGCGCGGCGGGCGGCAAAGGCCACCAGCAGCGCTTCCGAACGGGCGGCATTGCCCGAGACCGCCTGTGCCTGGAGCGCGAGCTGGTCCAGCCTCTGTTCGACGGCGACTACGCGCGCCTCGATCCCGCCCTGCTGCTGGGCCACCTGCTCCACCTTCTCCGCCGCATCGGCGGCGGCCTTCGCCTCGCTGGCGCTGGCGCTCGGGCGTTCCTCCGGGCTGGAGGCAAGCAGGGGCTGGTGTGCATTGATCTGAGCGCTTTCCGGCGCAGCGTCACCGAAGCCGGGCAGGAAATCCAGCCCGCCTTGCCAGGCGACATAACCGGTCGCCACCGCGCCCACAGCAAAGGAAAGCAGCGCAGCGCCAATGATCAGGCCGCTGCCGCGGGCCCGGCGCTCGGGTATGCGGGGCCGCGCCCGGCTGAGGAATTCTTCTTCCATATCGTCCTTAGTCGACCCGGACTTGCCGCACCTTCGCTATGTTATGGCACGGAACAGTCCCAGTTCAATGGCACATGTCCCGCGCAAGTGCCAGTAGCGCGGCCTCATTGGGGGCAGAAGCGCTGCGGACCTGGGCCCAGCCCGGCCCCGCCGCCTCGGCAATGCGCGGGCCCAGCGCGGCCAGCGCGATGCGCGATGTGTCGATCCCCAGCCGCTCGCATTCCGCAGCCAGATGACGCGCCGCCTCGGCCGAATAGAGCAGCACCACTGCCTCTTGCCCCAGCGCCTCGGCCATGGCGGGCGGCATGGGCAGGGCCGCGCTTCGATAAGCGACCCGCGTGTCCAGCACCACGCCCAGCGGCGGCGAGAGCGGGACGTGCTTCTCCCCCGCCAGCCGCAGCAGAGTGAGCGCCTGGCCCCTCAGCCCAGTAAGGACCTGTTGCAACCCCCCGGAGCCCACCACCGCCACCGGGAATCCCGCCGCACGGGCGGCATCGGCAGTCGCCTTGCCCACAGCATAGACCGGCTTTCCGGCAAAAGCCGCAAGCCCCGGCCCAGCCAAGCGAAAGGCATTGGCGCTGCCCACCAGCAGCCCGTCGATCGCCCGGGGCGCGGGCGGCTCCCACGCCAGTGGGCGCAGTTCGAACAGAGGCCAGCCCATGATATCGAGCCCGGCGGCGCGGCCCGCAGCCAACGTTTCTTCCATGCCCCTCTGGGGGCGGATAACGACAGCCCGCTTCAAACCGGCGCTCCGGTGAAATGCTGGCGGATCGCCGGACCGGCGAGCTTGAGCAGTGCGGCGGCAAGCGCGCGGGGCGCATCTTCGTCGCCCGGCACGAAGCGTGCCACTTGCTCCACCCGCTCGGCCCCGTCGGGGCTGAAGATAGCCGCACGCATATGGAGCAAGCCGTCCAGCGGCTGGCACAGCACCGCGATGGGGCTGTGGCAGGTTCCGCCCAGCCCGGCCAGCAGCGCCCGCTCCGCCATCACCTGCGCCCGGCTGGGCGCATGGTCGATAGCGGCGATCAGCGCGCGCGTATCCGCATCCTCGGCATTGCATTCGATCCCGATCGCGCCCTGAGCCGGGGCAGGAAGCCATTGCCCGGCATCCAATGGAGTGCCGACATGGCTTTCCCCCAGCCGGTTGAGCCCGGCGGCGGCCAGCAGCGTGGCATCCGCCTCTCCCGCCGCCAGCCTGCCCAGCCGAGTGGCTACATTGCCGCGAAAGCTCACCACGCTACAATCTGGCCGCAGATGGAGCAATTGCGCCGCCCGGCGCGGGGCACTGGTGCCGATCCGTGCGCCCGGCGCCAGATCGGCAATGGAGGCGCCCCCCACCAGCACATCGCGCACATCCTCGCGCGGGAGGATGGCGGCGATGGTCAGCCAATCGGGCCGCAGCGTCTCAACATCCTTCATCGAATGCACCGCCGCGTCGATCAGCCCTTCATGCAGCCAGGCATCCAGTTCCTTTGTCCACAGGGCCTTGCCGCCGATTTCGGCGAGCGGCCGGTCGAGCACCTTGTCGCCACTGGCGAGCACGGGGACGAGTTCCACCTCGCTCTCATCCCAGCCATGTGCCTCGCACAGGCGGCGTCGGGTTTCCTCCGCCTGTGCCATGGCGAGCGGGGAACGGCGGGTGCCGAGGCGAAGCTTCGGAGAAGGCGATGTAGATGCGTTCATAGCGGTGGCTTGCCCTAAAGCGCATTTGCGTCCAGTGAAACCCCGGATGAGGAGGATCCTTGGCATCGAATCCAGCTGCGACGAGACGGCGGCTGCACTGGTCACTGCCGACCGGCGCATCCTTGCCCAACGTATCGCCAGCCAGGATGAGGAGCATCGCCCCTATGGCGGGGTGGTGCCGGAGATTGCCGCGCGCGCCCATGCCGAGAAGCTCGCCCCCCTGATCGAAGCGACTCTGGCCGATGCGGGCCTGTCGCTTGACGATGTAGATGCCATTGCCGCCACTGCCGGCCCCGGCCTGATTGGCGGCGTGATGGTGGGGCTGGTTTCCGCCAAGGCACTGGCCATGGCCACCGGCAAACCGCTTTATGCGATCAACCATCTCGAAGGTCACGCGCTGAGCCCGCGCCTGGCCGACCCTTCGCTTCAGTTTCCTTACGCACTGCTGCTCGTCTCCGGCGGACATTGCCAGATTCTGCGCGTGGCCGGCGTGGGGCAATATCGCCGCTATGCCACCACAATCGACGATGCCTTGGGCGAGGCGTTCGACAAGACCGCCAAGATCCTGGGCCTGGGTTATCCCGGCGGCCCACAGGTGGAAAAGCTGGCACGCGAAGGCGATCCCAAGGCCGTGCGCCTGCCCCGCCCGCTGGTGGGCAGCGGAGAAGTGCATTTCTCCTTCGCCGGATTGAAGAGCGCAGTGTTGCGCGCCAAGGAAAGCGGCCAATATTCCGATGCCGATATTGCCGCCAGCTTCCAGCAGGCCGCGGTCGATTGCGTTGTCGATCGGCTGCGGATCGCCCTTGAGGAAATGGACGACATAACCGCACTGGTCGTGGCCGGCGGGGTTGCCGCAAATGGTGCCATCCGCGCCGCGCTTGAGAAGGTCGCGGCGCAATTCGGCCTGCCTTTCTCGGCCCCGCCACTGCAATTATGTACGGACAATGCGGCGATGATCGCCTGGGCGGGCATCGAGCGCTTCGAACCGGGCTTTTCCGATCCACTCGATATCGCGGCCCGTCCGCGCTGGCCGCTCGATCCGGCCGCTGAGCCGGCGCGCGGTGCGGGAGTGAAAGCGTGACGTCAGGCCAGGTTCAGGGGCCGAGAAATATCGGCGTAATCGGCGCGGGCGCCTGGGGCACGGCACTGGCCCAGATGCTCGCGAGCGATGGCAGCGATGTGCTGCTGTGGGCGCGCGAGGCTGCACTGGCTCAAGAAATCAACCATGCGCGAATAAACCGCGCCTATCTCCCTTCCGCCACTCTTGCTTCGACGATCCGCGCGACGAGCGAGATCGCCGAAACGGCGGAGTGCGAAATCCTGCTGATCGTCACTCCTGCCCAGCATATGGGCGAAGTGTTGCGGCGCCTCCCGCGCGCGCCGCGCGATCTGGTGCTGTGCAGCAAGGGGATAGAAGCCGGAAGCGGACGCCTGATGGCCGATGTGGCGCGCGATGCCGCGCCGGGCGCCCAGATTGCCGTACTGTCCGGTCCGACTTTCGCCCATGAAGTCGCCGCGGGGCTGCCCACGGCGGTGACGCTGGCCTGCGGCGGCAGTGAAGCGCAATGGACCCGCCTTGCCCCTGCCATCGCCCGGCCGAGCTTCCGCCCCTATTTTACCGATGACGTAATTGGCGCGGAAATCGGCGGGGCAGTGAAGAATGTGCTCGCCATCGCCTGCGGCGTGGTCGAGGGGCTGGGCCTGGGCCAGAATGCCCGCGCCGCCCTGATCGCGCGCGGCTATGCCGAAATGCTGCGCTTCGGCGAGGCGCTGGGCGCCAATCCCCATACGCTGGCAGGGCTATGCGGGCTGGGGGACATCGTCCTCACCTGCTCTTCGACTTCCAGCCGCAATTTCTCGCTCGGCAAGGCGCTGGGCGAAGGTCAGCTTCCGGCACAGATTCTGGCCAATCGGCGCACTGTGGCCGAAGGCGCCTCAACTGCGCCCGTACTCGTCGAACGGGCAGCGCAATTGGGCATCGCCATGCCCATTGCCGAGGCTGTGGAGCGGTTGCTGGCAGGCATTCCCGCACCCGAAGTGGCCTCCGATCTGCTCGCGCGCCCGCTGCGCGCAGAGGGACTTTCCGCGTGAACCACACAGTGCATAATCCCGCGCCGGAAGGCGGCGATATCGCGGCGCTTGCCAAGGGCGGGCGAACGAATTTCTTCGGCTTCCTGCTGCGCCTTGCCGCACGCGCCCCCTTCCTGTTCATTGCCGGGCGCCTTTATGGCGCAGAGGCGCTGGGCCGCTTCGCTTATGCGCTGGTGGCAGTGGAACTGGCCGCGCAGCTTGCCACGCTGGGCCAGAAGCGCGGCCTTGCCCAGCAGCTGTCACGCGGCAAACAGCCGGCCGCCCATATTATCGCAGACGGCATGGTGCTGAGCATCATTACCGGCGGCGCACTTGCCACGCTGCTAATGCTCTTTCCGCAAGCCATGTTCCCCGCCGGGCAGTTTTCGGACATCGACTGGCTCCTGCCGCTCGCGGTGATCCCCTTTACCCTTACCGATATCGCGCTTTCCGCGCTCGCCTATCGCTACGATATCGGTGCCACGGTGAAGGCCCGCTCGGTGGTCGAGCCATGGGCACTGTCCATCGCGGCCGCCGCCGCATTCTTCGTCCTGCCGCATAGCGGGCTGGCGCTGGCCTATATCATCTCGATTTTTGCCGCAGCACTGGCCGCACTGATTCCGCTGTTCCGCGCCTATGGCCTGCCGCACGGCTGGACGCCGCACCCCTTTCGTATCGGCAAGCTGGCGCTCGGCAATATGCCATTGGCCGCCGCCGATGCGGTGGAATGGGGTACGCGCCGCATCGACGTGGTGATCCTGGGCCAGTTCGCCACCCCTACTGCGGTGGGCGTCTATTGGGCAGCCCAGCAGGTCGCCAGCCTGCCGTCCAAGCTCAAGAGCAGCTTCGAACCGATCCTGGGCCCGGTGATTACCCGCAATCTGATGGAAAAGAACTACGGCGCCATCGCCAGGCAGGTCTGTCAGGTGGGGTTCTGGATCACCGCGATGCAGGCAGGCGTGGCGCTGGCGCTGGGCATTCCGGGCGAAGCGGTGATGGGCCTCGTCGGGCCCGAATTCGTGGGCGGCACCGCAGCGCTGGCGTTCCTGCTGATTGCGGAAGTGGTGGCCGCCACGGCGGTCGTCTCGGAAGCCGCGCTGATCTACGTCGCGCGGATGAAGAATTTGTGGATCTCGCTTTCCACCATCTCGCTGCAGGCTGTGCTCACCGTGGTCTTCATGATGGCGGTGGACCACTATCATTTGTCCGAACTCTATTATGCGGGTGGCGCCGCGCTGGCGCTGGCACTCGCCCTGGGCTTTGCCTCTGTGATCAAGGGCCTTCTGCTCTCGCGCATTCTGGGCGAGCCGGTGAATAACTGGCGCTGGGCGCTGATCTGGGCCGCGGCGCCTGCGGTGCTGATCGGCTGGATCGCCATCCAGTTGCCCGAATGGCTGGAACTGAGCCTTGGCGTACCCCTGATCCTTGGCGTTTATGGCTGGATGATCTGGAACAAGGGCTTCGGCCCGGAGGATCGCCTGCTGTTCCGCCGCAAGGTGACGAAGGAGCCCGAAGAGGCTCAAGCCGAAGAGGTCAGAAGCTGAAGGGATAGGGGCTGAGTTTTTTGCCGCTTGGGGATGGACCTTGCCGCGCCCCCCGTGAAATAAGCCGCGCCATGGCCCGATCTCCCCTGCTCCCCCTTGCCCTCGGCATTGCCGCAATCGTGTTGCTGGCAATATTCGGTGCTCGGGCGACCGCTCCGAATTTCACTGCCGGGCTGGCACGCAAGGCCGAAGCCGCAATCGCAAAGGCTGGCGGCAAGGGTGTGACCGCACGCTTCACAACTGCCAGAGGATTCCCCACCCGCCATCCGTTGCTGACAGGTGGCAAAGGGCTGGGCGATACCACCCGGGCCCGCACTGCCCGCGCCGTGGCGGCGATCCCCGGCGTTGGCGGCGTGCGTTGGGACAACAGCTCCGCCCTCGCCTCACGCTCCGCACCTGTCGAGCGGCCGCTCCATTGCGAAAATGACGTTGCTGCCCTGCTGCGTTCAGGCACGATCCGCTTCGAGGAAAGCTCCAGCCGGATCGATGCCAGCAGCCAGGGCCTGCTCGATGAGGTGGCCGCAGCGCTGCGGCCCTGCCTTGGCAGCATCATCGCCATCAATGGCCACACCGACGCATCGGGATCGGAGGCGGGCAATCTCGCCCTCTCGCGTGAACGGGCCAATGCGGTGCTGTCCGCACTGGTGCAGCGCGGCATCCCCGCCGACGGGCTGCGCGCCACCGGCCTTGGTTCAGGGCAGCCGGTGGAAGGGCTCGATCCCACTGACCCCGCCAATCGCCGGATCGAATTCTCGGTAATCGAAAGCGTGGCGGTCAAACCGACCCCGGTGGACACGCCAGGACCGCAATAGCCCCCCTTGGCGGGTGGCCCTGCAACCCTTAGGAACTGGCTCGAAAGGAACCATGCGCCCATGCCGATCTGGCTCGAATTGCTTGTGCTGCTGATGCTCACCTTCGCGGCGAGCCTGGCACTGGGCTGGGTGCTGTGGGGCCGTGAGCAGGCCCCTGCGAGGGAGGATTAGAAGATGATGGAACTGATTGCCGCCAATTGGTGGCTGTTCGTGATTGCGCTGATCATCGGCATTGCAGTCGCGTGGTGGATTTTCGTTGCCAATCGCAAGACGCGGGTAATCACCACCAGGGCCGATGTGCTGGAAGAAGGCGCCGCCCCCGCCCAGCGCAACCAGGCATTGATCGATGCGCCTGCTGCCTCTGCGGCCGCCGGGGCGATGGCCGAGCCGGAAGCCTCTCCCAGCCCTTCCCGGGCGAGCGACGACCTCAAGCGAATCAAGGGCGTCGGCCCCAAGCTTGAGAAGCTGCTTCATTCGCTGGGCGTGACCAGCTTTGCCGAAATCGCAGGCTGGAGCGAGGCGGATATCGACGGGATCGACGCTCAGCTCGGCACTTTTGCGGGCCGCATCCGCCGCGACAACTGGCCCGAACAAGCCAAATTCCTGAGCGCCGGGGACGAGGCCGGCTTCAAGGCGAAATTCGGGGCTTTGTAAGCCCCGCAGCCGATCCCTCTTGCCGCGCATTCCGCGCCCCGCTAGTGCACCGGTTTCAGAGGAGACTATCCCTTATGGTTCCCTTCGACTGGGCCGATCCCTTCGATCTCGACAGCCAGCTTACCGAAGAAGAGCGGATGATCCGCGATGCCGCCCATGGCTTCGCGCAGTCCGAACTGCAGCCCCGCGTGATCGACGCGTTCCGTGACGAAGTGGACGCACCGGAACTGTTCCGCCTGTTCGGCCAGTCAGGCCTGCTGGGCGTGACGATCCCCGAGGAATTCGGCGGCGCAGGCGCAGGCTATGTTGCCTATGGCCTGATCGCGCGGGAAATCGAGCGGGTCGATTCCGGCTATCGTTCGATGGCCAGCGTCCAGTCCAGCCTCGTGATGTATCCGATCCATGCCTATGGCTCGGACGAGCAGCGCCGCAAATATCTGCCCGGCCTCGCCTCGGGCGAACTGATCGGCTGCTTCGGCCTGACCGAGCCCGATGCCGGCAGCGATCCGGGCGGGATGCGCACCGTAGCCAAGGCCGATGGCGATGGCTATGTCATTTCCGGCAGCAAGACCTGGATCAGCAATTCCCCCTTCGCCGACGTCTTCGTCGTCTGGGCCAAGAGCGAGGCGCATGGCGGCAAAATCCGCGGCTTCGTGCTGGAAAAGGGCATGAAGGGCCTCGAAGCGCCCAAGATCGAAGGCAAGATCTCGCTGCGCGCCAGCACCACCGGCATGATCATGATGGATGAGGTCAAGGTGCCGGGCGACGCCCTGTTGCCCAATGTCGAAGGGCTGAAGGGCCCGTTCGGCTGCCTCAACCGCGCCCGCTACGGTATTTCCTGGGGCGTGCTCGGTTCGGCGGAATTCTGCTGGCATGCGGCCCGCCAATATGGCCTCGATCGCAAGCAGTTCGGCCGTCCGCTGGCCGGTACGCAGCTTTACCAGAAGAAGCTGGCCGACATGGCGACCGAGATCACGCTGGGCCTGCAGGCTTCCCTGCGCGTCGGCCGCCTGATGGAGGAAGACCGCTACGCCCCCGACATGATCAGCCTGGTGAAGCGCAACAATGTCGGCAAGGCCCTCGATATCGCCCGCCTCGCCCGCGACATGCATGGCGGCAACGGCATTTCCGAAGAATATCAGGTGATCCGCCACATGGTGAACCTCGAGACGGTGAACACCTATGAGGGCACGCATGACGTGCATGCCCTGATCCTGGGCCGGGCGATTACGGGGCTGGCGGCGTTCTAGATCCTCCCCGGCTCGGGGAGGTGACAGCCCGCAGGGCTGACGGAGGGGCACCTCCCTTGGGCAGAAGGCAATGGCAAGTGCCCCTCCACCATGCTGCGCATGGTCCCCCTCTCCCGGTGGGGGAGGATACGATCGTCCCAAATCTGCGGAAAGCCTTCCCCGCCCCATAGGCACACCCCGCCCGGCCACCTATAGCCTCTGGCGATGCGCCCTTCCCCCGCCACTCTGCTCCACGATGTGTTCGGCTTCGAACACTTCCGCGGCGTGCAGGAACAGGTGGTGGAGCGGGTTCTGGCCGGCCAGGGCACGCTGGCGATCATGCCCACCGGGGCGGGCAAATCGTTGTGCTTTCAGCTTCCTGCCGTGGCACTGCCCGGCTGCTGTGTGGTCATTTCTCCGTTGATCGCGCTGATGCATGACCAATTGCGCAGCGCCAATGCGCTGGGCATCCGCGCCGCGAGCCTCACTTCCGCCGATGCCGATTGGCGCGAAACGCAGGATCGACTGCTGGCGGGCGATCTGGACCTGCTTTATGTCGCGCCGGAACGGGCCAGCGGTGAGCATTTCCGCAACCTGCTGGAACGCTCGAAGATCTGTCTCTTCGCCATAGACGAGGCGCATTGCGTATCCGAATGGGGGCATGATTTCCGCCCCGATTACCGTCTGCTGCGCCCGTTGCTGGACGCCTTCCCGCAAGTACCCCGCCTCGCGCTGACCGCCACGGCGGACCATCACACGCGCACGGATATTCTCGCCCAGCTCGGCATCCCGCATGACGGCCTGATCGTCTCCGGCTTCGACCGACCGAATATCCGCTATGCCGTGCAGCCGCGCGACGGGCTTTCGCGCCAGCTGGCGGATATCCTTGCCGCCAATCCCGGCCCCGGGATAATCTATGCCCCCACTCGCGCTCAGACGGAGCGTCTGGCCGAGAGTCTGGCCACGAAAGGCTCCCGTCAGGTGCTACCCTATCACGCCGGGCTTGCCCCTGAAGTACGCTCGCGCAATCAGGCTGCCTTCATCGCCAGCGAAGATATGGTGATGGTCGCCACCGTGGCCTTCGGCATGGGGATCGACAAGCCGGACGTGCGCTTCGTGGTCCATGCCGGACTGCCCAAGAGCATCGAAAGCTATTATCAGGAAAGCGGCCGTGCGGGGCGCGATGGCGATCCGGCACAGGCCACTTTGCTTTGGGGGCCGGAGGATTTCGTCCGCGCTCGCCAGCGCGTTGCCGAGGCGGAGGAAGCACGCCAGCCCGGCGAGCGCGCACGGATCGGGGCGCTGGGCGCTCTGGTGGAAACCGCGCGCTGCCGCCGCGCGGTGCTGCTGCGCCATTTCGGAGAAGACCCGCCCGCCACTTGCGGCAATTGCGATAATTGCCTCACTCCGCCGCAAGGCGTGGATGGCACGGAAGTGGCCCGCAAACTGCTTTCAGCCGCCTACCGTACCGGGCAGAGCTTCGGCCTCGGCCATCTGGAAGCCGTGTTGCTCGGGCAGGGAAACGAGAAGGTGATCCAGCGCGGGCACAATGCCCTGACCGTCTTCGGGATCGTCGAAGGGGACGAAGCAGCCTTGATCAAGCCGGTCGCCCGCGCGATGTTGGTGCGGGGCGCGCTTGAAACCACTGAGCATGGCGGGCTGATGCTGGGCCCTTCCGCCCGCGCAATCCTGCGGGGGGAAGAACGTGTCGAGCTGGTTCTTCCGCCCGCCCGCGTCCGGCGCAGCAAACGCAGCGGCAGTACCGCCAATCCGATAGGCGATCCGCTATTCGATGCCCTGCGTGAATTGCGGCGCGATCTTGCCCGCGATGCCGATGTGCCGCCCTATGTCATCTTCCATGACAGCACCTTGCGCGAACTCGCCGCCCGCCGCCCACGCAGCCATGCCGATCTGGCCGATATCCCCGGCATCGGCACCCGCAAGCGCGAAGCCTATGGCGACGTTTTCCTGCGGGCCATCGCCAACTTCACCTGAAGGCCATAATTCTCCGCCCGCTCAATAAGGCACTACATCGTCAGGTGAGACGATGATTACCACCCGGCGGTTCTCCCGCCGCCCTTCTTCAGTTGCGTTGCTGGCAATGGGCCTGGATTCACCCCAGCCGGTTGCAGTCACGCGGCCGGCCTGCATTCCCCCCGAGATCAGCACTACTTTCACTGCATCCGCCCGGCGCAGGGACAGTTCCTGATTATAGGCGGCCTGCCCCACCGAATCCGCATGGCCTTCCACGTCGGCACCGTGGATGCCCACATTGGACAGTTCCCGCGCCATGGTGCCGATATTGGCGACCTGCCCTTCGGCCAGCACAGCCCCATCGGACGGGAACAGCAGCTTGCTATCGAGGCCCAGCAGCCAGCTGTCATCGTTCTGCACGAACTGATATTTGTGCAACATCGCAATCTGTTCGGCCGAATATATCTCGACCGGCCTGTCATCGGGAATCGTCTGGCAGGCGGTCAAAGGCATCAATAGCAATGGCAAGGCAAACCGCAGATAACCCGATTGCCTCCTTGCCCGCTCAATTGAAACCATTGGCACTCCTCCTAATCTTGTCTCGATACATTGCCTCGTCCGCATTACGCACCAGTTCGGTTCGGGTTTCCCCATGGTCCGGGTAGATGGCAAAGCCAACGCTTACCGATATGGCGACGAAGCCTCCCTTTCCGAGATCGATCGCCTCCTGCATTGCCTCGTCGATCCGCGCAACGACCGCTTCCACCTCTCCCTCCGCTATCGGAGCGCCCAGAATGATCGCGAACTCGTCCCCTCCCAGACGAAACACCTGATCGGCATGACGCACTGACTCGCGCAGGCGCTGGGCAATAGCCTGCAGCACCCGGTCGCCCGCCTCATGCCCATGGCAGTCATTCACCTGCTTGAACTCATTGCCGTCGAGATAGAGCAGCGCAAAGCGCGATGCGTTCTGACGTGCCGCATTCACTGCCGTTTCGAGATGGTGTTCGAACAGCACACGATTGCCAAGGCCGGTCAAGGCATCGTGTCGGGCCTGGCGCGCCAGTTTCTGGTTTTCTTCGGTCAACCCGTCATACCAGCTCTCAAGCTCTGCGAGGAGGCAGTTGAAGTCGTCCACGAAATTATCGACCTCGGCCAGACCTGCCGCAGGCACGCGACGATGGAAGGCCCGTTCAGTGCGCACCGAATGCGCGACTTCCGCCACATGTTTGAGCGGATCGATCACACCGCTCCGCAGCTTGCGAGCCAGAATGCGCTTGGCCACCAGCGCGATACCAAGGCAGCACAAAGCAATCAGAAGGCCTTGCAGAAGGAATTTTTCGATACCTGCCGCGCTGCCCGAAACGCGGACTTCTCCGATCTTGTCTCCGCCCCGCTCAATGGCGAGACGGAAAGGTTCCGACCAGAGGAGGTGGCTTCCGAGCTGCTCTATCTGGCCCATCAATCCGTGGCTCTCACGGGACCAGCTCGCCAGCATCCGCCCATCAGCATCGAGCACTTCGATCCGTTCGACCGTACCATTATACGCCACGGAATCCATGCTTTCGTAGATCGCCTCCCTATCACCGAAGACGATCGCAGGCTCGACCGAATAGGACAGCGTCCGGGCGATCAGCTCCAGATTGCGCGAGGCATGGTCGCGGATCACGGAGGCGCCGCTGAACAGCACCGTCAGCCCGGCCAGCAGTACCGCAATGACGATCAGACGCCCATGTGCCCGAGCCAGGACACGATGGAGAGTGGGGCTGCGCGTTTCCGCCATCCGCCTACCCTCCCTTCGCCAAGCGCAACACACGCGGATCGACACGCACGCCGGAACGGGCAACCGCATCGACGTTGAGGCGGAAGGAGACCGAAGCGGGTGCGTAAACCAGGCAGAACATTGCCTCACTGCGGCATTGCGGATCGCGTTCCGTGATCGTCACGATCGGCATACCATGGGCCCGCGCAGTCCATCTGCGCATTGTGCCGGAATCCAGTTCACCCAGATAATAGGCGTCACATCCCGCCGACGCGGCGAAGCCATCCCGTGCGAGGTATCGCACGGCAACATGCCGCCCATCGGACAGGCTGATCGCTTCGATACCTGCGGCCATGTTCGCCGGGCCGACAACGCAAACCTGCAAGGGATTGGAAGTCTTGGGCCAGCGCGAATATTCCAGAATTGCGCGAACGATCCGCGCGGTCGCATCGGCCGCCCTGTCGCCGGACTGAACCGGAATACCCAGGCCAGCAGGCTCGAGGCCGGCAAAGGCAGAAGCCGGAAACACAGGGGAAATCGCGTGCGCGGGCGTGACCCACCCCGCTGCAGGAGACAGGGCAAGAAGCAGCGTGAGAATAGCAGCTCCCCGCCTTGCCGCACGCCGTACAGCCAGCGAAATGATGCGCCGGACTGAACCACGCTTAGTCTTCCCTATCTTCACACGCATCCTGTCGCCGCGAATGGCTTTGATGCCTATTTCAGATTTCGGAAAGCGGGCAAAGGGTATTCCTCCCTGCCGCGCCGAATATTGGGCCACGCCGGACCGAAACGAACCATCGGGAAAGGCCTAGTTCATTCGCGAGACATTAAGGCGCGGCGCTGGTATCCAGCCGCCAGATTCCCGCCCTAGGCCACCGTCACGCCAGGGCAGCCAAGTTCATCGAGGTTCCTTGTCCCAGCCGGAATATGCCTCCAGCACGTCTCTGATCGAACGGATCCGCGCCGAATTCGGCCTCCGTGCGACGGGTATCGTCGTGGCCTTGCTGCTCGAAATGGTGGTCCTTGGGCTGCTGCTGACACTGGGCATGGGCAAGAAAGAAGAGGCGCCGCTGGCCGCGATCGTAACCACATTCGATTCCGATTCCGATGAGGAGCCTTCGAAACAGCCTGAGGCCAAGCCCGCCGAAAAGAAGCCCAGCGTGCAGCCAAGCGTCCAGCCGCAGGACCAGCCGCAGCCCGATCCCCAACCGGTGCAGCAGCCTGTGGTGCAACCCCAGCCCGTGCCGAACACTCCGGTTCTCATTCCTCTCTCGAAGAACCAGATGGCGCAGCTCGACATTTCGAACCTGCCCAAGGCCCAGCCCGCCCCCGCCCAGTCGAAGCCAGCCTATGGCCCGGCCAACACCGGCAGCGCTGGCGACTCAAAGCGAGTGGGCACGGCGCCCAACGGCCAGCCGATGTACGCTGCTCAATGGTATCGCGAGCCCACGCATGATGAGCTGGCAGGTTATCTCTCCACGGCTGACGGCCCTGGATGGGGCCTGATCACCTGCAAGACCGTGCCCGAATATCGGGTGGAGGATTGCGTTTTCCTGGAAGAATCTCCCGCCCATTCGAACATCGCCCGTGCCGCTTTGGCCGCCGCCTGGCAATTCAAGGTCCGCCCCCCGCGCCTGGGCGGGAAATATAAATATGGCGAATGGGTGCGGATCAGGATCGATTACGAGATAAGACGGCAATGAGGGATAACCCGATCTTTTCCTGAACTTTCCGGCCGTTTTACAGGTGGGGTGCAATAGGGGATAGCGATGCGAATTACCTGTATTCCGATGATCGGCGCCATCGTGACCATGCTTGGAAGCGCGCCGGTTCAGGCAACGGAACCGCTCATGCTGGAACCGCTATCCGCGTGGAGCGTGGATGCCCATCCGGAGAGCTGCGCATTGCGCCGCAGTTTTGGCACCTCCGAAAAAGAGATGGTTCTGGAGTTGGACAACTTCACCATGGGCAAGCCCCTGACGGTAACCCTCATCGGCACGGAGATGGAAACTACCAAGTCCTATCCCGCTACCAGTTTCCTTCCCGACGATCAGATGAAAAAGCAGACCGGGGCTTTCGATTTCGCTCTCTCCGATGGCAGGAAAGGCGTGTTCTTTGTCGAATGGAACGGGTTGCAGCGGCATGCCGCCCCCAATACCAAGGATGTCTCCACACCGGGGCCCAGCGCTGACAGAAAACGTGAAGCGGAAATCACCGGACTGCTGGTGAGCGGCGCCTTCCAGAACGATATAATTCTCCAGACCGGTCCGATGATTGGGCCGATGGATGCGCTTCACCACTGCCTCGCGGATCTGGCCACTTCGAAGGGGCTCAATCCCCGGGCCCTGTCCAACCTATCCCGTGATCCAACTCCCCAAGACCCTCAGAAGAAACTTCAGAAAGCCTTCTCCCATTATCCGTCGGAACTGGTCCGGGCGAACAAAAGCGCGCCCATTCTGGCCCGGGCATTGATTGACGAAACCGGCAAAGCCCTGTCCTGCGAAGTGAAGGATGTCGGGCAGGACAAGCGTTTCGACAAGCTGGTTTGTGGAGCCATGATGGCTGTCGACAGCTATGATCCTGCACTGGATGCCGAGGGCAAACCGATAAAAGCCTATTACGAGACGCTACAGGTTTTCCGCCTGCACTGAGCGGAAACGCAATTCAGTCTGCCGCCACCTTTTTCACCCAATCCAGCACCGGGCCAGAGAGCGAGGTATCATCCGTGCCAACGGCCATGCCTTCGGTGAAGTGATTGTGATCGGGCAAGTCCACACTGGCGGAGCAAGGCCCGGTGGGCGTGCATAGGCCAGCAATCATCTGCTGCGCCGTGTGACGCATCGGATCGGGATCGAACTCGGCGAAACCGATGAACAGCGGCGTGGCGGCATGATGCAGGCGGGCGATTGCGGCCGGCAGGGTCTGAAGCGAGGCATCGGCGCCGTAATAGACATGCGGTTCGGCGGGCGCCGCATCCGCATAATTCGGCGATAGCAGGATCGCGCCTTTCAGGCCCTTTGCCTCATCGCCATGCAGCTCCGTATGGCCGACATAATCCGCCACATGGTTCGCGCCCGCCGAATGGCCCCACAGGACGATCCTGTTCGGATCGCCACCATGCTCCGCGATATTGGCCCGCACCCAGCCGAGCGCGGCGCGCAGATCCTCTACCCCGCCGGGCCAGGGATGATCCGGCGCGAGGCGGTAATTGATGCCTACGCCCACCATGCCATGCCGCGCTGCCCAGGCAGTGATGTTATCCGGATAGAACGTGCCGTGCTTATCCCCCCGCACGAAACCGCCGCCATGGACGAAAACGAGCACCGGCAGCGGCCCCTTGGGGTTTCCCGGCTCATGGATGTCTTCCGGCACGTAGAGATCCAGCTTTTGCAGCGGATCGGCACCATAATCGATGTTGCGGGTCAGGAGGACGCTGGCGTAGCTCTCATCGGCGAACAAAGGCTCGTAAAGCTGGCCCACCGCCGGGTCCATCGACTGCCCTCGCTCGCGAAGCCGGGCTGCGATATCCGGGGGAACCTGTGCCATGGCGCTTCCTGCCAGCAATAGGGAACCGAGGCCTGCGGCCAGTTTCAGATGCATCGCTATCTCCCCGGCGCGGGCTTATTGCTGCCCTTCGCCAAATATCCTTCCGGGCCATCCCGAAAGGCTGCCCCTCCCCCGCCAGCGCGGAGGAGGGGCTGAGCGATTACTTGTCCATCACCATCGCCACGAAGTCCACCGTCTGGCGGGTAGCCGCGGCGAATTCGGTTTCGGTCGCCTTGAACGAGCCGAAATGGGCGAACTGGTCAGGGGTCATGCCGTCGAATTCGTAAGCGGCGCGGAAGCTGGGGAGCTTCAGCAGCTTTTCGATGCTCGCCTTGTTAGGCTCGCGATCGATTGCCTTGGGATCGAAGGCTTCCAGATCGTCTTCGGCATTCATCAGGCCGGCGATGTAGCTGGGCGGGCAGGTATAGACCATGTCCGAACCGGCATAATCCTGGATGTGGCGGCTGACAGTCTTGCCGGTCCGCTCGTCCTTTTCGACGCGCATGGAGCACTGCAGCATCTTGGACGGATGGTTCTCCGACTTGCCGAAGTGATAGGCGCGCTTGAGCACGGCTTCCTCGCCATCACGGATTTCGGGCAGCGTCAGTTCGATGCCGCGAGCCTTGGCTTCCACCTTCCAGTCGGACAATTCGCCCAGGCGAGCCGACATGTGGGTGATGACCGAACGCCACTTGGAAAGGTCCACACCGGCGGCGCGGGCGCGCAGCAGGCCGGCGCTGACGGCGGACATGCAGCGCATATACTGCGGCACGGTGAAGCTGGTGGTGTTGTTGGTGGAGATGCCGCGCGCGGTCAGCTCTTCCAGAACCTCGTAACCTTCCTTCGAACCGGGCAGCTTCACCATCACATTGGGAGCCTGCTCGTAGATCGTCAGGCCCTGCGCCAGCATCTTGTCGCCATCGCGCACGAAGCGCGGGTCGACCTGGCCCGAGAGCATTCCGTACTTGCCGCCCGACTTTTCATAAACCGGCAGGATCGCTTCAGCGCCCTTCTTCACCAGTTCCAGATAGAGCGTCCAATACACGCCTTCCACGTCCATGCCAGGATTGGCGCGGGCGATGTCACGGATGTGATTGGCCCAGCGTTCCGGCGCTAGCTTGATCGCCTGCAGCGACAGCGGCGGATTGGTGGTGACGCCGCGGAAACCCATCTCGCCCGTGGTCTCGATGGTTTCATGGTCCATCAGGCGAGTGACCTGCGCTTCCCAATCGGCGCGCTTGGCTTCCGGCGCCTTGGCCAGCGTTTCCTCACGCCAGCTGGGGAAGATCAGGGGCGAGGAATCCCACCAGATTTCGGCATCGGGATTGGTCGCGGCGAGCTTTTCGAGAATGTTCTGGGTCATAGTGGCGCCCCTCTAGGCCGGTTTGCACGCGCCGGGCAATGGCTGGTTTGCTTTGCAGACGTGAGAAAAATCTGGACCGCGCTGCCACAAATGGCAGCGCGGTCCGGGTCGGATCATTGATAATGTCCGAAAACCGCGCTCTGCCGCTCCAGTTCCCGGACGCGGCTCGGCACGGAAAAATGTCAGTGCTGGACGAGCATCAGCGCGTCGAGCGCAACCACACCCTGCCCCTTGGGGTGGACGATCACCGGATTGAGGTCGATCTCGCGAATCGCGGGGTTGCCTTCCATCACCCGGCCGATCTCCACGATCAGCCTGGCCAGCGCCGGAACGTCCAGTTCGGGCGAACCGCGATAGCCCTTGAGCAGAGCGGCCTGCTTGAGCGTGAGCAGCCTGGCGGCGACCTGTTCTTCCGAAAGGTCGGTCGTCAGCAGGACCACGTCCTTCAGGATTTCCGCCGTCACGCCGCCGAAACCGGCGAGAACCACGGGCCCCCATTCCGGATCGGACTTGGCGCCCACAATCATCTCCAGCCCCATCGTGCCCATCTTCTCGACCAGCACGCCATCGAGCTGGATCGAGGCATCATAGGCCGCGACATTGGTGAAGATCTTGTCGAAGGCGGCCTTCACCGCTTCGGCGCTGTCGAGCTTGAGGATCACGCCGCCGGCATCGGATTTGTGGCCGAGCGCGGCAGCCTGCGCCTTGAGCACCACCGGATAGCCGATTTCTTCGGCAGCGGCAGCGGCATCGTCGGCGGTGGCGGCGAACTTGCTCTTCGGGAACGGAAGGCCCAGCGGAGCGAGCAGTTCCTTGGCCTTATATTCCGGCACCACGCCCGACGCGCCCTTGAGCGCGGGGACCGGCAGCGGGGCCTGCGAATTGTCCGACAGGTCGCGCTTGGCGAGGTCCGCCAGACGGGCGATGGCGCGATAGGCACGCTCGGTCGAGGGGAACCAGGGGATACCCACGGCGCGCAGGCCGTCGATATATTCCTGCGGAACCCGCGCGCCCTCGTCCACACCGGCGAAGACCAGCGGCTTGGAGAAAGTGCCGTCTTCCAGCACCTTGATGATCGCAGGGAACTTGATCTTGGAAGTGATCGGGTCCGACTGGATGATCGAGGCCACCACCGAACCGACGCGATCGTCAGCCAGCAGCGCGGTCAGCACCTTGGTGTAGATTTCCGGTTCGGAAAGGCCAGCGGCGGTGATGTCGGTCGGGTTCGAAACCGGCACGAAATCGGGCAGCACTGCGCGCAGAGCCGGGCTGTTGTCGTCATTGAGGTCGATCAGGTCGAGCCCGATATCCTCGGCAATGTCGAAGGCCAGGCCGCGCAGCGCGCCCGATTCACCCAGAACCGCCATGTTCGCACCCGGCAGGCTGGGGCAGCGCAGGGCGATCTCGGTGATGTCTTCCAGCTCTTCCAGCGTGTCGGCGAAGATCACGCCTTCGCGGCCGAGCTTGGCCTTCATCAGCGCATAGTCGCCAGCCATAGCGCCCGTGTGGGTCGCGGCCGATTCCTGCGCCTTGTTCGACTTGCCGGGGTGCAGCATGATGATCGGCTTGCCTGCAGCGCGAGCGCGGCGGGCAGCAGCGATGAAGGCGCTGGGCCGGCGCAAAGATTCCACATACATGGCGATGACGTGGGTATCCTCGTCATCGATCAGCCATTCGACATAATCTTCCACGCCCGATGCGGCTTCATTGCCGGTCGAGACCGAGGTCGAGACATAGCAGCCGCGCGGGTGCAGCGCGGTGGCCAGCACGGCGGCAAGCGCGCCGGACTGGCTGGCGATGCCAACCGCGCGGGCGCCCTTGGGCGGGCTGACCATGTTGGTTTCGACGAAAGTCAGCGGCACGCGCTCGACGTAATTGGTGCAGCCGAGGCAGTTCGGGCCTTCGATCACCATGCCATATTCGGCCGCGATCACGCCCAGTTCGAGCTGCTCCTTGAGGCCTTCCTCGCCCGCTTCGGAGAAGCCCGCCGAGTAGATCACCACCGCGCCGCAACCGCGCTTGGCAAGGCCACGCACCGTATCGAGCACGAAGGGCCGGGGAATGGCCAGCACGGCGCAATCGATTCCTTCGGGAAGCTGATCGACCGAAGCGTAGCACTTGAGGCCCTGAATCTCTTCCCGCTTGGGATTGACTGGGTAGATATCGCCCGCGAATTCATACTGGACGAGATTGTTGAGCAGCGTCGCGCCGAGCGCGCCGTGCCGGTCGGACGCACCGACAACCGCAACGCTCTTGGGGCGCAGCAGCCGGTCGATCTGCTTGTTGGTGAAGCGCTTGCCGCTCATCGCTCGAAACTCCCATGCAGGCAATGGCCCCGACTCCCCACGAGCGGGGATCGGGGCCTATTTCGGTTTGGCTCCCTAATTGGGGAGCGCCGCGCGGACAAGTGCCGCGCGGCTATTTGAGGCTGATCAGTCCTTGCTGACCTTGGTCTTGTCGAACGCGCCAAGGCCGGGCTTGAAGGTCTTCTCGTCAAGGAACTGCTTGGTGGCTTCCTTGCGGGTTTCCCAGCCGCCGAAATCGTTCAGCGCTTCCTGAGCGCGGATCAGGTAATCTTCGGCATTGTCGTAGGTCATTTCCATGACGCGGCGCATCGCCCACTTGGTGGCGCGCAGGGCATGGGTGTCCTTCTTCTTCAGATTGTCGACGATTTCCTGCACGCGGGCCTTCAGCTGGTCGGCCGGCACGCTTTCAGTCACCAGGCCCTGTTCGGCAGCCTGCTTGCCCGACAGGTTCTCGCCCATCATCGCGTGATACATCGCCTTGCGGTAAGGCATCAGTTCGGCCGCAACCTTGGAGGCGCCGCCGCCGGGCAGGATCGCCCAGTTGATTTCCGAAAGGCCGAACTGCGCATCGTCGGAAGCAATGGCGATATCGCAGGCGAACAGCGGACCATAGGCGCCGCCGAAGCACCAGCCGTTGATCATGCCGACAGTGGCCTTTTCATACCAGCGCAGGCGTTCCCACCAGCTGTAGGCTTCGCGCTGGGCCTTGCGGACCGCACCGATGCCGCCGGCTTCGTTCATGCGGAAATATTCGAGCAGATCCATGCCCGCCGACCATGCGCTGCCCTCGCCAGTGAGGACGAGCACCTGCACGTCGTCGCGGAATTCCAGCGCATCGAGCACGCGGCCCATCTGGCGGTTGAGCTTGGGGCTCTGGCAATTGCGCTTGTCGGGACGGTTGAAATAGACCCAGGCGACCCCGTCGATAACCTCGTACTTGACGGTTTCTTCTTCGGGACGCGGATCGGGTTGCGACGGCATGGCCATGTGACAGACTCCTCGAAAAAGGGACATTCCCTGGTTCAGTAATTGTTATTGCCCATAGCTATCTGGATTGTTATACGCAACAACAATCTTAAGGCATCCAACCATGCGCGATCCACTCGTCCACCACCCCGGTTATTCGCTCAGGCGCGCCTCCAGCGCGATGACTGCGGAGCTTTCGCAGCGTCTGGCCGAACATGGGGTGCGCATCGTTGACGCCACTGTGCTGCTATGGCTGGACGACAATGCCCAGATCACCGCCAGCGCTCTGGGCCGCGCACTGGATATCCAGCGGGCCAATATGGTCCCCCTGCTCAAGCGACTGGAAGATCTGGGCCTGATGGAGCGCGCACCGATCGACGGCAAATCCCAGGGGCTGAGCCTTACCGCCGAAGGCAAGAAACGCGTAGCTGCCGTGCGCGCCACGATAGACACCTTTGAGGCCGACCTTCTGGCGCGTATTCCCTTGCAGCATCGCGAACATTTCATTCCCGCGCTCGACGCCCTCTGGCGCTAGTCACGATCGCTCGTTAAGCCGAGGCCGCAAATAAGGCTTTGGGAGCGAATGATGCATCAGGTGTCCCTCCACCCGGTTTCGGCGGAATGGTCTGAAAAGGCCCTGATCGACGCTGCAGCCTATGAGGAAAAATACCGCCGTTCCGTGGAAGATCCGGAAGGCTTCTGGCGCGAGGAAGCGGAGAAGCGGATCGACTGGATCAAGCCCTTCACTCAGGTAAAGGGCACCAGCTTTGCCGAGGAAGATTTCGGCATCCGCTGGTTCTGGGACGGCACGCTCAATCTCGCCGCCAATTGCCTCGACCGGCATCTGGAAACCAAGGGCGATACCGTGGCCCTGATCTGGGAACCGGACGATCCGGCCAACCCCGTCCGCACCCTCACCTATAGCCAGTTGCACGAACAGGTCTGCCGCTTCGCCAATGCGCTGAAGGCCAATGGCGTCGAAAAAGGCGACCGGGTGACCATCTATCTGCCGATGATCCTCGAGGCTGCCGTAGCGATGCTCGCCTGCGCGCGGATCGGGGCGATCCATTCGATCGTCTTTGCCGGCTTCAGCCCGGAAGCGCTGGGCGGAAGGATCGACGATTGCGCCAGCACCATCGTCATCACATCGGACGAAGGGCTGCGCGGCGGCAAGAAGATCCCGCTCAAGGCCAATGTTGACGAAGCACTGGAACATCACGCCAAGAATGTCAGCCGCGTGATCGTGGTGAAGCACACCGGCGCCCATATTCACATGGAGCATGGCCGCGACGTGTGGTGGCACGATGCCATCGCCGCCGGCAGCCACACCTGCCCCCCGGTGGAAGTGAACGCGGAAGATCCGCTGTTCATCCTCTATACCAGCGGCTCCACCGGCAAGCCCAAGGGCGTGCTGCACACCACCGGCGGCTATGCCGTTTGGGCGGGCATGACCCATGAATATACCTTCGACTATCAGCTGCATGAAGACGGCAGCAATCCGATCTACTGGTGTGCGGCCGATATCGGCTGGGTCACCGGCCATTCCTATGTCGTCTACGGCCCGCTGCTGAACGGCGGCACCTCGCTGATGTTCGAAGGCGTGCCCAACTATCCGGACTTCTCCCGCTTCTGGCAGGTGGTGGACAAGCACCAGGTCGAGATCTTCTACGCCGCCCCCACCGCCCTGCGCGCCCTGATGCGCGAGGGCGACGAGTGGGTGGCGAAGACCAGCCGCAGTTCGCTGCGCCTGCTTGGCTCGGTGGGCGAGCCGATCAATCCCGAGGCGTGGGAATGGTACTATCAGGTGGTGGGCGATGGCCGCTGCCCGATCATGGACACATGGTGGCAGACCGAGACGGGCGGCCACATGATAACCCCCCTGCCCGGCGCCATCGCGCTCAAGCCCGGCAGTGCGTCCAGGCCGATGTTCGGTGTGCAGCCTGCCATCGTCGACACCGAAGGCAATATCCTTGAGGGCGCCTGCGAGGGTGCGCTGGTCATCACCGACAGCTGGCCGGGCCAGATGCGCACCGTCTATGGCGATGACGAGCGCTTCTTCCAGACCTATTTCAGCACTTTCCGCGGCTATTATTTCACCGGCGACGGCTGCCGCCGCGACGAGGATGGCTATTACTGGATCACCGGCCGGATCGACGACGTGATCAACGTCTCGGGCCACCGGATGGGTACGGCGGAGATCGAAAGCGCGCTGGTGGCGCATGATGCCGTGGCCGAAGCCGCCGTGGTGGGCATGCCGCACGACATCAAGGGCCAGGGCATCTATGCCTATGTCACCTGCGTGGCGGATGTTCAGCCGGATGACGATCTGCGCAAGACGCTGGTCCAATGGGTTCGCCATGAGATCGGCCCTATTGCAACGCCCGACGTGATCCAGTTCGCCCCGGGCCTGCCCAAGACCCGATCGGGCAAGATCATGCGCCGCATCCTGCGCAAGATCGCGGAGAACGACACCTCCAACCTTGGCGACACTTCCACTCTGGCCGATCCATCGGTGGTGGACGATCTGCTGGCGAACAGGCCGCAGGCCTGACCGGGCAAGGAGGGTGAGCGCCGTGGCAATATCACCCTCCACTCGCAGTACCGGCATCGCGGCATCCGCCGCCGCGCTGCTGCTGAGCCTTGCCTATATCGCTGCGCAGCTGGTCGAATGGCTCGGCCTGCTCGGGTCCGCCGGAGGGCCCAATGCCGCCAGCACCCCGCTGGGCATCGCACTACTGCTCACGCCATCGCTGCTGCTTGGCCCGGCCTTTGTGGTGACGATGGCTGCGCTGCATCAGGCCGCTCCTGAGGATCGCCGTGTATTCACGCTCTCCGGCCTCGCCTTCGCCGCGATCTATGCCACGCTGACCGGGCTGGTCTATTTCGTCCAGCTGACCTTCGTCGGCCCGAGGATCGCGGCAGGCGATACGGCGGGGATCGAACTGCTGCTGTTCGTGCCCTACCAGTCCTTCCTCTTCGCGGTGGACCTCTTGGGCTATTCGCTGATGAGCGCGGCCACGCTGATCGCCGCATTCGGTCTGCCCGATGTGCCGGGCGCCCGTGCGGCCAAATGGGCCATGATCGCCAATGGCGCGATCCTGCCTTTCCTGGCCTTCCAGATGTTCGTCCCCGCCCTGATCTGGCCTGCCGCCGCCTGGGCCATCACCTTCCCGCTGGGGATGGGCTTGCTCATCGCGCTGTTCCGAGCAATGCCCCAATCTCGCTGAACGGAGGCCTCGCTGAACAGACAGGCGACCTATTCCAGTTCGTCGTCGGCGATATGCCCCACGTCCTGTCCGAAGCGGCATTCCTCTGTCGGGGCGGGCTCGGCCATGGCCTTGGCCGCCAAAACGGGGTTCGCCGCCGCGTAGAACTGCTGGGCAATGGCACCGATGCGATAGGGCGCGGTGTTCTGCTTGCCGACGGAAGACTGGCCCCCATGGCCATATTCGATCGAGCCGTTGCCATCGGAGAAGAAGTCCACATTATGGACATGCTCATGCACCAGCGTATTGACCTTGCGCGCCACCGGATTTCCCAGGAATCTGGTGTGATAGGCAATCAGATAAGCGCGATCCGGATCGGTCAGCGCCACCGTCTTGCGATAGCGTAGCCTGTTGAGAAACCCCGGCGTCCAATGGCGGATTTCGGTCACACTGCCGCAGAATCGCAGTTTCGACACTATCTGAGTCGCGGGAATCGCGCTTTCGTCGAACGTCCCGATTACGGCGATCCGATCCCAGAATTCCTGCTGCTGATACAGCGCGTTGCAGAAATCGGTCGCCTGCCTCAGACCTGTATCCGACCCTTGATATGCAAAATAGATCATGGCTTCCCCCTTGCTTCCGGGCGCAAATAATGGCTTTGGCCGCGAATTCTTCAAGATGAGGGAAAGCGCGGAAGCTGGCGAGATTCGCCGGCCTCTGGTAGTTTCCTCTCCCCAGCAGGAGGCACTCCATGCGCGAACGGCTCTATCCCCTCGCAGATCTCGAGGACATTCCAGGCACCACGGTGTTCACTGCCCGCCGTTCGCGGCAGGCATACCACCTGCACAAATTCTGCATGTCGCTGATGGATGCGGAGAACCGCAAACGCTTCAAGACCGACGAGCGGGCCTATCTCGATACTTTCCGCATGTCCGAAGACCAGAAGCAGGCTGTGCTGACCCGCGATTTCAACCGACTGATCGATCTGGGAGGCAATATCTATTTTCTGGTCAAACTCTCCAACACCGACGGATGGAGCACGCAAAAGGCGGTCGGTTCGATGACCGGCATGACGCCTGACGAATATGCCGCGATGATGCGCTCCGGCGGGCGCAGCCCCGAAGGCCAGCGTTCCAAGCGGGGAGGCAACTGACCATGGCGAAGATCACCGCAGGCATTGCCACCAGCCACGTTCCCGCCATCGGCGCCGCCTTCGACCAGGGGCGCGATCAGGACGAATATTGGAAGCCCGTTTTCGACGGTTACGAATGGGCCAAGGAATGGATCAAGGACAACACGCCCGACGTGGTGATCCTTTGCTATAATGACCACGCTTCGGCCATGATGCTGGACATCGTGCCCACCTTCGCGCTGGGCTTTGCCGAGGAATTCGAACCGGCCGACGAAGGCTGGGGCCGCCGCCCGGTGCCGATGGTCTACAACAACACCGATCTGGCCGGTCACATTGCCGAACAGCTGGTGATCGACAATTTCGACATCACCATCATGAACCAGATGGATGTGGACCACGGGCTGACCGTGCCGCTTTCGCTGATGTTCGGCCATGTCAGCCAATGGCCCTGCAAGGTCATCCCGCTGGCGGTGAACGTCACCCAGTTCCCCACCCCCTCGGGCGAACGCTGCTGGCAACTGGGCGCCGCGATCCGCGATGCGGTGGCCTGTTTCCCGGAAGATCTCAACGTGCAGATCTGGGGCACCGGCGGCATGAGCCACCAGTTGCAGGGCCCCCGTGCCGGCCTGATCAACCCGGACTTCGACAATGAATTCCTCGACAAGCTGATCGACGACACAGACGATCTGCGCAAGATCACCCGCCTCGACTATCTGCGTGAATCCGGTTCGGAAGGGATCGAACTGATCATGTGGCTGATCATGCGCGCAGCGCTGGGCGAGAAGGTGGAGGAACTCCACCGCTTCTACCATGTTCCCGCGTCCAACACCGCCGTCGGCCACGTCGTGCTCAAACCGCTGGACTAGACAGCTTCCCCTCCGGTAGGACTTAGTCAACGACCTCCATCAAGAGGGGCCGCCGGGAAGAGGGGAAATCATGAAGAAGCCTGTTCGCAGGGCGCTTGCCGCCCTTGCCCTTAGCGCCAGCTGCCTCACCGCAAGCACCCTTGCCACCAGCGCCTCCGCGCAGGTGGCGGGTGTGCCGGCGCCCGTCCAGGCCTGCCAGCGCACCTGCCTGGAAACTTTCGTGAACCGCTATCTGGCGGCGATGGCGGCGCATAAGGTCGACCCGGACCTGTTCGCCGCCAATGTCCGCTTCACCGAAAACGGGATCGAACTGCCTTTCGGCAATGAAGGACTGTGGGCCACCGCCAGCGGCGTGGGCCAGTACAAGCTCTATGTTCCCGATATTGAAACCCAGCAGGTCGCCTTTCTCGGCACGGTGAAGGAGACCGCCTCCAGCTCCGCCACCGGCGTGGCGCGCCCGCCGGAGCTGGTGGGCCTCGCTTTGCGCCTGCGGATCGAAGGCGGCAAGATCGCCGAAGTGGAACAGATCGCCGCCCGGCCCGACCGCGCCATTGGCGGGGCCGCCGTAACCGGCTCCAGCAATCCCTTCCCCGCCACGGGCGAAGCGGTGGAGAAGATGGGGGCGCCCGCCCCGGTCTTCCTGCAGGCCATTCCCGAGAAGGAACGCATGAGCCGCGCGGAGCTGATCGCGGTGGGCAATGCCTATTTCGAAGGGCTGCAGCGCAATGACGGCAAGGGCTATTACCCTTTCACCGACAATTGCGTCCGCTTTGAAAACGGCATGGATGTGCTGCTGGGGCGCGACGGCAAGCGCAAGACCTGCAAGGCCCAGTTCGAGAACGATCTCAAGGGCACCGTCACCGGCATTCGCGACCGCCGCTTCGTGGCGGTGGACCGGGAACGCGGTATCGTGTTCGCCTTCGGCTTCTTCGATCACCGCCCGATCAACTGGACCTGGCAGCTGGGCGAATTGTTCAAGGTGGAAAAGGGCCAGATCCGGCAGATCGAGGCGATCTTCATTCGCGGGCCCTATGGCATCAATTCGGGCTGGAGCACTTACGAACAGGGCCGCTCCGAAGAGATTCAGGACATTCGTTAGAAACAGGAAATCTGGGGGAGAATAATATGATCGGAAAACTGCTTTCCGCCGCCGCCCTGCTGGCCGTGGCCGCCACTGCCACGCCCGCCATGGCCCAGAACGGCCCGCCGCCCAGCCCATGGGCCCGCTTGCAGGACAAGCCCAGTTGCACGCGCGACGAGCTGAAGGCCGCGACCGCCGCCTATGTGGAAGGCCAGCGCAAGGGCAGCCTTGCCGGCCTGCCGCTCGATCCCAAGGCGCATTATTTGCAGGACATGCAGACGGTGGAGCAGGACAAGGGGCTGTGGAACACCGCCCTGCCCGTGGCCCATTCGCTGAGCTTCCATGACGACAAGCGCTGCAAGGCCTTTACCGAGCTGGTCGTCACCGAAGGGCCTGTCCAATATATCATCGGCACAAGGCTCTATATGCATCAGGGCAAGGTGATCCGGGTGGACAGCCTCGTCACCAAAAAGGGCGACTGGCTGTTCAACGCCAATGCCTTCCTCAAATATTCCAAGCAGGAAGATTGGGAACCTCTGTTCAAATATCAGAAGACCCCGCCTTCGGAGATGATCCGCGGCGCCAATGCCTATCTCGATGGGTTTGCCGACAAATTCACCGACATCCCCTGGGGCACGCCCTGCGCCCGGCTGGAAGGCGGCGCCTATACCAACCGCACCAGCGATCCCTACGCCTCCTGCGAAATCGGCATGCCGCCGGGTGTGCTCTACATCACCAATCGCGATTATCTGGTGGATGAGGAAAAGGGCGTGATCAACATCTTCTGCCGCTTTGGCGACAGCAAGGCCGGCGGCCCGGATTCGCACAGCTTCCGCTTCATCGACGGCAAGATTCGTGCGGTCCACACCCTCACCGTCATTCCCGGCCCGCAGGCCGACGACAATGGCGCGATCCTGAGCAATCCGGGGATCAATCTGCAATAGGAGTGCCTGGTCCCGGGCCTGCCCCGGGACCGCTGGCCTTTGGGCCAACCCCACATACAAAAACATCCGGCGGCGAACCCGGACCATTACGCCAGTGTGAGAACCAAGGAACCAATCGCGCGGCCGGCACGGCGTCAGGAAGTGGCGCGTGCAGGAGGCGGGCGGAAAGCTAGCGAGAGGCCCGGTGTTTCCACCATTCGCCGGGCTCTGCCCAATCGGCTACCGTCCGGAACCGGACCCGC